>CAZEWJ010000003.1:0-237034 GCA_964515875.1 uncultured Ignavibacteriaceae bacterium | reverse complement strand
CGATTTAGCTTCGGTCATAAATCTTTTTTTATTTTCATCCGATGAAGATAAATGTACAGGTAAAAATTTAATTGCAACTGATCGGTCCAATTTTAAATCCTGCGCTTTATAAACAACGCCCATTCCACCTTCACCAATTTTATCAATAAGCTTATAATGGGAAAGAGTTTGTCCTGTCATATCATTCATTTTAAATTCTCCTTATTTCCCTTTAATGAGTTCTAAAAATTCAGGTTCATTACGAATACTTTCCAGGTCTGTATCTCTTTTAAGCCACTCAAATTCAGCATATCCCACTGCAATAGCATTTTTTATAGAGTCAATAGCGAGTTTTTTTTCTCCCATCTGCGCATAGAAGCATCCGGCATTATATAACATCAAGGGATCTCCCGGGCTTAATTCGAGGGCTCTCTCCGCTTCAATTTTCGCCTCTTCTTTTCTCCCAAGCTGAGCCAAATCAGTAGCTAAATACATATGTCCACGTGCATCATCAGGATGCTGAGAGAGATATTTCTCATACACTTTAATTCCTTTATGAAGTATCTCATTGTACTTTTCTTTATCACCTAAACGCCCATAAGCAATTTGTAAATCGCCATATATTGCATAGAAATTGGGATTCAATTCTGTAACTTTCCTGAACAGATCAACTGCTTCTATTAACTTATCAGAGGCAAGATAAATTCTTCCAAGAACCCAATATCCTAAAAAGTTATTGGGATCAAGTTCAATAGCTTTTTTACCTGCAGTTATTCCTTCATCAAATAAACCTTTATTATAGTAAGCCAGCCCAAGTGCATCATAAGCTTCCGGCAGGGAATTATCATACATAAGAGCTTTAAGGCTTAATTCTATCGCTTTATCAAGTAAGCTTTCATTTCTCTCATAAAGCTGATAGAAGGATGCATGTGCATGAGCTAAACCTGCGTAAGCATCTGCATAACGTGGATCTAAATCAATCGCTTTTTGAAAAAGCTGTATTGAGAAGGATAAACTATTCTTATTAAAGCGATATAAAAAATCTCTTGCTCTTAAATAACAATCAAATGCTTCAGGATTTAAAGTAGGACGTTTGGTAAGAACAACTTTCTCTGTAGGTGAAAGTTTAACCATCAAAGCATCAACTATTTGTTTTGAAACCTGTTCCTGTATATCAAATACATCCGCAAGAGTGCCTTTGTATGTTCCAACCCAAAGCTGTTCATCAGTTTCAACATCAATTAACTGAGCAGTAATTCTAAGATTATCCTGAAATTTTCTTACGCTTCCTTCCATTATATATCTTGCACCAAGTTCTCTCCCGATGGTTTTTACATCTTTGTTTGTTTTTTTATACTGCATAGAAGTTGTACGGGAAATAACTCTCATATCTTTAAGTCGGGCAAGATTAGCAATTATCTCTTCAGTTAATCCATCACTGAAATAATCGCTTTCCTTATCAGGACTAATGTTATCAAAAGGAAGAACTGCAATTGCCTTCTTTTTATCTTTTTGCGAAGAAGTTTCTATTTCTTTTTTTACGGCTTCAGTATCTCTTATAAAATCATCTAAGTTCTGATATCTTAAAACCCGATCTTTATGAAGCAACTTTTTAACAACATTATCAACCTGGTTCGGAATTTTTCTATCAAGTGAACTAGGTAAAGTAATATCTTCATTTGAGATCATATAGATTAAAGCTGCATCATGTTCTGTTTTAAATGGCAGCTCACCTGTTAGCATTTCATAAAAGACAACTCCAAGTGACCAGATATCTGAACGTTGATCTACACCAATTCCTTGAACCTGTTCGGGAGACATGTAAGAAAGAGTTCCAACAGAAGTTCCTGTTTTAGTAAGTCCGCTGCTTCCTTTTAATTTGGCAATTCCAAAATCCATTATCTTCACCTGTCCATCTTTGGTAATCATCAGGTTTTCAGTTTTGATATCCCGGTGAACAATATTTTTATCGTGTGCAGCTTTTAATCCTTTAGCAGTTTGAATTATCCATCCAATGGATTGTTCAAGAGTTAAGCTGTGCCCGGATTTAAGAAGAGATTTTAATACTTCACCTTCGATATATTCCATCACAATGAATTGATTATTCTCATCTTTATCAATTTCATAGATGGATAAAATGTTAGGATGATTAAGTGAAGCAGCAGCTTTTGCTTCCTGCATGAATCTGGCTTTGTTTTCTTCTACGCTTGATAAATGTGAAGGAAGAAATTTTATTGCAACAATGCGATCAAGTTTTGTATCCTGGGCTTTGTAAACAATACCCATTCCGCCTTCGCCTAATTTCTCTAAGATCTTATAATGCGAAATTGTTTTATCTATCATATATAATTTCTCCGATTCTTCTAAGGCTACGGCGGACAGGTCCGCCTTCGCCAAGCTTTTCTATAATGCTATAATGAGAGATTGTTTTTCCTATCATCTGGACCTCTCAAGTAAAATAAAGCTTCGGCGGACAAGCCCGCCCTGTCCGACGTAACGAAAGTATAGTCGGACTTCGCCAAGTTTTTCTAGGATTTTGTAATGAGAAACAGTTATGCCTATCATAAAATTTCTTCTTGTTTATTTATGTTGATTGTATTTACTTAAATAAAATTTTTGTATCAACATTACTCAAAACTTTTCAGAGCATCTTCAATTGATGGATAGTCTTTAAAGATCTGGTTTAATTTTGTCACTGAAAGTAATCCATTAATATGTGATGAAATTCTTGCTAATTTCAATTCGCCGCCGCTATTTTTTACAGTTGTATAACTGCCGACTAATATTCCGAAGCCCGAGCTGTTAAGAATAGTTACTCCATCAAGATCAAGAACAACATTTTTCTTTCCTTCATCGAGCATTTTATGCAGAGCTGAATTTAATTCTGCAGCAAATGGTCCCCCTAAGAGTTTACCGCGAAGATGTACTACAACTGAATTGTATTTTTCTTCTACTTTCATCTCCATTTTTAAATTCTCCTCAATTTTTTTTCAAAAATAATTATTGTATAGTGTTTTATTTTCCTTTAATCAATTCTATAAATTCAGGTTCATTGCGTATATTTTCAAAATCAGGATCACGTTTAATCCATTCAAAATTCTCATAGCCGCTTTTTATAGAATCACCTATTAATCGTATAGCTTCCTTCTTTTCACCGAGACGAGCATATAAACAAGCACCATAATACATCATTATAGGATCGTCAGGACTTAAATCTAATGCCTTTTCACCTTCCATTTTTGCTTCTTTGGTTCTTTCAGCTATAGCCAAAGTGACTGCATAGGCCATATGCCGATATGCATCCTCAGGGTGTTTCAAAAGATACTGAGGATAAATCTCAAGTAATTTTTGAATAACCCGTTTATACTTTTCAGTATTTCCCGATCCTTCATAATACATTCTTAGATCATCATAAGCTTCATAAAATTCAGGATTAAGTTCTATAGCTCTCTCAAGTGATTCAATTGCTTCTTTATCATAACCCAATGTATGCTGGATCCTGGCGAGTATCCAGAAGGCATGGTGATTATTCGGGTCGAGCTCAATAGCCTTGCGGGCTGTTTTCATTCCTTCTTCAACAGATCCCTTACCATAGTAGGCAAGTCCAATTGTTGCATAAGCTTCAGATAATGATGGATCATACATCAAAGCTTTTAAACTTACTTCAAGAGCTTTATCGAGCCAACTTTCTTTACGATCAAAATCACGGTACATAGTTGCATAAGCCTCTCCTAAACCAGCATAAGCAGAAGCAAAACGTGAATCTAATTCCACTGCTTTTTCAAAAAGCAGAATTGCAAAGTCTAAATTATTTTTAGTTCTGTTTGATAAAAAATTTCTTCCGCGTAAATAACAATCGAAGGCTTCCGCATTTAATGTAGGTTTTTTTGTCAACTCTACTTTTTCAACAGGACTTAGCTTTAGCATCATAGCATCTGCAATTTCCTTTGAAACTTTTTCCTGGATATCGAAAATATCAGCCAGCTTTCCCTTATAAGTTTCACCCCATAACTGAATTCCTTTATTAACTTCGATCATCTGAACTGATATTCGCAGATCGTCCTTAAACTTTCTTACACTGCCTGCCATTATATAGCGAACACCTAATTCTCTTCCGATTGTACTAATATCTTTGTTTGTTCCTTTAAAACGCATTGAGTTTGTCCGTGCAACAACACTTACTTCTTTTATCCTGGAAAGAGTAATTATTAATTCTTCAGTAAGACCATCAGCAAAGTAATCTGTTTCTTTATCAGGACTAATATTTTCAAAAGGTAATACCGCAATTGTTTTATCTATTTCAGATTTAGACTGACCCGAGGTTTTATTCTTCAATTCCTTGAGGTCTTTCAGGAATTCATCAGCAGATTGGTATCTTTGATTCTGATCCTTATTTAATATTTTTTGAACTACCTGTTCCAACATTACAGGGATGTCTTTTCTTATTGAAGAAATGGACTCAGGTTCTTCGTTTAGGATTGAATAGATTATTGCTTGTTCAAAATCACCACGATAAGGAAGTTTTCCGGCAAGCATTTCATAAAGTATAACACCCATAGACCATATATCTGTTCTGTAGTCAACGTTTTCGCTCCGTGCCTGTTCAGGAGACATATAGGCAGCAGTTCCTATGGTTAATCCGATTTTGGTTATCAATGTGGTCCCTTTCACTTTGGCAAGACCAAAATCCATTATTTTAACCTGTCCTGAATTCGTTATCATTATGTTGCTGCTTTTAATATCCCTGTGAATAATACCTTTTTGATGTGCTGTCAGAAGTCCTTTTGCAATTTGCTCTATAATATCTAAAGTCTCTTTTATACTTAATTTTTCAGATTCAATTTTCTTTTTCAACTCAGGACCATCAATATATTCCATAACTATAAATACTTCAGAATCAGAATCTTCAATAGAGTGAATAGTTGAGATATTAGGATGATTCAAAGCAGCAGCAGCTTGTGCTTCAATCTCAAATCTTTTTCGTTCTTCTTCATTTGATGAGATATACCTTGGAAGGAATTTTATTGCTACTTCTCTTTTTAATTTTGTATCCTCGGCTTTATAGACTACGCCCATTCCTCCTTCGCCGAGCTTTTCTATTATTTTATAATGTGAAATAGTTGTACCAATCATAATCAATTTCCTATTTAATAAAGTATGCTTCGGCGGACAGGTCCGCCTTCGCCAAGTTTCTCTAAGATTCTATAATGTGAAATAGTTTGTCCCAGCATATCAGTTTTTTAGCCAAAATAAATTAAAGCTTCGGCGGACAGGTCCGCCCTCGTCGAGTTTTTCAAGAATTTTATAATGAGAAATAGATTGTCTTATTATTTGGGAACTCCCTATCATAATAAAACCTCACTCCTTAACAGAATATTTTCCAATCAATGTTTTGTATCCTGGAAGATTACGAAGCGGATCATAAACAGGATCGAGCTTTACAGTATTTACGTTTAATGTACCAGGAATAGAAAGCAGGTATTCAAGTAGATCAAATGATTTGTTATATTCTCCAACCATTAAATAAATAATTGCCATATCTAACTGACGATAGTATCCTCTCCATGCTTCCTTTTCCAACGGCAGTAATTCAATTCCCTTTTCTCCTTCACGTATAGCTTTTTCTTTTTCTCCTAATCCGGCATATTGAATCCCAAGAGCACTGTGTAATCTCTCATCGTTAGGACTAGCTTCGAGTAATTTTACAATTTCTATCCGGGCTAAATTATAATATTCTTTTTCTAATTTAGCTTCTTTTCTTAATCCAAAAACTAAAGCTTTAATCTGGGATTTAGGAATATACCTGAATTGGCTGTTTTCGTAAGCTTTAGGATATGCATCAAGCTCTCTCAAAGCTTCATCAAAATTTCTCTCTAACAAATTGAGATAAACAAAGATATTAAATGTAACATCTAAAAAGTCACGGTTGCCGGAAGAATTACTTATAATTTCCCTAGATTTTTTTATATCAACTTTCCAGTTGATATAAAGATCCGCTAACCAAACATTAGTAGGACTAAAAGCAGGGTTAATTTCCTTTTCCTTCAAAAAATATTTCTCAGAATTTTTAAAATCTCTCATCAAGAAATGCGTCTCTCCTGTATTTCGTAAATATTCTACTGATAATGGATCGATTTCACATGTTTTTTCCAAGTTCTGAACGGAAAGTTCAAAATCACCTTTTCGTCTATACACAAGGCCTAAACCATAGTAGGCCTCAGCACTATTCGGTTGTAGTTTTAATGCAATATTAAATTCTTCTATGGCTTTAGGATAATTTAATTTTACCCAATAGTGATAAAAGCCCATTGCTAAATGAGACTCAGCAAGCTCAGGATCTAATTTCATTGCTTTTTCTGCATAAGAAAGTGCTTTTCTGATTCTTTCATCAGAACGGTCATAGTAGAACCAATACATTTCCAAATGAGCTTCCGACAACTCAGCATAAGCCAGGGTAAATTCAGGGTCTAATTGTATTGCTTTCTCATAAAGTCTGATGCTTGTTATTATGTCAGATTCAAGAGAACTCCCACGGCTTTGATAGGATAAACCTTTCAAATAAAAATCATATGCTTCAAGATTTTTTGTCGGTGGAGACTGGTTTTGTAATCCTCCTTCAACTAAAGTTACACCTAACTTATCCACAACCTTCTGTGCAATTTCATTTTGAACATTAAAAATATCATCAAGAACACGATCATAAGAATCAGCCCAAATATGTGTATCATCAGAAATGCGAATAAGCTGAAGAGTTATTCTTACGCGGTTTTGGTTATCCTTTCCTTTTGCCCAGCGTATTGTTCCTTCAAGCATATAATCCACACCTAACTCTTTTCCAATTTCTTTTGTGCTTTTATTTGATTTGGCAAATTGAACAGCGCTGTTACGAGATATAACACCAAGACTTCCGATAGAAGCAAGTTTGCTTGTAATTTCTTCAGTAATTCCATCTGCAAAATAATCATCTTCTGGAGAACCCAAATTTTCAAAAGGCAGAACAACAATCATTTTCCTTTTTGAAGAGGTTTCAGTTCCCTCAGATAAATTGTTGAAGTAGATATAAGCAGTAATAAGAAATGCAGCAAAAATTATTATTGCTGCAGGAACAAACCATTTCTTACTTTTCTTTTTAGCAAATGATTTAGTCTTTGTTGAATGTGAATATATCTTAGAAGGGAATTCACTCTTTATTCCAATGAGATCAGCAAGCATTTCATTAACACTTTGATACCTGCTTGCTGGATCTTTTGAAAGAGCTTTTTTAATTATTGAGTTTAATTCAGATGATATATTCTCAGCAGATTCCGGTTCTTCATTCAGAATAGAATATATTACTGCCTGATCATAATCTCCTTTAAAAGGTTGTTTTCCTGTAAGCATTTCATAAAGCACGACACCGAAGGACCAGATGTCTGTCCGATGATCTAATTCTTCTCCTCTTGCCTGTTCAGGAGACATATATGCAATCGTTCCAACAGTAGAGCCAATTTTTGTTAATTGTGTGCCCTTACCAACTTTAGCCAAACCGAAATCCATTATCTTGGCTTTTCCATCATTCGTAATCATTATGTTTTGTGATTTAATATCTCTGTGTACAACTCCTTTTTTATGTGCCGCTTCCAATCCTTCAGCTATTTGGATTGCAATATTAATTGCTTCATCAGTCGGTAACCCCCCTGTGTCCCCCCTTTCTGAAAGGGGGGAAGAAGGGGGGTTGATTTTATCTTTTAACTCAACTCCATTTACATATTCCATTACTATAAATACTTCTGAATCAAACTCTTCAATGGAATGTATTGTTGTTATGTTTGGATGATTCAAAGCAGCAGCAGCTTGTGCTTCAATCTCAAATCTTTTTCGTTCTTCTTCATTTGCCGAGATATACTTAGGAAGAAATTTAATCGCGACTTCACGTTTAAGTTTAGTATCTTCAGCTTTATACACAACACCCATCCCGCCTTCGCCGAGTTTTTCGAGAATCTGATAATGGGAGATTATCTTACCTATCATGAGAACACTTTCCTTTCCATCATTGGGTCAGCCTCATCTTATTAAGTATAGCTATAAATCGTTGGTCGGACCGCAACGTATTCCAGACAGGGTCGACACGAAGCTAGATCATCCAACCCGCCCGTTCTTCGTATCCCTTTTGCAAGTATTCAAAAGCACGATCATGGTCGCCCAGTGCAACATAGATAGTCGCGACTATATCGGACGGGACATACATTCTCTTTGATTGTTGTTTCAGCGAATCAAGAATGGTCATAGCTTCCTGCCGGTTTCCTGCCCTCGCGTAGGCATACCCCAAACGGGCGAGCGTCCAGGGTGAGTTAAGCAGGGCGTGTGCCTTCTGGTACTCTCCAACTGCCTTGGCGAAATTCCCTTTCTGGATGTCACAGAACCCCAGGAAAAGATGAGCGATAGGATAATTTGGATCGAGGTCAAGTGCCTTTTGAGATTGGGCGATGGCGTCATCGTACTTGCCGGCATAGTAGAGCATCAAGCCATAAAACGTATACTCTTCTGGAGAAAGCGGTTGAAGTTCCACAAACCGTTTCCCTTCCTCAATCGATTCATCAAATCTTCCCCAAGCTGACAAATACCAGCTGTAAAAAAAATGAGGAAGATATTCATTCGGACTCAGATCAATAGCCGTGCGAAATTGTTCTTTTGCACCATTCCAGTTCCAGGCATACCAGAGGTCATACCAGCCGGACAATGCGCGCGCCTGAGCCAGTTCTTCATCGGTCTGCAAAGCTCTGTCTGTCGCTTTTTTGAGCTCCGGCATCGCAATAGCCGGGGCGAGATACCAGTCCGTCATAAGGAAATAGTAATAAGCGATCCCGATGTACGGAAGGGGAAAATTTGGATCAAGCTTGATTGCTTGATTCAGCAGATCATATCCTTTTGCAAGTTCCTCGGGCGTGGCTTTCTGAATAAAATAATTGGCTTTGAGATACAATTGGTACGCCTCGTTGTTTTCTGTGTACTGTTTCAGAAGATTTTTCTTTTCAGTGCCGGAAAGCCGGAGACGGAGTTTTTCTGAAATAGTTCCGGCAATCTCCTGCTGAACGGCGAGAAAATCGGTCATGGGCCGATTGTACTGCTCACCCCATAACTGCGCCTGCTTTTGAATATCCACGAGTTCCACTTGGATGTTCAGATTGTCTCCCCGCGAGATAATTCTTCCAGTTAAAACCGCCTTCACACCCAATTCTTTTCCGATCTTTTGTGCTTGAGCATCTTGCCCTTTGAACTGAAACACGGTACTGCGGGGAAGAACCCGCAGAGAAGTGACCTCGGAAAGAGAGTTAATAAGCGACTCCGTGATTCCATCGCTCATGTATTCCAGATCTTTGTTCGCACTAGCGTTTTCGAAAGGAAGCACTGCAATGGAATCAATCGTTGTGTCTCCACCACCCAGGAGAAAAAGACTTGCAACTGCAGCACCGAGAACGGCAAGCATGGAGACCAGAATTGCAGGACGAAGAAGTTTGGAAATACTGAAGAAGGGCAGCTTCGACTTGCGATGCGTCGTTGCTGGATTCACAGAGCCATCGCCCTGAAGCGAGGTAAGATCGTTCAGCAATTCCTGCATCGATTGATAGCGTGCATCGGGATTTTTTTCTAATGCGCGCTGCAAAATCCGAATCAAACCTGTTGGGACATTGTTGTTGAAATGTTCAATCGGTTGCGGGTCCTCGTTGAAGATAGAATAGATTACCGCCTGATCATAATCTCCTTTAAATGGTTGCTTTCCTGTAAGCATTTCATAAAGCACAACTCCGAATGACCATATATCTGTCCGATGATCTACCTCATCTCCTTTTGCTTGCTCAGGAGACATATAAGCAATTGTTCCAACTGTTGATCCTAACTTTGTTACTTGTCTTCCTCCTTTGATTTTTGCCAAACCGAAATCCATTATCTTGGCTTTTCCATTTTGGGTAATCATTATGTTGCCGGATTTTATATCACGATGAACAATCCCCTTCTTATGTGCTGCTTCCAATCCTTCTGCTATTTGGGTTGCTATATTAATTGATTCATCAGTCGGAATTGGACCAGTTTTAATTTTATCCTTTAGTTCAACTCCATCAATATATTCCATTACTATAAAAAAATTCTCATCAACTTCTTCTATGGAATGAATAGTAGATATATTGGGATGATTCAAAGAAGCTGCAGCCTTTGCTTCAATTCTAAAACGTTCACGTTCTTCAGAATTAACAGCTATGTATTGAGGTAGTAATTTTATGGCTACTTCACGTTCAAGTTTTGTATCCTCAGCTTTATACACAATACCCATCCCGCCTTCGCCGAGTTTCTCAATTATTTTGTAATGAGAAATAGTTTGTCCAATCATAATCTATTTCCACTTAAATAGAGTTGGCTTCGGCGGACAAGCCCGCCCTCGCCAAGTTTTTCCAAAATTTTATAATGAAGTATGTTTTTTCCAATCATAAATTTCTTTAATAATGAATGCTCCGCTGCCTGCGAATGTCTTACTTAATAGATCATTCACCATAAATAAGATTTCTTAGAAAAATTAAAGTGAACCAGCTTTAATTTACTCTTACTATCATTTGCGGCACTGTCCCAGTCGGTTCATTCAGATCCATGGTAAACTTATAAGTAGCTCCTTTTACTCCTTGAATCTCATACGGATGATAAGTACCATCGTCAGGAATAGGTAATTTAGATTTCTTTCCACCAGGAGTTTCAACAGACAACTCATAGTTTTTATCCACTGCCGTAAAACGTATCTGACTCCCGCTGGATATATCGAGACTACTGACAACGCCGTTATCATACCAGAAATCGTCTTTGTTTAAATCTACTGCTTTCATTTTGTACCTCCGGTAATTTATTTAAGTTTAGATATTATTTTTTTGAAACGGCTATCAGCACGAAGATATTTTAACTCCGGAATATGATTTAATTCCTCAACTGAATAGCCATTGTCAATTGCTTTTTTAATCCAGGCAAGTGCCTGATTCCGTTTTCCAAGCTGTTCATAAACATCACCGATAAGAATCATTACATTAACATCTTTCGGATTTAAAGACTCAACTTTTTTCATAATTATATGTGCACTGTCGGGTAAGTTTAATTCTGTACAATAGCTTGCAATATTTGTTAATACCAGAGGATCTACCGGATTAATTTTCAACTGCTCTTCAGCCAGTAATTTTGCTTTTCTTAGTGCGGATATAATTTTTAACGAATCAGCAGAACTCTGCCTTAAAGCACCTGCAAGATATCCCCATACACTGTAATCGGTATCCTGTAATTTAAGCGCTTGTTCATACATCGAAGCTGCATCTGTGTAAAGACCTTCATAATAGTAAAGTGTGGCGAGATTAGAATAGACACTATAATCAGGTTCAATTTCGAGTGATTGTTTGAACATAACTATTGCGTCAGCTTTTTGGTCCAGGTAATAATACATTGCCCCGAGATTCCTATAAGCACCTGCATTAAGTGGTGTTAACTTTACCATCTGCTCAAATTGCTGCGCAGCTTCTTTATATTTTCCCTGCAAATAATAAAACACTCCAAGATAATTATAGCCTGCCCAGTAATCCGGCTTCATTTTAATAACTTTTTTATAGATTGATTCCGCTTCATCCAGCTTACCCTGTTTGTTATAAGCAGTAGCCTGTCCTGTATAAGCATCAATATTGGACGGATCAATATTTTGTGCTATTAAAAATTCCTTATTCGCTTCTTCATATTTTCCGGTTTCGTTATAAAGTAAACCAAGAGTGATATGAACAGGAGAAAGATTTTTACTTATTTCATCGGCCTTCAGGCAGTTATCCTTAGCTTTGTTTACCCAGGAAACATCTTTTGTTTTAGAGTACATTCTTAAACAGGCTTCGCCCAATCCTGAATAAGCCAAAGCAAAACCAGGATCTTCTTTTAAAGCCTTTTCAAATAATTCGATAGCTGTATTCAATTCAGCTGTATTTCCAAAATGCAGCAGGTTTCCCTTCCCCTTTATATATAATTCGTTTGCAACAGGATTATTGGTTTCACCGCTTTTTAATGTATTCTGGATATTTTCTTCAAGTTGAATACCCATCATCTCTGCGGTTTTAAGTACAGCTTCATTCTGTATAGATGATGTTCCGGTTAGAGGTTCGTCAATTATCCTCGAACTTATCTGCCTTTTCTTTGAGGGATCAATAAGATTTAAGATTAATTGATACCTGTTATTCAATTTTTGAATACTGCCGGTAATTGCAAGATTAATTCCAAAAGCTTTTAGTGCATCATCAGGATTTTGCACTTTACTTTTTTGCATTTCACTTGTGGGTACAAACCATAATTTATCTTTATATTGCTCCAGTTGAGAAAGTTTACTTGTAATAACTTCAGCCAAACCTTCCGCCAGATATTTATCCTCATTTTCATTGCCGATAACATTGAATGGAAGAACAGCTATATGTTTTTCTTCGGGAAGTAATGATGCTTCATTATTTAAAGGAGATATCTGATTAAGCTGAGGGATGTATTTAAATAATAGAAACCCGACTACTGCTAACAGCAATAAAATTAAAATTATTTTTGGATAAGAAGACTTTGGGGCAGCGGACTTTCTAACCTTTATACTCTTATCAACAAACGAAAACTGCCGGGATATTCCCTTTGAAAATAGTTTCGACTTTTCTTTCAGCAGGTTCAAATCGTCTAAAAGTTCTGCAGCAGATTGATATCTATCTTCTTTATTCTTTGAAAGTGCTTTAAGTATTATTGATTCAAGAGGCTGAGGAATATTTTCATTATATGATTTTAGCTCAGAGGGCGTTTCATTTAAGATAGAATAAACTACAGCCTGATCATAATCGCCTTTAAAGGGAAGATCACCGGTAAACAACTCATATAGAACAACCCCTAAAGACCAGATATCAGTTTGGTGATCAATGTTTAGCCCTGTTGTTTGCTCAGGAGACATATATGCAATTGTGCCAAGTGTCATACCTAACTTTGTAATGTTTTCGCCTCCGCTCAATTTTGCTAAACCAAAGTCCATTATTTTCACTGCACCATCTTCTGTAACCATAATGTTAGAAGATTTTATGTCGCGATGCACTATACCTTTCTTATGTGCAGCATCAAGTCCTTCACAAATTTTAATTGCTATATCAATTGCATCATCAACCGAAATTATTTTTGCTTTTATTTTATTTTTTAATTCCTCCCCATCAATAAATTCCATTACGATAAAGATTTCTGAATCAATATTGTCAATAGAATAAATTGTAGATATGTTCGGATGGTTTAAAGATGCGGCAGCCCTTGCTTCAGTTTCAAAGCGCTGGCGATCTACTTCATTCACAGAGATATGATGTGGTAAAAACTTTATCGCTACTTTTCGTTCGAGTTTTGTATCTTCAGCAAGATAGACAACACCCATTCCCCCTTCGCCAAGTTTTTCAATTATTTTGTAATGAAGGATAGTTGAATCTATCATTGGTATTTCTCCAAAATTTTGAAAAAGCGCGGATTGTTAAATAAAGGTTTCCAGACAGGATCAATTTTTATATATGGAACCGAGAGTTCACCAGGAATAGATAAAAGATAATCAACCTTATCAATAGCAAGTTCATACTCTCCAACCATTGTATAAATTTTTGCAAGATCCACTTCTCTGTAAAATCCATTCCACGCTTCTTTGCTTATTGGGAGAAGTTCTACACCACGCTTACCTTCTTTAATTGCTTTATCTTTATCACCCAAACCAGCATATACAATTCCAAGTGAGCTATGCATCCTGGAATCATTAGGAAATTCTTTTAATTTTGATTGCAGCATTACACGTGCAGAATCGTAAAAAGCAAGTTCTAATTTTTTGTTATTCTTTAAACCATGAATCTCTGCCAAAAATAATGTTCTTGGAATATAAAAAAACTGGTACTCACAAGCATCACTCCTCATATTTTGAACTATCCCTAATGCTTTTTCATAATTGGAGTCTGCTATCTCAACTATGATAGTACAAAAAATATCATACCCGGTTTCAACCCAGATATTTTGCTGATCTGCATATTTAAGTACTGTCCTTGCTTTCTCAATATCTCCCGACCAAAGAATATACATCCAGGCCTTATTGCTATATAATTCTCTCCAATCAGGAGAAATTGTCATCGAAAGCTGAATCTGTCGTTCAAGTTCGGAGTATCTTCGAAGAATAATTAGAGTTGTTACTAGGTTAGAGTTAATCTGTGGATCCCTTGGACTTACTTCTAAACTTCTTTTGAAGTAACTTAATGCTTCCTGAAATCTTCCCTGCCTACGAAAGACAGAAGCAATACCATCATAAGCCTCACCATTATTTGGTTGAACTTGTAATACGTGATTGAATTCATCAAGAGCATTATCATAATCCAACCTACAGTGGTAATAATACCACCCCATTGCTACATGTCCTTCAATCAGGTTTGGTTCAAGTTCTAAAGCTTTTTCAGCAGCTAGTTTAGCTTTAAGTGCACGGTTTTCGGTATGATCAAAATACTCCCAATAGATACCTGAATGAACCGTACTCAATATTGCATATGCATGGCTAAAATTCGGATCCAGTTCTGTGGCTTTTAGAAGCATTTCTTCGGCTGCTCTGTAATCACGTTCATTATAGGACTTCCTGAATAATGTAATTCCACGCAAATAGTATTCGTATGCTTCAGCGTTTGTTGTTATGTCTGAAGTAAGTGTTTGCTTTTCTGAAAGTACAAGTTTAATATCCAAAGCTTGTACAACACTTTCTGCAATTTTAGACTGGAGTTTAAATGAACTGGAAAGAATCTCTTCTGATGCCTGTGACCATATTTGTGTCCCTTCACTTACATCTATGAGTTGCGGAGTTACTCTAACGTGTTCATTCCCGCCAACGGTTTCCCATCTTACAGTTCCCTGCAGAATGTAAGAGACACCAAGTTCCTCACCAATCTGCTGGATTGATTTAGTTGTTTTCTTATATTGAATTGCGCTTTGACGAGCGATAACATTTAGCCCCGAAAGACTGGAAAGTTTACTCGTTATTTCTTCAGTAAGACCATCAGCAAAATATTCATTCTCAGGTAAACCAAGATTCTCGAATGGGAGTACAACAATCATTTTTCTTTCGCTGGTGATATTCCCAACGGGCTTATTCATAAATAAGAAATATGCTGCGGTGAGAATAGCTATTAAAAATACAATCGCTGCCGGAACTATCCATCTTTTCTTTTTCGATGTTGAATCGCTTTTAGAAACTTTTGAATACGTTTTAGAGAAGGATTCATTTTTCAGATCCACAAGATCAGAGAGCATTTCTGAAGCTGTTTTATATCTCTCTTCTTTATTCTTAACAAGTGCTTTCGCAACTATATATTTTAACCCTTCAGAAATATTATCTTCTAATTCGGGTTCCTCATTTAGAATTGAATATATCACAGCCTGTTCATAGTCGCCTTTAAATAGCTGCTTCCCGGTAATCATCTCATAAAGCACTATGCCGAAAGACCAGATATCCGTTCGATGATCTACTTCTTCTCCTCTTGCCTGTTCGGGAGACATATAAGCAGCAGTTCCAACTGTAGAACCGATCTTTGTTAATTGTGTTCCGCCACTTACCTTAGCTAAACCAAAATCCATTATTTTAACTTTACCATCTATAGTAATCATTATGTTCTGAGATTTTATATCTCTGTGAACAATTCCTTTTTTATGTGCAGCATCTAATCCTTCGGCTATTTGAGTTGCTATATTAACTGATTCATTAGCAGGAATCGAACCTGATTTTATTTTATCCTTTAGCTCAATTCCATCTATATACTCCATCACTATAAAAACATCTGAATCAGAATCTTCAATAGAATAAATAGTAGATATGTTGGGATGATTTAAAGAAGCTGCTGCTTTGGCTTCTATTTTAAATCTTTCTCTTTCATCCGAGTTTGCTGAAATGTGCCGGGGTAAAAATTTTATTGCAACTTCTCGTTCAAGTTTTGTATCCTGGGCTTTATAAACAATACCCATTCCGCCTTCGCCGAGTTTTTCTAAAATTTTGTAATGAAGAATAGTTTGTCCGATCACTCTGGTAACCCAACTTTCTTCGCAAGATTCTTAAACCTCGGATCGTTCCGAATCGGCCCGAAATATCGCCAATAGTACATACCAACAAATATTTCATCACGTTGTTCGTATGCTTTTTTTAACTCATCAAAGGCACGATCGATTTCTCCGGTAGCAATATCAATAACGGCTAACCAAAGCGGACGGACATACTTCTTTGTCGCCATTGCAAGTAGCTCGTTACGAACTTTCAGTGCCTCTGATTTATTACCCATTTTACCTAAAGCCCATCCAAGGGTAACTAGAATGTCCTGTGTGCGTCCATTCTTTTCTATTTGATGGTTGATATGAGCTTCATTATACATATTCTTTGAAACATAACAATCTGCTAAACGCAACTCGGCATATGTCTCCAATAAGTTGAGTTCAATCATATTTAGGTGATGTCTGATTGCTTCATCGTATCGGCCAGTTTCTTGTAAGAACCGACCTACTGTAAGATTGGCAATTTGCGATAAAGGATCCATGGACAACGCTTTTTGTGCTTCTACAAGTGCGTCCTCTGGTCGGTTCATAACATAGAAAATGTACCAGGAGTGCCAGGCGAGAGCTTCTGCATTGCCTGGTTCGAGTTCAAACGTTCGCTCGAATTCTTTAGACGCTCCTTCCCAGTCCCAATCATAAAACATTTTTATAACTGCTAGGTAGAGATGTGCTTCTACTAAATTGTCATCGAGAGACAGTGCCTTTACCAAAGATTCTCGGGCTTTGGACATTCCCTCAAGGTGGGAATAATTGGTTCCAGTTCCATCGTAGTAAGCTTTTCCCAGTCCCGCATAACCCAGGGCAAAATTCGGATCAATTTCCACGGCTTTTTTTAAGTACTCTAATCCCTTGGTCACACCCTCTAAAGTCCACTCTGATGTAAGGTACCGTCCTTTGAGATACAGTTGATAAGCTTCGGAGTTTGTAGCCGAACTTGACAATAGATCCCGCTTTTCTTCTCCTGTCAACCCGGGTTGCAATTTTGATGAAACCTCTCTCACTATCTCTTTCTGAACCGTAATTAGATCTGTCAACTTCCGATCATATTGAGCTCCCCACAATTGAGATTCCTTTGCAATGTCAATTAACTCAATCTGGATATTCAGTTTATCTCCGTGCTGAACAAGTCTCCCAGTAAGAACGGTTTGAACATTGAGTGTGTTTCCGACTTCCTTGAGATCAATATCTTTTCCCTTATAGCGAAATGCGGTGCTGCGAGGTGTCACACAAAGGTTTGGGAGTTGCGACAGGCTGTTTATAATGCTTTCTGTAATACCGTCTATAAGATATTCTGTGTTCTGATCCGCATTGACATTGACAAGTGGCAGGGCAGCAATGGAATCAATTACCGCTTCTTGTCTGAAGAACACCAAGTACCCAGTAACAGTCACTAATACAACAATTATTAAAGCAGTTATAAAGTAACGACGAAGCTTCTTTTTTGGCTGTACATTTTTTGCTTGCGAATCAGATGTGTGCATACTGACGTGATCTACCTTCACAAAGTCGATATTTTTCAATTCTCCTCTCAGGTCAGTAAGCATTTCAGTAGTACTTTGAAATCTGTCATTAATATTTTTAGATAGTGCTTTAATAATTATCGATTTTAATTTTGCTGAAACATTATCTTCTAATTCCGGTTCCTCATTCAGAATAGAATAGATTACTGCCTGATCATAATCTCCTTTAAATGGCATCTGTCCTGTAAGCATTTCATAAAGTACAACTCCGAAAGACCATATATCTGTCCGATGATCTACCTCATCTCCTTTTGCTTGCTCAGGTGACATATAAGCAATCGTTCCAACAGTAGAGCCAACTTTTGTTAATTGTGTGCCCTTACCAACTTTAGCCAAACCGAAATCCATTATCTTCGCTTTACCATCATTCGTAATCATTATGTTTTGAGATTTTATATCTCTATGCACTATTCCTTTCTTATGCGCAGCTTCTAATCCTTCTGCTATTTGTATTGCTATTTTTATTGCTTCATCTGTTTGAATCTTCCCGGATTTGATTTTATCCTTTAATTCTTTTCCTACACTATATTCCATCACTATAAAAACTTCTTCATTAGCTTCTTCAATTGAATGAATAGTAGTTATATTAGGATGATTCAAAGAAGCAGCAGCTTGCGCCTCAATTTCAAATCGCTTTCGTTCTTCTTCATTTGATGAGATATAACGAGGAAGAAATTTAATTGCTACTTCTCTTTTAAGTTTTGTATCTTGAGCTTTATAGACTACTCCCATTCCGCCTTCGCCAAGCTTCTCAATTATTTTGTAATGAGAAATCGTTTTGCCTATCATAATCTATTTCCTTTTAAACAAAATTGGCTTCGGCGGACAGGTCCGTCCTGCCCGACGAAACGAAAGTGTAGTCGGGCTTCGCCGAGTTTTTCTAAAATCCTGTAATGTAGAATAGAAGTTCCAATCATAGTTTTTTATTTACCAGTTTATCAAATTTTTCTTTTCCCCTTAGTTTATCCCACATAGGATCTATTCTTAAAATTGCAGGAGTAATTTCTGAAGGTATATTTATTAATTCTTCAATTAAATCAATCGCAAGATCATATTCACCAACAAGTACATAAACTTTTGCAAGATCATTTAAACTAGCTTGTCCCCGTAAAGCTTCCTTTGAAATAGGTAAAAGCTCGACACCTTTCTTTGCCCATTTTATTGCTTCCACTTTCTGACCTAAACCAGCATAAGCAATTCCAAGTGATGTATAGAGGCGATGATCATCTGGAGATTCAGTGATCTTTTGGTTAAGAAAATTTATTGCAGAATTAAAAGATTTTTTAGCTTCTTCATTTCTTCTGAGATACAGATTAATAATACCTTTAGTTAAATCTCCGGGAATAAATGAAAACTGATTGCTAAATATATGTTGAGTATTTTTTAATCTGTTAAGCGCTTTCTCATAATTTCCTTCATAAATATCTAATTGAATATTTGTTTGAATGAGGAGCCCCTCCTTGTCCGGAACACCATCTTTTGCAGCTTCAACAAGTATTTGGCTTGCTTTGTTTAGATCTTTACTCTGCATGTAACAAGCAGATAAGTAATAATATATTCCGGCAGAGTTTGGATCGAGACTTCGTGATTTCTGAAGGATTGGTATAGCTTCTGAATATTTTTTACTCCAATAATAGGAGCTTGCGAGCTCAAAAAGCATTTGAGCAGAGAGCGGATTAATGCTAACTGCTCTTTCAAAGAATTCAATTGATTCCTCAACTTTTCCCTGTCTCCTCAATACAGCACCAATTCCACTCAGTGCTTCATCATCATTAGGCTGAAGTTTAAGCGCTTTTTGAAAATTTTCTAAAGCCTCATCATAATCCAGCTCACAATGATAATAATACCATGCAAGTGCCGTATAAACGTAATATAAATCCGGATCTAATTGAAAAGCTTTATCTGCTGCATCTTTGGAAAGTTTTATACGGTTCTCTGTATGATCGTAATGAAACCAATACATATCTGAATAAACCCTTGAAAGTCCTGCATAAGCTGCTGCAAAGTCAGGATCTAAATTCAATGCTTGTTTAAAAAGTCTTTCCGCAAATTTTTGATTATTTGGATCCTGGTTTCGATTATTCAGGTAATCTTTAGCTTTAAGATATAGGTTGTAAGCTTCCTGGTTTTCTGTAAGATTAATGGAAAGAGATTTTTTTTCGGGCTGCAGTAAATTAATATCCATTGCATTAGCAACTTGAGCTGCTATTTGAGACTGTAATTTAAAGCTGCTTGAATATGGAGCTTCAAATGGTTCAGACCAGATTTGCACTTCATCACTAATACGAATTAATTCAGAGTTTACTCTAACTTTGTCACCTTCACCGGATCTTTCCCACCTTATAGTTCCAACTAATATATAATCAACACCTAATTCGTTAGCTATCTGCTCAAGAGATTTATTAACATCCTTATATTGCATAGCACTTTGACGAGCGATAACACCAAGACCTGATAAGCCTGAAAGTCTGCTCGTTATTTCTTCTGTAATTCCATCAGCAAAGTATTCATCATCGGGTGAACCTAAATTTTCAAAAGGAAGAACAACAATCATCTTCTTTTCATTTGAAACAATTGAACCGGAATCCTTTGAAATAAAATAAATGATTAATGCTGCATTACAGGCAATAAGAATTATTATAGATAAAAATAATGGTTTTATCTTTTTACTTTTTGTTTTTTGCTTTTTGGTTTGAACAGTCGAAGAGATTTTATTTCCAATATAAGCTCTCTCAAGTTCCTGTTCTAACTGATAAATATTCTCATGCCTTTCATCTGGATTTTTGGAAATAGCTTTTTTAATTATTGAATTAATTTCATCCGGCATGCCAGCTATATCTTCAGGATCATCATTCAGTATCGAATATATAACCGATTGTTCATATTCCCCTTTAAATGGAAGTTTACCTGAGAGCATTTCATATAATAAAATACCAACAGCCCATATATCTACACGATGATCTGTACTTTCACCTTTAGCTTGTTCAGGAGACATATAGTCAACTGTTCCAACTGTCGAGCCGACTTTTGTTAAGCTGGTTGAACCTTTGGTTTTTGCTAGTCCGAAATCCACTATTTTAACTTCACCATGATTTGTAATCATTATGTTAGCGGTTTTAATATCCCGGTGAACTATTCCACTTTCATGCGCACGGGATAAACCTTTACAGATTTGTATAGCTATATCAATTGATTCCTTTAAAGATAAAGGTCCCTTCTGCAGTTTCTTCTTTAATGTTTCTCCATCATAATAAGTTAAAGCAATAAACATATTTTGATCATCAGTCTCACCAATCTCATAAATTGTACAAATATTCGGATGATCAAGTGATGAAGCAGCTTTTGCTTCTGCAATAAATCTTTCTTTTGCTTCTTCATCAATTAGCAGATGAGGAGGAAGAAATTTAAGAGCTACTATTCTACTAAGTTTTGTATCTTCTGCTTTATAGACGACACCCATTCCACCGCCGCCAAGCTTTTCAAGAATTTTGTAATGTGAAATGGTTTGACCAATCATTAATTATCCATGGATGCTAATTTTATTTTCTGTTCATTCACTTTATCTTTAATCCTGCGGATTATTTCCTTAAACTCTTTGTCATCACGAAGATTTTCTGTAAGAGGATCATTGATTATTGGAATATCTCTCAAACCAATATCCACTGCTTTATTCAACCATTTGAATGCATCATCTTTTTTCCCCTCAATTGCACTTAAAAAAACCATATTTAGCATATCATATGGCATATCATTATCATCCGATATTATTGTAATAGCGTCATTTTTAACTTTTACAATAAGATTTTTAAAATCATCCGTTCTCCCTAATTTTTTATAAGCATAAGCAATGTAAATTCCGGCTGTAATCTTTCTGAAAACCGGGGATTTAACTTCTTTAAGAATTTCAATTGCTTTATTATAATTTCCTCTTCTTATATAAGCTCTTCCCAAAGAGATTTTTGCAAATGCATAGCTGCTATCAGAGGATAAGATTTTATCGCAAGCCTGTATAACTTCATTTAATTTATTTTGTGCAAAACTAATTTCAGTTTTAAGGTTGTAAGCCTCCAAAAAATCCGGTTGAAACTGAAGAGATTTATCAAGATATGTCTCTGCTTTCTGAAAGTCCTGTAAAAAATAATAATTCCTGCCAACCAGTACATATCCAAAAGCTGTTGTCGGACTTAATTGTATTCCTTTATTTATCCATTTAATTGCTTCAGCCAGTTCACCGGTATACATAAGACTAACACCATAATTAGCTACGGCTGGCCAATAATTAGGATTAAGTTCAACAGCCTTTTTATTTGTCTTTAAACTTTTTCTAATCCATCCTTTTGTAAACTCTGCAAGCGCGAGAGCTTTATATCCTTCACTAAGATTAGGATCAATTTTAATGGATAAATTACTAACAACAATTGAGGAATCGAGCCATTCATCGGGAAATCCAAATTTCTGAACCCTCTGCCCGTAACAATCGCCAAGCCCGGCGTAAGCTAACGCATAGTTCGGATCAAGTTCCAAAGCCTGCTTAAATAATTTTATTGCATTTTCATTATCCTGTTTATCATACTGGTAATAATACTCTCTGCCCTTCAAATAATACTGGTAAGCAGTTATGTTCTCGGTAGGTTTTTTATCTATTCTTTTCTCCTCTTCAGTAGAGAGTTCAGTTTTTAGTGCTGCAGCTATTTTTTTTGAAACATCACTTTGTATTTCAAAAATTTGTTTCATCTCTTTATCATAAGTATCAGACCACAGATATTCTCCGGAATTAACATCAATCAGACGTGCTACAATGCGCACCTGGTTATTATCTCTTTGAATGCTTCCTTCAAGTATTGTAGAAACCCCCAGTAAATTTCCAATTTCCTTCAAACTCATTTCACTGTTTTTGAATTGCATAACAGAATTACGGGCAATAACTTTTAATTCTCCTATCCGTGAAAGTTCAGAAGTTATATCTTCTGTTATTCCATCGCTGAAAAAATCATCCTGGTCTGCACTTAAATTTTTAAATGGAAGAACAGCGACAGATTTATTTATTTGTGAAGAAGAGTTGAACAGAAAAAAATATCCTAATATCAGAACTGCAATAATTCCCGAACCACCAATTCCAGCAAATAATTTTTTCTTGTTTGGTTTGTCTTTTGGTTTCTTATAAGCAGATGTGTGCTTTTTTTCTTGCAGTATTTCTCCTGAAATTCTGCCTGAATGCTTTTTTAATCTCCTTAATTCTATAATCATATCATTTACCGACTGATACCGGTCTTCAATATCTTTCTCCAGAGCTCTATTAATAATGTGAACCAGATCTGCATCGGTGTTGGGCAAATATTTTAATAATGATTCCGGATCTTCATTTACAATAGAATACATAATTGCAGCCTGATGCTCACCCTTAAAAGGAAGATTTCCTGTAAGCATTTCAAAAAGAACTACACCGAAAGAAAAAATATCGGAACGTGTATCAGCTTCCACTCCCTGAATCTGTTCAGGTGCCATATAGGCTAATGTACCTACAGTACTGGAGGCTTTTGTTATTTTCAAGGAACCTTTCAATTTCGCCAACCCGAAATCCATTACCTTAATCTGGTTTCTTGAATTGACCATAATGTTTTCGGATTTAATATCCCTGTGAATGATTCCATTGCTGTGTGCTTCCTGGAGTGCTTCTCCTATTTGTATGGCATAGTCCAGTGCCTCATTTACAATAATAGGGGATTGAGCAATCTTTTTGCTAAGCGTAGTACCATCAATATATTCCATTGAAATAAATTGACTGCCGTTTTCTTCATCAATTGCATAAATAACACAAATGTGGGGATGATTAAGAATTGCTGCAGCCTGGGCTTCGATATTAAATCGTTCAAGCTCTTCTTTTGATGAAATAATATGTGAAGGCAGGAATTTTAAAGCTACAATTCTCTTTAATTTGATATCTTCGGCTTTGTAAACAACACCCATTCCGCCTTCGCCGAGCTTCTCAAGAATTTTGTAATGAGATATAGTCTGACCTATCATAATTCATTTTCCATAAAATAAAATTGGCTTCGGCGGACAGGTCCGCCCTGCCCGACGAAACGAAAGTGTAGTCGGGCTTCGCCAAGCTTTTCTAATATCTTATAATGTAAAATGGTTTCGCCGATCATCTCAATATTTTCCTTTTTTCTGGACAGTAATGTTACTTGCCCTTCATTAATTCGATGTATTCTGCTTCATTACGGATGTTCTCTAGATCAGGATCATTTTTTGTCCATTCATAATCATGGTATCCGGCATTCATGGCATTTGTTAAAGTATTAAGTGCAATCTCTTTTTCTCCGATTCTTGAATAAAAACAGGCAGCGTTGTACAACATTAAAGGATCTGTAGGATTTAATTCAATTGCCTTTGCCGCTTCTATTTTAGCCTCTTCTATTTTATTTGTTATTGAAAGATCAATTGCATAAACCATATGAGCGCGTCCATCATCGGGATTCTGAGTAAGATGTTTGGAATAAACTTTGTAAGCAGTTTCTAGCAACTCAAACATTTTCTCTTTTTCTCCTAATCTTTCATAGGACATTCTCATATCTGAATAAACAGAATAAAAATCAGGATTGATTTCAATAACTTTATTGAAAAGTTCGATGGCTTCTTTATCTTTATCAGCAACACCGTAAATTCTTCCCAAAATCCAGTAACCCAAAAAATTATTTGGATCAAGTTCGATTGCTTTTTTACCTGCAGCAAAAGCTTCTTCATTTAACTTTTTGTAAAAATAAGCCAGCGCCAGCGCTGCGTACGCATCTGCAGAAGAAGAATCCTTAATCAAGGCTTTCAGACTTGAATTGATGGCATCATCCAGAAAACTTTCATTACTTTCAAACTCCTGGTATAAAGTGCCGTAAGCTATTCCCAATGCTGCATATGCATCTGCATAATTGGGATCCAGAATAACTGCTTTTTTAAAAAGTTCAACTGAATTATTAACACTATCTTTAGTCCTTTTATAGAGTAAGTTTTTCCCGTGTAAATAATTATCAAACGCCTCCGAATTTGATGTAGATTTCTTTTTAAGTATCGTTTTTTCATTCGGTGTAAGTTTTAACATTAATGCATCAACAATCTTCTTCGATACCTGTTCCTGAATGTCAAAGATATCGGCGAGTTTCCCTTTATAAGTTTCTGCCCATTGCTGGGTATTGCTTTCTACCTCAATCAGCTGTATTGATATCCGTAAATCATCTTGAAATTTTCTGACACTCCCGGTAATTACATATGCTACTTCTAATTCTTTTGCTATAGCTCTTACATCTTTCTTGGTGCCTTTATAATTCATTGATGTTGTTCTTGGGATAATACGTATATCTTTTAAACGCGTTATATTAACAAGCAGTTCTTCACCCAAACCGTCGATAAAGTAATCTGCTTTATTATCCGGGCTGATATTTTCAAAAGGCAAAACCACAATTGATTTTATTTCCTTAGTTTTTTCCTGTTGTTTATCATTTCCAGAACTTTCACTAATATCTTTTATAGCCTCATCCATTTTCTGATATCGCCGGGTTTGATCTTTTTCCAATAATTTTTTTAAGATTTTTCCTAGTTTATCAGGTATATCTTTTTTGATAGAAAAAACCGACTTCGGTTCTTCATTCAGTATTGAATACACAATGGCTTGATCATAATCACCTTCGAAAGGCATCTGTCCGGTAACCATTTCGTAAAACACAACACCAAAAGACCATATATCTGATCTGTGGTCAGTATCGTAACCACGTGTTTGCTCAGGTGACATATAGGCTATTGTTCCAACCGTAGTTCCAATTTTAGTAACCTGAGATCCTCCTCTTATTTTTGCCAGCCCAAAATCCATTATCTTAGCTTTACCATCTTCAGTAATCATTATGTTTTGAGATTTTATATCTCTGTGCACAATTCCTTTTTTATGGGCTGCTTCCAATCCTTCTGCTATTTGAATTGCTATGTTAACTGCTTCGTTAGCAGGAATCGAACTTGATTTTATTTTATCTTTCAACTCAATTCCATCTATAAATTCCATTACTATAAATGTATCATCACCGGATTCTTCAATTGCGTGGATGGTTGCGATGTTCGGATGGTTCAATGAAGCTGCAGCCTGTGCTTCAATTTCAAATCGCTTGCGTTCTTCATCATTAGCAGAGATATGATGAGGTAAAAACTTAATTGCCACTTCGCGTTTTAGTTTTGTATCCTCAGCTTTATAGACCACACCCATTCCGCCTTCGCCAAGCTTTTCTAATATCTTATAGTGAGAAATTGTCTTACCAATCATGGTGTGCCTTAAAAGAACTTTTTACTTCGCATATTATACATTTTACTTGCCCCGCATTAATTCCAAGAATTTTGGTTCACTACGAATGTTCTCAAGGTCAGAATCTCTTTTAATCCATTCATAATCCTGGTACCCCGCCGTCATAGCATTCTTTAAAGTTTCAATTGCGAGATTCTTATCTCCTAATCTTGAATAAAAGCAGGAAGCATTATATTGCATTAATGGATCTGTTGGATTTAACTCTATAGCTTTTGCAGCTTCAGATTTCGCCTCCTCATTATTCCCAACAAGTAATAAATCAAGTGCATATAACATGTGCGCACGTGAATCATCGGGATGTTGATACAAATAGCGGGAATAAACCTTAATTGCAGCTTTAAGCACTTCATTAAATTTTTCTACGTTGCCTAATCTCTCATATACCAACCGAAGGTCCATATAGGCAGAATAAAAATCAGGGTTTAGTTCAATAACTTTTTTAAATAAATTCAGAGCTTCTTTATCTCTGTCGGTGCTATGATAAATCCTGCCTAAAATCCAGTAACCAATAAAATTATTGGGATCGAGTTCAATAGCTTTTTTACCTGCTGCAAAGGCTTCTTCACTTGATTTTTTATAAAAATACGCAAGTGCTAAAGCAGCATACGCTTCAGATAATGAAGAATCATATGTTAATGCTTTTAAACTTGAATCTATAGCTTTATCTAACCAAATGTCTTTGCTCTCGAAATTCTGATATAATGTTGCATACGATTCACCTAAACCGGCATAAGCACTTGCATAACGCGGATCAAATTCAATTGCTTTTTGAAAAAGTTGTATCGCAAATTGCACGCTATTCTTTGTACGCCGATAAAGAAAATCCCGAGCTCTTAAATAGCAATCAAAAGCTTCAGGATTTAAAGTAGTACGTTTCTCAAGAACTACCTTTTCCATTGGTGTTAGTTTAACCATTAATGCATCAACAATTTGTTTAGATACTTTTTCCTGAATATCAAAAACATCTGCAAGATTACCTTTATAAGTTTCTGCCCATAGCTGCGCATCTTTATCCACATCGATAAGCTGAGCTGTTATACGAAGATTATCCTGAAATTTTCTAACACTTCCTTCAATAATATATCTTACACCTAATTCTTTACCGATTGCCTTTATACTTTTTTGTATTCCCTTGTATTGCATAGATGTGGTCCTGGAAACTACTCTCATATCTTTCAATCGTGAAAGATTCATTATCAATTCTTCAGCTAACCCATCGCTGAAATAATCACTTTCCTTTTCAGCACTTATATTGTTAAATGGAAGAACTGCAATTGCTTTTGTTTTCCCTTCTTGTTCAGTACCACTTATTTCTGCCTGAGCCTCTTTTAATTCTTTTAAAAACTCTTCAATATTCGAATATCTTTTATCTATATCCTTTTCAAGTATTTTCATTATGATTGAATCTAATTGAAGGGGGATTTTACGATCTAACTCACTTGGCTTTAAAGGATCTTTATTCATTATTACATATGTCCAGGCAGCATCATAATCAGCTTTAAATGGTAATTCCCCTGTCAACAGTTCGTAAAAGATAACACCCAAAGACCAGATATCAGTACGGTGATCAATTTTCTCACCACTGACTTGTTCAGGTGACATGTATGCAGCCGTGCCCATTGTTGTTCCTACCTTTGTTACCAACCCCCTTCCTTTTATTTTTGCAAGTCCGAAATCCATAATTTTTACCTGACCATCTTTAGTAACCATAATATTGCTGCTTTTAATATCCCTGTGTACAATTCCTTTGTTATGAGCTGTCTTTAAACCATCAGCTATTCTTGTTATTATTTCTAATGCTTCATTCTGTTTAATCGGTCCAGAAGCAATTTTTTCTTTCAGTTCCATACCATCTATAAATTCCATCACAATAAAAACTTCACTATCCTTTTCCTCAATTGAGTGAATCGTTGCAATATTAGGATGATTAAGAGATGCAGCCGCCTGAGCTTCTATCTTAAATCTTTCACGCTCTTCACTTTGCGAAGAAATCTGACGAGGAAGAAATTTAATAGCGACTTCACGTTTTAGTTTTGTATCTTCGGCTTTATATACTACACCCATCCCGCCTTCGCCAAGCTTTTCTTTTATTTGATAATGATAAATTGTTTGTCCGATCATCTGAACCTCTCAAGCAAAATTAAGCTTCGGTGGACAAGCCCGCCTTCGCCAAGCTTTTCTTTTATTTGATAATGATAAATTGTTTGTCCAATCATTTTACTCTGCCCTTTAAGAATTTTTTTACTTTTTTTTAAGATTGCATTCAGATAAAGCTTTTTCCTGTTACTACATTATAGCTTTCCACTTTCATATCATCTGTTGTTTTAATCTTTGCACTATATTCTTTTTCAAGTTCCATCTTCCAGAGATAGAATTGTGAAAAAGTATGTTTAAGCTCTCCTATCAGTTCCTCAAATTTTCCGCTGGTTTCATAATTATCTGCATGTTTTTTACTATCCCAAATTGTAACTGAAATAAACTCATCTTTTTCACTAACACTTTCTGAAAGAAAAACGTGTCTGCACCCTTCAGTTTCTTTAAAAGCAGGTATTACTTTTTCTAAATAAACTTTCTTGAATTCATCCAGCTTATTCTCCTGAATTTTCATAGATACAATTCTTAAATACATTTGTGAGCTTTGAAAATTCAGCTTATCATCTTTTTCTTTTTGTAACTGGACAGAATACTTTTTAACAACCGGTTCTTCTGCAACAGGGGCATATTCAAGCTCCATTTTATCCGACAACTGAACTTTCCACTCATTGCTTTCAGAAAAAAATAGTTTTTCCTGAGCAATCAAATCCTTAAAAACTTCAGAGTTTTCAAAGTCTTCAGCGTTCTTCAAAGTTTCCCAAAAATTTAGTGAGATGTATTCATTATTATCCGGGCCACTTTTAATTAAACCGGCAAAAATGCATCCCGGCATTTTTTGAAGCTGGGGAAAGACTGATCCCTCATAAAAATTTTTAAACTGTTCTATATATACAGGATTAAGCTTTACCTGAAAAAGACGCATAAACATATAGATTCCCTCCTTTCAAACAGGAAAAGCAATTAAAGGAATTTTTAATTACTAATCGTTTCGTTTAATTATCACTAAAGTAATATCATCCATTTGAGAATGATTTCCAGAAAATTCCTGAATTTTCTTAATTATAATTTCAATAAGATTTAAAGGAGATTCATTCCGGTTTTGCAGGATAAGATCAATCAATCTTTGCTCACCAAATTCTTCTTCAGCATTATCCATAGCTTCGGTAATACCATCAGAATAGATTACTAATAAATCTCCGGAATTAAATGGAATCGTTTCTTCTTCATAAGGAACATCGGGCATAATGCCGACAATTAAACCGCCTTTATCGAGAGGTGTAAGTTTATTATCGCGGGAAAAATAGAAGGGATTATTATGACCACCATTACAGTAGCTTAATTCATTCTTCGAACTGTCTATAATACCATAAAATAAAGTTGCAAATTTATTTGGGGCTGAATTATGATATAGCATTTCATTTGCGAAAGAAACACAATCTTTACAATCATTACCAAGCAAAGTTTGTCCACGTAAAGTAGCCTGTAAGTTAGCCATTAGAAGAGCTGCGGGAATTCCTTTACCGGAAATATCTCCAAGGCAGAATGCCAAACGATTATCTCCACTTGGAATAAAATCAAAATAATCTCCCCCTACATCTTTGGCGGGAATACTTTTACCGGCAATCTGATAACCTGGTAAAACCGGCTGCGATTTTGGAAGAAGATCCACCTGTATTTCATAAGCAAGCCTCATTTCTTCCTGAAGACGAATCAGAGCTTGCTCTCCCTGGTACAGCCTTGCATTTTCAATTACGTGCGCTGATTGTGCAGCAATAATACCCAATAATCTTTGATCACCTATAGTAAAACCTGCTTCAGCTTTTTTATTAAAGACTGTAAGCAAACCGATCATTTTTCCTTTAACTATCATGGGAACACTAAGCAATGAACGAATCGGAAAATTTATATCAACCATAAACTTAAACCTGGAATCGCTTGCAAGATCATTTATGATTAAAGGATTCCTGTTCTTTAACATCCATCCTGTTAATTGTGCATCCATCCTGAAAGGAAGAATATTGGACAATGAATCCTGTTTACGGATCATTGTATGGAAAGGCTTATTCTGATCTTTTTCATCGAGAAGCATTACAGCACCCTGCTCAACCTTTATATGCTTAACACATTTCCTAACTATCAGGTCAACAATCTGTTCTAAGGTTTGTGTAGAAGTTATAGCAGTTGCTATTTCATTTAAAGCTGAGAGTTCCTCAACTGCAGCTCTTAGCCGCTGGTTTTCTTCAAGTAATTGATTTTGAATGACAGGTTCTTCTGTGTTCATAAAATTGAATTTAATATCCTTTACAAGATGAGACAGTTGAAACTAATATTAAAGAGGGAAAAAAGCTAATAGTTTACTGCTTTTTCAAGTTTTTCAGGTCTTGCCAATAGAAAAAATTGATTTTGCCTATCAAAAAGATATGAAGAGATGTTATAATGGCGTCGAATATTTACGACACCCAATTAGCATTTTAAACTATACATTTTTTAATTCTCATCTCTTAGTTTTATATCAGCATTAATATTAAGAGGTATTAAAAATGGATGATATGTTTACTATGTATGGCGACACTTTCCCGGAATTTACGGATTTAAGTGTTTACTTCATTGAAATGAAACTTAACTTCAAAAGTACTTCTGAAGAAAAAAGTCTTTATGATTTATTTAACTATTTAGTGGACAGAGGTCACCAGCATGCTGCATCTGATTTGTGGGATAATATGATCAAGCAAAATTTTATTGTGAAGCCTGTATAGAACTTTTTATAAAAAATTCCATTTACAGTAAAGAGTTACTCCATACAAATCCATTCGCTCCGTCATTCTTTGGCATCAGATTTAGTTAAGAATGGGATTTCTCTTTTATGCGGTTAAGGAATTACTAGGGCACTAAAATATATAAGGCAACACAAATTTATTCTCATTTACAAAAGGAGAATCTAATGGAAGACGTAAATTTGTTACTCAACATTAAACGGTTTTTTAATATGTTCGTAGCTATAATTTAGATGATTCATATATTTTTATTGATGTTATTATTAAAAAGATTTATGTTTTCTTAGGGACTAGAAAAAATATTTTTAGGATATATGATAAAATCTTTTGATACTTCTTCATACTTTGAAAAAATTACTCATTTCAAAAATAATAAGTTTCTCTTAATAATTTTATTATTGGGTTTGATTGTTCGACTTCTACCTATTTTATGGGGAGTTCCAATTAATCCTTATGTTAAAAATTACCATCCCGATGAACCTAAAGTTTATCAAAGTATTTTAAATTTTCCTGGAATATACTTTTCGACTCAAACATTTATGGGATATGGAACTTTCATTCAATATATTCTTGGATTAATGTTTCTTCCTTTAAAATTACTGTTTAAAATCTTAGGGCATCAAGAAAATTATAGCATAGTAGTTATTGTTTTATCTAGGTTTAGTAATGTTGTTATAGGAACTATTTCAGTATGTTTCACATATTACTTAGCATCTAAAATTTTTGATGGAAAAGTAGCAATACTTTCAGCTCTTCTATTATCATTATCATTTTACCATGCTATAAATAGTTCGATCATAACTCTTGATGTGGCGATGGGTTTGTTACTAATTATTAATTTCATATTAAGCCTTAATGCAGTCATAAAGAATAATCTTAGCTCATATATTTTACTTGGTGTGGCTAGCGGGATGCTTTTAGGGATTAAACTAACTGGGGGTCTTTTTTTTGTTATTCCCGTAATTTTAATTTTATTTAATTTAAAAAATATTCCGGCAGACTTATCAAAGAAAAATTACATATTTCAACAATTAAAAAATGTAGGAGCGTATGTACTAGTTACAATAATCATATTTCTAATATTTAATCCGCATGTTTATCTTAATCCGGAGAAATTTATAAATTTTTATCTAAGAGAAGAAAGAGATTGGATTGACCGAACTTCTCTTTCGATAAGTGGTACATTGATTAAATGGATAATAAGCACTTCAACTTCTGTTGGATTTCCAATTACAATTTTAGCCTTTATTGGAATATTAATACTACGGAAAACAAATCTTTATTTACAATTTGCATTAGTCATTTTTTTATTGGAATATTATTTGTTCTGGCGATGGTTTATTAAGCCCAGATATATTATATCTGTAACCCCAATAATTTGCATTTTTGCTGCTCATACTTTAATCTTTTTTTATAAAAAAAATAATCTGGTAATTAAAGGGATTACTGTTGGAATATTAATACTAACTGTCGGATATTCTGTCTACCTTTCTATTTCAGGAATAAAATTGCGTATTGAAGATACGAGACCTGACGCTTCACGTTATATTGATCAGAATATAAAAGAAGGAAGTACTTTAGGTATTGGATATACTTCTGCTAAATATTCCTGGAAATCTCATGATTGGCGCTATCCTAAAATAAATTTTAGTAAATATAAAGAAGAAAATTTTTTAAATGAACCTGATATACTTATATTAAGTTCATTCGATTTCATTCCGATTATGGAAACATTGAATTCTAATAAAATTGATAGTAACTTTGTTTTGAAAAAAGCATATTATAAGGAATGGTATCGCTACTCTCCACCTAGTCCTGAGATATTACAATTATATCATAAAATATTTAATCCAAAAAGTAGTAATTATATCCTAATTAAATCTTTTAAAAAGAATATTAATGTAAATATTGAATTCCCACCTCCAGAGATAAGGATTTACAAAAAAAAAGATAAAATGTCATTCAATAATTGATTTCTTTTTGAGATAATTTTTCTCTCTTTTTAATTTCAAAACATAAATAATGATCCATAATAAAAAGATTGTTATTGTAATGCCGGCTTACAAAGCGGATAAAACTCTTGAACTTACTTACAAAAATATTCCTCATGATATTGTTGATAAAATAATTTTAGTTGATGATGCAAGTGATGACAAAACCGTTATTAAAGCTGAAGATCTTGGTATAAAAACTTTCGTACATAATCATAATTTAGGATATGGTGCAAATCAAAAAACATGTTATAGAGAAGCACTTAAAGAAAATGCAGATATAATAGTAATGTTACATCCAGACTATCAATATGAACCTAAATTAGTTACGGCAATGGCCGCAATGTTAGCTTCGGGAATTTATGATGTTGTACTTGGATCTAGAATTATTGCCGGTTCACCGCTAAAAGGGGGGATGCCAATTTACAAATATTTAGCAAACCGCGTATTAACCTTTATTCAAAATATACTTTTGAGTACAAAGTTATCTGAATATCATACTGGTTTTAGAGCTTTTACTAAAAATGTCATAAAGCAATTACCACTTTTAACAAACTCCGATGATTATATTTTTGATAATGAAATGTTAACACAGTGTATAGCCTTTGGATTTAGGATAGGAGAAATAAGCTGCCCAACAAAATATTTTTCTGAAGCAAGTTCTATTAATTTTTTTCGCTCAATAAAATATGGATTTGGTGTTATAAACACATCTATCAAATTTAGACTTTGGAAATATGGCTTAATAAAATGCAGGCTATTTGAAAATTCAGAGACTTTAAAATTAGATGATAATTATTATCATCTTGATGAAATAAGAAAATTATAATTGTTTCTAAAATTTCCAACCTGGTATAAAACCAAATTTAGTTGAAAATTAGAGACACCAATTTTTTAGCTACCTTTTGTTGTTTAAGTTCAGACTTTATAGCTGTACTTGGTAAATGTAATTTCTCATAATTGTTTACTCTTCTCATTCTTCCTTCAATTTCCACCATTTGGCGTCTCTCTTTTTTCAAAAAATTATTTCAACTAAGAAATAAAAGAGGTAAACTCCCCCTACAATTATAAAAAAGGAGGAATTTACCTTAGAATTCTTCTGATTAAAGATTTATCAGGAAGCAAAAAAATACAAACCATGAAATTGTTATTGTTGAATTATGAATATCCACCACTTGGGGGAGGAGCAGGAAGGGCAATGCAAAGCATTGCAAGGCAAATTGCTGCAATGGGGCATGATGTTGATATAATAACCTCTCATTTTGAATTTACATACAATGAAAATGTTGACTATGATGTTAAAGTATATTCAGTTCCAAGTCTGCGAAAAGGTATTCATGATTGCGGTATTAGAGGAGCTTTTGTCTATGTATTCTTTGCTTACTTTAAAATGCTCAAATTATTTCGTAACAAAAAATACGATATTGTCCACTATTTTTTTAGTTTGCCCACCGCCTTTTTAAGTCTTCTGCCTGGAAAGCATCAGCATATACCATACATAGTCTCCTTGCGCGGTTCAGATGTACCGAATTATGATATCTTTAATAAGAAATTAGAATTGTTACATAAACTTTGTTTACCCCTTACAAAACTTATTTGGAATCGAGCGCAGGCAGTTATTGCTGTTACAACCAGCTTAAAGCGAACTGCATTGCTCACGTGTCCACATCAGTCAATAGATGTTATACCAAATGGTTTGGATACAAATGTTTTTGTGCCGATGCCTGATGCTAAAAGAAATGATAATAAATTCCGTTTAATAACGGTTTCACGACTCATTGAAAGAAAAGGAATTCAGTATATTCTGAATGCACTGTCAGAAATAAACGATGAGTCTATTCACTTGTTGATTATCGGTGAAGGAAATTATGAAAAGGAATTAAGGAATATGTGTAATAAATTAGGGTTAAAAAGTGTTGTAACTTTTATGGGATTCCGCAGAAGAGATACTATACCGGCGTATTTTGCACAAAGCGATGTTTTCATACTTCCATCATTAGCTGAAGCATTTGGAAATGTTATCGCTGAAGCAATGGCATGTGGTTTACCGGTTATAGGTGCAAATGAGGGTGGCATACCAGATTTGGTCGGCAAGGAAAATGGGATTCTTGTTGAACCGGGAAATGTGGAACAAATCAAATCTGCAATTCTTGCTATGAAGTCTAATAAGGAGATGAGGATTAAAATGGGAAAGACTAATACAGCAAAAATAGAAATGCAATATAAATGGGAAAAAGTTGCAATAGCTTATAACAGTATTTATGAAGAAAGTTTAAATGGACGTTTTAAAAAAAATTAATAGTCTTTATGAACAATCTTTAAAGGAGCAGTTTTTCAAAGCTGACTATCAAATGTTTAAAAAACTTATATCTGATTATAACATACAAGATAAGGAGAAAATTAGACCAAAATCTAAAAGCGAATTTTATTCTTGGAAACAACCTTCAAAACCATATTTTATAACTATGAAACAGCGTCAGGAATTTTCTGAAATAACGGAAGTTTTATTAAACGCTTTTGAAAAATTAACAAATGCATATTACAGTAATAATGATGTAAGAAATATTCTTTCGGTTAATGGGCGTGTTCGTGATTATGTTGGTGTGAACCCCGGATATTCCCGAAAACTATTAATAGTTCGATTTGATGCTTTCTATAATTTTTCAAATGATATTTTAAAATTCCTCGAAATAAACTGTGATATTCCTGGGGGTATGTATAACGATATATTAATAAAAATATTCGACTACCTTCCCTCAATGGAGTTTATACGGAATGAATTTGAAATACGCAGAGATATTTTATTAGATTCAATTTTTAAAATTCTTCTAAAAAAATATAAGGAGTACTGTTTAAGTTTTCAAAAAGAGGAACAAAGTAACCCGCATATTGCAGTTGTTTGCGCACGCAATTCAGATAGTAGACTAGAAATAGATTTTATTATTGAATCATTAAAAGAAAAAGGATTGCAAGTTAATTATGCCGATCCAAGAGATTTTGTATACGATGGCAAAACGCTTAAGCTTAATGGAGATGAGGTTCATATTATTTATCGCCGTGAAAATATAAAAGATATTTTCCGTACTGAAAGCTCAGGGAAACTTCATTCGAATATACGCAACAAAATACTTAACTATACTAAAACAGCTTGTTTAAATAGTCGGTTTCTAAATCATTGCTTAAAAAGAGGATACTTCGGTCATACTGAAGATATTATGAGGGCTTATTCTGATAATAATATATGCATGATAAATCCGTTTTTTTCAGGTATATGTGGACAGAAATCAGCTTTTGCAATAATACAGGATAACCGTTTTAAAACCTTATTTGATGAAGAAGAATTATATGTAATTAACAAATACATTCCATGGACAAGGATTTTGGAACAATCTAAGACCTCTTATGATAATAAAGAAATAGATATTGTTCCGTTTATTAAAATGCATCGGCAAAAATTTGTTCTTAAACCAAACATGGGTTTTGGGGGAAAGGGTGTAATAATTGGTTGTGATATAAGTCAGTCTGATTGGGAAAAGAAAATTAATCTGATCATTGATTCCGGATCAAAATATGTTGTTCAAGAATATATTGATATTCCAACCGAAAATTTTCCGGTTTATGAAAATGGTATATTAAAGGGATTTTCTCCGCAATATGTTAATATAAACTTCTGGGGGATCGATGGAAAATTTGCAGGCAGTTTTGTTCGTGCTTCAGATAAAAAAATTATTAATGTGGCTCTAGGTGGAAGAATTGTTCCTTTATATTATGTTTTAAATTAAAGCATTCATAATATGAAAGATTCAAGTTTTATCACTCTTTTTTTATGTGGTGATGTAATGACAGGAAGAGGAATTGATCAGATTCTTCCTTATGCCGGGGATCCAACTCTACATCAATCAAATAGGAAAAGTGCTGAAGAATACTTGGAGCTTGCTGAGAATGTAAACGGACCAATTCCAAGGCCGGTTGATTTTTTTTACATCTGGGGAGATGCAATTGAAATGCTGGATAAGAATGCTCCGGATTTAAGAATAATAAATCTGGAAACAAGCGTAACTAAAAGTAATGATTTCGTGAAAGGCAAAGCCATACATTACAGGATGCATCCTGACAATATTTTCTGCCTACCGGCAGCTAATATTGACATTTGCGTCCTTGCAAATAATCATCTGCTTGATTGGGGACATGAAGGACTTATGGAAACTCTGCAAACTTTGAAGAAGGTAAATATAAATTTTGCAGGAGCCGGTTATAATCTGCAAGAGGCAGAATTGCCGGTAGCGAGGAATATTTCAGGGAAAGGAAGAGTTATTGTTTTTTCATACTGCTCGCTTACAAGCGGGGTTCCTTCAAACTGGGCAGCAGAGAAAACAAAACCCGGCGTAAATTTACTTCGGGATTTATCCGATGAAACAGTTCAGCGAATAAAGAAAAAAGTAAAAACAGTTAAGCAACAAGGTGATGTTGTTGTTGCTTCTATACATTGGGGAAGTAACTATGGATATGATATTCCTTACGAACAAAGAAAATTTGCTCATGCATTGATTGATAAAGCAGGAGTTGACATAATCCATGGGCATTCGTCTCATCATCCAAGGCCAATAGAAGTCTATAAGGGTAAGCTTATTATTTATGGTGCTGGTGATTTCATCAATGATTATGAAGGTATAAAAGGGAGTAAAAAATTCAGAATTGATTTGAGAAAGCTGAGAAACCTATGGAAACGGTTGAGGTCAAGTGGGAATAGAAAATTCAGAATTGATTTGACACTGATGTATTTCGTAAGTGTGGAGCCATCCACAGGTAAATTGGAAAATCTGAAGATAATTCCAATGCAAATAAAAAAATTTAGATTAAACTATCCATCTCCGAAAGATGTAGAATGGCTAAGAGATAGAATGAACAAAGAATATAAGAAGTTCAATTTACAATTGGAACTAAAACCTGCCTTGGCGTCAGGTAAAGAGGATAACACTTTATTACTTCGATGGTAGCCTCAGTATGTTGAATATAATTTTTAACTATTTTTTATTAAAAGAAAATATCTGCGCGTCAAGAGAGGTTCTTGATGAGTTACGTTTTTCTTTATTGAAAAAGCAATTATTACGTGCCTACCGGAATATTCCTTATTATAAAAAAACTTTTAATGAAACAGCAGTAAATCCATTTAATTTCAAATCAATAGAAGAATTATCAGCCTATCCAATAATCACTAAAGATATGATACGCTTAAACAGTTTACAGTTACTGAACTCCAAAAGTCTATTTGGAAATCGCTTTAAAAGCCATACCAGTGGTTCAACGGGACAGCCAATGTGGACTTACTATGATATGAAAAGCTGGATAAGAAAAAAATACTTTGCTAAAATTAGAGCAAGAATGGAGTGCGGCACTAAGTTTCATGAACGTATTGTAATCTTTGAACCTACTTCGCTTGAACAGGTAAAAAACAGGAACAGAAGTCTTTTCCCTGCATCTCCAATATTCAAACTAAAAATTTTTTCAATATTTGAACCGTATGAACAAACTATTAAAGGGTTGCAGGCTTTTTCTCCAAACGCTGTTTATGGTTTACCAAGTCACTTTTTCCAATTAGCGCAATTTATGGCAAAGAATGGTTATGGACTCCCTTCAATAAAGAGGATTTTTACCAGTTCAGAATACCTGCAGGAAAATGTACGCAAGTACGTTGAAAAAATATTTAATGCTGATGTACATGACATCTACGGTTCAACAGAATTTAAAGAAGTTGCATGGGAATGTGAAAAGCATGAAGGCTACCATATAAACGAGGATGAAGTAATTATTGAGGTGGTTCAAAATGGAAAACCTGTATCGCCTGGTATAGTGGGCAATATTGTGATTACAGATTTACGGAATAAAGTTATGCCGTTAATCCGCTACCAGATGTATGATAAGGGTATGTTAATCCATGACAAATGTAGCTGCGGAAGGACATTTTCTCTGATGAAGCCTTGTGCCGGGCGTTCATCAGAACATATTATCTTACCAGATGGTGAAGTTCTTTCACCTTATCTTTTTACAACGAACATTGAAAAGATTAACGGATTGCTCCAATACCAGGTTGTGCAGGTAACGAAAAAGAAGATTTTAGTACGTGTTATAGCCGACGCTGAAAATTTCGATCGAATTACTGTTGAGTTGAGAAAAATTATTTACAATATCACTAATCATCTAATGGAAATTGAAGTACAATTGAAAACAAAACTAGATGTTGAAGAAAATGGAAAGTTTAAAGTGGTAAAGAATTTAATTTTAGAACAAAAGGAAATTAAAATATGAAAAACAAATTCATCTTTAATTTTACTCCAACAGGAATGATCCCGACTAAAGAAATGACTGAACATGTACCAATACAGCCTGAAGAAATTTTATTTACAATATCACTAATCATCTAATGGAAAGATTGGTATTAAATTCTCTTTCTTTTACCTCGTTGTAGAAGGGTTGCATCGTGATATTCCTGAGTATGAATTAAATCAATTTCCCGATTATTCTGTTGAGTTTTTAGGAGAGAATGATATAGCAGTTATAAGTTCAATTCAAGAACGGCCATATCTGGGGGAAAAACTTTTACAACGATTTGAGAATGGATGTATCTGTTTAGGTGTTAAAAAAGATGGAGACATTGCAGCATTTACCTGGTTTAACCCCCATGAATGTACATATGAAGGATATCGTTTTGCATTAAAAGAAAATGAAGCATATTTATTCGATTTATATACACTTATTGAACATAGAGGGAAAAAAATAGCTCCTTTTATTAGTTATCAATCTTATAAGGAGCTGAAAAAATTAGGCAAAACAACCTTGTATAGTATTTCAGAACTGGTAAATAAACAATCAATTAATTTCAAAAAAAAAAAAAGATGCCCGGTTTGTATTATTATCTTTATATATAAGTTTATTTAAAAAGTGGAAATTTAGCATTCCATTAAAAAGGCTCATTCCAGAAGAAGAATATGTACAAAGTTAAAATACATAACTCAATCTCTGAGGTCAAAAAAGAATGTTGGGACACATTGACTGAAGATAATGTATTTATGTGCTATGATTGGTTGAAAACATTTGAAAGAACAACCACCTTGCCTGTAGTACCACATTATATAATGGTATTTGATCAAGAAAAATTAATTGGAGCTTCGGTTTGTTATTTTGAAGAAAGAAATTCATCAATACCATTTATAGACAAAATATTATTAGGAAGGCTGACAAGATTTAAACGGTTTAGAAATATCACTTTCCTGCCTGCTGTAATTTGTGGCTCTAAAAAAGGTTATGGAACGCATTCTATTTTTTCTAATAAATTAGGAAAGAATGAAATTAATATATTGCAAAATAAATTATTAGATACAGTAGAGCATATTGCTGCAGAAAATAAATCATCTATCTGTTTTCAAAATGTAATGGATAATGAATCTGATTTGATGAATAAATTAATTAAACGAGGGTATTGTAAAACTATTAGTTTCTCGCTGAATTATATTGATATCAAATGGTCTTCATTTGAAGAATATAAAAAATATATATCACAGAAATATCCTTATATGAATAAAACAATCAGGCATCATATAAATAGGAATAGGAAGTTCGGGGTAGTTATACAACAATTATATGATATAGATAATCACCAGCAGAGACTTTTTGAGCTGTTAGAGATGAATCACTATAAATATAACACTACTATCTTTCCAATAAAACCCAATTATTTCCAGGAGGTAAAAGACAACTTTGGCGATAACGTTGTTATATATGTTGCAATAAAAGAAGGAGACATTATTGGTGTTAATGTTGAATTGAAGAAAGACAAAGTGGCTGCGCTTACATATTTAGGTGTTGATCATGATCTTTCAAAGAAAGATTTAACTTATTTTAATATTGCATTTTACGAGCCCATTAAAAATGCATCTGAGTGCGGGATTGAAAGAATTTATAGTGGTAATGGTTTATATAAAACAAAAGCAAAAAGAGGATATACAGCAGCAGATACATACATTTTCTATAAATCCAAAAATAGTTTAAAGAATTTTTATGTTAAGATATGGTTTTCAATTCACTGCATGTGGATGAACCACAAATTATCTTATATAAAGCAACTGTAAAAAATTTTTATAGACGTTTAGAGATTGGAATAGAAAAAGAGCAGACAGCTAATTGTAGAAGCATTATTATAAAATAGAATAATGATGAAAATATTAGTAACAGGGGCAACACGAAATATCGGTATGGCAACCATATATGCTTTAACCAAAGAAGGATATACAGTCATTGGTACTGATGAAAGGAGACTTCCGTTTAATATACATTCAAGGCATACAAAATCTTATTATATACATGCACCCTTTTCAGATAATCAATTTTATGAAGATATTTTGTCCATAATCAAGATAGAGAAACCTGATGTCGTACTTCCTATAGGCGGTACCAAACAGATTTCACTGCATAAAGATGAAATTGAAAAATATGTAAATGTCCTTGTCCCGGATTATGAAAGCTTCTGTACAGCATATGATAAAAAGAAGACTCATGAAATATGCAAAGAAGCCGGGGTTGCTATGCCAAAACGGTTTACAGATATGGAAGCAAATTACCAATTAAAGAATGAAAAAAATACTAAACTGGTAATTAAACCGGATTTTGATATTGGTGGTGCCCGTGGCTTAAGGTTTGTAGATTCAGTTGAAGAGTTAGATGCGGCAAGAAAAAATATTCAGAATACTTGTGGGAATTATATTATTGAAGAATTTATACCGGGTGCATCAACAATGCGGGCTATACAATTAGTTTTTGACAAAGAACATAAAATTTCTGCACGTTTTATTCTGAAAAAAATACATCAATGGCCGATTACCGGTGGGGTAACAGCTTATGCAGAAAGTACACACGAATGGGAATTATTGGAATTCGTTATGCCTTTTTTTAAAAAGTGTCTGTGGGAAGGTCCTGTTGGAGTCCAATTAATTATTGATGAAAGAGATGGAAAACCTAAATTAATAGAAATTAATCCCAGGTTTACAGGCAGTCTTGCTTTTGCAATACAGTGTGGTGTTAATTCCCCGCATGCTGCTTGTATGGCTGCTCTGAATAAACATGATTTTGGAATTACTTCTAATTATAATGCCGGGATATTCTACATACATTTTTCATATTATGTAAAGGCTGTATTAAAGGAATTCGGTCTTGCTAAAAACAAAATTGACTTCTTATATCAGGTGTTTAAGGAATTAAAACAACGGAAAGTGGGCACGTCACCGGATAAGAAAGACTTCCTGGTATATTTGGCAAAAGCATGGATGGAACTAAAACATAATGTAATTTAATTTTTGATAAAGATAATGAGTTTCACTAATTCTAAATACTTCAATATTATTCGCCTTTTACTTAATGAACGGCGTTCGCTTGATGAATTAATTCATCATCAGACTATTGCATTGCGAAAATTAGTTAAACATGCTTATAGCACTGTAAAATTTTACAGAGAGTTATTTGATGGTTGTGGTCTTCATCCTGATGATATTCAATCATTAGAAGATATATCTAGAATACCTATCATTGATAAAAAAATATTATTACAAAATTCTTATGAAAATCTAATAAGTAGAAAATATAGAGGGAATAAAATTATAACTGTAAAAACTGCAGGTTCTAATGGTAAGCCTTTTATGTTTTATATTGATCACTCATTCGATCAATTAAGAAAGGCTCAATTTTTACGGCCTTACTTTACAAATGGCAAGCGCTTATTGGATCACTCAGTAAGCTTTAGTGTGCATAGTAATATCAATAAAAAATGGTTTCAGCATATTGGTTTAATGCCTGAAACTAGAATTCATCCAGGTAAAAGTATTGGTGAGCAAATAAAAATAATTCAAAATGTTAAACCTTCAATAATTCAGGGGTATGGTTCTATATTGAATCTTCTTGCAAAAAAAATCATTGAGGGAAATGTATCAACAAGAAAACCTCGTTTGATATTTACAGATTCCGAATTATTAATTCCTGAGATGAGAGAGAATATAAAAAAAGCATTTGATACTAATGTAATAGATATCTATGGAACATGGGAGACTGATAATATCGCATATGAATGCCGGTATCACAAAGGTTACCACATTGCAATGGATTGTGTAATTATGGAATTTATCAAAGATGGAAAACCTGTTAATCCGAGTGAAGAAGGTGAGATTGTGGTTACGGTTTTAAACAATTATGCAATGCCCTTTATTCGATACAACTTATATGATATCGGCAGCTATAGTGAACAATCATGTTCGTGTGGAAGAACATTTCCGCTTATCGGTCAAATTAACGGAAGAGCAAATGATTATATGATTACCGAAGATGGAAGAAGATTATCTTTTTTTGCTATTTTACATTTTGATGTGTTGGCACCATATGTTTATGAATATCAAATAATCCAGGAGGAGGTAAACTTATTTAATGTATTCATTGTACCCAGTAATTCATATAATAATGAAGGGAGAGATTTTTTTATACCTGTAATTAAAAAATTTTTCCCAAACGCAACAATAAATATAAATATAGTTCCGTCAATTGAACGTGAACAATCCGGAAAATTCAGAGCATTTAAGTCAAATGTAAAAATTAATGATGACTAACGAAATAGCGGAAGAAAACAGAACATCTGCACAAAAAGAAGGGGAAATTATTCGTGATGCCACAGCATTAAGTGTTACTCTTTATTTTTCTCAAGCATTGTATATGGTAAGAGGATTTATCATAGCACATGTACTTGGTCCTTCTGTATATGGTATTTGGAGCATTTTCCGGATTTTTTTAAGTAGTGCACCTTATTTTGGATTGGGTGTCCAGCAAGCAATGACACGGGAAATCCCTTTAAGTATGGGAGAAGGTGACGAAAAGAAGGTGCCTGTTATTACACAAACAAGCTTATTCTGGAATATATTGATTACTTCTTGTGTAACGGTAATTGCTTTTATTTTATCGTTTACTTCATTTATAAAAGAATATAATGTAGAGGTCAGGCTTGCAGGATTTGTGTTTATGCTGAATTCGGTTTATCTTTTTATCAAATCTAAACTTATGGGTGAAAAGAACATTGTACTACTTAGCAAATTTATATTTTCATATTCAGTTTTAAACACTTTTTTTGTATTAGGTCTTCTCTTTTTTTTGAGAGTACAGGGAATACTGCTCGGTATGATGATCTCCCAATTGATATTATTAACTGTTATAGTTTTTAAAGGTCATTTATCATTACACCTAATGATTGACCGAAGGGTTTTATGGAACCTGCTGAAAATTGGTTTCCCTATTATGATTCTTTCCTCTATTTTTTTCCTCATGCGTAACATAGATAAATTTATTGTGATTGCAATGCTTGGAAAAACGATGGCCGGATATTACGGCTTGGCGGCCTTTATATCATCAATGGTTAGTTATATTTCTTATTCTATATCAACTGTACTTCTTCCACGAATGATGTATAAGTATGGAAAAACAAGAGATTTGAAAAATATTGAAATGTATTTTACAAAGCCAATGATAATTCTTACAGGTTTCATACCTATCATTTTGGGCATTATATATATCAACATTGATATAGTTGTAAAATTATTTTTGCCGCAGTATTTACCTTCCACTACTGTGCTTCATATTCTCATTGTAAGTTTATTTTTCTCTACAATATGGGGTATTCCAACTAACTTATTAATAGCATTAAATAAACAGAAAATGTTTATGTATATCACAGCAGGGGTTCTGTTATTCAGTATTTTACTTGATATTGCTATAATACGAATGGGATTCGGGATGAATGGTGTGGCTATTTCTACAACTTTTATGTTTATGGTTGCATCAGTAATTGCAAACTCTTTAACTCTATTATTATTTAAAGATAATGCCCGACAAATCTGGAAGTCATTAGGTATGATTTATTTGCCATTTGTTTATTCATTTGGCGGTTTAATGATAATTATGGCAGTACATATATCACGATATGCCGTTATTGATAATGTCGTAAAAACCTTTACATTTTTTGTATTTAGCATCCCACTAATTTTTTATACGGAGAAGAAAAGCAATATTATAAGTAAGATGTTTTCTGCTATAAAAATATTCAAAAAAAAGAATTAGTTTACATTTTCAGACACGGTTTGTTATAAAAATTCCTGTACCGAAGGGGGACTCGAACCAGCAGCTTGAATTGTTACCTCAGCATAAATGCAAAGAAAATTTGCGAATAATTGAGGAAACTCATTCTGTTAATTCTATGCACAATATAGTTATTGCCCGCAGGTTAAAATGTAAAGTTTGTGCAAAGGTTTTTGAACAGTATGATCCAAAAGGTTTAAAATGAAAGTTTATAAAAGTTATAATCCCAAAAAGAGGGATTCGAAAGAAGTCCCTCAGATTAAAATTAAAAATGATAAGCTGCTTAATTCAGGTTTTGAAATTGGGAAAGAGTTTGCTGTAGTTTATCAGCCTGGTAAAATTCTTTTAGTTCTTGTTGAAAATAATTATCAGAAAAGGGCCGACGAGACTTCCCGACCTTAGTCGGGACGACCTCCTGCGTGAATTAATTCTTCAATATATTTTCTGCTCTTCATTCTTTTTATTTCATTCTCTTTTTTTAAAGCTTCTGTTTTTGTTTGACAAGATTCGTAATAAACCAGTTTCCAAGGAATCCCTTTCTTCGTATATCTGCCCCATCCCAAATTGTGTCTTTCTAATCTCCATTCAAGATTGTCAGTAGATCCGATATAGTATCTATCAATTTTTAAAGAATGTAATATATAAGTAAACCATTTTATCATATAACAAAAAAGCTCAAATAATCTCTGAGTTTATTACGGGGCCGACGAGACTCGAACTCAACTCTTCCTTAATAGACTTAGGATCATTCTTAATTTCAGTGATGATCTTTAATATCATTGGATTACCCTGATTCTTATTAACAGTAACAAGATAACTGTGACCAGATTTCAGATGTATCTTGGAATGAATCACATCTACTTTGTTATAATATTTACTGCCCTCAGAAATAACTTCGTATTTATATTTATAAAGCTTATGAATTTTTAATCTCTGACCAGTTATAATTCTGATAGCTATCCGTTGACCTTTCATCTCAACACTACCAAGTTGAACTCTATTTGGTGAAAGTTTCCTTCTTACATCAACGATATTTAACTTCTCTCTTGATGGCTTTTTTGCTGATTGTTTTGCCATCTTATCCACTGCTTTATTGTGAGGATCTTTTGAATGACCTTTTACCCAGACAATCTCTACTCGTTTCCAAAGTTTTTTCCGCCAATTAACAAGTTCTTTCCACTGATCCGCGTTTTGTACCGGGGCTCCTGAAAATCTCTTCCATTTTGTTCTGGGCCATTCATACAATGCTTTTTTATAATTATTAACTATATAGAGTGAATCTGTCAGAATAACTATTCCATCAAAGTTGTCTAAACCTTCAAACTTAGTTACTTGTTTAAGTGCTTCGATACAAGCTTTGAGTTCCATCTGATTGTTTGTAGCTCCCTTATAACTAGGAAATTGAAAATCCTTAGTTATTTCATTGCCTGTATCTGTATCATTGTAAACAAATCTAAAAGCGAAGCCACCTAACCTTGGACCAGAATATGAAGAACCATCAGTATATATTTTTAGATCACTATCTAACATTATCATTTAATAAATGTTTTATTCAGTTTTTAGAATACCAATCAGAATGGTAATTTATCTTCATCATCATCATCTAAAGGTAAGGGAATGGTTTCCTCTTCCTCCACTTCCGGCATCTCTAGAGCTTTTATTTCCGGCAAGGCACTGCCTATTAATGCTTGGAGTCCACCATACATCCCGGTAGTATTTTTTAATACCTTATCAATTTGCATCTCTCTTTTTTGCCATTGCTTGTTGATAGATCTTTTTTCTGATTCAAGATCAGTTCTCATAGTTGTGAAAGCTTCAACAATACCTTCTATCTTCTGTCGAAATTCATTACTGCATAAGTAATCATAGACAACTTCCATCTTTTCATTTTTACCTACCTGAGATTTTTTTATCTGATCAATCTGAAGTAGTTGTTCTCTTAAGGCAATTGTAATTCCATAGACTGCTTCAAAGCTAACAATCCAAACACCTTCCTTCTGTGCAATATTATTTACTCCTTCAGGAAGTACCTGGCTCACTATTACAGCAATATCAGCTTTAGCATTCCGTTGATCTTCTTTCAATTTTGTAATCCAATCACTGCCCCATTTTGTTGTAGTTCTCTTCGATTCCCAAATGATCTTTCCACATTCCTGACCGAATTGAGTTCTAACAGTCTGAATTACATCTGCTCCTCTAAAACCTTTGGGTACAGGTTCAACTTTATCATATATGAAATTAGTTGATAGGAAATCTTCAAGTTCAAGTTCCTGTACTTCGCCCTGCAGTTGCTGAGATCCCTGTTCTGCTTTTTTCTTTAACTCTTCAATTTTCGCTGTCATTTGCTTTAGCTTTTCTTCATTCTCCCTAAGTCGCATCTGATAATCTGAGTCTGAATCTGATTTAGCTGCTTTGTAAATCTCAGCCTTGGCTGCATCAAGTTCTCTCTGCTTCTTAACCTCGAATTCTTTCTTATCCGCTTCTAACTCACGTTGTTTTTTGCGTAACTCTAATTCCTGCTGTTGAGCATCCGATAACTTTTCATGTAACTCGCTTACTTGGGTTTGCAGATCTGTCATTTGAAGTGAGTTTTCTTTCTTTGCATCTTCCTTTGCTTTCTTTTCAATCTCTGCAACTTTCTTATTCACCTGTTCAGTTACCCGACTTAAAATATTTCCTTCTTTTTCAATAAGGTCTCTTTCTTTCTGGTTAAGCTCAAGTTCTCGCTTATTAATTTCTTTGATTCGCTTTTCCTTTTCAGAAACTTGATTTTTCAAATCTTTAAGATCTGTTTCATACTTTTCAGTAATTATTTTTTCCGTATCCTCTTTAGTCTTCTTCTCAACGGCTGTTATTCTTGTTTTAACTTGTTCATCTACCTTAAGTTGAATACCACCTTCTTTTTCAGATAAGTCTCTTTCTTTTTGATTGAGTTCTAGTTCCCGTTTATTCAGATCTTTAAGTTTTTTATCCTTCTCAGAAACCTGATTCATTAAATCCTGAAGATCGGTTTCATATTTTTCAGTAACTGCTTTTTCTGCATCAGCCTTAACCTTCTTTTCCCGGGCTTGAATTTTATTATCATATTCCTCCTGGTACTTCTTTTTAAGATCAGCTTCTATATGGCTCATTAATGCCTGGGTAAGCTGGATCTTTTTACCACATTCCGGACATGTTATAAATTGTTCATTTTCTTTATTGTTCATTTTATCCCTCTCTTTTTATTACTACTTAAGACATTATTTTTTCCAACTTATTCTTCCAATACTCCCAGTCCGGCATATAAGTAAACTGAAGGGAATAGAAAGACTTACTATGGTTAGGATATTTTAAGTGACACATTTCGTGAAGGATAACATATTCAATACATCTCTTAGGAGCTTTTATTAATTCGGTATTGACAATAATTTTCTTCCCCGGTGTACAGCTTCCCCAGCGTTTTTTCATTTCTCTGATAATGGAACTCGACGGAACTATTTTCTTCCTTAGAAATTCCTCACCGACTCTTTCGAATATTTCATTGAAAATAATTTCTGCTCTTTCTCTGTACCAGCTGTTTAATACTTTTTTGATTTGTCCGTTATCAAAGTGATTGTTTAAATACACATTTAAGTAACCGTCTCTTAGTTTAACTTCGGGTCTGAGTGATTTTCTTACTTTCAATCTGTACTGTCTGCCTAGATATAAATGAGTTTCACCGCTAATATATTTTCTCGGTGGTGTCTTTGGATGATAAGAAAGGAAGAAACTTTGTTGCTTAATTATCCAGGGAGCTTTCTTTCTTAATTTCTCTTTTACAGTCTCAAGAGAGGTATTTAAAGGTGCTTTTACAAAAACTTCTAAATCCGGTAATACTGAAATACCTAATGTTTTTCTGTCAGAATATTCCAAATGAAAATCAATCTTTTTTGAACCATATTGTATAGTTGTTTTCATTACTTGTACCGTAGTTTAGCTACTTCAATGCACTGATTTGCTATTTCATCCATCTCACCAAATGATAGATTGATATTATATTTATCTCTCACCTCATCAATAAAATAATCTCCAATATCAATTTGCAGTTTCCCGGTAATATTTGTTTTGTATTGCCAGTCAATAATAGGAGATCCATTATCTAAAACAGCTTGTTGAATCATTTCATCAATGTTTAATGCAGCTTGTGTTGAAATTTCTTTTCTCACCACAGGATCCTGTATCTTATCATTCAATGCTTCATTGCATAAGCCATAAAAAGCCTTAGCTACATCTTTATCTTTTAAAGTTTCCGGAATGTCGCTGTCTGTATGTGTCAATACTTTATTCATTATGTCCTGAACATTATTCAAGTGCTGTGCTTCTGTAATACGCTTAGCTTCATATTCTGCAATAGAATCTTTTAATAATTGAGAAAATTTCTTATAGAAGGCAGGATCTTCATCCATCTTTTCTGAAATGTGCTTTGCAGTTCTGCTAGCAATTTTATCTGCCTTTGCTGCCTTGCCTATAGTGTTTTCCAGTTCCTGTTGAAATTTCTCTTTATCAAAAATATTTACCAGCTCTGTTATTGTTTCAATTTTTTCAGTTGTTATGTGTGTGTCAATCAGTTTTTGAATTTGTCCTTCATATTGTTTGTAATCAATTTCATCACTGTATCTCTCAACCACTGCTAAACGAAGCTTCATAAACATGGATAAGTCTACTTTGTAGCGGTTAATTGTTTTTTCTTCAACTTCTTTATGAAATTGAATAGAGGAGAATGCCAGTTTCAAAGCTTTTGCAAATACAGCAAGCTTACTATAAAATAAATTCCTTATTGCTTCATCCTTGAGTAACAACTGATAGGCCTCTGCATCTCTTTTGTTGGAAATGGTTTTAAATAAGTCCCAGAGTTCCGAATGTTTTTGAGGAAGCTTTTTTATTTCTTCAGAAATATTAATTAGTGTCCCTTCCAGATCATCAGAATCAAAATCTTCAAAGGAAGAATAAAGCAGTAAGGCGTCATCTAAGTTTTCAATAACACCGTAATAATCAATTACATATCCAAACTCTTTGTCCGGATAAATCCGGTTTACTCTTGCTATTGCCTGTAAGAGTTTATGACTCTGTAAATTCCTGGTAAGATATAAGACGGTATTTTTAGGCTCATCAAACCCGGTAAGCAGTTTATCTACTACTATAATAATTTCAGGATGTACCTGGTTCTTGAAACGGTTGATGATATTTTTTTGATATGTTTGAGCATTGCCATATTCATCCATCATCCGTTTCCAAAAACGATTTTCTGTTTCTGAGGATTTTTCATAAGCACTATCCTCACCCTCTCTTTCATCTATGGGGGAGATTAAAACCTCACTGCTAACAATTCCTATCTCATCTAAAAACTCTTTATACCGGATGGCATTTACTTTTTTATCACAAACCAGTTGTGCTTTGAATCCCGTACCTTGCCAAGTATCTCTGAAATGCAGACTAATATCCCAAGCTATAGCATAAATTTTCTGTTCTGCTCCATTAAGCTGGTCTGCCCTGCTGAATTTCTTTTTTAGATCTGCCTTTTGATATTCAGTAAGCGGTTCTGCAATCATACCAAAGAAAGTATCTATTGGGTTTGCATTTACATTTTGTTTCGCTACTCTCCCCTCATATAGAAGAGGAACAACAGCCTTATCTTGTACTGCCTGATCAACAGTATAAGCATCAATAATACCTCCAAATCTGGCTGCTGTATTTTTATCTTTCCTGAACAGAGGTGTCCCGGTCATAGCGATATAACATGCATTGGGAAGAGTCTTTTGCATTTCAATATTGAATAGTCCGTACTGTGTCCGATGTCCTTCATCTACTAAAACAAAAATATCATGACCTTCTAAAGGATTGCTGATTTTTTTCATGGCAGCAACAAATTTATTGATGATGGTAGTAACAACAGCATCACTCTTACTTTCAAGAAGCTCAACCAATCTTTGTCCAGTTGCAGCATTTTCAACAAACATTCCGCATTTACGAAAAGTACCTGTTATCTGAGCATCTAAATCTGTTCTGTCCGTTACCAGAATTATTTTAGGATTGCGAATAGTTTTTTCTAAAGCAATAGCTTGTGCAAGCATAACCATAGTTAATGATTTACCGCTTCCTTGTGTATGCCATATTACTCCGCCTCTTCTCCTGCCACTTTCAATTTGTATGATGCGCTGCATAGTTTTTTTAATCGCGAAAAATTGCTGGTACCTGGCAATCTTTTTTTCCCCGGAATCAAAAACTATAAAGTGAAAAATAATATCCATTAAACGTTCTGGTCTGCATAAACCAAATAAATATTCATCCTGAACGGTTGGCAGAATGTTTTCTTTTTCTAAAGCATCAAAGTATTCCCTCACATATCTGAACCGTTCACTGAATAATTTTTCTTTCTGTTCAACTGGCAATGGTTGGTTTTTTATTTCGAGTAGATTGTTTTTGTAGTCGTTCTCTTCCTGAGTGGTAATAAATTTTTCTTCCCATTTTGACCAAAACTTTTCGGATGTTGCATTGGTAGCATATAAGGCTTCATTACAGCTAATAGAAAGTAATACCTGGGCATAAACGTATAATGAACGAATACCATCTTCCTGCTGACTGCGTAATTGCTGTGAAATTGCCTGCGACAATGGTTTCTTCATATCAGGACGCTTGCATTCTATAACGCAGAGTGGAATGCCGTTTACAAATAAAACCAGGTCCGGGCGGTAATGCTCTTTGCTTGTACTGCGCATTACAGCATATTCTTCTGTTACATGAAAAACATTGTTCTCAAGGTTCTTCCAGTCAATGTATTGCAGAGTTATGCTTTTTTTATCTCCATCAAAACTTTGCTCAAAAGTTTTGCCTAATGTTATAAGATTATATGCTGTTTCACAGGCAGCAATGTAGCCTTCATTCATCGGCATCTCTTTTAATGCCCGGATACCGTTTTCAATATTTGCATCACTGATGTAAGTAGATTTTGTTGAACTAATTCTTTTTTCAGAGTTGATTTCTTTTAACTGCTTCCGCAGAATGTCCTCAAGCAATACATTGCTTGTTTTACCACCGCGCAATTTGTCTGCTTCTGCAGGACTGAGGTATGTATAACCTAAATTCTGCAGCATTTGTAGTGCAGGTATCTGGCTTATATGATCTTCTTTAAAACTTGGAGTATCCATTTCTTACTTCGTCCTTCCCCAGACTTCTGCTGAATCTGCATCAAAATAACTTATTGCAAAATTTGAATCATTTCTTTTTCTCCTAATGGCATCAACAGAGGCAATAATGCGTTTATTGTTTTCAGAACTTGGTGACCCATAAATGCTTACAAACAAGTGATTAAATTTACCATTAGATATTTTCTTAATAATGTGTTCATCATTAATAGAGAATGAAACCCCATAAGTGAAAAGACAAGCAGTTGATTTTTTACCACCGGTTTTCATTCTTTGACTAAAGCTTTTAAAGGAATGATATAAATATGCACTATGAGAGATCCTTGTTAATTTTTTCTTACTATCTCCTTCTGCTACAAACAATGGAAAACGATTTTCTTCCAGTGCTTCCCTTGTTTGTTCTATTAATGGTGTGCCAGTATTTATCCAGGTAAACTTCTCTATTTCAGCATCTCTTTCAAAAATGTGTAATGCACCATGCAAATAGTGTATGTTTTGCCCATATGCATTGCTATCACCTTGCCATGTTACATAATCATCAATTGAAAATTCTCCATCATTAATCTCGAAGTTCTTTCCAAATCCATCATTTGGTTCATCGTTAAGTAATGCTTTTTCCATTCCATACATCAAAGTCCAATATAGCAGTAGGTCGTAATTCAATGAATAAATAGCCCCATCATTTTCTAAAAAATTATTCAAGAATTTTATGCATGATCTATATTTTTTTTCATCAATATCAGAAGGTCTTCCAGGATGATTTTTTGCAATTGTTTCAATCAATATTTTTTTTAACTCCTTAGCATGCTTTTTTATAAGAGCTATGGTTTTAGGTAAATTCTTTTTATATGATGGTAAGACAACACAACAATTCTCGAGCGCATTTACTACTTCCTCAAAATCTTGAGTATTAAGATTTTTAAAAACCTCCTTGACCTGAAGCATTTTAGATAAATCTGCTTGTTTGAGTAAAGACGTATAAGTAAAGATGGTAGGGACACAAGCTATACTAAAGCCATTACCTAATAACAAATTTCTTTTATTATAATTTTCTGCTTTATTAATTGCTTCAGCAAAGGTTATAATTTTCATATCAAACCTTCAATCTTTTTTTCCCGGTTAACAAGACTTGCATCATCCACTTTTTCTGTTCTTTTAGTCTTTCTGTTTTGGTTTTAAGCAACTGTATTTCTTTATCTATTGCCTGCAGCACTTGGGCGATGGCAGTTTGTTCTTCGAATGAAGGAATATGAATTTTAATAATCGAGAATGTATCCCACCTTAATCCTCCACGTCTATCAATTGAACCTTCCATTCTATTTTGATACTGATAAACTAGCTTATGAGACTTTAGCAGTTTATAAAAGAAAGTATCGTTTATTGATGAATCGGTTTTAAATACGGTATACATCGGACTAATCAATGCTTCATCAAAAATCTCCTGATAGCCAATGCTTCCTTCTTCAATATGATTAGTGGCATAAGCAAAATGATTTTTCGGAACAATCTTGTATGTGCTGACATCATCTGCAAATATTTTTCTGCCGAAGTATTCCAATGAAGGAACAAGTCCATCATATTTTGTGCAGGATAGAACAGTTAGTTGTTTATCTGCTTTGTTTTTGATACTAACTTCTTTGGAGACATCACGTATATGAATCTCTTTCCACTCTTTATTAAACCCCTTCAACCTTTTCTTGCCTGTTAAGAGGTTTTGCATAAGCCATTTTTTGCGGAGCTCTTTTTGTGCAATAAGCTGGTTGTTTGTGTTTATTGCAGTATCCATTAAACCAAGGACATGGGCAATGGTTTTTTGTTCGGGGAGAGCGGGAAGGAATACTTTTTCTTTATATAGAGATATGACAGAAATAAATGGCTGGTCGCTTCCTATTGATTTTCTTTCTACGTGTTTTTTAATTGTTTCAGAGAAATTATAAAATAGATATAGTGGAAATTGATTACTATCCTTTAAGATTATTTTGCCAACTCTTTGGTAAAGAATGGCTGGTGCGTCAGACTTTTTAAGAATTGCAATCTTAAGTTGATTGTTTGTCACTGGTCTATTTAGTGCCAATACAATATCATTTTCGTGCAATACCACATCTTTGAACTTATCTAGATATGATTCAGGTAAAAAGAAATTTGAATTCCATTCAATTTTACCATACCCCACATGCTCAATTTGCAGAAGTCGAATACCTTGTTTTGAATATTCAGATGCATTAAATCCTAAGCCAGATTTAATATTTATTATTTCTCCTAACCTTTTCACATTCCAATCATAGGGAATAGTATTATTAAAGAATTTGGAATTTCCAGAATTAGTCATATTACTTAACCAGTTGGGTTAAATATTGTTCAATTTCTGATTGCACAGATTTCAGTTCGCCTTCAAGCTTATCAATCTCCTGCTGCACAGCAGCAATATCAACTTCAGGTTCTTCTTCAAAAGTATCCACATAGCGGGGTATATTCAGGTTAAATTCATTTTCCTGTATCTCTTCATAAGTAGCCACATAACTAAACTTATCTTCCACAATTCCCGGTTTTAATTTACCTGCTGAGAAATCCCTGTAGGTAGAAACAATATGTTCAATATCAGCATCACGGAGTTTGTTTTGGTTTTTAGCTGCTTCATAGTGTTTGCTTGCATCAATGAACAGTACATTTTTATTGCCGCCTTTACCTTTATTAAAAATTAAAATAGCAGCAGGAATACCGGTACCAAAAAATAAGTTTGCAGGTAAACCAATTACTGTTTCCAAAATATTTTCTTCAATAGTTTTCTGTCTTATCTTTCCTTCGCTGCTTCCCCGGAACAATACGCCATGAGGGACAACTACGCCTACTTTACCATGCCCTTCATAGGCAGTCTCAATCATATGGCTTATAAAAGCCCAGTCACCTTTGCTTTTTGGAGGTATCCCTCTCCAGAAGCGATTGTATTTATCCGTTGCGGGATCAAAGCTATCTGTCGCTTTATTTTCCTCCTTATCATCAACCTTTCCCCATTTATCCAGACTAAAGGGAGGATTAGCAACAACAGTATCAAACTTCATTAGAGCATCACCTTCTTTAAGCTTAGGATTACGTATGGTATCTCCCCATCGAATGGTGGCATTATCAAAACCATGTAGAAACATATTCATCACTGCTAAAGCCCAGGTGCTGCCGTTAGCTTCCTGTCCATAGAGTGAAAAATTATCAGAGCCAACTTCTTCTCCAGCTTTAATCAGTAAAGAAGCTGAGCCGCAAGTTGGATCACTAATACGTGAACCCGGATTTGATTTGGTAAGCTTGGCAATGAGTGTAGAGACTTCTTTTGGAGTAAAAAATTCCCCAGCTTTTTTTCCTGCATCACTAGCAAAGTTTTCAATCAGGAACATGTATGCACCACCAATGATATCAACACCACCAAGATGAGATGGCCGTAAATCCAGTTCTTCCTTATTGAAGTCGAGCAATAAATTTTTCAGACGTGTATTTTTGTCTTTCGTCTCACCTAATTTGCTGCTGTTAAAATCAATATTCTGGAAAATTCCGGCTCCATCCTCACTGTAAAGTTTTTCTCTGTTGGCTTCTTCTAAATCAGTGAGGGCAATATTAATTAGTTCACCTATATTAGCTTCGTTGCGTTGTTCAAATAAGTATTTAAAGTGACTGTTTTCTGGAACAACAAAGCGTTCATGATTCATAGCACGAGCAGCACGTTCTTTATTACCATTATACTTCTTTAGATAGGCTTCATATTTATCATCATGAACATCGCTAAGATATTTGATAAAGAGCATGGTAAGCACATAATCTTTATAAATGCTTGGATCTATACTTCCTCTAAAAGTATCGCAGGCTTTCCAGACTGCATCATTTATGTCCTTCTGGGTAATTTTCTTTGTCATTGCTTAATCCTATTAAAGATTTGTTGTTGAATAAGTTTTTCTCTGAGAGCTTCAATTTGCTGTTTTAATTGCTTTTCACTGTGGCGGAGATGAGTTATTTTCAAAATAGCTTTTTGAATCTGTATTTCAGGTATATATATCTCTAATTCACCTAAAACAGTCTTTGAAATGGAAACTATGTTAGAACCCATTGCTTTACTTTTTAAATACTTTTGGATGGTAGGATGATTAAGAAGCCAAACTAAAAATTCCGGTAATATGTTGTTAATGGAATTGTTTTCTAAGCGGATAATAAAGAATGATGTAGAAGCAACTGCAGGTTGGTTTTTACTTTCATACCAGGCAACAAAATTTTTTGTACCTTTTGCAGCAAAAAGAACATCGCCTGGTTTGAGTAGATGTTTTTCTGTGGTATTATTTAACCTTAAATCTGGATGAAGTTTTGTCCTGAGCTGTCCATTTTCATCAAAGTGCTTAGCTTTAAGATAAACGACTTCGCCTTTGGAAACAGTCTGGGCGAAAATTCCGGTGTGTATCCTTGCTATTTGATTTAATTTCGTTTTCAATTTTATTTCTGAGTAATTGTTCTACAAATGTAATAATATTTATTTAAATACGCAAATAAAATCTTGAGTATATGTTCTACAAATATAAATACATATCAAAACTATCCAAATTTCCAATTTAAATTCTTTATCAGTTTAACTATTCGCGTAGAAGTTGACTGATAGTCTACTTTTAGCTAAATTATTAAACCGAAAAGTGAGTTTGAATTTTTACTTGAAAGTAGACTGAAAGTACTCTTTGAATGACTAAAATAAACCAATTAATGAAGGAATGGCAAAAAGGAACTGTAAAGCTTTCTTCTGCCTTAGAGGAGATGGGATATCAGAAAGACCTGCTCAATAAGTATGTCCAGAGTGGATGGCTTGAGTCTCTGGGATATGGTGCATACAAATTAGCCGGAGATAATGTTGAATGGCAGGGTGCAGTAAGTGCCCTACAGAAGCAGAAAAATTCTAATGTACATCCGGGCGGAAAAACTGCATTAATACTTAAAGGTTACGCTCATTACCTTGGTACTTCATTGACCCGGGTTTATTTATTCGGAAGTAAGTCAGACGTACTACCTAAGTGGTTTAAAGATCAGAACTGGGGAGTCGTCGTCACCTACATACAAACTAAATTGTTTGACTATAGTTTATTGGACTACTATGGCAGTGTATTATTAGAGAATGTTGAAGTTAAAGTTTCTTCTCCTGAATTAGCTGCCATGGAGATGTTATATCTTGTACCCAAAGGTCAGTCATTTGATGAGGCTGCAAAGATAATGGAAGGGCTAACCACCCTCAGACCGGAACTTGTTCAACGCTTACTTGAGCAATGTAATTCAGTAAAGGTGAAAAGACTATTTCTTTTCATGGCAGAAAAGCATGATCATCCATGGATGAAGGAACTGAAGTTGGAAAATATGAATCTTGGCAGCGGCAAGAGATCTATAGTTCAGGACGGAGTGCTTGATAAGAAATACAATATAACTGTACCAAGAGAGTATGCCGGATAATGTTTATCAAAGACAAGCTGAGTTATTATTACGTATACTACCTTATGTAATGCGTGAAGATGTCTTTGCTCTTAAGGGTGGAACAGCTATTAATTTTTTCTGGCGGGATTATCCACGTTTGTCAGTGGATATTGATTTGACATATCTAAAAGTACAGGAAAGAGATTTGTCATTGCTTGATATTAATGATCGTCTTGCAAGTATAGAAGCGAGAATCGAAAGGATATTTCCCGGAATACATACAAATCAAAAACAGGATGCAAAGAGTAAATTAATTTATGGTCTTATTATCAGAGATAAAGACGCTACTGTAAAGATTGAAGCGAATACAGTCATAAGAGGATCTGTTTATCCATCTGTTAAAAAAAGATTATGTGCTAAAGCTGAGGAGATATTTGAGTTAACTATGTCTGTCAATACTTTATCGTTTGAAGATTTATATGGTGGTAAGATTTGTGCAGCATTGGACAGGCAGCATCCCCGTGATCTTTTTGATATCAAGCTGCTGTTTGATAATGAAGGGTTGACTGATAATATTCGTAAAGCATTTATAGTTTATCTGATCAGTCATGATAGACCTATGGTGGAACTACTTAATCCGGGGTTGAAGGATATAAAGCAGATATTTGAAAATGAGTTTGCAGGTATGACAACAGACGAAGCTAAATTAAATGATCTGATTGATGTTAGGACTGAACTAATCAAAAAGATAAAGACATCATTAATTGAAGATGAGATAAAGTTCTTACTTTCATTTAAGAACAGGAAACCCGAATGGGAGTTGTTAGGAATCAAAGGCATAGAAAACCTACCGGCTGTTAAGTGGAAACTAATGAACCTTGGTAAGATGAAACCGGAAAAACATAAGCAGGCTTATGAGAAACTGGAGAGATATCTGCTTTAATAATTGAGACTACTACTTCAATTACTACTTCAGTGATTTTTTCTTTAAAATACAAAAGCCCTGCAACTTCTTACAAGGCTTTTTTTAAGCGGGGCCGACGAGACTTCCCGACCTTAAGGAATTCCTTTTTTTGTAAATCTCCCCCAACCAGCATTATGTCGTTCTAATCTCCACTCAAGACTGTCCGTAGATACAACATAGTATCTATCAATTTTTGATGAATATGTAGGTGAACCATTCCATCATAAAACAAAAAAGCTCAGATAATCTCTGAGCTAATTGCGGGGCCGACGAGACTCGAACTCGCGACCTCCTGCGTGACAGGCAGGCGTTCTAACCAACTGAACTACGACCCCTAAACAATTAAAAATTAACAATGAAAAATTAAAAATTAGGTTTCAAATATATATAAGAGCTTAGTAAAATCAAATCGAAACGGCTTATACTCCGAATGAAATACCTATAGATTTAGCAGCAAACACTGCCTGATTATCTGGCTGCACAAGTTTTTGTTTTCCAATTGCATCTTCTATTTTAACATTTTTAATTTCATTTCCTTTTAATGCTACCATTCTGTTAAATTTTCCCTGAGAAGCAAGTTCAATTGCAAAAGCCCCGAATTTGGTAGCGAGAATTCTATCAAATGGTGTCGGACTTCCACCACGCTGTAAATGCCCAAGTACAGTTACCCTTGTTTCCCTTCCGGTATTTTCTTCAATTTTTTTTGCAACAACTGCTCCAATACCACCAAGTTGAATCGGATCGGTTCTTTTAACATCTTGCTTTATCACAACCATTCCTTCGCCCTGCGCCTTTGCACCTTCTGCAACACAAACTAGACTAAATTTCTTTCCCATCAACTGACGCTGATGAATTTTATCATAAACTTTCTGCCACGAAAAAGGAATTTCGGGAATCAAAATAATATCGGCTCCACCTGCTATTCCTCCATTTAAAGCAATCCAGCCAGCATATCTCCCCATCACTTCACATACAATTACCCGATGATGAGATGAAGCAGTTGTATGCAATCTGTCTAAAGCCATCATTACAACATAAACAGCAGAGTCATGTCCAAAAGTTACATCTGTTGCATCAAGATCATTATCAATTGTTTTGGGAACGCCAACTATATTTAATCCCATCTTAGATAATTTATTACATATATGCATTGTTCCATCACCACCAATTGCAATAAGTGCATCAAGGTTCCAGGTATGATAATTCTTTATAGCTGCTTCAGACTTATCAACAATCTCTATTTTATCACCTCTTTCCATTGGCCAGTGGAAAGGATTTCCTTTATTTGAAGAGCCCAGAATTGTTCCCCCACTGGCAAGAATTCCTGAAACATCTGTATCTTTCAATTCCTTTGCTCTTCCTTCAACAAGCCCTTCAAACCCATCAAGTATTCCATAGACAGTCATTCCATAATCCTGTGCAGGTTTTGTAACTCCTCTTATAACCGCATTAAGTCCGGGACAATCTCCACCTCCTGTTAGTATCCCTATGCGTCTTATTTTGGATTTTCCCATGTTTCTTTTTCTTTACTCCTTATTCTGATAAAATTTTCTTTGTCGTTTTAAAATGAAGTTTCGCAATTTTACTAAGTGAATCTTCACCAAATTCTTTTACAATATTTTTAGCAGCATTTTCTGTAAGTGAAGATACACCTTTAGGTAAATTTAATTTTAATTCTTTTTGCTGTTTGGTAAACCAATCTATAAATTTTTCTCTTGCAAGAATTGATGCTGCTGCAACTCCAATAAACCTTTCACCTTTATGAGTTTGTATTAAGTTAACTTTCTTCCCTTCAGACATCAAGCTGCTGATTATATAATTTTCATTCCCAAATTTATCACTGATTGCATCACTTGTTTTTACATTTGAAAGAAGATTTTCCAGAACCCGTGCATGCCCCCAGGCAAGAAGCTTGTTAACATTTCCAATCTTCGAATAAAGCTGGTTATATTTTTCAGGATTTATTGCAACAACATTATAATTTTTTATTGTGAGAATATTTTTTATCTCTGCTGCTATATTTTTAATCTTATAATCAGTTAATTCCTTGCTGTCTTTAACTCCTGTTTTAATAAGTTGATTTTTTATCTCCTTATCAACAAAAACACCTGCAATTACAAGAGGCCCTAAGTAATCTCCTTTGCCAGATTCATCAATCCCGATATATGATTCCGGTTCAATAATTTCATTAGCTGGGAATAAATTTTCCCCAAATAAGATTGAATTTACTCTCTTATATAAATCACTCTCTTTATTTCCCTGGAGAATAGTCTTTATTCCTTTCTTACCAAAAAAGACCTGCAGCTTTAATGATTTTTTACCTGAATTTACTTCTGCTTCAAAATTATATTCTCTTTTTTCGGGAGAAGTTGTTTTAACTCCTTCCTTATTAAGTAATTCTACATATTTATTAATTAACTTTTTTGCTGAATCTTCAATCAATAAATCTTCCTTCAAAATGAAAATACTTTAGTGAGAAAATTACGAAAAAATAAAATATCATCCCTTTAAAATAAAAAACTCATTCCTGTAGGAATGAGTTTTTTATATAAGTTAAAAAATGTAAGATCAGTTTTCAGCCATAGACCAGGGCGGAGTAACTCCATTCGTTCTGGCATAAGCAATTGATTGACCGAGATGTTCATGACTGTGATTCATCAGTATAAATACCATCTTTCTAAAATTCATTTTATTCCCAAAAAATTCAACTTCCTTATCAAGGTCACTTTCACTCATATTAGAAAGAAAATCTTTCGTATACTTATATGAATCCTTCAGAATCCCGATTATTTCTTCCTTATTCGTAATTGTTTTTTCCCCATCTTCGGTCATACCTTCAGGCATTTTACCACCAACAAATGATAAAAGAAAATAATTAGCTCCTGCTATGTGCATGTAAACTTCACTAACGGATCTCACTCCTTCCATAGGACGCCAGGTATATTTATCCTGGGGCATTGCTTCAGCAAGTGAAATCACCTGTCCTCCAGTATAAGCAATGTTATCAATAATATCATTAAAGAAAGCAGACGGAGAAGGACTTACTTCCGGGGAACTTTGAGCACTTAGATATGGTAGAAACACGCAAATGAAAAACAGAGCAAATAGATGTTTAAAATGACGCATAGAATACTCCTTTTTTGTGATAATAATGATACTTAATTAATAAAGATTGACATTCCATTCAAGAGATATTAGTTTTAATATAACAAATGAAGGATTTTAATAATGATTAAGAGAGAAAATAATAAAATTTTAATAAGCTTTGCAATAATATTTTTTGCAATTGCTTTTATTTTTACGACTAATGCCCAGTCAACTTCAAAAGTAACAGATGAGCTTGCAATTAAACTGCAGCAAAAGGTTCTTCTAACACAAAAGCAGACTGATGAAATTAAAGTTTCATTAAATGATTATTTTAATACTCCATCAGAAGAGAAGCAGAAGGCACTCGAAAATAAAATTGAATCTCTCCTTGACGAAAAGCAAAAAATGAAATATAACATTGTAAAAAAAGATTGGTGGGAGAGCGTTTCCAAAGAATTAGGGAAAAGTAAAAAGAACCAATGATTGATGAACTAAACGAATAAGGCATAGAATTTATACCTTATACCTTATACCTTATACCTTATACCTTATACCTTATACCTTATACCTATTTCATTTCCTCTTCTACATAAGCCTCTTTTAATTTTACAGGTTTTTCTTTTCTTCCCCTTATTTTAATATTCAGCATTTCAACAAAAACAGAAAACGCCATTGCAAAATAGATGTAACCTTTAGGTATTTGCTTATCAAACCCTTCAGTTACTAATGAAAGCCCTATTAAGATAAGAAAACTTAATGCAAGCATTTTTATAGTAGGATGTTTATGAACAAAATTGCTTATGGAAGTTGAGAAGATCATCATAAAAATAACTGCAACAACAACTGCAGCAATCATTACTCCAATCTTATCAACCATTCCAACAGCAGTAATAACTGAATCGAGAGAAAAAACAATATCAAGAAGAATTATCTGAATAATTACATTTGAGAAAGAAGGATATATCTTTGCCGATTTACTGCCTTCTTCACCTTCAAGCTTATCGTGAATTTCAAAAGTACTTTTTCCAATCAGGAATAAACCGCCAACTATCAGAATTAAATCCCGCCCGGAAATTTCCTGGGAAAGAATTTCAAATAATGGAGTGGTTAATTTCATTATCCATACAAGAGATAGTAAAAGAATTATTCGCATAATCATTGCAAGAGCTAAGCCAACTGTTCTTGCTTTCGGTTGAATGTTCTCCGGAAGTTTACCTGAAACGATTGAAATAAAAATTATATTATCTATACCAAGAACAACTTCAAGAACAGTTAAGGTAAGAAATGCAATTAAATAATTAGGATCAGTAATCCATTCCATCTAAAGCTCCTTTAGTTTTATTAATACACTAAACCACTGGAATAGAGGTATAAGTTATATGGTATACGGTATAAGGTTTTTAATATTTGGTCAAGATTCATTGTTTTGCACTTCCCTATACCAATATACCTTATACCCTATACCCACTCTCATTCTCCCCAACTTAAAACTTCTATTTTCACATTTGCAGTTCCGGTTATAATCATTCCCAATTCTCTTGCAGCCTGGAAAGAAACATCAATAATTCTTCCTTTATAACCCGGCATACGGTCATTAATTCTCAGCACAATTGATTTTCCATTCGATAGATTTGTTACACACACTTTTGTATTAAATGGAAAAGTTTTATGTGCTGCAGTTAATCCATACATATCATAAATTTCACCATTTGCAGTTTTCCTTCCATGAAATTCATCTGAATAATAGGAAGCAACTCCTTCAACGGTTTCAAGGACATCATTATTTTCCTCTTCATTTTCATATTTTGATTTTGAATCTTCATTACCAAAACGGGTGGAGCTTGAACAGCCAAATAAATACAGAGCAGCTATTATCACCATTTGGAATAATGGAATATTGGAGTAATGGAATTTGAGAAATGATTTGGTAAACATTATTCCATCACTCCACTACTCCAATATTCACCTTTTCCATTATAATTGATGCACATTTAATTATTGCTGTTTCCGTTCTTAAACGGTTTTCAGCTAATTTGTATTTTTCATCAAATAAGCTTAACTCTTCTTTTATAAATCCACCTTCGGGACCAAAGATAAAATAATACTTTTTATTTTTATTTATTTTTAGTTCTGAGATTTTCTTTTCGGAATTCTGCTCTAGTAAAATTTTTCTTCCATCAAGCTTAAGAATTCCATTTACAGAATTTATAACATCTATATTTGGAAGATAGCTTCTTAAAGATTGTTTCATTGCTGCAAGAACAATCTTCCCCCATCTTTCTTTCTTATCAGATTTATGTACCGCTCTTTCAGAATCAAAAACGATATAATTGGTTATACCAAGTTCAGTACATTTCTCAAGAGCAAATTCGAGGCGTTCATTACTTTTCAATTTAGGAACGCAGAAAAAAATATTTGAAAAATCATTTTCATATTGTAATATTTTTTTTATGGAAGCAATTAACGAACCTTTTTTAATCTCTTTGATGATCGTTAAGAATATTTTCCCTTTTCCATCAGTTACATAAATTTCATCTCCAGCCGAATGACGCATTACTTTTATAGAATGCTTAAACTCATTTCCCAAAATGGAAAATGAATTGGATTTTCCATCATTAGGAGAATAATAAAGCTCTATATTAGAAAGATACTGCAAGGTCAAATATGTATTCTATGTTTTGATTTTCATCTAAGGCAACTTCAAATCTTATAACATTATAAGGAAGCAGAAGCAAAGAAAGACCAGCACCATATCCTGTATCAAAATCTTTTATTCTTAATGGGGTGCCTCTTAATTGTGTTAAACCTGTATCCCCGAATAATTGTGCATAAAGAGCAAGCCGGTATGTTAAAAGCTCATGCGGCAGCAGTGGTATAAAATCAAAACTTATATTTATATCTTTAATAATTGGATGAAGGAGTTCAACAGAACCAAGATAGTAATGATGCCCTTCTCTTTCTCTATTGAAATGTCCTCTAACTGCTTCTTCAAAACCAAGATAAGAAAAATCGTAATAAGGAATAATTTTACCAGCAGTTTGCCTTGTCGTTACTCTCCATTTGGCTGTAAGATCCCCAAATAAATTTCTGTATTCTCTGAAATCAATATTATAAATACGGTAATTAATATTATTTATTCCTAATCCTTTTAACTGCATATAAAAAGAGAAAAGCATCCCTTCACTTGGGAACTGAATAAGATCGCGTGTATCATAACTATAACTTAAACCAAGCTTTATTAACCTGTCTATCCTTTCATTAGATGCATTTGAACCCTGGAAATACTTAGGCGATTCTATATAATTAAATCCAACATCAAAGCCTGCCCAGTGAAATAATCCAAAACGGTTCCCGATGCCAACCTCATTTGATATCTGGGTATATTCAAAATCATTACCAAAAAGTCTCGCTGCTGCAACACTCCTATTGGTTATTGTTCGATGGGAGAGATTAACATTAAAGTAAACATTACTCTTATAAATTATGGAAGGTTTAAAATATGAAATTGAAAATGAAGGATCGTAACCTAAAGCTGCACTGCCTGATAAAGTTTCATTTCTTCCTCTGAAATTTTTTACTAAAACTGCAATGCCGTAAGAAAATTTATCCCAATCTCTTTTTTTAAGCCTGAAGAAAGGAATCGGATAAATATACCAGCTTTCTTCAAGTTCAATATTAAGTTTGCTGCTGTCATTATCCTGGAACCTGAAATTTACTTTGTTAAAGATGCCGAGACTGTAAACTCTCTCTTCGTTATACTCAAGCATATGTTGATCAACTGTATCACCAGCTTCAAAAGTAAGTTCTCTTAAGATGATGAAATCCTCTGTTATATCGTTACCGAAAATTTTTATTGAATCTATTATGAAAAGAGATTTATCATTTGAATTGTTACCAGTAATCTGGCAGAATGAAACAGTGGAAAAAGAAAATATAATAATGGGTAACAGGTAGAATCGCATTAGCAAAAGTTTTGTATTAATAAAAGATAAACAATGCAAAATCGTGATAGGTTATCGGTAATCGGTTATCAGTGATAAAAACTGATTACTGTTTACCGGTTACTGATTACTAATTTTCTTTACAGAATAAATTTGATTTATTAATCATACCATTTATCATTTTTCCAACTGATTCATATTTGTTCAATAAATTATCCAAAGCAGTTTTATCTATATAACTACAGTCTAAAGCAGTTTCTAGCCAATGTTGTGTTTCCTGCTATTCCCCATCAGCATCAGTTAATTTACTTGTGAAGTGTCTTTCATATCGTCTTTTAGCCCAGGCTTCTAAAATTTGTGCCCCGATAGAACGGGAGGATCGTCTTACCTGATCGGTGAGAGAATAAATTTCTTCTTTTGGAAAACTTTTTGAAAGTTCGAAAATTTCTTTAGCTAATTCGCGAGATAATTTATATACATCCAAATCCCTAAAGCTTTTAGCGTGTGCCATTTATCAGTCCTTTTATTTCTTTGATTGCTAATTATTTAGAATAGTTTTTATAACCACATACACCGATTACTGATTACCGATTACCGATTACCGATTACCGCTCACTGATTACCGGCTCTTCAATATAATCCGAAATTAAATTACAACTGCAGATTAAATTCCTGTCTCCTAAAGCACTATTAATTCGTCCAACACTTGGCCAGAACTTGTGAGCCTTTGTCCATTCGAGAGGATAAGCAGCTTTCTCTCTAGAATAAGAATGTATCCAGTTATCTTTTATTACTGCTTCAAGAGTATGTGGAGAATTTTTTAATGTATTATCATTTGCATCTGCAATTCCGTTTTCAATTTCGCTTATCTCCTTTCTTATAGATAAGAGAGCATCACAGAACCTATCTAATTCTGATTTTGATTCACTTTCAGTTGGTTCAACCATAAGTGTTCCCGGCACAGGAAAAGAAACTGTTGGTGCATGGTAACCATAATCCATTAATCTTTTTGCAATATCTTCAACTTCAATTCCGGCAGAGTTTTTAAATTGCCTCATATCAAAAATTAATTCGTGTGCAACTCTTCCTTTTTTTCCTGCGTAAAGAACTTTAAACTGCGACTCAAGTTTTGCTTTTATATAATTAGCATTTAGGATCGCAACCTTTGTAGCATCGGTTAACCCTTTAGCACCCATCATTTTTATATAAGCATACGAAATGATAAGAATACTAGAACTTCCCCAAGGTGCGGAAGAGACAGCAGGTATTCCTTCTTTGTGTTTTAAATCTATAACAGAATGATTTGGCAGAAAAGGGACAAGATTTTTTGCAACAGCAATCGGTCCCATTCCAGGTCCGCCTCCACCGTGAGGAATGCAAAAAGTTTTATGAAGATTAAGGTGACAAACATCAGCACCAATTTTTGCAGGACTTGTTAAACCAACCTGTGCATTCATATTTGCACCATCCATATAAACCAGACCGCCATTTTTATGAATAATGTCACACATTTCAAGAATATCTTCTTCAAATACTCCGTGAGTTGAAGGATATGTAATCATAAATGCAGCAAGCTTATCTTTGTTTGCCTCAACTTTCTTTTTAAGATCCTCAATATCAACATTTCCTTGAACAGTAGAATTAACAACAACCACTTTCATTCCCGCCATTACTGCACTGGCAGGATTTGTTCCATGAGCAGAGGCAGGAATTATTGCAACATTTCTCTCTTCCTCTCCCCTGTTTTTATGATATTCTCTTATTACCATTAAGCCAGCGAACTCTCCCTGGGCACCGGAATTGGGCTGAAGAGAAACTGCATCAAAACCTGTTATCTCACATAAATCTTTTTCAAGTTCATTAAATATTTGCTTATAACCTTCAGTTTGTTCAGAAGGAGTAAAGGGATGAATATTCCCAAACTCATGGAAAGTAACTCCCTGCATTTCAGTCGCAGCGTTCAGCTTCATAGTACAGGAACCAAGAGCTATCATTGAATGCACAAGAGAAAGATCTTTATTCTCAAGTCTTTTTAAATACCTCATCATTTCTGTTTCCGAATGAAAAGAATTAAAAACTTTATGCTGAAGGTATAGAGATTTTCTTTTTAAAAATTCAGGATAATCAACTGTTAAATTCTCTGCGGTGTTTTCAATTTTCTTTAAATCAGTTTTCTTTCCTGATGCTTCTGCAAAAACTCTAATCACTTCAACTGCATCATTAAAATCCGTTACTTCATTTACTGCTATTCCAATTGCATCATCCCCCGACTTAAGCCGGGATCGTTCCGAAAAATACCTGAAATTGATTTCATTCTTCAGGGCAATTTCTCTAACCCTATTGATCAGCTGTTTATCTTTTAGGGGTATATATAAAGTATCAAAATAATTTTTACTGCTCTGTTCAAATCCAAAATCTCTGATTGAAAGATCAATCAGCTTTGTAAGTTTGTGAGTTCTTTCGGCAATCTCTTTTAATCCTTTAGGACCATGATAAACTGCATACATTCCCGCCATAACAGCGAGAAGAACTTGTGCTGTACAAATATTGCTTGTAGCTTTTTCTCTTCTTATATGCTGCTCTCTTGTCTGGAGCGCCATTCTGAAAGCAGTGTTTCCATGAACATCAACTGAGGCACCAATAATTCTTCCGGGTATATTTCTTTTAAATTCATCTTTGGTTGAAAAGAATGCAGCATGAGGTCCGCCGAAGCCCATTGGAACACCAAGTCTTTGAGTATTTCCTACAACAGCATCCGCTCCAAATTCTCCGGGTGGAGTCAGCAAGGCAAGACTTAAAAGATCAGAGGCAACAACAACAAGAATATTCTTTTCATGCGCAGATTCTATAAGCTCAGTATAATCATTAGCTTCTCCTTTATCATCAGGATATTGAAGAAGCATTCCAAAATATTCTTCACTAAGTTCAAATTTAGTATGATCACCAATAATAAGTTCAATTCCATAAGGAACTGATCTTGTCTTCATTACATCAATTGTCTGGGAAAAACAATTTTCTGAAATAAAAAATTTTGTTGCATTTTTACCTGCCTGTCCGGTAGGCAGGTTTTTAGTTATATGAAGGAACATAGTCATAGCTTCTGCAGCAGCGGTTCCTTCATCAAGGAGAGAAGCATTTGCAATTGGTAATCCTGTTAAATCAATAACCATTGTCTGAAAGTTCATCAAAGCTTCAAGTCTGCCTTGAGCAATTTCCGCCTGGTAAGGTGTATATTGTGTATACCAGCCCGGATTTTCTAAAACGTTTCTTTGTATTACAGAAGGAACTCTAGTTGGATAATATCCCATACCTATATAGGATTTATAAACTTTATTCTTAGCAGCAATCTTTTTAAGATTTTCAATGAACCTGTATTCTGTAACCGGATCATCAAGGTTTAGTTCTTTACTTAATCGTATTCCTTTAGGAATAGTTTCGTCAATCAAATTATCTAATGATGAAACTCCAATAGTGTTAAGCATTTCATTAATTTCATTTTCATCCGGTCCGATATGCCGGTTTACAAATTTATCAGGATGCTCGAGTATTTTCATTTAAATTTTCTTTCTTCTTCTTATAAAGAATAATTTTGTACTACAAATTTAGTTAAATATTGTGAAAAGAAATGAGTGTAAAAGTAGTAGAAAGTAACCAGAATTTATTAATTCTCTTCCAATAACCTAATCATAGCAGCTTTTGCAGCATCCTGTTCGGCTGACTTTTTATTTTTTCCCTGCCCTGTTCCATATTCAACATCTCCCATTAAAACTTTAATTGTAAAAATACGGTTGTGCTGCGGACCCTCTTCACTTACAACATAATAGTTAGGGTTTTCCATTCTTTTTGATTGTGCATATTCAAGCAACTGGCTTTTATAATTTTCATCTCTCAGGAAGTCATCTTTTTTAGTAATTGGTTTAATAAGAATTCTATTAACAAACTTTGTTGTTTCTTCAATCCCCGAATCCAGGTAAATAGCCCCAATAACCGCTTCAAAAGCATCGGAAAGTATTGTTTTGGAACCATCCTTAAACGACTGTGAAATATTTTTACCAACAATAATAAAATCAACTAAGCTTAAAGCTTCAGCAGCATCAGCAAGAACCCGCCTGTTTACAATTCTTGCTCTTACTTTAGTCAGGAAACCTTCATCATTTTCCGGAAAATGTGAGTAAAGATAATCGGCAACTAAAAGACTTAAAACTGCATCCCCAAGAAATTCAAGGCGTTCATTTGATATGATCGGCTCATTGCTTTCTTCAAGATAGGATCGGTGGATAAGGGCTTGAATGAAGAGATGCTTATTAGTTATTCTGCATCCTAATTTGGATTCAAGCTCTGAAATTTTTTCTTCGCTTAAGAAGCTGCTTAATATCTTTTCTGATTTTTTACTTTTAAATCTTCTAACTAAGCGGGAAAGCATAAGTAAAATTAAAAATCATATTTTTTAAACAAGAGCGAGGCATTATGCCCACCAAAACCAAAAGTATTGCTTATTGCGCAATTAATATTTTTTTTGGTAGGAACTAAGGGACTGTAATTCAGATCGCATTCAGGATCAGGTTTTGTAAGATTAATTGTTGGAGGGATAACATTATTCACTACTGCCATCACAGTTGCAATTGCTTCAATTCCACCTGCGGCACCAAGCAGATGCCCGGTCATAGATTTTGTTGAGCTGATGACAAGAGTATATGCATGATCTCCGAAACAGGTTTTTATTGCCTGTGTTTCAGTAACATCATTATATTGTGTAGAAGTACCATGAGCATTTATATAATCAACATCGGTTATTGAAACTCCTGCATCGCGGATGGCTTCTTTCATTGCTCTTACAGCACCTTCTCCACCAGGAGCCGGAGCCGTTATATGGTAAGCATCGCCTGTTAAACCTACACCGGCAATTTCACAATAAATTTTTGCATTTCTTTTTATCGCATGTCCAAGCTCTTCAAGAATTAATGAACCTGCGCCTTCTCCCATTACAAAACCGTTACGATCAAGATCAAAGGGACGGCATGCTTCCTGATAACGATCATTCCATTTTGATAAGGCATGCATTGCATTAAACCCGCCAATGGAAAGTTCTGTTATAGCTGCTTCGGAACCGCCGCACATCATTAAATCAACACTTCCCCTTTGAATGAGCATGAAAGCATCTGCAATTGCATGGGATGCTGTTGCACAGGCAGAAGTTGTTGCATAGTTTGGTCCTTTCAAACCAAACCTTATTGAAATCTGACCGGCTGCCATATCAGATATCATCATCGGAACAAAGAAAGGACTTATTCTTTTAGGACTCTTATCTTCAAAATAAATAAAATGCTGCTGCTGAAGCGTATCCATTCCACCAATACCGCTTCCATAAATAACACCGAACATTTCTTTGTTTACTTTTTCAAGATCCATTTCGGAATCCTTAAGAGCCATTTCTGCAGCAACAAGAGAATAACGTATAAAAAGATCTAGCCTGCGGATTGTTTTTTTATCAAGGTAATTTTCAGGATGGAAATTTTTTATTTCAGCAGCAAATTTTGTTTCGAAATTTGCTGTATCGAACTTAGTTATGAGACAAACTCCATTTTTCCCCTCAAGCATTCCATTCCAAAAGTCATTGAGATTATTGCCAATTGGAGTAATTGCACCCATCCCGGTAACAACTACTCTGCGTTTATTCATAAATTACTCCTAATAAAATAGAAAGCGGTTATGCGTGGGCATTATCAATTCCTGGAAAAGAAAGGTTCAAGCCGGGAAACTTCAATTGATTTTCCCGACCTGCCTGTCCGGCAGGCAGGCCTAAAAAATTCAGGAACCGAGCTTTTCTTTTAAATATTTCATAGCATCTCCCACGGTTCCAATTTTTTCTGCGTCTTCATCAGGAATGGAAACCTGGAAGGCACTTTCAAAACCCATAACAAGTTCAACTATATCGAGAGAATCAGCACCTAAATCATTAGTAAAAGAAGCCTCCGGTGTAATCTGAGATTCTTCAACACCTAATTTATCCATTATTATTTCTTTTACTTTGGCTTCAACGTCCATTTGTTTCTCCTATATTTTTTTTGAGTTATCTAAAGATAAAAAAAGAAAATTTACATAGCCATTCCGCCATCTACAGAAATAACCTGACCAGTAATATAATCAGCTTCACTTGAAGCAAGGAATGAGATAACTTTTGCTACATCTTCAACTGTTCCCATTCTTTTTAATGGAACTTGTGTTAGTATTGCCTCTTTCTGTTGATCAGTAAGTTTATCCGTCATTTCAGTTTGAATATAACCCGGAGCTACAGAATTAACTGTAATATTTCTTGATCCAAGTTCACGTGCTGCTGATTTTGTAAATCCAATTATACCTGCTTTTGATGAAACATAATTTGCCTGTCCGGGACTTCCGACAAGAGCAACTACAGATGATATATTGATTATCCTGCCATAACGCTGGCTTATCATAGTTTTAATAGAAGCTTTAGTATAATTGAACACACTTTTAAGATTTGCGGATATTACTTTATCAAAATCTTCTTCACTCATTCTTAAGAGCAGGTTATCTTTTGTAATTCCAGCATTATTCACTAAAATATCTAAACCGCTTAAATTTTCCAATGTGAATTTAACTGTTTTTTCAGCTTCTTTCATATTCGAAGCATCTGCCTGAATACCGGATACTTTTACATTGAATTTTTTAGCTTCTTCTTCAAGAATTTTTGCTGCTTCAACAGAACTTTGATAAGTAAAAACAACGTTACACCCCTGGCAAGCAAGTTCAAGAACGATAGCTCTTCCAATTCCTCTTGTTCCTCCAGTTACTATTGCTCTTTTAGCCTTTAATTTCATGCAACATCTTTGGTTTTTAAAGAAGAAAGATATTGCTTTCCGTAATTCTCAAGCCTGTTAAAATCTTTTTCACCAAAAAAATGTTTCAACTCTTCTCTGCAGAATTCATAAATTGTTATTTCAGACATGGGGTTTTTATTGCAGGTTTTTAACCTGTCAATATGCTCATCATCAATTGTTAGTGCCCCCTCGAAAACTGTAAGCGGAAATAATATACAGAACTGAGGCTTATATTTCCATTTATGAACCCCTTCTTTGATTGCAAGCTTTTGCAGAGAACATAAACCATTTTTATCAAGAAAGGTACATTTATGATTATTGATCTGGGTGCCAACTGCAATGCCGGATTCGAAATCATTATCTTTTTCAGGAGGCTCAAACCATTTTTCTGTATCTTTAACCTGCGTTGTATCGAAAACAGGAATAAGATCATTCTTAATATTTAAAATATTCTTAGCTTCATTCAAATCCATATAAACGCCATAGAGACAACATTCACCCGTACATTTACAACTGAATTTGAAAGTGAAAATTTTGGGATCAATCTTTAATCCGTTTATTTCAAAACTAAAATCATTCATTAAAGATATTTCTCCACATCAGTGAATTTATCTATTCCAAAAGTTTTTACATCAGGATTTATTCTTTTAACTAAGCCCTGCAAAACTTTTCCGGGGCCAACTTCATAAAATTCTTCTGCTCCATCTTTAATCATATTATTTATAATCTCAACCCATGGAACAGGAGCTGTTAATTGTTCATACAAAAGATTTTTAATTTCATTTTTATCTTTAACCGGTTTTGCAGTTACATTTGCATAAACAGGAATCCGGGCATTATAAAAATGAGTATTATCAAGAACCATTTTCAATTTTTCTTTTGCAGAATTCATTAATGGTGAATGAAAAGCACCACTGACCTGGAGTTCCTTAACAAGCTTAGCACCTTTGGCTTTACATAATTCCATTGCTTTCTTGACACCATTTACTTCACCGGAAATTACAATTTGCCCGGGAGAATTAAAATTGGCACATTGTACAATTCCTTCTGAAGAAGCCTCGTTGCAACATTGAATTACAGAGTTCTCATCAAGTCCAACTATAGCAGCCATTGTACCGGGTTTTTCAACTCCGGCTTGCTGCATAGCCACTCCTCTTTCACGTACAAGCTTTACAGCTTCATAAAACTGTATTGCACCCGAAGCAACAAGTGCAGAATACTCGCCGACTGAATGACCTGCAACTGCATCAGCAGAAAGAGTTCTTATTACACTTGCAAGAATAACGCTATGAAGAAAAATTGCCGGCTGTGTAAACTCAGATTGTTTTAATTGTTCTTCAGGACCATTGAATAAAATATAAGAAAGGTTTATCCCAAGTGCATCATCTGCCGTCTTAATCATTTCTTTGGCTTCAACAGAATTTTCATAAAGGTCTGCAGCCATCCCAACATACTGGGAGCCTTGACCAGGGAAGATGAAAGCTTTTTTGGGCATCAATCCATTCCCCAAACAACATAAGAAGCTCCCCAGGTATAACCTGCACCAAAAGCGGCAAGTATTATATTATCGCCTTTTTTTACTTTACCTGCCCTGTAATATTCAACTAAACATAAAGGAATTGTAGCAGCAGTTGTATTCCCATATTTATCAATATTAATCATCACCTTATCACGGCTTATTCCCATTCTCTCAGCAGTTGCATCAATAATTCTCAAATTTGCCTGGTGAGGAACAAGGAAAGTAATGTCATCCCCCGTTAATTTATTTTTTAACATAAGTTCGTAAGAAACATCAGCCATACCTTTTACTGCTACTTTGAAAACAGCTTTACCATCCTGGTAAATGTAATGCATTTTCTTATCTATAGTTTCATGAGTCGGAGGATTTAAGCTCCCACCGCCTTTCATATACAATGCTTCTTTACCGGAACCATCTGTTCTTAAAATGGAATCCTGCAACCCTAATGTTTTATCTTCTGTAGGTTCTAATAAAACTGCAGCACCGGCATCGCCAAACAGAATACAATTATTCCTGTCAGTATAGTCAGTTATTGAGCTCATCTTATCAGCACCAATAACAAGAACTTTTTTATAAGTGCCTGATTCAACTAAAGAAGCCCCTGTCTGGAAAGCAAAAAGAAATCCTGAGCAGGCTGCAGATAAATCAAATCCCCATGCATTCTTTGCCCCAATTTTTTCCTGAACAAGACATGCAGTTGCGGGAAAAAACATATCGGGTGTAACTGTTGCTACGATAATAACATCAATATCTTCTGCATTAATATTATGCACATTTAATAAATCCTCAGCAGCCTTAGCAGCCAAGTCACTTGTTGCACCCTGTTCCAGCAATCTTCTTTCTTTAATGCCAGTTCTTGTTCTTATCCATTCATCGTTTGTGTCAACAATTTTTTCAAAATAAGCATTGTCCATAATTTTTTCAGGAACATACATTCCTAACGCAGTAATAGTTGCGTTATATTTCTTTTCCATCTTAAGCCTAAGTTAAATTAGAATATTGTTTAATTGAATTTGCAATTTTATTAACTAAATTTTTTGTATGCATTTCGTAAGCGCGCAAAACCATATTTTTAATAGCTTTTGGAGTGCTTGAGCCATGACCTATTATACTAATTCCGTTAACTCCAAGCAAGGGCACTCCGCCATATTCCTGGTAATCAAGAACTTTTAAAGCCTTCTTCAAAGAGCTTTTTGTTAAAGCGATTTTTAACTTATCAAAAAAATTTTTCTTTGCAGTTTGCTGCAGCAAATGTTTTAAAAGTTTAGGGACCGATTCACCAAATTTAAGAATAATATTTCCAACAAAACCATCGCAAACAACTACATCCGCTTTTCCACCAAGGATATCTTTGCCCTCAACGTTACCAATAAAATTAAGCTTTGATTTTTTAAGAAGCTTTGCTGCTTCTTCAGACACTTCATTTCCTTTTCCTTCCTCTTCTCCCATACTTAAAACACCAATTGCGGGATTTTCAATTCCTCCCATCTCGCGTGCAAATATGGAACCCATAACTGCATATTCAAAGAGATGATTTGCCTTAGCATCTTTTCCTGCGCCAACATCATAAAGATAACATATGCCATTTACACTTGGGATCTCAGCTCCAATTGTTGGTCTGCCAACTCCAGGAATTCTTCCGATTATTAAAGTTGAAGCAGCCATCATTGCACCTGTATTTCCAGCACTAACAAAAGCATCAGCTTTTTTATCTCTTACCCATTGAGCACCAACAACAAGAGAAGAATCAGGTTTTGATTTTAAGGAAACAGTCGGGCTATCACCCATTTCAATTACCTGTTCTGTATGAATAATTTTTTCTTTATTAAAGGTAAGATTATTTGAGGAGACAACATCAAGAATTGCTTGTTCATTACCAACAAGATAGAGGTCAAAATTTTTATTTTCATTTAAAGCCTGGATTGCACCAAGCACTGCATTCTGAGGAGCGAAATCGCCCCCCATTGCATCAACTATAATTCTGCACTGGTCAGGATTAGAACCAGGTTCAGTCATTAAAGATTAGATTATGTTTTAGGTATAAACATTGAACGATCGCTGTAATATCCGCAGGAAGGACAAGCGCGATGTGATAACTTCATTTCACCACAGTGTGAGCAAGTGCTTAATGAAGGAACAGATGCTTTATAATGAGTCCTTCTTTTATCTCTTCTGCTTTTAGACCATTTTCTCTTTGGATGTGGCATTTTCTCTTTCGTATTAAATTAGTTAAACTTCATTTTATTTTTTAACTCTAAAAGGGGTTGCCATTTTATGTCAACCTGCTTAGTCTCGCAATCGCAAGAACTATCATTTAAATTTTTACCGCATCTGTAGCATAAACCTTTGCAATCTTCCCTGCACAGTTTTTTCAATGGTATGGATAATATAGCATAATCTCTAAACTCTTTATTAAGTTTTATTTTATCAGTATCAGGAGACAAATAAATAATATTATCCGATTTACTTTCCTCAGGAGAATCACCAACCAAATATACCATTTGAAATCTGTTTTGGAGGTTACATTTATAATTAACTCCACACCTGTCACATTCAAAGGAAGCTGGCATCTTAAGATTTATATCCAGAATAATCCTGTTATGAAGTTTAGTTAATTTAACTTCAGCCAGGAATTTTCCGGAAAACGGTTCATTAAGCTCCAGTTCATCTATCTTTTCCTCAAAATCTAAATTGTGTGTACCCTCGTTCAAGCTACTTATCTTTATAATCATTGGAGCCTCCAATAAAAAAAGAACGGAAAACGGGTTAAAATATAAATATAGTCGAAAATATAAGCAACTTAAAGAGCACTCAAAATCAGGAATAAATAATATATATATTGCTTCCAGCATTCATCAACATTTATAATAGCAGCGACTTTTTCCTTTGTAAAATTCAACCCCAAATATATTTCATCGTCATCCAGGCCAATTTTGGTTATGTACGTAATAACAAACAGAAGATAGAATATTATGAAAATATGATTCTGTATCTCACTGAATCTATAAGTTTTTTAGCTATTTTCATGAATAAGGGGCGAAGTTCTATGAAAAACAATAACTGAATGGTTAAGAATTTTTTCACATCCATCTCGCACTTTTAAAGTCCGGAACCTGAAGCACCTTGGTTTTAATTCGAAGAATTAAATAAAAGATGACCCTCTTCATTAACCTTTACCCAATACCCTTTTGCAATTTCTAAGTAATTTGCAGAAAGATAACCTGTATTTTGCATACCAAAAAATGGTGATGCAATAATATTTGCCGGATTACTATATATATCATTGGTTGGAACATTATAATGAAATGAACCAATTGCATTCCACCCTTCATTTACTGTAATCAGATTTGTATTAAAACTTCCTACTATTTCTGTTACACTTTGATGATTAAAGTTTATCCAATAACCTTTTCCTTCTTCAAGTGTATCAACAGATTCAAATACACCATTAATGTAAGTAAACGCTTGTGATATTGCATTCGGGAATAGATTTGTAACCGCCATATTAGATGTTCTCAAAGGAATTGAGATAAAATTCCATCCTTCTTCAATAAAGATAGGAAGTCCAATATTACTATAATTATGATAGTAAGGAAGTGTTATATTTGAAAAGTTCTCCCCTGTAAGTAAAGTTGATGTAAGTTCATCAAAAGACCATTTGATTTGCAGGAGGCATGCCTCCAAATGTTGTTGTATTCTTAAAACGAAATTTGCCTATTCTTATATCATTCTGGTGTATAATTTCATTCCCGGGGAGAGATGCAAACGTTAGTTTCTTGGTACCCGAAAAATCTTTTATACCAACAGACAGAACAGGTTCGTTATTTAATTCACTGGTACCATCAACATAAGAAAAAGTTAAATAACCGTTATTAATTATTGAAGTATTAAACAGAAAAACACACTGGTAAGATGTAAGTATGAAATCCTGATTGGTTGCCTTGATATATACTTCAAATTCATAAGTCCGATGATCAATCATTACTCCATTTCTTAATTCCATTGAATAGTTTACTTCAGCATTTATGAAAGTAACATGTGAAATTAATAATAAAATAAATAAGCAGTATTTTATATTGCTGTTCAATTAAAGTGACTCCAATCTTTTTTAAGAGAAATGAACTACAAAAGCATATTAATAAATATTCCCTTAAAAATTTTTTCAAGTATTTCCGGACTGGAAGGTTTATCGCCAACCCAGTTTAAATCTCTTAAATTATAAATGTACTGCTTCCAGCATTCATCAACATTTATAATAGCAGCGACTTTTTCCTTTGTAAAATTCAGCCCCAAATATATTTCATCGTCATTCAGGTCAACTTTGGTTATGTACGTAATACCAAACCAGTATTTTGTATCAAGCAAAAGCTTTGAAAGTGTATCCAATGCTTCAGAATAATCTGCAAAAATTTTAAAATAAATATGCTTGCAAATACGTCTTAAATCTCTCTTCGGATATTTTTTTACATTTTCCCTGTAGCTTTTACAGGAACAATGTAAATAGAAAAGATTAATCTTATAATTTCTGAAGTGAAATGTATTTTTTGGAAAGCTAGTATTCTTAGGAATAATGTAAGAATAATTTTCCTTCAACTTGATATTAATTCTCTCAGCAGTATTTTGTTTTAACTGTTCTGCACTTATTAGATTATGAATATCAAGTTGTATATCTAAATTACTTTGCGGACTTATCAACTCTCAAACCCAAGGATAAAATTTTTATTTTAGAAATATCATCTTCTTAGAAATAATATTTCCACCGGCATTAAGCTGGTAAAAATAAGTTCCTGAAGAAAGTCCCGAAGCATCAAAATCAACTGAGTAACTTCCTGCCTGCAATTGCTCATTAACAAGCAAAGCTTCTTCTTTTCCAAGAAGATTGAAAACTCTGAGTCTCACATCGGAAAGTTCTTTTATGGAAAACCTTATTGTTGTGGCGGGATTAAAGGGATTCGGATAATTTTGTCTGAGTTCTATGCTATTTGGAATTAAAGAAGATTCCAGCTTAACATCATTTGCATTATTATAATTAACAAATAGTTTTAATTGACCAAGCGCATTAGCATTTGGGATTGTAAAACTTCCACTTCCAATAAGCTGAGTATTAACCACAATGCCTCCAACCAAATCCTGCAGATCACATATAATTTCCGGCGGAAGTTCATACAAAATCTTCAGAGAATCAACACGGCTTTGAAATTTTAATCTATGCTCTTTTTGCCCTGTGTATGGTAAAGTTCCATTACGAAAATCCCATTCGGAACTTTTAGCACCTGAGAAATTACCTTCAGGCAAAACAAATCTTACATCAATAATAATTGGCGGTGGTGGTGGTGGTGGAAGGTTTGCTTCACCAAGATCAAGATCAATATCATCAGTAGCTAAGGGATCTATTCCAAACGAGACAATCCGGTCTTCAACCCAATCATTAAAAATTAATTGTATTTTAAGCTGTGGCTGGGTTTGTGCAAGTGTATAACAACTTAGTAAAATAAAAAGAATAATCTTAAGTGTGACTCTCATTTCATTCCTTTAAATGTTTGATTATTTAATTAAAGTCATTTTCCTGATTGATCTGAAATTATCAGTTTGAAGTTCATAGAAATAAACTCCCGATGAGTAGTTCTTAGCATTCCATGTATAATTGTAATTTCCCGATTCCAAAATTGAGTTAACAATTTCATCAACTAATTCACCAATCTGGTTATAAACTAAAAGTTTTACGTTGCTCTTTACTGGAATTGAAAAGGAAATTGTTGTTGATGGATTAAATGGGTTGGGAAAATTCTGATCAAGAGTATAAGTTACCGGAGAAATAATATCTACTTTTACTTCATTTGAATAATTATAGCTTCCATCAAAATCAATTTGCTTTAAGCGGTAAGAATAAACTTTTCCGGGTTTATCAGTAGTATTTACAAAATAATAATCCTTTGGCTGACTGGTTGTACCGCTGCCATTAATAAATCCTATTTTACTCCAGTAGCCGTTATCAATCTTTCTTTCAATATCAAATCCCAGATTATTCAATTCGCTGGCAGTCTGCCATTTCAAATTAATTTTGTTGTTATTCAATGATGCGCTGAAAGATGTTAGCTCAACCGGTACAATTCCATTATAAGTAATTACCATTTTTAATTTATTAAAAGCACCCGGGTTTTCAACAACAAAGCTGTCTTCCCCAGCCATATTGTAGTTTATTAATGTTCCGGTTATTATATCCTGTAAAACACCCGTAATCTGTGGAGGAAAGTTCCATTGTAAAGTAACTGTTGTTCCGTTTCCTGCCTGGTATTGAAGCCTGTGTTCTTTAACTCCTGAAAATGGAAAACTTGGTGCATTCCTATAATCTTTGTATGTGCTTTTTACACCGCTGAAATTCCCCTCAGGTAAAAGAAATCTTGTTTCAAAAGCTGTAGGTGGAGGCCACGGAGGAAGATTTTCTTCTCCGAGGTCAAAATCAATTGAATCTGAGGCAAGTGAGTCAAGACCAAAATTAAGAGTTCTCGAATTGCCGATATCATTCTTAATAACTAAATCAATGTTTACGGTTGGTTGTTGAGAATAAATATTGAATGAAAAAAATCCCAGTAAAATAAATAGATAAATGTATCTCATATAGCACCTTATGATAATTAATAATTAACCGTCTCCTTCATCCGAAGGAGACGGCAGTGTTGCTTAAATTATTTAATGAACATCATTTTCTTTGATTGAGAAAAACTACCGGCTGTCATTTTATAAATGTACATACCGCTTGTTACTGTTGAACCAGCATTATCTTTCCCATCCCATTGAACAGCATAAGTTCCCCTTTCAACCTGACCAAGGAATAGAGTTCTTACTTCTTCTCCAAGAGCATTATAAATAGTAAGGTTAACAAGATTTGTTTGAGGAACAGAGAATCTTACAATAGTATTTGGGTTAAATGGATTTGGATAGTTCTGGAATAATGAATAGTCAACAGGTAATTCAGGAGCGTTTCCATAAATAATCTCAATTTGAATATTTAAGAGTTTTTCTTTATTTGTATCTACAAGAATAATTTTATCAACTGAGATTTCCTCCGGATCACTTATTGTAAATGGTAAATTGGCTACAAAATTTACACCGGCATCAATAATTTCATTTCCTGCATTATCATATAATAATACTCTTAATAATTCATTTACTTTAGCATAATACCCGTCGCCAAGTCTTGAATCAATAATCATATTATTGATAATATCTGCTATGTTATCAAATTCCAATTGTGCACCTCTTATAGCCACTTTGGAATCTAAACGCACAGCAATACCCTCGTTGGTAATATAGAAAATCACTTTGGCATCAGGTGAGTTGGATTTTCCTAATTCACCACCTTGAGCAATAACGCCAGGCTTATTAAGTGTAGTGCCATCGGGATATACCCCGGTAAGGATAATATTCTGAATTAAAGAAAGATCCTGTACGTTTACAAAACCATCAGGATCTGGAGTTGCGTTACCTACTGTCCATGGCGCTATGTCTGCTCTGGCAAATTCCTCACTATCAAGTGAATCTCTGCCAAGAATATGATCAACAACAAATATAAGATCCAGAATATCTAAGCTTCCATCACCATTAACATCACCCAGAGACGAAACTCTGTTCGTAGCAAATATACTTAGCTCATCACGGGAAGGAGTAATATTAATAGGAAATCCCTGGAAAGTACTTGCTTCAGCATTTGAAATTCTCAATGATGATTTTGAAGTATCTACCAAGGCAGGAAGATCTGCAACTCTATATCTGACTTTCAACAGAGAATCATAATCAGCCGCTACTAATCCACCATTTTGATTCAGGTCATAAAGCAAAACATAAATTGAATCAACAGAAGCGCCATTAGCTTGTAAAGGACCTCTGAATACTTCATACTGCAATGACCAATTGGAAGCACTTACATCAGCACCTTTTTCGATATTTAAGAATGTTAATATTGTATTGTCATCAGAAGTTTTGTTTACAAGTAACCTGAATTGAATAGCATGTGCGGTTGCATTTAAAGCTTTCAATTGTATTACATCAGTATAGGTTGAATCTTCTTTTCTAAACAAAGTATCTTCTGCGAAGATAAGACCGAACGTTGCAATACCATTACCTGTGAGAGCAACAGAAGAAGGTGAGCCGGGTGCATTATGAGTAAATGTTAAAGTACCGGGAAGCACTCCGGCGGCTGTTGGAGAAAATACAACATTAAATACCTGACTTCCCAAAGCAGGAATATTAGCAGTTGCCGGAGAAACAGTATATTGAGATGGTGAAGCAGATGCATTGCTGATATTTAATGGATTAGTTAAACCGTTATTCAATACAGTTATTTGAAGTGTGTCTGAATCACCAACTCCTGTATTCCCAAAATCTAATGTATCCGTTGAGACAGCGAATGTAGGACCAGCATCAGCACCAACACCCTGAACTGAATATGAAGTTGGTGAACCGGGTGCGTTGTGAATAAATTCTAAATTAGCTGTTTGATTTCCTAAAGAAGTAGGAGAGAATGTTACATTAAATACGGTATTTCCACCTGCAGGAACATTAACAGGAAATGTATTTGGTGCAAAGGTAAATTGAGGATCTGAAGAAGTAATACCATTAATAATCAGTGCATTGGTTGTACCCGGATTACTAACAGTAACCGGAAGAGTATTAGATCCGCCTACTGCTGTGGGAGGAAAAGTAAGGGATGCGGGAGATACACTGAATGTAGGACCAGGATCTACACCACTAACATTGTTATAATACATAGTAATTAAAGCTGCAGTTAATGCTACAGGAACAGTATAACTGCCGGAGCCAGAAACAACACCGCTGTTAAAATTACTACCCGAAATTTCGTCCTTGATCCGCATGGTAACACCGGATGTAAGATTATAATTTATTGTAGGACCTGACCCTCCGTTTCCAAGCTGCCAAAATAATCTGTGGCTTACCGAGTCAGTAAAAGGAAATGAAGGTGCATTTCTGTAATCGCGATATGTTGATACACCAGGTGAACCGTAAGGACTTAAATCAAATCTTACTTCATACGCACTTGCAGGAGGCATTGGCGGAAGGCTCGCTTCACCAAGTGACGGATCAATTCCGTTCGTAGCAGTAATATCCAAACCTACAAAGACGGACCTTGTTGTGAGACTATTTGAAACCTGAAGTTCAATATCAACTGCCTGGGCATAAATGTTATTCATATTTAAGAATAACATTCCCAGAACAAATAGTAGTATATTTATTTTTTTTCTTGTCATAAACAATTTCTTTCTTTTTAAGATTATTAGTTTTTAGTCTTATTTTGCTAAATACATAACAAAATAAACCCTTTGATAAAAAATTGGATTATCCTGACAAATCGGGATAATCCTTATACACAATTATTTCAACAACATCATTTTCTTAACTGAAGAAAAGTTGTTTGTATTTAATTCATAGAAATACAAACCTGATGCAACCTTTGAAGCGTCCCATGAGAAAGAATATGAGCCTGCTTCTAAAGTAGAATTAACAAGTTCAGCTACTCTCTGACCTAATGCATTGTAAATTGTTAATCTTACATTGCTTACTTCAGGAATAGAGAATTTTATTGTTGTTGATGGGTTGAATGGATTAGGATAATTCTGCTCAAGTGCAAATTCTGTAGGAGCAATATTATCCGAACTAACTTTTAATAAACCGATGCTACTATTGTCAATTACAAAGCTTTCACCATTCTGAATTGAAGCTTTAATAATTGAACCATTAATAGCATCTTCCAATTTTAAGTTCATACCTTCAGCTCTAACTGTAACCGGGTATACTACCCCTGTCAAATTGATTGTCTGAGCATTTGAAAGGTTCTCAACAAATTTTTGCGAACCGAATCTTACGTCAAAGATTCCTGCAGGAGGTAGTGGAGGTAAATTGAACATACTTAAATCAGTAGAAGCATCAGCAGCATACAGAGTATAGTTTTGTCCGGCTGCATCTGTAATAACAATTTTGCCCCACTCTTCTTTAAGTAATTCGTCTAACGGGTTCTTTCCTAATGTACCTGCAAATGACCCAGGTATATAAATATAAGCTGCGCCGGTTAGTTCTACCCAATGACCAAGTCCGGGGGCGAGGGTTGATGTTGATACATAACCTGAACCGGGTACATATTTGAACACCAATCCTGTTTTCTTGTTTTCAGGCATAGTTCTGATGAAGTTTACGTCTGCATTATATTCATAACCACCAATCATACTCCATCCCGCTTCAGCCAGGTAAGCTTTTCTTGGCGCATAATTCAACTGTGGATAAAGAACGCCGCTCTGAACAGTTCCATTCCAATTATATGTACCACTTCCACTAGTGTGGAACATCCAGTAACCTTCACCAGGTACTAAATCAGTAACTCCCACGTAACCGGTGCTTGTAGCATATTTAAATACGTTAGTAGTTAAATCTCTGCGTCTGTAAAGCGTATCTTTGTGCATGCTGTTTGGATGGAATCCGGGGAAGGAAACAAGGTTCCAATCTGTACCAACAACTAATGTTTGGCTGAATTTTGTATTTACTTCTATGATAACTGATGTTAAACCGGTAACAACCTGGGAAGAAACTGTTTTCATATTTTTGTCAGTAAATACACCACCACCTACCCCATCCTTCAATGTGAATTGACCAGCACCTAAACCATTTGGATCCCAGTTTAGTACCTGTGCACTACCGGAAGGTGAACCAGCCTGGATTAAGAGTGTATAAGTAATAAGGCTTGAGGTAGTTGCATTGCTCCTGATGTCAATAGCAACTGTTTCAGAACCTGTAGGAATATCTGATCTTAAATCAACTACGCCCGCAGGAGGAACAGCAGGTAAATCAGCTTCACCAAAAGAAGCATCAACACCATCTGTAGCTCCGTTGCCCCGGCCAATAATAACTGATTTAGTTGCACCGTTCCCACTTGTTAAATTTATAAGAGATGTCCAGGAAATATTAGCATTCTTATAAGTGATTCCCTGGGGATCATAATTTGCCCAGCCGATATCCCATCTTTCAGCACCATTACCGCTGAATGCACCTCTGTATGTTACAACTGTAAAGAAAGCATCAGAAATTTTATTTCCTGTAAATGATGCTGTTCCTAAAAGCGGTGAGCCTGGCTGAGGAATTAATACAGGGCTGGTTTGATTGAATGGGGCTTTTAGTAATATATCATTAGGCTCGGTGAACGAGTTATTGCCATAACTCGTAAACCAGGCATTGTAAGTTGTGGGTGTTATCAGTGTTGATACACCAGCAAAAGTATTGTTTCTGTATGAGAAGTTCGCTGTATCACCCTGAACTGTAGCACCGTCTAAGAAAATTCCACCTTCATCGAATCCGGTAACAACGCTATTGAAAAGGTTATGTCTTGAAGATCTTCTATGATGTATACCGTGGAAGAAAAGAGCATTGAAATTTGTCCCGCTAACATCAGTCGAAACTCTTTTAGGACCGATTGCTGTAATATTGGATAATACAGGTTCGGTTCTTGGTGCAGCAGTAGTACCGCTACCATCATTATCAGTTTCAAAAGCTTCACTATTACTGACATCTGCTAAATTGGGATCTCTGTAAACAACACCGAATTGAATTTTTCCGGTATACCCAAAATCTGTATCAAAATCGTCATCATAAGTATTATAAGCTATCAAGTACTTACAATTAACTGTTCCGCCAAAAAACTCATATCCATCATCACCCGAGTAACTAACCTGGATATGTTCAATAACAGTTCCATTTCCAACAGCAGCTAAGGTTAACCCATTAATTTCGTTATTTGGTGTAAAGGGAATACCAGGAAATTCAATTCTCACGTATCTCAAAATACCGCTATTATCGGCGTCATTAGGTGTAAGTCCACCTCCGGCATTAACCGCAATGTTTCCTTCAACAAGAAAATCGCCACCGGGTCTATTATTGCTTGCACTTCCACAAATAACAATACCACCCCAGTCCCCGCGTGATCTCGAACCGGCAGGCTGCTGGCTTGTGAAAACGATTGGTTCAGTAGCAGTACCGTTAGCAAATAGTTTCCCGCCTCTCTTAATTATAAGTGAGCCCTGGGTACTTGTTTCACCAAGGATTAAAGTACCTGCGGGGATTGTAAGAGATGCTAATGAATCTACATAAACGAAACCTTGTAATAAGTAGGTTTTATTTTTATCCAATACCGGGTTTGTAGTAATATGACCAGATATTGTACTATCGGACGGTGTAAGCTGAGCAAACGATGGCAATGCTATAGCAGCCATCAAAAACATTATACTCCAGAATTTTTTCATTTCGAAAACTCCTTGTCTTTTGTTAAAAAAATATTAAGTTAGTGTTAACTTTTTTCGAAACATTTTCTTTAATTCATTATCTACCCTCCTTTCTCTTTTATATGGTTTACATATAGTGAATTAAAGTTTATAACTAACACCAAGTGACAGCTTGGTGTTAGTTGAGTAGCTTCTCATTAATCTATCTTCTTCAAAATATTCCACGGGCTGTTCCATAAGATCTTTCACAGTGAATTTGAATTCGATATGTTCCTCAATTCCTTTTGTTAAAACGAAATCAATTAAATTCCTTGGAACTTCATAGAGATCATCACCCAAAAAGTTTGCAGTTTCAATTATTCTTTTACCAAACCTGTTGTATGATATATTTACTGAGAAATCAAGGGAAGTATTTTTATAAGATAGAGCGAGGTTAATTACATACGGGCTTTGGCCCTGCATTGGTCTGGTTTTCCTATCAAGACCGATATTTGTTTCTTCAATCTCTGACCAGATCCTTGAATAATTTGCTGTCAATGTAAAATTATTCAGCAGGCTCAAAATTTTTGCTAAAGATGTTCTGTATTCAATTTCAAATCCGGCATTCCTTGCAAATGAAGAATTTATAAATGTGCGATCATTTTGACCGGTTGATACAACAAATACTTTCTCAATTGGGTTTCTTAATTCTTTTACAAATAGACTGAGAGAAATAAGTTCACCAAGATCCGGGAACATCTCAAATCTTAAATCATAGTTGGCAATGTTAGCTTGTTTTAATTCTGTATTACCCCGAACTAATGTCTGATCTTCAAAGTTATAATAAACGAATGGTGCAACTTCCCGGAATTGGGGTCTGTTAATTGTCCGGCTGAATGAAAATCTTATATTAACTTCTTCGTTAACCCGGTAAACTAAACTGAAAGCAGGAAGCAACTCATTATTAAATTTATCAACTCTAACCAGCTGCATTCCTGTTGCAACAGATGAATTAGTTCTAAGCCTTAAAACATAATTTTCAATTCGCAAGCCGGTTATCAAAACAATATTCTGGTCAAAAACCCAGAAAGGGATTTCAAGCATAAAGTAGTATGCAAAAAGGTTATCTGAGGAAGTGTAATCATTTGCAGGATCGAAAAATTCGCGCATCATTAATAATTTAGATGCGAAATTCTCTTTTGAATAAAGTGAATCGAGTTCGTAATTCCCGATTACAGGCTCAGCACCATCATAAGGATCAGTCACACTGAGAAGCCTTGCATTAAATGAACGGGAACTGTTTGAGTGCACCGCTCCAAACTTTGTTTTGATAGAACCAAATGGATGGCTAAAATCAATTCCATATCCCCGTACATAGTCATATAACTTCGAATAAAATCTGCCGCCTGCATAAAAATCGGGATCCCTTGGAATGTAAGCTAAAAATGGTACGGTACTGTTTGAATCTGCTATGTTCCTTGTATAAGCATTACGCCTATAATCAGGTTCATTTCTGAATGAAGAAGAATAAGATGTCCTCCAATCAACCTGAATACCATTAATCAAAGGGAAAAAGCTTGAGCCAGAAAGCTGACCTGAATAAAGATTTCTTGAAACAAATCTTAAAGCAGTTATTTTTCTTTCATCCTGGTAATCAAATTTGAAACCTTGTAATCTTGTAACCTCATCATCTGAACTAACCGTAAATATATTTTTAAATCCAATTTTATGATGTTCAGCCAACTTGTAAGATAGATTTGCTATCCCACCCCAATAAACGTTATAAGTAGATCTATTACCTGAATAATCAAAAAAGAAGGTTTTGTTTTCTTCATTTTCTTCATCTCTTGTTCTAATATCTTTATTAATAAAACCTGTTTTATAGGTTAACGAGCTTATGATTCCAAAATCACTGCCGAATATTGTAAACTTATTTCCGTATGTAAGGCCAAATGATTGATCTAAAAAAGCTTTATTGTTTTGTACTCCCCATTTATCGTTTAACAAAGTTGAATAATTAAACCTGGTTGTATCATATCTGTTATTATCTAAACTTTTGTATTTGAATGGATCAGGAAAATCTGCCGGAAGGTCTCTTGTCCCATCATCAATACCTAAAAAATCTGTATCTCCTCCCTGGTAAGTTGCAAATGATTTAGTGGATACATCATTCACATAGGATGTAGAGTAGTTGAATGAAAAAATGGTACGAGAAGGAAATTCTACTGTATTCACTTTCACAAGTCCGCCTGCAAAATCTCCGGGATCATCAGGAGTAAAAGATTTGAAAATCAAAGTATTTTCTATAAGGTTTGCCGGAATAAGATCAAACGCAAAATCTTTTCTATCGGGTTCTGAACTGGCAAGCGGAGAATTGTTAAGAAGAGCTCCGTTGTACCTTTCGCTTACGCCTCGAATATATATATACTTATTATCAAGCAGCGTTATACCGGGAGCTCTTCTTAAAACTTCTGCAGTTGTATTATCTGTTGATTTCTTGATCTGTTCTGCACTTATTCCATCAACAATGTGGATTGATTTTCTTTGCTGATTAAGCAATGCTGCTTCATAACTATTATTCACTTCACCTGTTATTATTATATCTTCAATGGAGATTGATCCTGGGACAAGAGCAACATTTACATTTGTTGTTTCCCCTTCTTTAACAACTATATCTTTTAATGTTGTTTTGGAATAAGAAATATAAGAGATGATTAAATTATATCTTTCTGGTTCTATATTCTTAATTAGAAAAATTCCATCAATATCAGATGCTGCCCCCAGAGTTGTTCCCTCTATTAAAACATTAGCCCCGATTATATTCTCACCGGTTTCGAGATCAACAATTTTTCCCGTTACATTTCCGGTTTGAGCAACGGTGCTATTTAAAAATGAGAATAGAATCAATAAAAAAGAAATGTATTGTAACATTTAAGCATTACCCTCTCGAAAAAATTTAAGTAGGCAAAGTTAGGTTTGCAAGATTAAGGAAGTATTACAGCGGGATTATGATTAAGTGACTAAAAGATTACCCCTGTGTTTAAGGAATGTTAATATTGTGTTAACAGAGTATTAAGGCAACATTAAAAAAGAGAATTAATATTTTCTTAACCCGGAATAATAATGAGTATATACAAATAATGCTTAGACTACTGTATGGAAATATTTTTTTATTGAATGCAATATAAAATACTACTTGCGGATAGCGAACCAAACATCCTTGAGTTTTTAGAATACAACTTACTTAAAGAAGGTTTTAGAGTAATCCTGACAACTTCCAAAAGCGAAGTTTTCAAGAAGCTTAATGAAAAACCTGATATGATTGTAATTAATGTGGATTTACAAAACGGGGATACTTTTGAGTTGTGTCAAAGGATAAGAAATGAGATAGGATTTGAAAAAACTCCAATCCTCCTGTTAACTTCACAGGCAAATGAAATTGATGAAATAGATAGCCTTGAGGCAGGAGCTAATGATGTTATTTCTATTCCTGTTTCATCTAAAAAATTTATTGCAAGAATAAAATCAAATCTCAGGAAAGTTAAAGTAGAAGATTCGGAATCATTACCAAAGAAAATAAAGATTGGTAACCTGGAAATTGATAGAGAAAAATTTATTATTATTATTGATAACAAAGAAATCTCATTGCCTAGAAGAGAGTTTGAACTGTTGTTCTTTCTTGCACGTCAGCCTGGACATGTTTTTAATCGTGATACCATTTTATATAAAGTATGGGGAAGTGATATCCGGGTTGTTGACCGGACAATTGATGTTCATATCAGAAAAATAAGAGGAAGGCTTGGGGAGTTAAAGCATTATATAAAAACCATTAAAGGTGTTGGATATACTTTAAAAGTATAACTTCGGATAATATTATAAGTGAGCTAAAAAAGGGTTAATTGAGGCGGCGGGGAGGATAAATGTTTTATTATAAATGAATAATACATTGCCTCATCGGGATAGAGAATTCTTTCACATAAAATTTATTATTGAAAAAATCCCTGAGCAGTGTGAGTAGAATACCAAAACATTGATTTTGATAACGAAGGTAACAAGCAAGAATTTTTATAGAACGAAAAAATTAATCTTTTATCTTAACAAGACCATCTTTTTACTTTCAATAAAATTATTCGCTTTAAGCTGATATATATAAATACCGCTTGCTGCATGGTTACCTGAATAGTTTGTCCCATCCCATTTTACATTTTGAATCCCCACATTAAGAACTTCCCCTTTAATTAAACTTTTTATTTTTCTTCCAAGAATATCAAATACTTCAAGTGTAACTATACTATTTTCTTTTAACGTAAAATAAATATTGGTTTCCGGATTAAATGGATTGGGGAAATTCTGAAATAAAATATATTCATCCGGAAGTAATGAAATATCTTCGGAAACTCTGTTGGCATAATCTTCTGAGCCGATTATTAATCTAAATAATCTTTCTTTATGATCTCTCATATTTACAATTGCACTGTTATTAATTATCGGGATTGAAAATTTCTCTTCCATATCCAGCATCCAGATTTGGAAATTTTCCGGTAAAGGAATTTTTTCTTCAAAGGTTAGGTTAATGTTTTTATTTTGATAACCGGAAGAGACTTTCAAATCCCAATAAGCTCCTTCAGATGATAATGAAACAATATTCCGGGCGTACTCCTTACTTTCATATAAAATTGAGAATCTGAGATTATCTATTATTGGAGGTGCTTCAATTATATCATATTTATCATAACTGTTTAGAGCATTAAGTCCCATTCCTACATAATTCTGATAATCCTGTATCTCAGTTAACTCTATTTTTGATTTAATTTGAATTACAAAACCATTGCTGCTAAAATCCTTAAAGATATTTTTTTCTAAACCACCCTGACTTTCTATAGGTGGAACATTAAGACGAATTACTTGCTGTGTAGAGTCATAAACCCAATACCCCTCCCAGGGATTTAAAACTGCTTGATCATATTCATAATCCTCTGTATCCGGATTCCATTTAGCCGGAGCCTGAAGTAATAAATTAGAATTCTCAATATTATCCCAGGCAACGGGAAAAGCAAATGGATTAGCAATTTGATTCCATCCCGGCGCAATTGTAATTGTATATGAATTGTTTGATGATACCGATAATGCATTTTCTATATCAAAAGAATTACCATCCCGATTGATTAACCAAAATGAATTTTCCGGTTGAAAATTATCAATAATATTTTCATACTCTGAATAATTATTGGCAGAAGGATCCCATCTGAAAAGACGCCATAATTTATTATCATATAGTCCATAATCATCTTCCAGAACAGAACTCAACTTAGGATCAGACAATGATAAAGGTATTGATATCATTTGATATTTATTCTGCATTAAATTCCCTGAAAAATTTAATACCGGAATTTGTACCTGTATAGATGCCGGATTGCTATCAGGATTGTTTGTTGGATAGCTAATAGACCCTGCGGTACCGGAAAAAACGATATAAAACTGAATACCTCTGATTGTCGAAAATTCAGGGGGAATATTTCCAACATAATTAATTCCCGAAAGTGAAAGCTGCGTTTCCTGATAAACGCTTTCACCAGTTCTTCTATAGAAAAATTGATTTGATGTAAATGCTGCACCCGGAGAATTAATATTTACTGCTGTGCTCTGGCCGATTAAAGTTGAATCCGGTAAATCAACAATAATTGATTCTATACCATTACCATTTAAGCCAACTGAATCCGGGCTGCTTGAAGAATTGCTTACAATAATTAAACTGCTAATTTTATTCCCGCCAGTTAAAGGGGAAAACCTAACATTAAAATTTAAAAACCCGCCACCTGGAATTGTTGCAGGGAATTGCGGCGGATTAATTAATGTGAAACTGCTCTGATCAATTCCTGTAATAAATGCACTATCAACAATTATCTCAAATGTATTTTCATTTGTAATTGTGAGAGTTAAATCAGAAAAATTGTTTACATCTATAGTTCCGAAATTTAATACATCAGACGAAAGGGTGAGAGATGGAATTTCTCCGGTTCCATTTAAAAATAATGTATCAGGATTACTTACCGAGGTGCTTGATATAATTAAAAACCCCGATCTAACTCCCGGTGCATTCGGGATAAACCTGATAGTTAGCAGCCTGTTTTCACTTGGATGAATTGTATCAGGAACAGTCGGATTAATTGAATTAAACTCACTGTTAGTTACTTGTAAATCATTAATAATAATATCAATTGCGCTTAAGTTTGACAATGTAAAATTTAAATCTAATGAATCAGAAATTTGAACGGTTCCAAAACTTAAAGTATCTGCAGATAAAGTTAGAGTGGGCATTCCACCTGTTCCTGTTAAATAAACAGTGTCGGGACTTGTAGGTGCATCACTTTCAATAATCAAAAATGCACTCCTTAAACCGGAATTTGATGGGGAGAATTGTAAATCAACATTAATAGATTGCTGAAGCGGAATAATTTGAGGAAAGCCGCTTAAGATTGAAAAATCATTTGCATCAGGACCAGCTAATGTAACATTGAACAAAAATAAATTTGCATCGCTTGTATTTGAAAATGATAAAGTATTAGAAACACTTCCTCCAACTTCCACAATTCCAAAATCAAATGGATTTGAACCCGGAATTAAAATAGGTGCAGGAAACTTTCCAACTATAACATCCTGGGTTAGTGATGAAAGACTATAGTAAGAACCTGATATAATTATATCTCCATTATTATCATTTGATATTCCTCCCGGCTGACCATTTGAAGGTGAACTGGCTACTAATTTATTCCATAACTGCTCACCATTTTTATTATATCTTTCTACAATAATACTATTATCTTCTTGTTGTCCCGTAGAATACCCGATAACTGAAATATTACCAGCTTCATCAAGTGATATGCCCGTTCCCAGATTATCATTCAGAAGACTATCCTGTTTTACCCAGATAGGACTTCCAAGCGGATCATATTTAGCTACAAAAATATCTGTAGAGCCAACTGGTGTTAAGGTGAAACTCCCAAATACAGCTAAGTCTCTGAAATGGCCTGTAATAAAAAGCTCATCGTTTTCATTAATAACAATAGCACCAGCCTGATCATTATTATTGTTAAAGCCAGCCTGACTTACCCAGTTAAATATTCCACTGGAACTATATTTTGCTATAAAAACATCTCCTCCCGGATCTGCAAAGAATGGTGTACCTGAAAAGTTAACGGAATCCGCAGCACATCCAACAATAAAAACCTCATTATTACTATTTGCAGCAACACCGTAACCAGTATTATTACCATTATGCCCTCCTGCAGTATTTGCCCACTGCTGTATACCTTGAGCATTATATTTTAAAACAAATATTAAAAATGGTAAAGTTACAGAACCAAAATTTTGAGAAGCTCCGGTAACCAGGATGTTATTAAGATTATCAGTAGATATGCCAAATCCATATTCATATCCACCTGCTCCATAATTTGTTACCCATAGAACTGACCCATCAGGAGAATATTTTGCCACAAACACATCGGCATTGCCATTTGTTTGGACTTCGAAAGGACTAAATAAAGCAAGCCCTGAGAATGTGCCTGTTACAATAATATTGTCCAAATCATCTACTGTAACACTATAACCACGATCAAAATCTCCGCCGCCTGCACTCCTTGCCCAAATTACATTTCCGTCTGAATTTAATTTCACAACAAAAATATCTGCTCCTCCAAAGGGTGTTAATTGAAAACTTCCAAAAGTTATGGTGCTGTCAAAATAACCCGTTGCAATAATATTCCCCGAATTATCTACTGCAACATCTGTAGAGCCATCATAACCGGTTCCGCCAAAATTTTTTGCCCAAATAAAATCAGGAGCTGATGACTGGGCAAATAATTCTTGTTGAAAGAATATTTGCAGAATAACCAAAAGAGTAATTGTATTTAGAAACTTTTTTATCATAATATCACCAAATAAATTCTTGTAAAAAATTATAGTACCCGAATTTAAATTGAAACCGCAACCTAAAGGTTGCGCCTACCGGAGACACTTGTTTTTAAAATGATAATCCCAGTCCAGCACCTATTTCAAAATTATTAAGGTTAGATTCAGAGCTTGTAATTCCAATAGCATATTTAAGGAAGACGGGTATTTTTAAGCTGGAAGAAATAATAAACTCGGGATTAACACTTATTCCAAATATTTTATATCCTGAAAAGAATGATGCAGTTTTTTCAAAAATGCTAGAAAATAATCTATACTCAATCCTTACTTTAGGAGAAAATCTTTGAGAGTATGAAAGACTTATATAAAACTGATTTGGATTTATTTTTTCATTATCAATTACTGCGAAAACTCCTTCAAGTTCATCTAAAGCTACATTCCGGTAGAGTGCAAAAACAGAGAGATAATCAAAACTAAAATATTTTTTGTACAATAAGCTTGATATTATCCTTGTTCCAGATGAAAAAATTTTCTCACCATCAAGTTCATCACTGCCATAAAAAATTCCTGTTACATCCCCGGTAAGCGTTGAGGTCTGATCCAGTTTCATATCAAACCCTGCAGTAGCTGATATTTCATTTGATGGACTATATTTTGAAGGATTTTCATCCAATGGCTGGTATTCTCCTTTTATCTGATAGGATAAACCTGTCCCGATAACAAAATTATCAGAAAGAGCATTTAACCAGGTTACACCGAAAAAAATATTCATCCCCTGGCCAAAACCAGGAGTTCTTAGATTGAATAAATCATTACTGATAACTTGTGAAGTTAAAAATTCTTCCTGGTTTAGTTTTGTTTTGCCGCTGGGAATATTTACTCCTCCATTTAATGATAAGTTATATTCTGCGAAAGTATGCCTGGCAAGAACCTGCATATCAGAAAATCCATTTAAATCATTTACATCTCCGCTTACAGTAGCATATTTAGCATTGAGCATTAAATTTGTATTACTTGTAGGATAATAACCAAGAGAAATTATATTTGATAATTCTGAAAAATTTCTATCGCTTTGTACTTTCCAATTCTCATAAAAGGAAAAGAAATTAATACTTAAAACTTTATTTGCCTGAGAATATCCATTAATAATAAAGCTTAAAGAAAGTAGTAAGGTGTAGATTAATTTCATTTCAAACTCCTTGTTTGCAAATAGGAATATGGTATATGGTATATGGTATAAAGGTATAAGGTTAATTCTATATTCCTTTATACCTTATACCTTATACCTTATACCTCTTAAAACTACTCAACACTTGCGAAAAATGGTTCACTCTTCACCTTGCCGGAGGTGGAGGAGGCTCGGGAAGTGCAAGATTCAAACCCTGGTCTTGTGCCGGGTTACGGCTATCAATTCCTTGAACAAAATTTGTACTGATATTATTCCCCAGGTTTTGCTGCCTATTATAAACAATATTTATTGACGATTGATCCACAATTACCGGATCACTAGTTCTGAGTGAAGTTATCAACTGATCTGTAGTGCCGCTGCTTTTCCCAATTGATTGAGTGGTTTCTAATTTATCCCCGGCAGCATTAAAGTTTGGATCAATTTGAATTGCATTTTGATAAAAAGTTTCTGCCTCTTTAAAGTTCCCGGCATCTTCCTGTAAAAGACCACTTGAATAAGAAAGGAAAGCATTAAGATTTTGAGTGGGTATGAAGGCAATTGATTCTTTCTCTTCCTGTGTCAATTCAATTCCATTTTTTTCTAAGAAAGAAAACACTACTCTTTTTTGAAGCTCGAATAAATCTTCTAATTTGCCTGATACATTAACAAATGATTTCCGTTCACTCGTTTGGACATCCCACGATCCAAGATTTATTTTAAATTCCTGCTCTTCTGAAATATCATAATCACCTGATACAATTGTACCGGCTTTCAACAATTTTCCTGCTCTTGGTGCTGTTGATTGATCAACTGCAGACGATTGACTGAACTTTAATTCATCAATAACTGCCTGTATCCGTATTCTTTCCAGTATAGTAAGATCCTTAACTTTTGCCAGGTCAATGCTTATCATTTCACTGAAACCTCTGCTTAAAGGCACATAGTTTTCATTAACCCCATGATACATAAGAGGAAAAACTGCAAGCGTACTCACCGAAGCATTCTCAAAAGATGATTGATCTTCTGCTTTTGCCAGAGAATCTACTTCTGAATAAATCTTTTGTCTTTTAAGCCAGAGATATCGGCCTTCAAGCAATTCTCTGTATGGTGAATCGAGAGGTACTTTATCAAATTTTTGATAGTAACTCATCGCATCTTCTGGTTTATTAAAGAACTCGAGGTTAATCCCTTTATATAAAAATAATGCAGGGTCAGAAGGATTCTCTTCCAAAGCATGATCGAGATAGTACCTGGCTTTCTGATTATCTTTTACCTGCATATAATATATGCCGAGATTTTTCAGAGCTTCAAAGTCATGCTGATTTTTATTAATCCTGTCCGTCCAATCATTCACCTGACTTTTAGATAATTCGGGGTCATCCATAACGGAACTTGAGGAGCAGGATGTGAAAAACAGAGCAAAGTAAATCAATAGAATACAGTAAATTATGTTAATTAATTTTTTCAATGTGAATCCTCACATATATGATTGAATGGCTGAATGAATGATGAATATTAGCTTTTAGCATTAGGATCAATTTAAAGATATGGTTCTATACTTTCCGCTTTTAATTTTGCTTTATCATAATCAGGGGAAAATTTTAAAGCTTCCTGGAATTTAGCATAAGCGCTTTTGTAATCTTCTTTCTCCAAAAAATTTAACCCGATTGAATAAGCTAATATTGCATCAAGAGAAGGACCTTTAGATACTTCTGCAACTTCATCATCTTTTAGAGTAACATTAATTTTTTCAGAGATCTTTTCAGATAGCTTATCCACTAAATCAAAAAACTCATTAAGTTCACCTTTAATTTCATCGGTTAGAAGTATTTCACCTGTTTCCACTTTAACAAGCCTTCCTCCAAGCCATATCTCGTCATTAACAATTATGAAACTTCCTAGTAAGACTGTTTGAGCACCAAGCATTTTTCCAACTCTTACAGCACCTTCCATATCGTATTTATCCTGCAATTTCATTTCATCAAGCAGCCACTGAATTCTTTCTCTCTCGATTACTTTTAATCCGGTAGAATTATTTAAACGATTAATTAATAAATCTGCAAAACCCTGTTCCATTGGATCATACTGAAATTTTTTATCTATCGAACGGTTTTTAAAATCTATTATTGCCATTGTCTTCATTCCCGGGTCCGGTTTCTCAACTAAATATGAGTCAGAGATTTCTTTACGTGATTCATAATAAAGTTTCATAAAAACAGGAGGTTCATAATCAGGATTAAACTCAACAACCGGAGGTTCTAGTTCAAGAAGCTTTTTTATTGATCCTTTGGCTTCATCATACAAACCTTTTGCTGTATATGATCTGCCTAAATATCTTAAAGCTTCTTTTTTAGTTTCTGTATCCGTAGAATTGTCTGATGAAATTTCATTTAATATTTTTATTGCATCATCAAATTGTGCGGACTTATAATATTGTTGAGCTGTTTCAAGTTTTTCTTTTTGGGTTTGAGAAAAACCGTTTGTAATTAAAAATAAAATCAAAATTAGGATAAAGTTGACATTCCGTGATATTAGTTGAAACATAATTTACCTCCTTAATTCATTAATTAAATTAAAAACCATTAGCATTTGTTATAAGAGATTTCTGAAAAATAGAATTAATATAAATTTGTCATTCCCACCCCGATTTTCATCGGGGTGGGAATCTAAAGAGAAAGAAATAGATTTCCGTTTTCACGGGAATGACATAATATTATTTCAAATGAAAAACCAGAGAGAGTGATTCCGTTTTTAATGATGGTTTGATATTCACGGGAATTTCATTTTCCACAGTTGTATATCCTGTTTTTTTTACTGTAACTTTGTGCTTACCTGCTTCAAGAGTAATAGATCCCGGAGTTGGTATTCCTGTATTATTTCCGTTAACAAAAATATTTCCCCAAAATGAATCTCCATCTTCATTCAATGACTGTACATTAACCTGCTGTTTGAAATAACAATTAAGTTTCCTGGTTTGTCTTTCTTTCAGATCAACTGTTATTTCTTCATCAATGTTTTTTTCATTTACAAATTTTACTTTTTGCTTACCGGCATCAACAGTTTTTGTTAAAACCTGGTTTGCACTTACAGGATACCTTTTGCCATTAATATGGATATTACCCGGCACATCCATACTTAAGCTTAAAGTAGAATTAGCGGCTGCCCGGATAATTTTTAAGTCTTCACTAATTGAATTAGTGCCAGCAGATAATTGAAAATTATTATTTGACCACTCTTCATATCCATCTAATCTTAAAGCAATTGAATAACTTTTTATCTCTAAAGAATCTAATAAAAGGGGAGTTCTGCCTAATATTTTCTCATTTAATATAATTTCTGCACCGTGAGGGTTTGATTCAATATTTAGTTTGGCAAATTTAAACTCATTAATAACTTTTTTCTTCTTATTATCATTTACTATAGTTCCCTCTTCTTCATCATCTGCTTGAAAGAACATCATGTAAGAGAAGAAAAAGAGAGCTGCCAGAATTATTAGTGAAGCAGCAACTAAAAGTTTTTTATTCTTTTTACCATTACTAATATTTTTATTGACAGTGGTTTTTGTCTTTTCATATTTACTAACCACTTTTGTTACATCATCCGTTTCCTGGTGCATTATATCTGCTAGTGTTCCCTGCATTTCAGAAATATCCTTAAATCTTTTATCAGCATCCTTATCAATTGCTTTTAAAATAAACTTAACCAGATCTTTTGGAATAACAGGGTTATACTTTATAGGAGAAGGTATCTTACCATCAACAATTTGCTTCTGTATTGCAAACTCGGATTCTGATTTTTCAAATGGTGATCTTCCGGCAAGCATTTCATATATTGTCATCCCTATTGAATAAATATCACTCCGGCTATCTACATTTTTCAATCCTTTAATCTGTTCGGGAGACATATAATACAATGTTCCTGCTGCTGCATAAGTTACAGTGCTTTGATCCGCCGCAGCGGACTGCACAACTTTGGCAAGACCGAAGTCCATTACTTTTACTACTCCATTCTCACCAAGCAGAATATTGTTAGGTTTTATATCTCTGTGGATAACTCCAATTTTATGTGCGTGACCGATTGCATTTAAAATCTGCTTTGTAATATCAATAGTTTCTTTAATTGAAAATCTTCCTTTTTCTCTTAACCAATCGGAAATTGTTTTTGCCTGGACATATTCCATAACCATAAACAAACCGAATTCAGTTTCCCGTAAGGCATACACATTTACGATGTTATGATTATCTAATTTTGCTAAAGCCTTTGCTTCTGTTTTAAAACGTCTAAGAAAATTTTCATCTCTTGATAAAAAAGGATCTATCATTTTTAATGCAACGGTCTTTTCCAGATTCAAATCCAAAGCTTTGAACACTACACCCATTCCACCACGACCGATGACTTCGATTATTTTGTAATTATCTACTACCTGACCGATTATTGTATCCATTTACAGTTCAATTAAAAATTATAAATTAAAAATGCCATTCAGCAATAAACTCATTTTTGAATGGATGAATGTTTGATTGATTGATTGATCCTTTTCTTGAACTTACACTTGAACTTGAACTTAAACTTATTCATTCCCGCTTATTAAAATATTCTGAAATTTTACCATTACATTTTTATCTGCATAAATCCCAACTTTGCCATAAATCTTTACCGGGCTCTTCCATGAGTTTATAAAATTCTTTCCCTCATAAATACTTATCAAATTACCTGAGCATTTAACTTTCAAATTCATTTCATTACGGTTCTTATTCACTGGCTCTACAGATAATAACTGTTCAACAGAATTATTTGTAACCATCTGCAAAACAAAATCATCACCATTAAATTTAAAAAGATAGAAGTTTTCTTCATCTCCTGATGCAGAATTATTATATCCTACTATAATTCCAGCCCCCATCCCATTTGGTTTAGCAAACATTTTAATATCTGCAGAAACAGCAGCAGCATCAAGATTCAAATTCATAAGAGATTTTTTTTCAGATGAAGTACCATAAAACTTAATGCTGCTTTTATCAACTTCATACTGGCTTTTATCAATATTAATAAAATTCCATTCTGATTGATTTACCCCGGTTATATTAACTTGATAATTAACCACTTCATTATCAGGATTTCCATTTATGTTATTCAATAAAGCCAGATTATCTCCACCATATTTAATCTGGTTCTCACAGAGAAGAATTGAATTTCTTATTTCTAAATTCTCAGGTTGAATCTTTTGAATCTTTAAATAAATCTCCAAAGCTTCATTAAATTTTCTTTCAGTTTTTAGTTTATCAGCTTTAGCCAGATAAACTGCAGCAATATTATTTACACCTTCAAGGGCTCCCAAATTCATCGGCTCTTTCTCAAGTACATCCTGATAAATTATTAAAGCCTTTTCATAATTATTTTTTTTTAATAATTGATTAGCGTGATTAAGAGGATCATTACCGGAATCATTTTCAGTTAAATTCTTATCGCCATCTATCAGTTGGTTATTATTTCCATCTTCTTCTTTTGCACCTGAATTAAGGAAGGACAAAAAAGAATTACCAAATTGAAAACCAACAGCAAGGAGGATTACGAATATTGGAATTATAAATAACCATTTACTTTTTTTTCTTCTTTCCCCGACAAAGGTCGGGATGGTCTCCACAGTTTTTTTCTTTTCTTCTGTTACAGGCGAAATCTTTGGTAAGGTTTGATCGTCAAATATTTTAATTACCTGCACCGTAACGTTATCTTTGCCTCCTCGTTCATTTGCAAGATTTATCAGCTTAGTACATGAATCCTTTGGCGAATTTTGAGTTACTATACTTAATATCTCATCTTTATTTACTTTTGAAAGACCATCTGTACAGATAACAAAAGTTTGTCCCGGAGTTAATAAAATATTATCAGTTATATCAACCTTTACTTTCTCTTCCATACCCAACGCTCTTGAAAGCGCTGATTTAGCAGGATAATTCTTTGCTTCTTCTTCAGATAAAATTCCTTCTTTTAACATTTCATTTAACTGAGTGTGTTCCATAGTAAGCTGTTCAATCCGCCGCGGCGGATTGTTCTCAATTTTATAAATTTTGGAATCACCTACCTGGCCAATTGTCCCTATATTATTTTTAATAACCAAAACCGAAGACGTAGTTCCCATCCGTCCAAACTTTTCTGAGGTCTTAGCTTTCTGATTGATAGCTTTATTAGCTTCTTCAATCGCATTACGTAAAGAGATCCCAGTGTCAATTGAGCCAGAATTGAAATAAGCGTTTCTTATTGTTTCTACTGCAAGAGAGCTGGCTTCTCTACCACCAGCATGTCCACCGATACCATCGGCTACAATAAATAATTGTCCTTTATCAGAATAAGTATCGAGATTATCAGGTGGAAATTTTCCAAAACTATCCTGGTTTTCCACTCTAACCATTCCAATATCGGAAGAGCCAAAATAATCCAGAAGTATTTTTTCTTTAATCACAGTTTTTTGGTATATGGTATAAAGGTATAGGGTATAAGGTTTTTATGGTCTTGGTCATTAGCCATTTGCTATCATTGATGGTTTATAAAAAATTTTATTAAGTACAATAAATGACTATTGAATGACTCTTTACTGATTACTGCATACTCCCTACTGATTGAAGGGGGTTATCAAAATTAAATCCGAACAGCCTTGGGTTTTCTCCGATTACGGAAGCCGAAAAAATATAAAAGACATAGTTATATGTCTCCTTGGGAATTTTATCTTTATACATTTCCAGGAGTTTCCAAAAATTTCTTTCTCTTGGATTCTCAGGCATTCTTCTTATCAGATCAATAACTCTATGCTCACCCCAATTATAAGAAGCCATTACAAGCAGTCCTGAAGCCTGTGCATCCGTATTATAAATATCTTTGATATATCTTGCAGCAGCACTTGTAGATTTAGGAAGATTAAAACGGTCGTCACCGGGATCATAACTATTCTGATCTGCAAGTTTACCAATTGTTAATCCATACCTTTTCCCTGTTTCAGCAATGAACTGCCATATACCTTTTGCATGCCCATATCGTGTTTGGGGTCCAACCCTTTGTTCAATAAAATCACTTTCCTGCATAGCCAAGTAAAAAAACTGTTGAGGCAAACGGTTCCTGATCATGTAATTTACAATAAGCTGTGTATAGCCATTTTTTTTTGCGCGTTCCAAAGCTCTTTCATATCTATCTGTGGATTGCCATTTTTTTATATAACTTTTTACTTCATCAATAAAACCCTGCGGGATAGCAAATTCGCATTCACCGAATATTCTTGCAGTTTTAACAATAAGCTTATCTTCTTCATTAAGGTTATATATGCCAAGGTCATCAACTAATTTTTCATAATTCTTTTCAAGCTGTTTGCGTTTTTCATCAAACTTTTCCAATGCTTTAATTACTGTCGGATCATCAGAACCGGCAAGATTCTCTTTCAAAGCGGCTATTTCAAGGTCTAATGTTTTCATATCATAAAATATTGTTTCAGCTAATTGCTTTTGCTCATTTTCTTTAACAAGGTGATAAATTGAATAAGCACCAAAAAGTAGAGCAACAACAACAATAGCAATAATTACTTTTAGATATTTAGATGATTGTTTTTTCTTTACAACTTTGAAAGCTTCCCTCATTAACTTCGTATGTGTGCCAACCTGTTGTTCATCTTTTCCTGAATCGCCAAAATAATGCTTAATATATTTTGTTACTGAAGGATCCTGGTGAGACTGATTAATTATCCTGCTTTCCCGGACATCTTTTTCCTCGAAGGTAAAGAGAAGTATTGGCCCGTTATCTCCTAATTGGATTGTGGTCGCATTTTTTAATTCAGTCCGATTAATTTTGCTTCCATTAAGAAAAGTTCCGTTGCTGCTGTGCTTATCAGACAACCACCATTTGCCATTATCATAATTCACTTCAACATGTACACGGCTTACAAGTCCATCATTAATCTGAATTGAGCATTCATCAGACCTTCCGATAGTAAATGAACTATCGAAATAATATTTGTCTTTGGGAGAATCTCCCTTCTCAATTTTAACTTTAACAACTTTATTTTTATTGCTCGATGATTCAGATAGTTTGGTGTTATTCATTTTTCAGATTACATAAAGTATTTTAGATTTCATATCCGTTGTCATGCTGTCCGCCTTCGGTGGATTATTTCAGCATCTTCTCAGCCCCCAGATTCCGAAATAAATTCGGAATAACACTTCCTTCCACTTGTAATGCTGAACTTATTTCCGTATCTGCTTTTTGCATTATATTGCATCCCAAGATTCCGATCCCGATAAGTCGGGACGGAATGATAATTTCGAGAACAGACATCTAAGGTAATCTTCCCAAAACTTTCATAGCAAGCTTCTGAGCCGTATCCAGACCTCCGACATCTGCGATGATATATACACTAATATGGTATTTGTCTTTAACTATCCAAAGATATCTTACGATTTTATCCCAATAAGCTTCATCTCCAAGACCACTTACCGTTTCAACACTTGCTGCATTACTCTTTGCAATCTCATGAATCTCTTTTGCATCTGCAGAATTTTTAGATATAATAACTGATAAACTCACTGCCGGAGGCGATCCGGGCACTTCTGCATCTCCATAACTGCATGAAAAATTATTTGCAAATTGTTCTTCTTTTGGTTCAAGAACAGAATGGCCTATAGCTTTCTCTACTTCTTCCTTAGTCAACAAAGAGCAAGCGTCAATTGAATCAGCAGCACTTTGCTGTGTTGTCTTTGTTGTTGCATCTGTTGTTTCCAACTTTGGCTGATCGGAATTATTTTTACCACAAGCTGTAAATAAGAACAAACCAAGCAATAGTATTAATCCATTAGGTAAAACTATAGGATGGATTATTTTCATTTTTCTCATTTAACATATCTCCCTTCCTAAATATTATTTTATCTAACTAATAATTAAAATTGGTTTATTATCCTGTAACGGGTGTAGAGATTTTTTATTTTTCATCCGGATTAAAACTCAGCATCATTCTTTCAACCTGGGGACCGAGTGTTTGCCGTGTTTTTTTTGTAAATGATGCGGTGAGCTTGTAAGCAATTTTATCAACTAAAATAAAAATCTGGTGCTGGTAAATTCTGAAATCATTTACAGGATACCATTTGAATATTGCTTCATAAGCTTCGGTTCCATTATTCAATTTTGTCTCACCTCTTTTTAAGAGCATACATCCTTTTAATTCCTGTTCAAGAGTTTTAATCTGCCAATCAGCATAATCAAATAGAGTATCAAAAGGAACGTCTCTATCAATATTTATTACAACATTATGCTGCATACCATCTGTTACCGGACCGGTTAAAGTGTAAATAGTTTTATCCTGCCAATCTTCCAACTGATTAAGAGTAAATCCATTTCCCTGGAAAATTTTGGTTTTATCATCTATTTTTTTAGGCTGGGTTTTTTCAGATGGTTGATCGGGTTTTTTCTTAAAATCTTCCTTTGGAGATTTATCTTCTTCCTTTTTAGCATCTGTTTGAAACTGGCGGTAATAATCGGGGATTTTCATAGTGTTTAATTAGAGCAATATTAAATGAATGGGAAAGCAACTCGCTTATTAATTCATTTCACCCACTTCAAATCATATACTTTAAGACGTGCCATCTTTCTAAATGGATAAGTTTCTTTAAATTTAGCCCAATCCCATAAGTCTGAATCTTTCCACCAGTCTACTCCAGGATTACAATCAGTAAAGTCATCAATATTTCCGAGCTGTCTAAAACCAGGTCCATCCATCTTATAAGATTTGTTAGATTCTAAAGTTAAAATCCGTTGTGTTTCCTGGTGAGCATCAACTATTAAAAAAGAATGACCACCAGTCCATTGAGTTTTCCACCCTTGAACAATTGTCCATGGAGGCGGTAATTTATCTTTATCAATTTCTACACCCATCCTTGATTCAACTACAGCAGTTATAGGAGAATAATAATCAGTTGTAGAAGTTATCATCATTTTATTATGCTTGTCTAAGCTCCAGCTAAAATCAGAAGCAAGTGAATCTTTCCAGGCTTTAACAACCAAACCTTCAGCAAAGGTACAGCAATTATTTGTATTACCTTTCGTAATATTAATATCAGGTAGATCGTATGGATAGTAAGCATTATCCAAATGATAAGAAAAATTTTTGAAATCACTCAATCTATTGACCAAAGCAGATTCAGGTATAGCTTTCTCTGCTGGTGTTATTTTAATTATATCTGATCCTATTGGTAATAATCTTTTTGATTCACCATCAAAAAAACCATTTGCAACTACTCTTAATCTATATAGTTGTTCCTCTTTTATATCTATTCTAAATTCTCCAATTGCAGATGTTTTTGTTATTTCTTCTTTTTCCTTTTTATCAAAAGGAAAAGCGTAGTAATTCTTTTGCCAACGTGAACAAATCCAAACCTGATCATTCTCAAACTTGTCGGTCTTTATGCGTATATAATCTGTATCGCCGGACTCCTTAAATTCCAGCATTGGATAATCACCTTTTTCGAGAGTTCCAAGTTTATCAGATTTTGTGTCTGGTTTACTAAAACACTTAATATCTTCTGGAATCTTAACAAGGCTTTTGTAAAGATCTACTCTTGCTTCTTTAATGGATGAGTTATCACCTTCGTTAATAACTTTTCCTTTGATAAAAAGCTTAGGCATTACTGCATCAATAGTAAAAGGAAAATCTTCAATCATGTGTGAAAAGCTTACGTATCCACTATAGCTTATTTTTAGCTGATATTTTTCTTCAACATTCAGTCCTTCAATTTTAAATTTGCCTTGTGAATCAGATTCAATCTTTTTAACTAGTTTATCATCAGAAAGGTTGATTACTCTGACCATAGCACCTTTAATTGGTTTTAAATCGTCTTCGCTTTTTACAGATCCATCAATAAATGTAAGTTTTTGGAATTCATCTTGGCTCAGTTTCTGAATACTGTAGTTTACAGATAAAAATTTATTTTCATAAGTATATTTCTTTAATGAAGAATCTCCTATTCCAAATTCGCTGCTTTGATTATAAGATTCTGATAATCGTAAAATCTCAGTGTTAGAAGTTGGGCTTTCAAGTTCATCCACTCTGAATTCAATACTGAGTGGTTCTGAGTTGCTATGCTTTACAGCCATTGACCACTTGTATGGCAGAATCTCTCCTGTATTTGCATATATAACTTTAGAACGACCTATGCTTTTTTTATCAATCAGGAGATGAAAAATAAAATCCCCATGTGAAAAGTAATCAGAGTCGTCGAGGATTTTGATATTTTCAAAAGTGACTTTTCTAAAGATTTGTATATCAATAGTTACATTATGTTTCTCTCCACTTGCAACTTTGATAAATTCGGTAGTCGAACTTTGCTTATGATCAGTCGCCATAGTATGTATTTATCAACTATTATTGTTCTTTTGATAAATTTGGAAACTTAAATTTACAAGGACCGGGAGAAATATCTTTTACTAAAACAAAACCGTCATCATCCAATTTTCCTTTTAATTCAGAACCATCGGGGAGGTATAAAACATAATCTTCTCCTGATAAAGGATTCCCTAAGGAATCCTTTAATTCAATTTCAATCCAATCCTTAAATATTAATAATCCTGAATCAGCAGAAACTTCGCCAACCTTCACTTTAAAAAAATACTCCGGTAATTGATAGCCTTTCTCACTCTCTTCTTCGGTAGGAATATCATCTGTATCATCCACGTATTGGAATTCCCATTCAGCTTCTACCTTACCTTTTTTTACTATGGAAGGAAACTTAGCTATTAAATCATGAGCATCATCAGAGTCATGTTCCCAAATTTGTATTTCTGCTTCAGTTCCATCAGCAACTCCCTGTATATCCGTAGAAAGTTTCAGAACATCTCCACGTTTAACATCATTCTTATCCCATTTAACATTTGTAATTTTTATTGGAGGGAATAAATAAAGTGAATTTGATTTTTTATTCAGACTATGTTTAGGAAGCTTCACCTCTGCAAACAATTCATCTTTTGCTTTTTCAGGAACAATTATCTCAGTCCAGAATTTATTACCGAAAAATTTCTTTTTTATCGTTTCAAATTTCTTTCCTGATTTATCTGTTATTTCTATTTGAATATCAGAATTACTTCCAACAAACTGAGTAAAAACTTCCAACCCAATTTTTCCACCAGGTGCTGCAGAATTTTTTGTCCATAGTACCTGTTCAATTGAAGAGGTTAGTTTAGTTTTTTGAACTTTATCGGTTTCGCCGGAATGTTTATCCATTATTTTTTGGGTATGAGACAATAAAGATGTTTTCTTGTTGCAACGAATATCTGGTCATCAACCAGAATAGGAGAGGTAGCCAATTCATCTTCAAAATTGTAAAAAAATCTTCTCTCGCCTTTATAATCAAATGCAGTTAAAATATTTCCCTCCGAAGTAAGAAGATAATCCTTTGTTGCAGCAACACCAGCCAATGGCTTTTGAATATACTGTTCCCATAAAATATTACCGGATGGATTAAGAGCAATTATCTTTTCCTCATACCTGATATAAACATTATGCTCAAAATCTATTGTTGGAGGAGTTAAATAATTTTTTTGAATGGGCTGGATTTCGGTATCACTTATTAAATTACCTGTTGAATCAATAACCCATAATGCTGTTTTAAAATCCTCTTCAATTTCAATTTCTGTTAAAAGATATATCCTCATTTCTTCATCAATGCTCATTTCAAGAGGAATAAAATTTTCAACAAACTCTTTGGTGATTTGAAGATCAGCATTAATAAGATATATATGATTTGGGACTGCAATTACAATAGTTGAATCATGTAAAGCTGTTATAAGCTTGCCTGATTTACAAATTAGGTTTTCCTTTTGAGCAGCTGATTTCAGAACTCCATCTTCATCTGTTTCTTTTGAATTCCCCATCACTATTGTTTCAAAAATATTAAAGTCTGGAGTTTTAATAGGAGAATTATGCGTCATTATAGGTAATTCAAAACCTGAACTAATAATTTTATTACCATTAGAAAAAATCACACTTCTCTCAAAACCTTTTCCTAAATAAGGAGACACAAAAAAATTTCTCTCGCCGGAAATAAGATCAATAGCCTGTATAAAACCCGAAGGATCGTTTGCGTAAAATATATCTTCAGATTTATCTATTAATATTTCACCTTCTGCTTTTATTCCGTTAGCAATATTTTTTCCTGATGTATCGAACAATTGCCAGCCGGACTCATTCTGAATAATTATTCTTTCATTTTTAAATAAAAGATACCAGGGAATTGCGGATGAATTAATTTCTGATTGCCATTTAACTTCCCACATATCTGCATTTGGTAAAGGTGAATTTAATCTTGAGTTACGTTCCGGATTAAGATACCTTGTTAAATAATTTTTTTGGTTTTCACCGGGAGTATACTTCTCCGGTGATATTTTATTTCCGGCTGCCTTTATTTTAACCGGCTTTATATTCAGCTCCACAGGATTATTTAAATCACTGCGGTAAAAAATTGTATCCATATCCTGTTTATTTGGTTCAATCTTCTGACAATTAATATTTGTTGTAAGGAAAATGAATAATACATTTTTATAAAGCGAAGACTTTAGCATCTGGAATCACCTTTTTAACAACAGGATCATAGCTTGCTGTATTACCCAAAGTACCATCAGCCAAACCTATCATATTACCAAAGAAATTTGTAAAAGCATCCGGCTTATCCATTGGGAAAAATAATTTATGTTTATTTGGAAATATCCCACTATCCCATTCTGCTTTGCCGGAATCCCTAATTTTGATTTTTATATGTTCGGCCTTATCATCCCGTTTTGTAGTAGAAAAATTATCGGCAAAATAACGAGGTGCAAAATGAGGGAATATCCGGTTAAATTTTTTACCAGCAATATTTCCTGTTACTCCGAATTTCAAATTTTTGTGAAATCTAAGTGAAATCCTTGAATCAATTTTACTTAAAAAATCTTTTATCTTTGCTGCATCCTTAGTGGGAAAATCAAATTCCATTTTTATCAATACAATTATTATCCCATCAAAATCTCCCGGTTTACCAACTATTCCAGGAATAACTTTGTTAGTATAGTCTTCCTTTCCAAGAGGATAGAAAAAAATATTAAACTTTCCATGCTCACCTAATTCCTGGTCATTTTTTTCAGCAAGCGGCCAGCCGATAAAATTTTTCTGCGGTTCATCGAGTTGATGTGGAATAGAATAATCGTGTGTACCATGATTTATTTTATATTCAATCTTCTTTCCATCTAATTGCCTGAACCACTCGGCAATATGCCAGTAATGCCTTGCGCGGACTTCACGGTTAGCTCTCATCATTGACTGAACATCAATGCTAAAGGGCGAACCCGGAGAGTAGCTATCGAATCCTGGTAATTCACCGGGACCAGAAACAGTTAACTCAATATATTCATCAACCAGACTTCCGCCATGGCCAACTTCATGAGCAAATGTAAAAAATCCTCCAAAATCGCTGGTCGTAAAAATTCCGTCTTTATCTTTTTTGGTGACTTTAAATAAAGGTACATTATCAGTTTCACCTAAAACACCCTCTCCCTCTTTTGATCTCATAAAACCGCGAACTCCACCAGGATCAGTTTTATCTTTAAAAACACCAATTTCATAATGTGATTTTTCTTTGGGAAGATCCTGGGAAAACCAGATCACTTTAGATTTGAATTTTTTATCGGAAGAATTTAAGGGAAGAACAAATGCAGCACCCGGATTAAAAGTTGTGGGAGAAGTACCTGTAACAATATCAGGACCGTTCCATCTATGCAACAAATTTAACACCGCTGTTTCAACCCAATCTTTAGCAGCATTACCTGTCAACTTTAAAGGTTCAGCTTTAGGATTAAATGAAGCTTTGATATCAGAATTAAAATTGAAAAATAATCTTAAATAAATTATACAGGCACTTAACTCAGTTGCACCATCAGTATCAACATCACTGCATCGCAGCCTTATCATATCGTACCGTCCGATCTGCTTGAAGATTACATGATCCTGTTCAAAGAATGACTGAACTTCAGCAAAATTACTTTTAACAGGAGGTGGTACACGCGGTCTCACTTTTCCTGGAGGAACAAATGTAGTGCCCGATGAAAAAACATCCTGAACTAAAACCGCAGCCCTAGCTCCTGCCACATCACCTTTTCCTTCAACTGTTCTTTTATCAAATACTTCAAAAAAATTTCCCTGTGCGATAACTAATCTTGTCCAGTCGGGATAATCAGAAATATAATTTCTTGTTTTCTCATCTTTTGGAAGCTGTGTAAAAAACCCAAGGTTGTTGCTTGTAAAAGTGTTAGGTTTATTAGTAGAGTCAATAAAAGCTTTACCATCAGGTTTAAATAATCCTTCAGAAGAAAGATCATTACTGCTCGGACCTGAACGTGCAAATGTATTGCAAAAAATTGCTATCCTGTTTTCTGTTTTATTATCGGGTATCCACTTAACAGGATTTAAGTCTTTGTCTGTAAGAATAATATCATCAAGACTAAAAATCAGTTGTTTATCATTGCTTGTTGTCTCTGCGGCTAAATCTTCAAACTTACCAACTTTAGCTGGTGGATTTCCTTTTCCGCCAGATAACTGGGTAAAATATTTTGTTGATTTCCACAATTTCGGGAGATCATAAAAAGAAAGCCTGCTTGCATCAGCTATTTTAAAATCTTTATTAATTGAATCTCCTTCATTAAGTCCTGAATCACCCGGAGATGATGTTAGATTTTTTGTTACATATTTTCTTGAAGGGCTTGAAGAGGTTCCAGATGATTCAATAAAAGTATTTTCAGCAGACCTGAAACGAATCAAAATATTTTTATTTGGTCTTTTTACCTCCTGTAGAATCCATGGCAAGCATTGAGATCCTTCATCAGCAGTTAGCCAGTTACTTCTTGTATTAACAGTTGAAGTTGAGGATGAATCGTGAAATCCTTCAAGAACAATTGGAGGTAAACTTAATTTTGTTTTAAGAAAGCGGTCAAAATAATTAAACTTCAGAAACTGCCATTTAGGATCTAAAAGCATTTTAATTGGAGATGCTTCTGAACCTATATTCTCAACACTAAGGTTTTCCAGATCCTTAAATTGCTTTTCAGTGTCATCAAAATTTGATACAGTTGGAGATAATTCCCAAGTAGAAGTTTTTAAATTAAATTGTAAAGGGAGATTGAATACTTTAAATCCATTTTTAATTTTCTCTTTTATATTGCTTTCAGGTATTAGCTCATCTTTTTGTGCAGTATCGGAAGGAGAAGCAATAAAATTAATTCCGGAAAATTTTAATTCAATTGTAAAGGCTTTCTTTTTTCTTAATACCTGGAAAAATACTTGCCCGTTATCATTCTCCAATGATTTTAATTCTTCACTATTATCCTGAAATTTTATCGTGAAAGGAAATCCTTTAGGCAAAGCTCTTTCAGTTCCTTCAGGAGTTTTGTACATAAATTTTAAATGAACTCTAACTGCAACTCCACTTGGAAGTGGAAGAGGATCAACAGGGACAGGATTCCGTTTAAAAAAACCGGGAGGATATAAATCACATTTTGATTTGATGCAATTAAGTTTTTGCGGATGACATTTTAATTCCGGTTCTTCCCCTTCATCAAAGAAGAGAATTTCTACACGCCTGTCAATCGGATTTTCATCTTCAGTTTTTGCTTCACTTGCAGGATGATTTTCGCCGCAGCCGATTACAGGTGCGGGATGTGGCGGTTTCTTTTTTACAAAATTTAATTTGCCTCTTTTTTCATTAAGCCCATCCTCATTTATTCCCATTACAATCAAAAGCTCAAGAGTATACATATCGAAGAATGCACCCCAGGTTTGCTTGCCCCTCTTTCCATCTTCTTTAATTCTTATAAATTCTCTGCTGAATTTACTTTGATGTTTTTTCAGATCTACAAAATCCTGGTTATATCTTTTCTGGAATTTTAATATTGCTTCTTCAGTTTCAGGATTTATCTTATTGGTTTTAGGACCAGGGTCGCAATCATATTGAAAATTGAAAGAAATCCATTTTAATATTTGCTGAATATCTTCAACCTGGTGCTTTTCATCTGAGGATTGAATCCACTTACTTCTTTCTCCCATAAACATGAAAAAAACATTTTCTGCTCTTTGCTGGGATAAAGTTAAGTTGTAAGATTGACTCCCTTTTTTATCTGTATGTCCTGCAACTAAAATTTTCTGTAAAAATTCTTTTTTCTCTGCCTGCTTAAAACAAGCAAACAACACACCTAAACCAGTAATCCGATTCTGTTCTTCTGTGCCGGGCTGTGGTTCATCAGTGCCGTAATCGGGCAGAAGGACAGCACTATCGAAATGAAAGTTGATATCTTCCATTTCAATAACTGTAACTTCGGAGCTTGTTTTAACAAAAAATTTATTGATCTGCCCCGACAGCAGGTCCTCAATTTTTTTGTCAGCTTCCTTAAGCTTAAGTTCTATTTCTGCCACTAATTGTTTTTAAGATAGTTTATGAAAGGTGAAAAATTATTTTTTCAGGTTTTTATTTAAGTTCGGAAACATAACTGAATATCTGCCCGCCGGAATCTTTTCAATCTTTTTGTAACCATTCCCATCAAGTTTTCCATTTTCAATTATTCCATTAGGAAGAAAGAGAATAAATTCTTCGTTTCCTTTTGCGTTGCCATCTGTGTCTTTTAACTCTAATTCAATAAAATCTTCATTAAATAATAAACCTGATCTTGCTTTGCATTGCCCGATTATAACTTCAAAATAATAACAAGCAGAGGAATATTTTTTAACAGAGGAATTATTCTCCTGACTTTCAAAATTATTTTCCAGTTCAACTTCTATTTTATTTCCATTTACTTTTTCTTCAAGGGTTTTTACAACCGTATCAGGTTCATTTAAATCTTTTCTATAAACCTGGATTACTGCAACTGTTCCATTGTCAAATCCTTCAGATTCTGCAGTTAATTTTACTTTTTCTCCAATCTTTGCAATCTCCTTAGACCATTTTGCATTTTGTACTTTGAAAAGTAATACTTCCCCTTTACCTTCACCAGTTGCATCACGTAGAATTCTTCCATCAGGTTTCAGAAGGCTTTGGGATTCCTTACCATCCGGGTCTTTTAATTTATAAGGAATTCCACTAACCGGGTTTCCTGCTTTATCTACAAACTCAAATTCAATCCAATGTTTTTCCTTAGTTGATGCTTCCACATTATCAGTCAAAGCATTTTTTGCACCTGTCTTAGCAGAAGCAGCTCCGCTTGAGGAAGCTCCACCTCCGCTTCCACTTCCACTTCCACCCTCTCCTATTAAAACTGTTGGACAGCCCATTATAATTGTATCCGGTGGGCCAACGCAAGTAACCAGGTCACCCATTCTTGCAGCAGGCATTCCTCCAATTAAAACCATCGGACTTCCCATTAGGATTGGTCCACCTACATGAGGAACAATACCTGTTACCATTGGGCAAACATGCATGTCTGCAATTCTTGCTGCAGGCATTCCTCCAATCAATACTAAGGGAAAACCCATTACAATTACACCACCGTGAACAGTAGGATCTCCCATTCGTGCTGCCATTCCCATTATTTTATCTGTCTCTCTTTTTTATAATTTTGGTTTTTGCTAATTAATTTGGACGGGCATTCCCTTAATAGTATTTGGCCCTGTGGATTGAACTGTAACCATTGTTCCTTTTACCTGTGTATTAACAGCTGATTCAATAGTTAAATTTAATCCTTTTGATTTATGCTCCATCGAAGCTTCTGAAGTAATGTTATTCCCCTTTTGTTTTAAATCCATAGAAGCTTCCTGAGTTAAATTTGTTGCTTTAATTTTAAAATCCTGCTTGGCTTCTGATTTAAAATTTGCTGCTTTAAGTGAAGTATCTTCTTCAGTTTCAATTTTAAAATTTTTTGATTTCAAATTTATATCGCCTTTGGGTGCAAGAATATCTATACTTCCATCCTTGGTTTCAATTACAAGTTTCTGGTTTGTAATATCAATAATGAATTTATTATTACCGGGTTTATCCGATAGCTGAATTTTTTCTTCACCCGCCTTATCATTAATTATTATGAAATGGCCATTCTTACTTGTTATTTCAATTTTGGTATTCTTGTCATCCATTAAAACGGTATGGCCTTCTTTGCTTTTAATGGTAATATTCTGATTCTTATCATCCATCAGAACTTTGTGCTTATCTTTTGTTGTAACCTCTATTTTATCATCCTTATCATCAAATAAAATTTTATTTGCATCAGGAGTTGTAAGGTATATCTGGGTTTCTTTTGCTTTATCATCCATTACAAACTCGTTACCTGAGGCAGTGCGTATTATATTCTGGGTTTTATTCCCGCTTGTGGTTGGGGAAGCATTCGATGGGTTGGGAATGGTACCTAAACCAATAGGTCTATCAATATTTCCATCAAAGCACGTCCAAACAAATTCTGTCCCCACACGATTTACCAAATGTGTTCCATATCCTGAACCTGAATAATTCTGAGTTAATCTTATGGGAAGAGTTGCCTCACCATTTGTTTTATCGCTTAAATCAAAAAACATTTTTGCTTTATATCTCCCAAGGTCATCAATATAGATATCATCATCTGGTGAACCTCCTTCAATTCTAGCACTCATTACTCCGCTTATTTTTGGTATTAAAGTTTTACGAGGCGGGCGGAATTCTATCTCAACAGGTATAGCTTGAAAATTATTTTCAAAAGTTGGCAATCTTGTTTTTGATTGAGGTAATAAGCTAAAAAGGTTCTGCTGTGTCCCCTTGGATTTTATACCGGTTAAAATGAACTCGCTGTTCCAATCTTTACGGTAATGTCCATCCATTTTAAATTTGAAACCGGCTCTGAATAATCTGCAATCGCTCTTTCCAAAAAATCTTTTCTTTTGATTAATAAATTCCTGGTTCCTGATTTTTGCAAGAAACTCACCATCCTTTTCATTTTCAAAATTATCACCGAAATCATAATATAAACCAGGCATATTATCTTCCAACTGACTTTGAGCCATTAAATGTTTTTCCGGGAACATATAATTATAATCTTTAAGCTGAACCATACCAGTTACAACTTTTTCCTTACACATTATTTCGGAAATAGATTCATTCTCGCCTAAAGGATCTTTATTAATATTATATCCGATTGCGGATTCTATTGAAGGAAGCCTGGAATTTGTATCAGTAAAGACTATTATATCTTTATCACCATTTTGTTCGAAATAATAATAAATACCAAAATGCTCCAACCTGCGGTTCAGGAAATCAAAATTTGTTTCCTTGTATTGAACAATGTATTCCATTTTAGGATAATTGTTTTTTAAGTCAAACTTATAATCTTGTGCTGTAAGACCAATATCCACCAGGACATCTTCAATAACAGCTTTAATATCCATATTCTGATATATTTCATTCTGATAGACGAGGTTTAATCTCCAAAGACGGGGAACCAATACAGCACGATAAAAAACATAATCAGGTGTTCTGCTGTATTGTTCAAAATCTGAAATAATTCCATGAACTTTTATTGGATCTTCATCTCCGCGATTAAAGATAAAGGTAGCCGACTTGTTCAGGATTTTTAATGAATCAAGAGACGGGTCATTTGAAATTATTTCAATTTTATATTCAAACAGATCTGATATTTTTTCTTCAGCTTCAAATGACACGACATTCACAATGCCCTCATCTAATCCTGAAAAATGTAATTCATAATATGGCTGATTGAATTTATAAGTTACCATGGGGATCCTCTTTTCTGTTGGATTACAAAATTACAAGATTGCAAGATTATTTTTTTGAATGGGTCAGAAATTTATTATTTGAAGGAAAAACATTTTAACATTTTTAATCTTTTCTTTTATAAGAAAATTTCTAAGATATTTTTTGAAGTTAGATATTTGTGTAATAATACTAACAGCTTTATTATAGTTTTTATCAAAATCATATTTGGAAATATAATTTAAATCCAAAGCTACATAAAGCATTGATCTGACTTCGCCTGCAGAACCTTTCCCATATCCTAAAAAATTCCTGAATTCTTTATTATTGTCTCTTTCGTAGCCTTCTGAAATATTATTCATAATAGAAACCGCTGCCCGCCTGCCAAACTTGTAAATCTTCAAATGATTTTACTTTCATGTTTATCCTCCATAATTAAAATATTTATAAATTAATTTTGTAATTTTGCAATTACGAGAACTTATATTTGAACGATCCATCTTTTCCTTTTGATACTGTAAGCTTTTCCGGATTTTTCCCTTCCGCCATAAATCCTAAAAGCTGTGCGGATATTTCCGGGGCTAATTTCCGATCAACTATTGCATCAATATTTCTTGCACCTGTTTCTGCACGTGTACATGATTCGACAATATCTTCAATAATAGCTTTATTGAATTCAACTTCGAGTCCTCGATTTTCAAGCAATCTCTTTTTAATTTTACCAAGCTTCATTTCAACAATCGGTTTCATTACATCATGACTTAAAGGAAGGAAGACAATTGGTTTTATTCTTCCTAAAAACTCTGGCCTGAAATGTTGATTCATATATGGCCTCAGTTCTTCAAGCAGATCATCGGGAGAAGTCATTCCCTCATTATATTTTTCAAAAAGTACGTCTGAAGCAAGATTTGAAGTCATAAAAATTGTAGTATTGGAAAAATCAATATTTCTCCTGTCGGCGTCCTGCAGCATTCCACGATCAAATATTTGCATGAATAGGTCTTTTACTGAAGGATTTGCTTTTTCAATTTCATCAAGAAGAACAACACAATAAGGTCTTCTTCTCACCGGCTCGCTTAATGCACCACCTTCTCCATAACCAACTAATCCCGGATCAGCACCAATCAATCTTGACGTGTTATATTCATTCTGATACTCAGTCATATTAAGAGTTACCATAAATCTTTCATCACCGAAAAGAACTTCAGCAACCGCACGTGCTAATTCTGTTTTACCAACCCCACTCGGACCGACCAAGAGGAAAACTCCAATTGGCCCTTCTTCCTTTTTAATTCCAACTTTTGCACCGCGAATAACATCAGCGATTTGTTTAATTGCGTGATCTTGTCCAATAACTCTTTTCTTTAGATCATCTTCAAGCTGAAGAAGAGTTGTCATATCATCTCTTGTCATATTCCCGACTTTAATTCCTGTCCATGCTTCAATTACTTCTGCAACAGTATTTGAAGTTACCTCTGCAAAAACCTGCGGAGCCGGATCCTGTAACGCTCCTAATTTATTTTTAACTTCTGTAATTTCTTCCAGGACTTTAGGGTCTTTTGTCCCTCCGTTCCCGGAGAATTTTTTCATTCTTAATTCCATCAGTTTGCGTGTAAGCTCACTCTCTTTCTGCCATTTTTCCTCATTAGATTTTATGTCTGTCTCCAGCTTCGATTTTTTTTCTCTTAGTTCTGTAAGAACATCCTTGTCTATTTTTAAATCCATATCAGAATCTCTTTGCTGGGAGTTAATCGCCATATCAATTGATTTTAAATCGCTGATAAGCAATTCTAACTTAGGAGGTTTACTTGTAAGAGACATTTTAACTCTTGTTGCCGCCGTATCAAGAAGATCAACAGCTTTATCCGGCAATTGTCTTCCAGCAATATATCTTCTGGAAAGTTTAACCGCTGATTCAAGAGCTTCATCAGTTATGTGGATTCCATGATAAACTTCATATTTAGTTTTTATACCCCGCAGCATGAGAATTGCTTTTTCATCAATCGGCTCACCAACATGTATCGGCTGAAATCTTCTCTCGAGGGCGGCATCCTTTGCAAAATATTTGTTGTATTCGAGATAAGTTGTAGCCGCAATTGCTCTGAATGAACCTCTTGCAAGAGCAGGCTTTAAAAGATTTGCTGCATCTCCGCCACCAGCAGATGCACCGGCACCAATTAAAGTATGAGCTTCATCAATAAAAAGAATTGAGGGTGTAGGTGAGTTTGTAATTTCAGTTATAACTGCTTTTAATCTTTTCTCAAATTCACCTCTCATTTTTGTTCCTGCCTGCAAAGCTCCCATATCTAAAGAAAAAATCTGGTTGTTTTTCAGAATATCAGGAACTTCATCAGCCGCAATCTTTAAAGCCAATCCTTCAACCAAAGCAGTCTTTCCAACACCCGGTTCGCCTAATAAAATAGGATTGGATTTTTTCCTTCTGCACAAAACTTCAATTACCTGGATGATCTCTTCATCTCTTCCAAGTATAGGATCAATTTTCCCTTCCTTTGCATATGCTGTTAGATTTTGTGTATAAAGATCAAGCACAGTTCCATCCGGCGGAAGCTGACGTGCTTCTTCCTGAGAAATAACTTCTGAAGCAACATCAGGATCTTCGGCCGATCCATTTACAATTTTATAAAAATCTGTACGGAGCTCATCCTGTTTGATAGGCGAAAGAATATCCATTAATCTGCTGCTTATAACCTGTTCTGAAGAAATAAAAACCTCGAACAACGCACCGGATCTTATTTTAGTTTCATGATGATGAACAGAACTTGTTATCCATGCTTCCTGAAGCATTTCTGTTAATAATGGAGAGAGTTTTGGTTTTCCGGAATTACCGGAATCAAACTCATCAAGATTTTTTCTAATTAATTTTTGAACATCACCGGAATCAATCGCATAATGTTTAAGGATTAAAGGAACATCTCCCTGTCCATCATCAACTAAAGCATTTAGAAGATGATCAAAAGTAATCTCATAATGCCCCCGGTTTATTCCTAAACCTGTAGCAGTATCAAGATTGCGGACAAGGTAGTTATTTAATTTTAAGAGAAGTGATTTCAAATCTTTGCTTTGCATTTTAAATGCTCCTAAGATTTAATGAATTTTTATTTTAACGGATTAATAACTAATGAGGATTTCTACCTCACCCTTTGTCCCTCTCCTAATAAAGGAGAGGGAACAGTATGCTTTTTAAAAAGTCCTCTCCTTAATAAGGAGAGTTCGCCGCGGCGAATTCGGTGAGGTTAGAATTGGTTATTTCTTCATAACTCAAATAAACTTTTACTTCTTCATTTTCAGGCTTTCCAAGCCATAAAGTTGAACCGAGTTTTAATCTTTCATCTTCCCAAGAAACCGAAGCTATTGTGGCAGCTTTAATTGTAAATTCAAAATCATATTCAATTCCGTCGTTTAAATACAGGTTTAACAATTCTATCAGCTTGTTTGAGTTCTCTGTGCCCGGAAGAAATTCTAAATATTCTTCAAACGATATTGATTTTAACTGAACACAAATTCTGCTCATGCAATCACGGGAATATTTTCCAATAAAACTATTTTTTCCCAGACTAAAATTTTCATCGGCGACAGCAGGAATTTCTGTTAACTCAATCCATTGCGGAACAAATTCCTTTATGTCCATCTTATACTTCGGGAAAAAATAATTCAGCATTATCTTAAGACCGGCATCATTCCTTACCCGGGAACTTAGTATCCCTGAAAATTTTAAGAGGGCAAAGTTATTAAGATGAGATTCTTTATTTTTTAAAAGATTTCTTCCAACAAAGGAATTTATTCTTTCTGATATCCTATCTTCATGTTTATCATTTAAATGTAAATAGAACCTGTATTTTTTCCAGGACTGGTAATAAAGCCAATAGAACCTGTTGTTAAAAATATCAAGGAAATTCTGTAAAGGAACCTCGCCCTCTCCCAAAATCCTTTGCTGCATTGCAACTTCTTCATGATAACACCTTGGAACAGGAGAATTAATTCCATAAAGCCCCATAAAAGTTAATACAAAACTTACTTCTCCATTATAGTGAAAGATTGATTTTATATCTTTAGGAGGGAATTCATACCTTTCTGAAGGGCGAAATTTTAACCCTGCCTGGTCAAATATATAATCTTTCCTGTCGGGGTTTTCCTTCTTAGTAATATTTTCAGCAAGCCACACTGCCTGCCAAACATTATATGAAGGACCATTCTTTACAAGGTCTTCAATCAGATTATTTGCATTTCCCCGGTTATCGGCTGCCATGAATATTCTTTGCCTGTTCCTGTTTCTGTTATTTTTAAAAAGATGTAGGAGTTTATAGTAACATACTGGGAAAGAAATGAATTAATTACCGTACCCATTAAATGAATTTCTCCTTCTCCCTGTTCATACTCTTTAGGGTCAACTTCGATATGAAATTCTATCCCACGAATTAAACTTTGATTAATTACTTTACTAACAAGTTTTGGTCTATGAATTTTCCTGATCCCATTAATTCTTTTTTTATTAGGGTGATTATGAGATTTAGTCCAATTATATAAATTGAGAATACTTTTAAAAGAACCCTCATCAGCTAAAGTTGAATAGCTAACAGACAGGTGAGCTATTAAAGACCATAAATAATTCTGTCTGTCCGGGCATTCAAACATCTCCTGCGGAACCGTTATATTTGATGCTTCAATACCTGCCGGAAAATTAATAGGTTCTTTTATTGATCCTGCTTCAAGATATGCCGAAGGTAAAAATCCGTTAGACAAAGTAGCTTCAATGCTTAAAGTTTCTTTAGGAAAAGATTCCATTTCAATGCTTGGCCCAAAAAGCCTGATATATGTTTCTGCCATATCATGCTGCTGAGTTCTCCTGAAGATAGAATAAAATCTCTTGTAATTATATTCAGGATCGCTTGTCTCAAGGATATCGTGAGATGTAATTGGGATATATTTATACTGTTCAAACTTGTTTTCACTTATGCCAGCTATCTTATCAACAGAATAAATTTCCCGGCTTTTTCTTCTATCTAAGTCGGGAATGATATAATATTCAGGTAGCCTTTGATTCACAACAACTTCTTCAGTTGATCGGGAAAAGAGATTTACAATTGGCGCACAATGAAGAAGAATATTATTTACCCCAGGCCATTTTTCTCTTAAAAGTTTTCTGGTGAAATCTATTTTTACTTCAAAATAATTTGATTCGCCTGAAGATTTAAAATTCTGAAGACCATTTATCTCAATAAAAAAGAATTTTTCAGGGAAAGAAAAATATTCCTGAAGCAGGCGGAATCCTGGGAAGGTTTGTTTCGAATAAGGAAGAATTGAATAATCGCCACTATCCTTATTTGGATCATTAGAAAATTCCGGAATAGAAATATTAAAATTATCAATCTTCTGGTATTGCGATTCTTTATCATTTAGTTCTCTTACCGAAAGAGAAGAAACATATTTTGTAAGATAAAAAAGAAGATTAAATTTAATTGAAGCTGAACCATGCAAATAAAGCTGAAGCGAATCTAAATTTAAAGAATTATAATCTACATTTCTTTCAAGTTGAAATTTTATAATCAAAGATGAATTTCCCTGCGCTGATTCTTCAATTACAACATTATCAATTTTGATTGGACGTACTATAAGATTCTGTGTAGTCCTGAAAATAAATTCAGCAGGCTCTTCTTTTTCAGTAATTCTGCTTCCTTCAGATGGACCAGCAAGAACTTTATATTTTACTTTATACCTGGCTGTTTGAGTTTGTATCTCACTTCCTTTTTTAATAAGAACAGGACCTGTAATGGCACCTGCTTTATATTTTGTCTGCATAATTGCACAGGATGGAAAGGGCCTGAGCATATTTGGAAATAAAATTTCCAGTATTCCACCGGCTATTTCAGGGAATTCATCGTCAAGTCTTTCGTGGATTCTGCCGGCAAGAAAAGCAAAGCCTTCATATAGTCTCTCAACAAAAGGATCTTTTCTTTCCCGTTCACTCATACGAAGATGTGAACCTAAAGTAGGATGCTTTTTGCTGAATTCTTCTCCTGCTGTTTGAAGGAAATTATATTCCCGTTCAAAATATTTATCAGAATTCATTATTGTTTCAATTGTTTATCTGTAATTTCATTTTGCAAAGAAGCTAATTTTAATTGCTGATATTTACCCAAAGTTCTCTTTACAAACTTATAAAATTTAACTATAATGCCTGTTCTGTATAAATAACACCATCGGGCAGGTAATCCCAGGTAAATTCTCGGGCAAGCATTTCAACCTTCTCCATATGGCCATAGCTTTCATATTTGGGGTCAAAAGAAGTATACATCCAGTTGGATACTGAGACTATCTTAGTATTTTTCAATGTAAAAATAAAATAAGGTTCTTCCGCTCTTGTTTCTGGTGATATTGTATAAAGTGTAATTTTTATTTCTTTGCATATTTGCCCCGTACAAACTATTTGATATAATTGAGGAGTTAACCGGTCAATAATTTTAACAATTTCAAATGCTGTAATTTGACGCGAGCCCTGGATTCTATTATTGTCACTTTCGTAAGGCAAATAAATCTTATGACTGAATTCGAAAATCAGGCTTGCGCCATTATCACGGTGTGAAGATCCTTTTAAAACATTCCCATCTTGATCCTTAATAAGTATTTCACAGGGAAAAGCCATTTTAATCTTCTCTTTCTATAATATTTATATTATAATGATTTAGGTTAAGTTTTATACACTATTCATCCTAATTTTTTATTAGCTTTAATATATCCCCATCATTTTCATAAAGAATTATTTAAGATCTTTCTCAAACATTACCTTTGTCCAACCTGTAGTAGAAAACTCTGTAAGTAAAATTTCTTTGTTCGGGTTATCTTTAATTGTGGCAATTATCTTAATAGAAATTCTCATTTTCTCCTGATCAAAATCAAATTTTTGAACCTGTACATCATCAATCCTCGGTTCATATTTAAGTATTATATCTCTTATTTGTTTTTTAACAGGGTCAATGGAATTACCGGAATCAAAATAAAGCTGAAGTATATCTGGCATGCCAAAATCGGGCAGATGCTGAACAGATCCTTGTCTTGTTGAAAGAACCATCCGTAAATTTTCAATTATACTACGGCGGAGTTTTTCATCTTCAGAAAGTTCTTCATATTGTGAAGGATCAAGATTATCCGGATTAATTGCTTCCGAAACAAATTGACCAACGAGAATATCGTAAAGACTAAGATTTTTCATAGTTTAAATTCATTCACCCATACAATCATTCAGACATACTGAAGAAAGGAATGACTGAATGGATGAATGAATGTATGTAAAAATCATTCGGGAAGGCTTGGGAAGTGGAATTACTTAAAAAGCCTGCTCAACATATGTAATTCCGCCTTCAATGAATTCCCAATTAAATTCTTTGGCAAGCATTTTTACCTTTTCAAGATGCCCTATTCCTTCATTTGCAGGATCATAAGTTGGCGGCATCCAATTGACTACCGAAACAATTTTGGCATCTTTTAGTATATAATTGAAATATGGTTCCTCTTCCCCCGATTCCATTCCAATTCTGTATAATACTATTTTTATCTCTTTACACAATTGCCCGGTGCATACAATCTGATATAATTGGGGAGTAAGCTGATCAATCTCTTTAACAACTTCAAATGCTGTTATTTTCCTGGAACCCTGAATTTTATTTTGCTCTTTTTCATAAGGAAGATATACCTCATGCTTAAACTCAAATACAAGGCTGGTTCCATTTTCACGAGGACCTTTTAATTCATTTCCCTCATGATTTTTAATTATTATTTCACCTTTTACTGCCATAGTAACCTCCGTTAGTTTAGTAATTGTTAAATGTTAATTAATGTGCATGATATTATTACTTAAGAATTCTGGTAAAGGGAATAAAGGTATAGGGTATAAAGGTATAAAAGAAAATGTATAAAGTTGTTTCAAAAATTCTTATTCCTATATACCATATACCATATACCATATACCATATACCCTATGCTGCTAAGCTTCTTCAACGGAATGGAAAGCAATTAATTTAAGATTAACATCCATACCCGTAATAGCAACATGCGGCCTGAATTCAGCACTGATCTGGAAGAAGCCCGGCTTTTCTGCAAGTTCTTCAACATGCAATTGATATGAACGCAAAGGTCTTTCAGCTATTACAGATTCCGGTGCATTTGGGAAATCAGCTACTAATGTATCTAACCATTTCTTAAGATCTTTCTCAATATCACCGGCACCTGCATTTTTTCCGACAAAGACTAATTGCCTGTATTTAAGATAGTGAGCAATTCTTGTTACAAGCATTGTATACTGCAGTCTTGAACCTACAGCAAAATTAGCAGTTGCCTCAGGATCACTCTTTATCTTTTTTGGCCTGTTAGCAGAAGGAACTTCAAAGAAACATGCATAATCTGTTCTGTCCCAATGAGCTAATGGAATAAAGCCAAGATCGCATAATTCCTGATCTTTTGCTTGTCCCACTGATGCTTCAACCGGTACCTTTAACTTCTTTTGTCCATGCTCTTCATAAGTTGGAGTAGGAAGATTTTCCACTTTACCGCCTGAATCAACACCAACTATTTTTACACTCCATCCCCACTTTTCAAAGCTTTTTATCATATTAGAAGCTAATGCATAAGAAGCACTGCACCATAGGCTTTTATCTTTTCCTCCGCTATAAGTACCTTCTGTATAATTGAAGTTTTTTGTTGGTTCAGATTCAGCATTATAAGGCAATCTTCCAAGAAACCTTGGCAGTGCAAGTCCAATATATTTTGAGCGGTCATCATCTCTGAAAGCACGCCAGGCAGTATATTCGGCGCCATCATTTATCTGATCAGGAAGGAACCTGTTATTCATAACATCACCAAAGGTTTCTTCACCAAAAAATTTATGACTAGCGTTGCCAAGAAAAGGAATCTGTGCTGATTCAGAAAGAACTGAAAGATGCTGAAGCAGGCTTATATCCTGAGGTGTGTTTTCAACTGCAAAATCACCAACAATTGCAGTATAAGAGTGACCGCCAACTTTATCATAAGCACCCCAATATATATGATGCCACAAACCGGAATCTTTCTCATATCCTTCTCCATTTGCAGCTTCATTAAGATCATCATAAAGCTCCTCTTTAGAGACATCAAGCAATTCGATTTTAACTGGCTTGCTGAATTCAGTATTTTGTACAAGGAAGAGAAGCCCCCGCCAGTTGGATTCGAGCTCCTGAAAATCTTTATTATGCAATATCTCGTCCATTTGTGCACTAAGGACAGTATCAATATCTGCAATAAAAGAATCAACCAAAGCTCCTGTTACTTTAAATACCTGAGATTCTTTTCCTATTTTGCTTATAAATTCTGCTACAGCATCTTTCTTAGAATCATCAAGCATTGTCAACAGCTTATCAACTGAAGTCTGTTCAGTTTGCTGTTCCTGTTCTGTTTTTTCTTTAGCCATTGTTTATAAACCTCCGTTTGATTTTTATCCCACCAAAGCGGGATTAAGATTAATTTTCTTATTTAGAAGATGTTCCAAGTTTTGTCATCAGGTCATCTATGCTGCCGCCACCATCTTTTAAAACTCCTTCCAGAGCTTTTTTAAGATTTGCATCCTTTAGCACTGCAAGCTTCAGTTGTTTTAGTCTTTCTCTTGCTTCAAGAAGTTTTTTCAAAGGTTCCACCTTCTTTACTATTTCATCAGGATTAAAATCTTTTATATCCTGAAAATCAAGATCAACTTCCATTTGTGCTTCCTTGTCGTCGGACAACTTATTGGAAACCGTAAGTTTAAGCTTAGGATTAAAATCCTTTAAGACTTTCTGAAAATCTCCCTTTTTCCCGATTGTTCTAAGTCTCCTGTCTTTCAGCATACCCTGGCTTCCCGGTTCACTTTTACTAAAGTTCCCGGTTACAAGCATGCGATAATCAAGTTCAACACTCTCCTTGGCGTCGCTGCTTGGCAGGATTGCGACTTTAACCCTTTGAGCTATTTTGGGCGATGTTGGTCTTGCCATTACTACCTCCTTAATTATTTATTTTTTTGTTGAAGTTTCATTGCCAATATTCCATCGTATTTAGCAATCTTTCCGAATAATTCTTTTTGCTGATTTTCCAATTTTGTTTTTAATTCTGCATTAACTTCTGAAATTAATTTTGCATTTACTAAGTAAAGGGACTGCCAGACTGCAGTACATAATGCAGTTTCCCATTCGGCAATATTATATTCTTCAATTGAAGCTTTTAATTCATTTAAATTTACTTCAGCAAGTTCATACTTTTTTGCCTGGATACAATAGTTTGCCAGGTTTAGTCTTCTAAGAAATTTCCCTTTTTTTCTTGGGTCAGAACTAATTCCTTTCTGCATTTCAGAAATATTTTTTTCAAAGTTTCCAGGTAATTCATTACAGGCTGTTTCATATTCTTTATTAATAGGATCGTAATCCTCTCCCATTATGGGAGGAAGAATAATTGATTCTGCTCCTTTCCCACCGGATAAAGAAGGTTTAACTTCTTCATTTATCCATTTAATTGTTTCATCATCTGCAAAAGGAGTTTGTTTATCTTTAAATATTAGCTGAAGAAGATCGGGAATTCTTTGAAGTAATTTTGCAAGATGAATTTTAATATCTTCCGATGCCTGTATGTAAATTCCTCCTTTTTGTTCAAGAGCTTTTGTAACATACCGCTGGGCATCAAGCCAATATGGAAATTCACTGTTTGCTTTTAAAAAACTTATTTCAATTCTAGGAATGAGTGTATCCCAATTGCTGCTGGTAAACCATTCTTTCATCTTCCCACGGATAACCTGGTTTGGAGCTTCAATCTGTGTTACTTTGTCAGCATCAGGTGGTCTTATAATTTTACTCCACTGAAGCTGTCTTGCTAATCCAAATACAAAATGATTTTCCGGAATTTTCTCTTTCTTTATTCCATCTGCTGAAGGCTGCTGAGATTCAAAAAGGAATGTTAAGGTTTGCCTAAACTGTGCAATAGCATCTTTTTCATTTGTAAGCTTAATTTCTTTTAAAGATGAAGTTGTTGGTGCTGCGGTTTGCTGAGGCTTTTGGGTTTCTTCAATTTTCCCGGAAGGTGTAACTTCAATTTTGCTGTCAGATTTTTCTTCTTTAACTGGCTCTTCATTTTTCGGAGGTGCTACTAATGATTTCGCTTTCTCAGCATGACCTTCAATTATTTCCTTCAATGATTTTAATACCGGGATACTATCCGGGAATAATTTCTGGCATTCACTTACTATTTGTATTAAAATTTTTTCTGCTTCAATAATATCAGCAGCATTTGAACGGTTTATATCTTCCTTTTCAACAAGCTTAAAAAATCTTGACGTATTAATAAATTGTATTGCTTTACTTCTATGCAGTGGGTTAGCCGGGAAGAGATCATTTTCATATTTTTTTAAGAGTTGATAAATAATATTCAATCCATCTTTAAGCCCTTTAATCTTTTCAGTCCTGAAAAGAGCAAAACTTAACCATGCGGCAACCTTAATATCTTTACTTTTTTCTTTTAGAATAATCTCAGAAAATTCAATACACTTTTTGTAATCAGGAACAGTCTTAGGAATCTCCATATTTAACTTGAAATATTCTTCTTCGCCGCTTGCATCATTTCCTGCAGGAGAACCACCGGGAATAGGTTCAAGATATCCCTGGACAAATTCTGAAATTTCCATCTCGCTTTGCGAAGCAAGTTCCTGGATTTCAGGCATGTAAAGTCCTTATATTTTTCATTTCTTAAAAAGCTTTTAAAAATTCTTTAAGGGTAATATTCTTATTTAATATATCTTTAAATGAATTTGAGATTGTATTAACATTTTGTTCTTCTATATTTAAAACATTCTGATTGGTTTGCCTATAAATAAGATCAATGTAGTTATAAGGTAAAGGTTTATTTAAGAAAAGGTATAAGAGATGATTTTTATATTCAGAGTCAGTCCAGAAAATAGCAGGAAGTGAGTAAGCCTTATGAAATGTAAGTGTGAGATGAATAAAAAAGGAAAGATCATTTATATAATGATTCTTATCAGAAATAAATGAAATTATAACAGGTTCTGCTTTCTCTTTACCTGCTATTGAAGAAACATATAAGCGGTTAAGGAATGATAATTTTTCTGAATCATCATATCCTTCCATAATTCTATCCCAAAATGCAGCCTGAGAAGTATTACTTACATAATTTTGGTAAAAATTCTGCTCGCTGTTAAAGTTATTTATATTGCAAGAAATTTTATTTAGCCTTTCATTGATTAGCGACAAATCAGCTACTGAAGAAATATCGGTAACTGCAAATTTAAACTCTTTTAATATATCAAATAATATCATTGGAATTAAGTAATAAGGAACATTAGTTAATTGATCCTTATTCAAATAAAAAAAAATCAGAAAAGGAAACTCTCTTCCGGATTTATCTAAACCTGGAATTAATATTCCTGCCAAAGCTCTCTTGGTTCCAGTAAAAGGGTAAAAGAAAAAAAAATGTTCTGAGTTTTTATAGTAATTCACCCATTCAGATTTTAATTTCATCTTAGCTGATACGAGACCATCCTGAAGCCATTTATCTAAAACCAATAATTCTTCTCCACCGGCATTAAATTTTACAAAATCATTAAATGCAGGAAGTTTGCCAAAATAACCAACAGCATTATCAAATTTAACAGACAATATTTAATTAATTTTTCCTGGAAGATTAAATGATGTAAAGAAATTTTTCGAAAAAGGATTTCTTGAACTACCAGCATTTAAAAGATAGGAAACCGTAATATCATAATTACTTTTTGCAAAGAACCAGTTAAGATTGTATTGAGAGGAAGACTCTCCTCTTGATATAGAAGCATCATTTAACAGCTTGAAGAATGCCCATTCACCATTATAAGCTTTTATATCTGTTCCTAAATTCCTCATTGAAATGTTTAATCTTGCACCGGGAGTACCTTTAGCTCCAGGCCAAAAGTAATCTTTCCAGAACGGAGAACCCATTCTGTATGGTTCTTCCACACCATCAATATAAAGATTAACCTGTTCAACAATTGGCTTTTGCCCGCTGCTGGATTTTGATTCAGGTAATTGCGGTTTTAATTTAAAAGCAACACTTAAATCCCCCGTTTTAAATAGAGTGCTGCTTATATCATCGGCTTTTTTTAAAGCATTCATTAATTCAACTGAAATATTCAACCCTACATTTTCCCATTCATTTGCTTTCCATCTTTCTTTATTAATAAAAGCACTTAGTTCATTATTGAAGAAAGACCAGATTGTACCATCTGCAGGTTTAAAAAAATCTTTAAAGTCCTCGAATGGGGCATCACTTCCTGATTCATTAAATGGAAAAGAACCGGCAAGAGATTTATTGAACTCATCAAAAACTTTTTTGCGCCACTGCTGGTTTATATATTGAGATGCATCAGAAAGGATTGCATTCCATGAAAGTTTTATAGGTAATGAAAATAAATTTTGAAGGGCAGGAGTATTATATAACGTCCCTTTCAAAACTTGTAGTGAAGTTGAAAGCTCCGGGGATCTTTTATCCAAAACTTTTGCTGCATAATCTTTGGCCAGGTCTTGCCCTCCTTTAATAGATTCAAGAACACCACTGATAATACCAAATTGTGAAAGAGCCGAACTTAAATCTGTGCTCGCAAACTTTAAATATCTTTTTATTTCGTTAAGATTATTTTCGTTTAAATCCAGATTGGCATATAAAGATTTGGTGTCAGAATCCGGCGGAAACTGAATATCTACAATAACCTGAAGGTGGTTACTAACTGTTCTCAAAATTAATACAACAGGAGAATTAACCGGGTCACTTAAAATTTTCAAATTAGCTGCAGCTTCAGGTACGGTTTCAAAGTTGGTATACTGAATGTTTTCCAAAAATTGAAGCCAGGTTTGTTTATAATCATTGAAGTACAAGTTTAAAAGATTTTTCTTGATTTCTTCACTGCTTAATTCGCCTGCCGGCTTTACAAAAGATTTTCCTAAAACCCAATCTTCTTTGCCGGGATTTATGCTCTCTTCAATTATTACTTCTTCAATATAATTTTTCCATCCATCTGCTGTAAAGATAACTGGCACTCTGAAATCAGTTTTTAGAAATGTATATCCTCCGCCTATTTCTTTTTCAAGAGTAAGTTCATTTGGAAATTGACTCAGACCATTTTGTTTTAATCTTGCGTAAATGCTTTCAGGATTAGGTTTGTACTGAATCCTGTCTCTTACAATACTTATAAGAAGATTATCATTCCGAACAGGATAAATATTTTTATCAGTAAGATGACTTGTATAGAAAGAAATATAATTTCTTAATAAATTTTTTAAGGAATCTTTATTGGCAGAGGAAGCACTTTGATTAGATACTATAAATCTGGTGTTTAAAACATTAAAGAAAGTATGAGCTAAAAATCTCTGTTCAGTGGTATCCAGCCTGGAACGTTGATTTCCAAGAAGCAGGTATGCTTTTAAATAACTATAAATTTCCTCGGCAGGATAATCCTGACCATTAGCATAATTATTTAAGCTTCTAACTATTTCATCAAATATGTATTGAGTAAAAAAATTTTCAGTTTTTTGAATATATAATTGTTTTAGCTCAGGTAATGTTTCTTCACTTCTATCGAAACCAAAACTTATAAATGATTCATTTGCTTCACCATTTTCTATACTTTTAATCAGCATTCTTAATCTTTCAGTTTCGGTAAAATTATGGAGAAGATCCTGGTTCCAATTGATTTTCTGAAAAGATTCTGAAGTATTTTTTATTTTACCTAACAGATCGCTATTTCCATTATAACCGATAATTGTAAATAGGCAAAATAAAATTAAAAATAATGCTGAAGCAGAAACAGTTACTAATTTTCCAAAACTTTGTTTCTTAACAGCCCCGGAAGTTTGTCCTGCAGAATAATTCTGATCCCCGATTACAATATCATTCAAAAGGTCTTTAATGAAATAATTTTTTGTTTCAAGAATTTCCTGTTTATCCTCGTCAGAAGTTTGGGCAAGATTAAACTGCTTTGCAATTTCCTTAATCGCAATATCTAAAGGTGCACCTTCCTGGGTTCCGCTTGTAAAATAAAATCCTCTAAAAATTGGATTATCCTGGTAAGGGTTATGCTGAAAAACTTCACCTATTAAATGAGTTAATTTCTGTTTAAGAGATTTAAATTGGAATGGGAATAAAAAAACTTTTCTCCGTTGTTCCCTTTTTAACGGACTGCTTAAGCGGATTGTTCTGATCTCAAAAATTTTATCGGATAACTTTTGAAATTCATTTTCAAATACATCTTTTGGATTTGAATTAATTAATTGCTGAGAAGTTAAAGTAGCGCCCCAAATCTGAGAGCGTTCAATCTCGCTGAAATCTCCAAAGTATTCTACAAAACCCTGAACCAGATCGCACTTGGTAAAAACAAAATAAACGGGAAAATTTATTCCCAGGTTTTCAATAAGCTCATCAATTCTTGTCCTGATATTTTTTGCATGATCAAAAAGTTCATCTTTATCGCAATTAATAATTTCATCAATATTTAAAGCGATGACAACACCATTAACTGGTTTCCTTCGCCTGTTTTTCTTTAGAACATCAAGGAATGCCAGCCATTCAACCCTGTCCTCTGTTTGAGTTACATATCTTCCGGCTGTATCTAAAAAGATCGCTTTTGTAGAAAAGAACCAATCACAATTCCTTGTCCCGCCAACGCCCTTAAAACCTTCTTTCCCAAATGGAAATTCAAGTCCGGAATTTTGAATTGCAGTTGTTTTACCTGCTGCAGATGGTCCGATAATCATATACCATGGAAGAGCGTAAAGTGCTGATTTGCCTAACTTACTTTTTGCAAGCTTGGAATTTTTTAATGAAGTTATTGCAGCTTCTAATTGCTTTTTGAATTGTTCTATCTCTGCTCTTTTTTCAGGAGAAAGATTTTTCATTTGTGCATCAGCCTGCATACCAATTGATTTTTCAATCTGGTTTGCTTTCTGAGCGTTCTTCATTTTCTTGTACATAAATATTACAAGAACAATAAGAAGAATGAAAACTATAATGATAATTCTGAAAAGCCAGCTAACCCCAAAGATTCCACCAAGAAAAACAATAAGCGCTACAAGTAATATAGCCCCTAATGCTGCTAAACCCTTCGGACTTTTCAATATGTTAATAATGGTGTTCATAAAATTGTGCAACCGCTAAATCAATTTCTTGCGTAGCACAGATTAATAATCTGTGTTACGTTGATTTTATAAATCTTAGCTCAGCAAATCCTTTAATGATTCAACAATGTCTTCTGCTTTTCCTGAAATTCACATTGACATAATAAAATAGAAAACAATACATATTATTATTGTTGAAACAGGATAAACCCAAAAAGGAACTCCTCCCCTTATAATCTGTATAAAATTCTCTTTTGGTTTTCCATTTGGAGAAATAGCATCTATAGCATTATATAATTCCGGGTGAAGTTCAAGGTTCAAATCATCAACTACTCTTCTTAATGTTTCAGGAGACTGAAGCTGGTACATTCCTTTAAAACCTAAAGTAAGGCAGAGATAATAAACTTCAAGAACTTCTTTATTGCTGCTGGCTCTTTGCCTGAGGCTATGAAGGTTTGTAAAAAATTCTTCACCGGCATTAAAAGTATCAAATAGTTTTATCTGGAGCGGTTCTGTAAGCCATTCATCTTTCCTAAGCCAGTTTGAGCTGATTACAGTTTCATCAAGAAATGCTACCAATGCAAACTTCGCCTGCCGGATTTTTTCATTATCAATAGCTACACTCCTCGCATTCTGTTCAAAGCCATCAAACATATCAACAACTCTGGTTTTTAAAGTAGAAGGATCTCCATAATCGTTTGCTGCCCGCAGTTGAAGAATAAGCATTAAAGATTCTGAAGAAATATCTGCCAAAGTTTTTCTTTTGCCGGGAATTTGAGATTGATCTTTCATTTTTTATTCTTGTAAACTGATGGTGAGTTCTAAAATTTCTTTTTATTTAAAAATTAATTTCCTGGTAAAAGAAGAACTAATTCCATTTGAAGCATTTTAAATTCTGAAGCGAGAAAGAAGGCGATATTATTTTTGGCGGCAATTTTATCCCAAAACCGCCCTTCTTTATTTATTTTGAAGTAATGTGCTTTTTCATTTACTGCTATGCCTGAAGGTGGACGGGCAATATATTCAATTGTAACTCCCTGGATTCCTGCCTGGTTAACTGCAAAGATTTCTTCATAAGCAGAAATTTTAATATTCTTTGGAAGCTCTGTAACTATTTTTTTCTCCGGAATATCTCCTGTTACAACCAAGTAGAATTGCGCCTGGATTTGATTTGGAGAAAGCTGACCAATAAATAAAGTTTCTGCCTGTTTCCGCAATGGTATTACAATGTCCTTCCTTTCCAAGGTTTTTTCTACTTGCAGCATCGCATTTATATCATCATTTACCTGCCTGAATATTTCTGATAAATGCCTATGATTGTATGTTGGATATTCAGAAGTCTTTATTCCTAAATTAGAAAAAGTGGAAAGCTGACCGGCAAGATTTAATAAAAGGATATATAAATTTTCCGGATGAAGGTGTTTCGAAGTATAAAAATAATTTAGTAAAGGGATAAAATTATTTACTGACTGCAGCATTAAAAGTATTTCAACTTGTGTAAGGGATAATTCAGGTTTGACTATGGTAGTTTGATTTCTCAATTCCCTGCTTTTTGAAATAAGATTACCAAGTAATTCTCTTATCATCTCCATTAAATTAGCTGATGATGATATTGTTAAGGCAGGTGCAATAAAGTTTTTATCCATAGTAAATTTTCCATCGGAGCTTCTTGCTATCTCGCCAATTTTTACAGAACTGTATTCTTCCAAAGATTCATCGCCAAATTTAAATTGGAAATTGGGGCGGGTTATTCCTATGCTTCTCAGGTTTGTACCGGAATTATAATCGAGCACTTCAATGTTCTGAAGATAATACCGGGTGTTATTATAATTTGCCGTATCATCAATCTGGCAATTATTCCCGGAATCATTTTCAATTGGAATTGCAAGATAGGCATCAAGCTTTTCTGCAGTTGCAGAAAAAAGTTCTTCAAAATTTCTGTTTTTAGGAAGCGGATCATTATCCGGCATATTATATACAAAACCATCCGGCATTATACCACTGCATTTTACAAAACCAAATAAACCACCGGCTAAAGCAGCAGGATCAACCTGGAATTCATTTAATCCCCAATAATTAGGATTTATTAAACCTAACCTTGAATTGACATAATATTGATTATACCTGTCGGCCTGCTGAAAATGGTGAGGGTCTAATTTCATCCCTTCATACCAAACTACTTTTTGAAATTTCATTTAATTAATTATTCTCCCTTTAGTGTAGAAGTAATATCTAATCTTCTTTAGTGAATGAGATGGAATTTTCATGAACCATTATATTTAGTTCATCAATATCATATGCGGAAATAACTTGAAGCCAGGAATCTTTAGCTGGTGAATGGAAATCTCCAACGATTCCTATATAACCCGCTTCCGGCTTAATTTCATATTCGTTTATTTGAAAAGATTCACCCGGGATTAGAGTCTTTTCATACTTGGAATCAGGAATAAGATCATCTCCCAGAATTTCTTCGGGATTGAATATCAAAGATTCAAAACTGGCATTCCGGAATTTATCTGCATTTTTTAACTGATATATCTTTACAACTATTGCATTATTTTCATTACAATTATCATCACAAGTCAAATCAACACGTATTGTTTGAACGCTGCTTCCGCAGCCGGTTATTAGGATCAAACCACAAATAAATAAAATCATTGGAAAATGTTTCATTTGTAAACTCCTGTTTTGGGTATATAGGTATAAGGTATAAAGGTATAGGGAATTTTAGAATTTATACTTTTCATTTTAAATCTCATACTTTTTACTTATATACCTTATACCTATATACCCTATACCTGAATTAATATTCATTCTGAGATTTTTCAGATAAAATTCTTTTCTGATATCCTTTCAAAAAGGGAGGCCTGAAAAATTTCTTTTCTATGTGATACAAATCTGAAATATATTTCCGGTAATTTTCTTTTAATGCATCCAAAACTTTAATCTTTTTAGTGAACGGAAGTATTTTCCCAATATCAATTGCTGAAGACTGCTGGTTCTTATTCATCATCTCCCTTTCAATTGTACCGGGATCCATACTTTCCAATAACGATTTACTTCCTTCGGTAACCGATTGCCTGTACCCTTCAAGCATTCCTATCTGGTGTGAAAGAAGCTTTTGAATCTCTTCCTTTAATAAGCCTAATCTTTTCTTTTCTTCTTCAGATGAAATCCCGGGATTAAATAAAAATTCTTTTAATTCTTTAACTGAGCCGGTTGGGAGAGAATGATAGATTGTAATACCAAAAAACTCCTGCCTGAAATGAAGGAATCCTTGAATCAGCTTTGCAAAAGTTTCAAGAAGAATATCAATTGTACTGGCAAAGTGGGAATTAAATGAATAATCCTGTGACATAGCAGAACTAAGATTTACTTCACTCTTTGGCAAAGAATATATTTTAGATTCGGATGTTTTTGTCTCAACAACTTTTTTCTCAATAATGCTTGCTTTTTTATCAAGAAAATTTTCAGAGAAATATTCTGCAATTACTTTACTTATTTCATCTTTCTTTAAATCACCCAAATTCTGAAGTAAAGAAAATTTTAACATCTCAGCTTTCATCGGCGAATTATCCAGAACAAATTTCTCGGAAAGCTTTTTCAGATTGACGGCAATACCTGCAACCTCTTCTGCAAACGGATTTAAAAACACCATTGTCTTTTGGTCATCATCGGCAGCTTGTTCTTTTACTTTAACAATCTGCAGTTCTAATTCGTATTCACCAATTTTTACTTTATCACCCGATTTAATAGCATTTTCTTCATTGGGATTAATTCTTTCACCATTCAGATATGTAAAGTTAGGAGCCTCAAGATCAATTAGTTGTAATATTCCCTCTGTTTCTATGATTTTGGTGTGCTTTCTTGAAACTACTTTAAAAGGATCAGGCAGGATAACCTCATTTTTTTCATCTCTCCCCAGAAAGATTGGAAATCGGTTAAATTCAAGATTATCTGTATAGGAAGGATCAGATTGTTTTGTTATAGTAACTCTTAAAACCATTTAGACCCACTCAATAATTTATAAAAGAAAATAACACAGCTTCGCCACGTTAACCCCATTTTATGGAAAAGAATGAGTATTCAATTAGTCTTTAGTATATATAAGAGATTAATACCTGTATAAAAAATATTGAAGAAAAGATAAAGAAAGAATTTCTCTCTGATTCAGATTCAATTGAATCAAAAAATATCTATTTATTAATAATTTAGTTAAAAAAAACATTTACCTGAGAAGCGTTTTGGAACTGAAATGAACTTAAATAAATACAATTTTATAGTCAACCTCTACCCTTCTAAAGGTTTTTATTATTTGTTGGTTTTCTTTGACTAAAGATATTAAAGATGAAGGAACAATTATTTCTGAAAAAAAGAGATTCAGCAGTTTTGATTTTTTAATTCACTTACTACCATATTTTACCTATTTGATAGTTCATTTAAATATGATTGAATAATGATTGTTCGATAATTGTGCGATGTGTTGAACATTTATTTCATATAAGTTATCATTCTTTATTTCTGTAATCCCATCATCCAGATTTTTCCTATTAACCAAAATATTTTGTTTTTCCATTGGAGATATAATTTCAAATTCGATTAAATGTCCTTCAAATGATTCAAGATCAAATTCGAGTGTTCTTGTTTCTATATCATAAACAGGTGAGATAACTATTGCATTTGCTGAACTCAGATATGGAATTATTGGATCACCTGATTTGAAACTGATCTTTGTTAAATCATTAATGTTTTTAGGAACCACTGCAGAAGGTATTTCTTTATCATCATAGGTAATTGAAGATATCCCATTTCCCTTGCCGGAGATCTCAACTCTTACCGGAACTCCTTTAATGGTAACTGTTAAATACACAGTATCTAATTCTTGCTGAATATATGGAGCAAATGCAATGTTCCATTCGTTTTCTCTCAATCCAAATAAATTGTAGAGAGTATAAATATACCAGCCACCTGCCCAAAGAAATTGAGGCTTGTCTATCTTCCCGTAAAAAGCAGGCCTTGTTTTATCACTGATTCTATACTCATACAAAGCAGGCTGACCGTTGGGACTATTTATTATTCCACTCAAAGTCATAGTTTTCTTAATGAAGGTTAATGCTTCTTCATAAAATCCATTGTTTATTAATCCAAGTGCATACCATGCATTACCGTGCGGCCAGATTCCTCCGTTCGCATAATAGTAAGGTTCACCTGCTTCATTGCCTGCAAACTTCATATAATCAATCAGCTTATGTAAATCCATTGGATAGAGTGTATAAATGCCAAGTTTTTCATCTAATAAATTTTCTTTGGCAGTTGTTATCAGCTTTAGATTTTTATCTTCATCGAGTAAATTAAAGTGCGAAGCAAGAAGAGAACCCATATAGATGTGGCGATCTTTTGTTCCATCTTCATAATAGCTTATCAAATAATTCAAAGCATCATCCCACAGTGAATCAACTAAGGTTTTATTCATTCGATTAGCAAGCTCTTCATAGAACTGAAGTTTAGAATTATCTTTTTTTAATGAAGCTGTTATAAAATTAAATTCTCTTAAGGCACGAATAGCAAGAATCGTCATATACGCACGTGGTCCAAAATTGTTACCGATATCCCACCAATCAGGTCTGAAGGACCACATCAAATTATCCTCACCTTTATTCTTCAAAGCTGTTTCAATACTTTTCTCGATATAAGGATATAGTTGATTTAGAAATTCATTGTCCCCAGAATGACGAAAATAACTTGCACATACAAGAGTAAACCAAAAGTGATTCCAGTTCTCAGTTCCGGCAAACTCGGTTTTATATTGTGTGTCTTTCCAATAGTATGCGTGCGGAATTGTCTTGTCTGTATCGGCTAAACTGATAATATATTTTAAATCTCTTTTAACTCTATTAAGATCAAAAATTACCGCGGCTAAGTCAGTGAGCAATGCATCATGAGTAAAATAAAAATTATATTCTGCCTGGGCAGGCATAGGTACGATCTGTCCATTCAAATAATGTGCATTTGCAGTTAAAACCGCTTTTGCCCACCTGACAGTAAAATCAAGATCTTCATCACCAGTTACAATATCGCTTTTTCCAAGAGACTCTTTGATTATGTAATTTTCATAATCATTGATTTCTTTTTCATAGTTTGTCAACAGATAATTTGTTTTTTCATTTCCCTCTGTAATTTTTGAGGACCCAATAATCTGTACAATTTTAATAGATGTGTTTGGTGCTAATTTTTTATTATAAATAAAAGCTGCTGCTGGTTTTCCGGGATTTTCTTTTTGAATGGTTTTCGCGGGCAGAGAACTATCAGTGTTTAGCCACCAATCATCCAGATTACTAAATCTGCTATCTATTTTTTCAACAGTTGTAAAGCTAACCGGATGCAACCCGGCATTGACAATAAAAATCTGCGTACTTCCGGTTTCAATCTCCGGGTAGTTAATTCTTATCACTGAACCGTTATCCTCAAATTCAGTATAAGCACTATTCTTCAAATTATAGGAATGGCTCGTTCGTAAAATTGTTTCTAATCTTGTAAAGATTTCATAATCTTTTTCTACTTTTGATTTGTTGGTAATTTCGTAGGTAACCACCATAGCCGGTTCATTTTTACAAAACTCATAACTGATTTTTATTTTGCTATCAAATTTCTCTTTTGTAAACGATACAGAATAAGGTGTTTGATCAACTTCGTAGATTTCATTTTCAAGAATTCTTTTTGGTAAACTTCCAACTTTTAATCCCACAGACATGATTCTGAAATTTTCTCGTTTCCAATAATCATCACTAATATCTATACTGTTTGCTACCGGGTAATAAAAACTTATCCGGTTAAGCATAGGGAAGCTTTTATGAATTTCAATTCCAACATAAGGACCCCCGACTTCTATTTGACCAACTTCCTTTGTACTTTTTATATGAAGTAAGTTTTTATCCTGCCCAAATATTTCCATTGGCATCAATAATAAAATCAGGAAGAGAATACCAATCAATAAGCAATTAAACTTCATTGTTAAAATTATTTGATAGGATTAGTCATTTTATTTGAGCAGCAGCATTTTTTTTATTTCAGAAAAGTTATTTGAAATAAACCGGATAAAATAGATTCCTGAATTCATAATCTTACTCGCATCATTCCGACTATCCCAGCGAACCGAATAAAAACCAGATGATTTCTTCTCATCAACTAATGTTTTAACTTTCTCACCTAGTACATTAAATATTTCAAGTTTTACGTTTGATTCGTTTGAAACCTGAAATTTAATAGTCGTCTCTCCATTAAAAGGATTGGGATAATTTTGTAATAAACTGTAGTTCTCCGGTGTCTTAGTATCTTGCTGGTCTTCAAGACCAGTTACAAAATCATAAAGGGCTTGGATATTTCCATACGATAGGGCATAATTATAAATCCGTATATCATCCAGAACTCCTTTGAAATTATATTGATTATTGCCCGGCAAAACCTGCCCAATCATAAAGTCGATTGGAGTTGTTAAAATTAATCCGGAGAAAGATGTAAACGCATCGAGTTCACCATTAATATAAATTTCATAATCTATGCCGTCATAAAGTACAGTAACATTATAAAGATTATTTTGTATCAACTCTGTTTCAGAATCAAGATCTTTTATACCCAAATTACTTTTAACAGTCCAGCGTATGTGTTTATTTGTAATTGAGACCTTCCATCTGTTTTCCCAATTACCATGTGAAAGAGGGTAAGATTCCCGGACAAAAAACTCTTCAACTTTTATCCAGAAATTAATAGTAACAGCATCCTGAAAATTTAAACTTGGACTGCTGACCACACTTATATAATCATTTACTCCATCAAACGAGTATGCACTGGATGGATTACCCCAACGATCTGAAACTAGAGTAGCTCCCGAAACCGTACCATTATTATTAAATCCACTTTCATCAATAGCATTACCATTAAAAGGATAGAACGCCACAAGATCCCCTGTCTGCTGAATCGTAGTATCACGGACGGATACACCAATACTATCAATTGCCTCTCCTCCACGGCCATCATTTACTATGCAGATTATATAGTAATTGCCTGCGGAAGTTGGTGCTGTCCAGGTAATGGTCGCTCCGGTACCGGATATAGTGCCAAAAATTGCAGACCAGTTATAATTCAATGTGTCTCCGTCCGGGTCTGTTGCAGCACAATTAATTTCAGATTCAGAACCGAGATGAATTTTTCTTGGATGTGCAGTTATTCCGGTTATAATAGGATCGTTATTGATATATTCTACTACATCAATATAAAGAGAATCAGAAATTATACCGCCCTGATTATCACTTACTGTGCAGATAATTAAATATGAACCGGGAAATGAGGGTGCCTGCCAAATAATTATAGTATCTGTTCCAGTAAAACTTCCGCCTGATACTGACCATTGATACATTAAAGGATCGTTATCTCTATCAATTGCTGTACAATATATTTTTGCCGAATCATTAAAAACAACAACCTGCTTATCTGATGCAAGCGATTTTATTCTTGGAGGATAATTTGCAACTGTCTGACCTGACAGATAATCAATTATAACACCATTAACAAAAGCTTTATCAAGATCATATAGTATTGTACTTCCGGCAGGTATAATCACTGCAATGACTGCCTGATCTGCGGGGATTGTGATTGATGTTTCACCAGTGATGGCTGATTTTATTATAGTATTGGTGACAGCATTGTATATATCGTGTGTTCCGTTACCAACATCTATTATAATTGACTTTTCAGATTGATAAGGGTTGTAATAAAGATAACTGGGAAAAGCATCTTTATGAAAATAATCAGTCTTTAAAAGATTAAGCTGTAAAATCATCTGGACATTTGTAGTATCAATTATTCCACCTAAAATTCCAACATGAGAAGAACCATAAAGGACAAGATTAGTCAACCCCCACCCTCCACTGATTGCATCTCCAGTTGCATAAGGACTATTTCCATTCTGAGTTTGACGAAGCGCTTCATGCCCTATATAAGAATTCGGATCATATTGATGCGCCCATTCTTCACTATCCTGATTTTGATCAGGAAGATAGTTAGGATATAATAGTCGTGCAGCATTAGCAGCATTCAGCACCCATTTACCAATTGCTCTTGCAAACCTGTCATCATATCTAACCAATGGAATAAGTGCCCCAACCTGTTCAAATGTATTCATTAAAAAAGCATAATCATTAGCTCCATTTACTTCACCAATTAAACCGTCAACATCGTAACCTCCCCAGTTTCCTACAATAGCTCCCCATTGACGGAGCGGTCCAACATCAAAACACCAGTTAATAATTTTTTGAATATCATAGGTTGTACCTAATTCAGCATTCATTCTTGCAGCGGTATAAGCACCATAAGATAATTGTAGTTCGTAAGAAGGATTTGAAGTAAGAGAATTAAGAAATTCCATACACCATTCTGCACCTATTCTGTAGTCCTCATTTCCTGTTTCTCTATAAGCATTGTATAGAATCCAGGCTAATCCACCAGCAGCTTCAGGTTCAGCAATTCCTGAAGAATAGGGAGTCATAGTCATAAGATTAAAGGCACGGTAATTCATATAAGGACTTTCCCATGGAGTGGTACTTCCGCCCATTACCTCAATAGCTTCCAACCATCGGTTGGCAACATTGATAAATTGATTGGAGAAATCGCCAATAGATGGATATTGATCGTAGAGTTGATAGAAAAATATATTTGGCATTACATCGTACCACCAATCATCCCAATTGCTTCCGGTTGGATGATTTAAATAAACATTTGCGTTGTTCGCTTTATTAAAATATTCTTCACACATCAGCACCCAATTGTAGCCATTCTGATTGCGCTTATCGATACCTACCAGTGATGCACCAATCGTCGCCGGTATGAGATTTATTCCTTCAGAGGATGATGGTGCTGTTGTGCCGACTACTGTATGAAGCCCGAAACTATTATGTTCAGGATAATTGATTGTATTTGTATTCAGCCAGATCAGCGGGAGATATTGTCCAGTGAGATTAAGATCAAAAACAAAATTATCATAACTAATTGCAACCTGTTTCCAGTTTCTCATTTCATAAGGAGAAGGAGCATTAGGCATCTGGTCTATGCGATTAATACTAATCTGCTGTGCTAAAACATGAGGTGTAATTAAAGTTTCGGTAATTATCCCGAATAACAAAAAAAACTTAAGATAATTTTTTAATTTCATATTATTCTAATTAAGAATTCTAATTTTTATCTCTTATCCAGATAATTATTAAGTGTATAAATCTCAAGCTTATCAAAATTTATTTTTTCATCAGAATGAAAAGAGATATTTAAAAATTTTCCTTCGCCTGGTAAGAGAATAAATCCTCTATCGGAAAAATCAGCACCTGGATGCTGCACATCTATGAATAATGCAATGTTGTCTGTTGTAAGTTTCAGGCAATCAGATGAATTATTTTTTATCATCTGAAATTCAATATTTGCAGAAACAAGATTTTTATGCTTCCATTCTCCATTGATAAAATAATTCCTGGAAAGAATTTTATTATGCTCATCAAGAAGAGAAGCAATCAAAATTTGATTTTTATCATCTGGTAAAACACTTTGAGGGACATTATAACAGATATGTTCCCGGTTTTCTTTTTTTATTTGAAAAATTTCTTCATGAATCTGACTACCTGAAGAAGTATCGAATAAATTAAATTTGAATTTACAATTAGGGTTTCCGGTTTTAACATTCTGCAAAATTATTTGAAAGTCTTCATTATTTTTTACGAAGCAGATCTCATGCTGTGCAAAAACATTTTTTACTAAGTAGTATGATAATTTCGGTTTTAGTTCAGAATCTATCAAAGACCAGCTTGTAACCGGCCAGCAATCATTTAATTGCCAGATGATACTTCCGTTTGTTTTTGCAGAATGGAATTTCCAGTATTCAAGACAAGTTTTAAGTGCAATAGCCTGATTAAGTTGTGCCAGATAAATAAAATCACTCCAACCAGTATTTAACGGCAGATGACCTGCAAGAAATCTAATAAGCCTTTCTGGTCCTTCAACTTGTTTATTATGAAACTCAGAAACTTTATCCTGGATTTTTCTGTTTTCCTCCGGAAGATATTTTTTAAATGTGGATTTATTTGCCGGTCCCTGAAAACCAAATTCTGTTACAAACAAACTTTTATCATTTACGACACTTTTATAATCAATCCATCTGCTCCATATATCCCACTGATGATTATTACCACTGTCAAATGAGTTCGGATCTTCTTCATTTCCGAAAGGAGAAGATGGCCAGTATGGTCGTCCGGGATCAATCTCATTTAAGATTTCAGGAATTACAGAGTGATATATTTTATATCCCGGCATTTTTTTGTAAGATGTTTTTTGCTCCTGGTACCAAATCCATTCATTTTCATTGTTACCACACCAAAGCGCCAGTGAAGGATGATACTGTAGTCTTAACACATTTTGAACGACTTCTTTTTTGACATTTTCAATGAACGATTCATGTTCCGGATAAGAACCGCATGCAAACATAAAATCCTGCCAGACTAACAAACCAAGCCGATCACATAATGAATAAAATTCATCATCTTCATAAATACCTCCGCCCCACACTCTTACAATATTCATATTTGCCTGCTTCGCAAATGAAAGTAGCTCAGAATATTTTTCTTTTGTTATCCGGGGCAGAAATGAATCGGCAGGTATCCAGTTAACTCCCTGGCAATAAATATCCCTATTATTTATTCGAAACTTAAAGGTTGATTTTCCGGCCTCAGTAAGAATTAATTCAAGTTTTCTTATCCCAATACTTTTGTTAACTTCATTAAGAACAATTTTATTATCATCAATTATCTTAGCTGTTAACAAATATAAATTCTGCTCACCTTCTCCATTGGGCCACCAAAGTTTTGGATTTTTAATTCCAAAAGTAGTCTTGTACTTTGTTGTGTTTCCAATTGCAATCTTCTTCTCATAAATATTTTTTTCATCTGATAAAGAGATGATAAGCGAAACATTATTCGATTGATTGCCGGTGATTTCTGTAATCACATCAACCTCCGCATAATCCTCTTTGAGTTTGGTTGTGTGAAAGGTAAAATTTTCGATTCTTGAATCAGTATAATCTTCTAAATATACGCTACGCCAAATTCCGGATGTAGGAAAAGAAGGTCCCCAATCCCAACCAAAAGAATATTGTGCTTTCCTTATATACACTCTGCTTGAATTGAGAGCAACGGGGAGTTTGCCAAATTTCTCTTCCTGCTCAGAAGCATACTTAACAGGAGATTTGAAAATAAGCTTCAATAAATTGCCTGAAGGTTTTAAGATACCTTTTATATCATATCTGCATGATAAAAACATATTGTCAGTATCACCCAATATTACATTGTTCAAATAGATTTCACATATCGTATCCAAACCTTCAAAAACCAGGTTAACATTATTGTTAGTGTCATTATTAAAATCAAATTCAGTCTGATAAATCCAATCGCATCCGGTAATCCAATTTAATTTCAATTCATTATCCGAATAAAAAGGATCTTCAATAAGATTGTTGCTTAATAAATCAGTATGGATTGTCCCAGGTACTGTAGCGGTAAACCATTCCCCCGATTTGATTTTTTGATTAGGTATAGCTTCAATTGAGAAAGACGAATCTGCTAATGCAAAAATCCAATTCTTATTTAATTCTTTTCTGTTAAACAAATCATGATCACTTATAAATCAGTAAAAAGTTTAATCTATATTTTCAAACTCCGTTAATGCTACCGGATTTAAAGATATCTTTAATAGAGACAATAATCCCTCAATCGTGGATTCTGCCCCAGAATTTTTATTGATTAACATTTCATTTTCGATTCCGTCATAAAAAATTCCACTATGGTGATTATACATAACGGTACTTGCGGGATTTTGGCCAATAAACCATTGTGCCACCCGACCTGCTTTTATTGCATAAGTCGAATCTGATGTGAGGTTGTACGCCTCAAGCAAAGCAAAAACCATAGGGCTGATGCAATAAGCTATTTGGGAATATTTGTTTGATTCAACAACTTCATACATATCTTGATTGTTCTTTACTTTGAAGTAGCTTAAAAAGCCGATCTCAATTAATCGTTCATAAAAATTATTCAGCTCCAATAATGCGCTCGTTTTAATTTTCTCTTCCTTTAGAACCTGGTAAGCTTTCAATAAGGCATAAGCCTGTGAATTGCCCCAGCCATGCCAGGTATTCTGCCAGCTAAGGAAAGCACCCTCATACTCACATCCTGTATTTTTAAGCTGCATTATCATAATACCATGAATCAAAGATTGAAGGTAATCCAGGATTTCATTATCGCCGGATATTTTATAATAATCAGAAAGACTTAAAACTAAAAGCGCAGCCTGATCTGATGCATAATTACCGGGCAGCCAATCCGGAAATTCGATTCCATCAATTAAGACTTTACCACGCTTTTGGGGAATGTATTTTTTAATTGCTTCAATAGTTTTTTCAATACTTCGACGAACTGCAATAGTTTTTTCGGTATTTGAATAACCGAAATACTTATATCCTTCCATCAAAACCCACAGAGCCCGCCATGACCACCAATTTGGTTCAGCCACGCTCGTCTTAAATGTCATATTTATTGAATGATCTTCCCAGATAAAATTATAGAAGAACCCGTTCTCTGCCTGCATGTAAAGAACAAACTCAATAAGCTTATCGAACTTATTGAGACTTGAACTGTCGAGATATGCTTTATAATATTCCAAATAAAAAATTGCCGCACGGGCAGCATCATCTATACAGGCATAGCCCTCATCATCATCACCAACATAGGCATAGTCAGGGGCATTACTATAAATATGAATTATAGCCATCTCTTTTCCGTCTATATTAATTTCCTCATACAGATAATCAAGATGAGATTTATTGACAATAAAGGTTGTTTGACTCTTAGATATTTCACCGAAAAGTAAAATGAGAATCGGAATTAAAATCCAGATAATATTAAAATTGTATTTTTTCAATTTTTATTTTCAGCTATTTGCATAATGATAAAAGATATTCCACATTTGTTTCAGCCAGACAAATATTCATATCAGCACCTGAGTAATAGATCTTCACATCACCATTATCTTCTATAATCCAGCCATTTGAAAAGATAACATTATTTACATCGCCAATACGTTCATAATCTTTATCCGGAGAGAGTATAGGTTCTTTACTTTTTCCCTTAACTATCCAGGGCTTTTCAAGATCAAGTAAAGCGACTCCGAGTTTGTAAATAGAACCCGTACCAAATGATCTTACACCATGATAAAGCATCAACCAGCCCTCTTTGGTTTTAACCGGAGTGCTTGAAGAACCAATTTTATCAGACTCCCATGTACCTCTTTCCGGTTCAAGTAGTACTTTATAACCTCCCCAATGAATCAGATCAGGGCTGCTGCTTATCCAGATATCTCTTCTGTGTTCTGCAGATGGGCGATCAACTTTCCAGTAATAATTATTAATCTTTTCGGGAAATATTGTACAATCTTTATTGGAAGGTTCAGAAATGGGTCCGTGAATTTTGAAACTCTTAAAATCATCTGTCTCTGCTAAAACTACCAGTGGTTGATATTTTGAATACCCTGTGTATGTTAAGAAGTATTTATTTTCAATCCTGGTTATCCGGGCATCTTCAATTCCCCACTTAACATAATCATAAAAATCTTCATGATCTTCGGGAGTTAAAATTGGTTTTTCACATACTTTAAAATTAAATCCATCTTTGCTATCTGCAATTACAAGTGAAGATCTGCCAACGGGCATTTCAACTCTGCATAGAAGCAAATAGCCTCCATTGAATTTTACAGCTCCCGGATTAAAAATGCTGTTAACTTTAAATGGTACATCATCTTTTGTAAGAATTGGGTTTTTATTGTATCTGCATATTTTCAATAAATTTACCTTTTATGATTTATGATTTGAAGTAAGCTCGGTTAACAGATCATTCAGATTTACTTTTGCAATGCTGCTTGCATGATCAGACATAGCATAAGGAATTATAAGTTCATCTCCATGTATTGCACTCCCGCAGCTATAAACAACATTGGGTACATAACCTTCTCTTTCATTTTCATTAGGAGTTAACAGAGGTTCTTCTAAACGACCGATAACTATTGATGGATCATCTTTATCTAATAAAAAAGCTCCAATCGAATACTCGCGCATAGCTCCCACACCATGACTTAATACCAGCCAGCCAGCCTCAGTTTCAATTGGTGAACCGCAGTTGCCAAGCTGCACAAATTCCCATGGGAATGTTGGTTTTAGAATTAATTGTTTAGTGTACCAGAAATGAAGGTGTTCAGAATACATTAAAAAAATATTTTCATTATCCTGCCGTGAAATCATTGCATAAAGCCCATTAATTTTTTTTGGAAAAAGGGACATACCTTTATTTTTTACTTCAGGTCCGTTTAAGGTGCTTATTTTAAAATGAAGAAAATCTGTAGTTTCAAGAATTTGCGGAAGCACAACCTTACCATCATATGCTGTGTAAGTTGCATAATAAATACTGCTGCCGTCATCATCAAAAAACTGTACAAAGCGGGCATCTTCAATACCATTAATTTGTGAAGGAGAATGAGGAAAAATTATCCTCTCCGAAAGTCTTTGATCAGGTGAATATTGAATCTCATAATTTGAAAGTGCTAGCGATAAAATTCCTTTTGCGGTAAACTTATTTTCCCCGCCTTTATTTCTGAAAGGCCGTATTAAAATTTTTATACAATCTTCAAGATCAGCAATAGTAAAATTATCTTCGAGACTGTTTACTACTTTTTTAGCAAAATCATTCAGCAAATCAAGCTCCATAAGCTTTCGTTCAAAAAGTATTTTTTCATAAACAGGATTGGTAATATTTTCTGAAATGGTTACATAACGGGTTGGAGTATTAATGTTTATTCTGTTTTCCTTATCAATTATTCCTGTTCTGAAAGTAATAGATGAAATATGCCCCTCACCTGTAGCCCGCAAGCTTAAAATAAAACGTCTGCTACCTTCGGGCAGGTCTGATTGATCAGGATGCCATACCATTGAAGGATTAAAAAGAGCAGCCGATTCCAGGGAATATTCCTGTGTAAAATAAGCTCCAATTAATAATTTTCTCTCATCACTTAAAAGTTGGTCTGTTAACAAATACTTTTTCACCTGCTCAAATCTGTTAAGAAAAAAATTGCGCAGTCTTTGATGCCGTTCTTCAAATTCTGTCATAACCTGCCTAAGTTCTTTTTTAACTTCCTTTTCAGAAAGAGTTAAAATTCTTGCAATAATTTTTAAAATTCTTTCTTCAGAAATAATTGTAAAGGGTCTGTAAAGAACTCTTTTATAATCGGGTTTAATCACTATCCTTGTTCTAATTGCTTTCATGTTTTTCCACAATTTGTTTTTCAATAATATTTTCATAATGCTGCATATCTTTAAGCCGTTCAAAAGACCGGAAGGAATTTTCCATAATATGCATTTCAACCAGAGATAATAAAAAGGCAAGGGTTGATTCACCCCCCTGGTTTTGATTTATCCTGTCAACATGAAGAGCGTCATGGCATCCGCCGGTTTTTATATTATATAATGGAATACCGAGATCATTTCTGCCTAAGAACCATTCGAAAATCATTCTTGCTGACTCAAGCCAAAACCTGTCGTCAGTTGCTCTTGAAGCCTGGAGACATGCTGATAACATTGAATAAGCTTCAATCGGCTGCTGATCAAATTTTGCCCGGTTTCCTGCTTTTACATAAAATCCATTTGAACCTATTGGCCTGAAATATCCACCTTCTGATGTTTGGGTTTTTAAAAGCCATCTTAAAGATTTTAAACCTATGTCAAAAGCTTTTTCATTTCCAGTCCACTGCCCGCTTACAATCAGAGCCCTTGGAATTACAGCATTATCATAGGATAAAATTTCTTCAAACCAAAACCATTCATCTGCTGCAACAGAATCATAAAGATTAGTTAGGCGGTTTGTAAGGATATCTCTTACCTGATTTGCAATTGTATCTCCGCTCATTCTTTTAAAGTATTCATTTATTCCCAGCAAAGAAAAAGCCCAGGCACGAGGTGATGTTAACTCTGTCGCAGCAGGAATAATCTGATTAAATAATTGAGCTCCCCACATATGGAAATTCGGATATTTCGATCTGCCTGCACAAGTCCCTAACGCCCAAATAGATCGTCCCTGGCAATCATCAGAACCACCATCTTCAATCCATTTTCTATCATAGCTCATAAAATTTCTGAAATGTTTTGTTTCCTGGTTAAAGGCATAATTAACAAAAGCAGAATAACGGCTGGAGAGTTCCTGAATTTTTGCAGTATCCTCATATGCTTCTTCCAGAAGAACAGTAAGAAGCAGCGCACGTGCATTATCATCGGTGGAATATCCTTCATTATAATTTGGAATAGAACCTATTGCATGATGATACAAGCCGGTTGAATCAGTCATCCGGATTAAATGATCTAAGTTGATTTCAGGAAGTTCTGTTCTTTTTTCCTCAAGAGTTTTAACAGCAAATATCCGGGGAAATTTTTCAATTTTTGGAAGCCTTGCTTTTTGAAAAGATTCAATATAGCGATGTGCAATCTCACTCCATACCATATTACGACCCAGCAAGTAAGCTTTTTTTCTCATCGAATGTCGGCGGTTTTCATCATTTAACAGGCTTATTAATTCCTCTGCAATTGCATTAGAATCTCCGAAAGGAACCAGAATACCTCTTCCATCAGCTAAAAGCTCTTCGGCATGCCAGTAGGGGGTTGAAACAACAGCCTTACCACAGCCGAATGAATATGCTAGTGTTCCGGATGTTATCTGTGCTTTGTTTATATATGGTGTAATGTAAATATCAGACATTCCAATGAATGCCTTTAGTTCCTCAATATCAACAAACCTATTATAAAATATTACATTCTTTTTTATACCCAGATCGGCAGCCATCCGTTCAAGGTTCATTCTATATGTTTCTCCCTGTTCTTTAATAAGATTTGGATGTGTGGCTCCAAGAATTACATAAACTACATTCGGAAATTCTTTCAACACATCAGGCAATGCTTTTAAAACATTTTCAATTCCCTTTTGCGGAGAGAGAAGCCCAAAAGTTAAAAGCACCTGTTTTCCTTCAACACCAAACTGATCTTTATAAAAATTCGGATCTACAAATGGCATATCAGGAATTCCATGAGGAATAACATCAATTTTTTCTATTGGGGCTTTATAAATTTCTGTAAGAAAAGATTTACCTTTTTCCGTCATAGAAATAAGCCGGGCAGAAAACTTTATAATTTCTTTCATTACGCGGAATTGATCTGAAGTTGGTTTTTCCAGTATTGTATGAAGAGTTGTAACTACAGGAAGATGGAGATCTCTTAAAAGTGCAAGAATATGACTACCCGACTGCCCGCCATAAATTCCAAATTCATGCTGAAGTGATACAATTTCAGTATTATTAAAATTAAGAAAATCTGCTGCCCGTTGATAAGAGGCAAGTTTCTGCTCTTCAATTTCAAATCTTACTTCTTTGGGGTAATCATAACCTTCCTTAATATCATTTACTGAAACTACAAAGCAATCGCTTTTAGGATATTGTGATGATATGGTAGTGTAAATGTCTGAAGTAAATGTAGCAATACCGCATTTGCGTGGTAAATAATCACCTAAAAAAGCTATTTTATTTGGGATTTCTCTCTTAATCATTTTTATCTCTTTCTAATTTATAATAGAATCTAAGCATACAATTTAGTTTATTAAATTGATATAATTAGTGATAAAAAATTAGTGAACCTTATTGAAGGAAAAGCATTTTACTTTGAGAAAAACCGGAAATTCTTAACTCATAAAAGTAAATTCCGGAAGATACTTTTTGCCTCGATCATAAAATATCTATCCTATCTATTCCTTGATTCCGGTTGAAGCCATACTCTGTATAAAATATTTTTGGAAGAATAAATAAGCCAGCACTATGGGCAATGCAAGCATAACAGCCGATGCCAGTTTAACACCCAACTGCGACTCAGCTCTTCCTCCAACAGCAAAGAGCGTAACTAATTGCGGCATTGTCATTAAACTTTCATCGCGAATAACAATTAATGGCCATAGTACTTCATTCCAGGAAGCCATAAAAGTTATGATACCAATTGTAATGATAGCAGGCAATGAATTGGGCCAGAGTATTCTGAATATTATTTCTATTTCATTGCATCCATCCAGCCTTGCTGAATCAATTAAACTTTGAGGGATGGATTTAAAATATTGTCTGAACATAATTATACCTAAAGCATTTATAAGATAAGGAACGATCAATGCCCAGTATGTGTCAATCCAGCCAAACTTTACCATAATAATATATTGCGGTATCAGGGTTATTTGAAATGGCAGAGTCATTGTAAAAATTATTACATAAAAAATTAAATCCCGGCCTTTAAATTCCAGCTTGGATAAAGCATAACCAATCATAGAACCAAAAACCAAAACTCCAATGGTGATTGATGATGCAACGATCAGACTATTTATGAATGCACCACCGATAGGAATTTTATCGAGCATTTGTGAATAACTGCTCAAGGTTAGTGAAGTAGGCAAAAGTGATAAACTGCCGATTTCATTTTCCGGTGCAATTGATGCCATTATCATCCAATAAAAAGGATAAACAAAAACCAGGGCACTGATAGTCAGAGAGAAATAAAACAATATTGTTTTTAATTTTTTCAATTGTCTTTCTCAATAAATTTTTTCTGAATTACTACCACACCTAAAATTATTAAAGCAAAAAATAATCCCAATGTTGCCGCATATCCCATATGATAATAGAAAAACCCTTGCTTGTATATATAAAGAACTGCTGATATAGTACTGTTCAAAGGTCCACCACCGGTCATAACATAAGGTTCAATGAATAATGAAAATCCGCCAATAGTTGAAAGTAATACAACCATAAAAATTGTTGGGTTTATCATTGGTAATGTAATTTTGAAAAACTTCTGCGAGTGAGAAGCTCCCTCAAGTTCAGCAGCTTCATAGTATTGCGGCGGGACTGTTTGTAGTCCAACTAAAAAAAGAACAATATAAAGTCCGACATTTTTCCATGTAGCCATGATTGCAATAGAGCTCATCGCTATATTGGGATCGGTTAACCAGCCGATTTTGCCTAATCCAATCCCAGTTAATAATCTATTCAGCAGGCCGGTGTCATATCCGAATAATTGCTGCCACAAAATTGTAACCACAACCCCTGAAACAATTACAGGAAGAAAAAAAGCACCCCTGAAAATTCCTCTTAGTTTAATATTTTGATTTAATATCTCGGCCAGAAACAAAGCAAAAATTATTTGGAGAGGTATATGAATAAGCAAAAATATCAGAGTGTTCCCTATTGATCTCAGGAATATTTCATCGTTGAATAATCTAATATAATTATTCAGCCCGGTATATTCCATCGGAGAAATAATATTCCATTTGTGAAATGTTAGCACAATAGAAAACCCTACAGGGAACGCAACGAAAAGAATAAAATGTATTATATAAGGAGAAACGAGAAGGTAGGGTAGTATTTTTTTTCTATTAATCATTTAATGAATCTATTCCAGGAACAATAAATTAACAGCATCTGCTGCATCGTTTATAGCTTCTCCGGGGGTCTTTATTCCGTAAACAACACATGCCTCATACTGCTGGGAGATAAGATCAAAAATTTCTTTTAGTACCGGTGATGCATCGGTTCCTTTAACATACTGCGATTGATCTGCGAAGACTTTCATCTTTGGGTTATTGGCAAAATAATTATTAAAGAAAGGATTGCTATTAAGGTTTTTCCTTCTTGGCAATTGATTTGTTATTTCCAAAAGTTTCAGGTCACCTTCATTATCAATAAGCGTTTTAATATAATTCCATGCTGCCTGAGGATTTTTGCATGTTTTAAAGATGACTATATTTTTCGGATCTCCATAAGTATAAACAGGGCCTTTGTGCTCATCGGGTACCGGCATAAAAGTATATTCATATTCAAAACCCTCCGGTTTAAACTTTTCAGCGTGAGCTATTTCCCACGGACCAGTAAACCTTGTAGCAGTAACACCGCTTAAGAAAACATCCTGCCGGGCAGAAAGCTTTTCCTTGGAAAAATAATTTTTTTTGTACAACTCACGAAGGAAAGAAAAAACCTCAATTGCATGTTTATTATTGAAAACCGCCTTGTTATCTTTAACTAACGGCGCTCCACCTGATGCTGCAAGGTATAGAGGATAAAAATCAAAAAATCTCTGCCACCAGGTTACTTCAACTTCGCTGTAACCGAACCACCTGTCAACATATCCATCACCATCAAAATCTTTTTGAAATTTTTGTGAAGCATTGAAAAATTCACTATATGTTTTCGGAGGACCTTGTAATTCCAAATCATTTATAAGATTAACATTGTAAATCAGCATAATAGGGTTGATCTTCCACGGCACCTGGTAGATGTGACCATTAAGTGATTTTATTTCTTCGATAACAGCACTATCACATCGTTCATAAAGAAAATCAAGAAACCCTTTAAGAGTATCAAGCGCTATTAAGACACCAGCCTGAGCGTAAGCTTCAACATCTCCCTGCCACATATTAGAGTAAATGTCTGGAGTAGTATTTCCCACAACTGCCGCGAGTATAATTTCCTCACTTGATCGCCCCTCCGGAACTGGCTGGTATTTAACCTGATTGTTTGGATTACTTTTATTCCACTTTTCTGTAACCATTTTTGCAAGCTTTATTTCATCAGTGTTATTTGAACACCAATACAACATCGCATCATTAGAATTTTTATTATTGCTGCAACTGGTTATGGAAAAACCAATCAAGATTAGAATAATAATATTTAAAAAACATTTCATTATGAATTTTTATTCCCAGCTCACCCAATCATTATCTATTGACGGATATACCAGCCTTGGAATCAAACTACCCCTCTTTACTATATATATATCAATAGCTTTTTTATCATCTTCAGATGAGACCTGGATTTTATCAAGCACATCTTTGTTAATTACTACTTTATATTTTTGTTTTAATTCAAGAATCTTGTGAAGCATTTTTTCAGTGAGCTTTTCCTGTAGAATTTCCGATTGAGATTTCTTTTTCTCTTTCAGCGAACTCACTTCTTCTGAATTCAAAATTATTGAATTTGCTAATTCATTTCTGTAAACGCTGTAAGATATTTTATCTCTCCACCAACCTGATTGTTTTTTCACCCAAACGGTTTTATCATATCCTTTTTCAATAGCAGTTTTTGTCAACAGTTTATCTCTTACCATAAGCCAGACTAAATTTTCCAGCGATTTTGAAAAACCTATCAAACCATCTTTTAAAAATTTAACGTACTGGTCCCGATTCCTGTACCAAATGATAAACTCATCTAATGAAAAATTATTATTATTGCCAGCTACCAAAGAAATACCAGGATATTTCTCACCCTTTTTTAATCCGAGATTGGATAATGCGGTATCCAATTTCTTTTCTAGTTCCCATTCAGAATACTTTTCTGGTGTAAGTATAATTTTTCCTAAATAAGATCTAAGAATATTAAATGCATCACGTTTAATGATAGGATTTTCATTTGCAAATAATTTGTTTACATACTGGTCTGATAAAATATCCATTTTGCTTTTAGTCAAAGCCTCGATAGATTCATACCTGAGTTTATTTTGTTCCGTTTCGTTCGTAATTAAATTTTCCCAAATATTATCAATTTTAATTATATACCATCCATTATCAGCATGAATGGGAGCCGATAGACTTCCAGCTTTTAAAGTATCGAGAATTTGTGCGAAGACAGGATTTTTTACATAGATATTATATAAACTGCTTTTCATTTGCCTGTCATCAACAAAAACGGAATCATTTATTTGAGTATAAAAAAGAGAATCAAATGGAATCGAATTTTTTAACTGTTCTATAAAATATTGAATTGCCTGCTGGCTTTCAGAATATAGCCACCTGATTTCGTATTCAATAAGTTTCTTTCCTATAACTTTTTCAATTTCATTTTCTTTTATTTCTACTTTTGGTAATATCTCTTCCTTAAACAGTTCTTCCGCAGCGAGATCGGATTGAATATCATTAAATATTCCCTTTGCAAAATCCTCTTCAAAAATATCTTTCTCATACCCATCCAATGCAAGAAGTTTTTCATTGATGATATAGTTTAAGTGAGTTTCTTTGGAATTACTTTTTCTTTTTGGGAATGCAGGTCCAAATTCATAGCTGTAATAGAACTCTTCTGCTGTAATTTTTATTGTGTCAACTTCAGCAACAATCTCTTCTTTATTAATATTATTTTGATTCCTTTCACCGAAAAGATTCTGTGGAAAGCTATTGCTTAGATTTAAAAAAAATAATATTAGTATGAATGTCTTCAATTATTATTTCAAAAGAATTTTGAGGAAATATTTTAAGGAATAACTATTAAAATTTTATCCCTATTGAAAAACTGTGCACATTTTTCAATCGCCCGAAGTCTCTAAAGGCATAATCAAAATTAACAACTGCTGTACTCAATAGCATATTCGAATTTACCCCTGCACCAAATGATAACCCGCCTTCAGCATCCTGGAGAAACAATGAATTGTATCCGCCTCTAAGTGATATATAATCCATAAATGAAAATTCCGCTCCGACGTTTAAACTCTGGTAATCATTATTTGGAACTAAAGCATCGGCAGAGATAGTTAGCTTGTAAGCATCGTAATCAACTGCATGAGTTGAAACGCCTATCTGGAAATAAAGCGGCAAATCCCATGAATCTAATTCAATATTAACTGGTATTCTTTCATTTGAGCCTTGCTTGGTTTCATCAACCCGAATAAAATATCTTGAATCTCTGCCTTCAAGACGCATGGGTGTTCCGAAGTTTGACATTACGGCTCCAATTGTTAATCCTCCTAATAAATCCGTTCTAAAGGTGGTGCCTGCATCAATCGCAAATGCAGATGAGTTCATATGCCATATACTTTGTTTGATATATTTAGCAGTTATGCCTACTGAAAACCTATCTGTCAGGTGTCTCGCAAATGAAATACCGACAGCAATATCGCCCGCACTAAAATTTGCGCCTGTTCCTTCCGGTTGTTCAACTGTTCTTACTTTCATATCATCCATTGAAAGAGAAGTAAAGCTTAAACCCAAATTTCCAAAATCTCCTAAGGGAATAATCAAACCGGCATAATCATATTTTGTGTCTGCTATCCAAGCAGTGTGTACTAATATTACTTCATACTGAGTAAGGTTTGCAATTCCTCCTACATTCCAGTATAAAGCTGAAGCATCATTTGCAAGACCAACAAATGCACCTCCCATTCCATTTGCAGCACCGCCAACTCCGATTTCTAAAAAAGAAGCAGCAGTTGTACCGGTCTTTGAGACGTTTTGAGAATAGAAATTTTGATTCCCTAAGAAAAAAAACAGAAGTAATAAAAATATTTTTGTGCGAGCTACAATATGCATAACATCCTCTTGCAATAAATTTAAGCTTTTAAATTTCATTATTTTATTATCGCAAACTTTCCTATTTTTTCACCAATTCCCGGTGCATCAACATGAAAAACATACACACCGAAAGCTATATCCATCCCATCTTTGGAAACCAGATCCCAGCTTTCCTGTCCATCCGAAATCGTACTGGAATGTTCTATAGTATCAACTAATTTCCCATTAATAGTATATATCCTGATTGTACATTCATTTGGCAAATGAATAAAAAATATTCTTCTTTCACCTCTTCCAACTTCGCTTGAAAGCGGCTCCCACGATGCCGCACCAACATAAGGATTGGGCACAACCGCAATATTCTCTAATTCTACCAGAGCTTTAGATTTATCAAAACTTTGACCTTTTGTTGTAAACTCATAAAACTCACCATCTCTGAATGGTTTTGTATTAACAACTCTGAAGACATCTCCAACTTGTGGAGGTCTTTGCTCTTCTTCTGCAATTGTGGTGTCTTTAATTAAAGTGACAGACCAGCTGACATGCAGATCTGAAATACTGGTAGCCGGTTTACCTAATGAGTCTCCAAAGACAAAAAATACAGCATCGCCGTCATTGAAGATTTCATCCACATTTGCATCACGAAAGATGAACTGGAAATGATCCTTTCCTTCTGTGACATTGTTTACTATAATATTCGACTGGATTGGTTGACTAAAACTTGTAGCAGGGAAAGATAAATCCCCTTGCCCTGTTTCAGTAAACCGAATTTCAAAATCAGCAGGATAGTCGATTTTTTTTCCTTGATATGCACCTTGATATCTTGAATCAAAACCAATTTGAACTATATAATTGCTGTTACTTGTAACCCAGCCGGACTTATCAAAATCAATAGTTACTACGGTATCGCTTGTAATATCAGCAGTGAAACCGTCAACTATCGGTGTTTGTTCTTTAATTCCACTTATTGTCCGTAAATTCAATAAAGTATCATTTACATTGATAAGAGAATATTTGGGATGTGCAGAATTATGAAAAGGAGAGTCATCAAAAAATTCTAAACGATAAGTATTAAAATTTTTAATCGAATCCGGATTAAGTATAATAATAGAAATTTCTCCCGTACCCGGACCGCTTCCTTCAAAGGACTGTATTTCCGGCGGCAGATAACCAGCAGCGGGAGCCCTTGGAGTTATTACAGCAGTATTAATATCAGTAGTTATGTTTCCATTAATATCTTTTTTAAGTATGGTAGTTGTTTCTGAAGGTGGAATACCTTCAATATTTCCCTCAATAGTTAAAGTTTCAAATCCTTTATCATACGCCGCAATAGCATAATAATATGTCTGTCCGTTTTGTACGGTTGTATCTATAAAAGAATGTTTGAGTCCCGAATCATCACCCAAAAAGAATTTTGCTCCATTTACGTCAATAGGATGCAGCCCGGTTACTCCATCAATTAAATCAAACTGAGCAATTGGAGATCTGAATACCGGTGTACCGTAGGCGTCGGTAATAATTTTGTTTTCAAGAAAATTTGGTTCTGTAGACCGGTAAATCCTATAACCTTCAAAATTTATTCTCTGGTAAAATTCATCGAATGATTTTTCTGCAAGGTCATCCCAGTATAAAGTTACTTTATGATCTCCGGGTACAGCAGTAAGTATAGGTTTTTCAGGTGGTTTAGCAAAACGATAATTAGCATTGTAAATTTGCTGAACAGTTTTCTTTCTTCTGAAGATATCGTCCGTATTAATTCCAAAAATCAACGACATTGAAAACCTTTCCGTTTCACCTGCCTCTTCATTCTGACCTGTTATAACAGAATATGTATTTCTTCCGTTCATACTAAAAAGGTAACTTGAAAAATAATTTGCCAAATTAACTCCTACGAGTGATTGACCATGAGGTTCTGGTAATCCGGATAGGACCTCCCAGTTCTCTTCATCGTTATCCAGTTCATAAGTGTGAACGGCATAAATTGCAAATCCTGTTAAGCCTAATTGATCAGATTCGTCTTTGTCCAGAATTCCAAAATTTGGTTCACCTTGATCAGGCTTTCCATTACCCTCCGTTCCATCAATATCGGGATCAGTATAGTCATCATCAAAAGGACCTATTCCGTCAGTCCCTACATCATTATTAAGGGGTTCACCTTCATCCCATTGACCATTTTCATTTAAATCAAAATACGATCTCCAGTTAGCATTTTCATCTGCATCCCAATGAGGTCTCCAGGAATAACCATAAAATTCCGAAAATTTTGTTGTGTCCTGAAAAGGATTTCTAAGAAACGGATCCTGGTTCGGATCAGTGATAAAAGTAACCGGATTGTTATCCCGCTTTTCATCTGTAGGACCGTCAAAATCATTGTCAATTCCATCATCGGGAACACCGGGACTTTCGAGGAAAGCATATCCGGCATATCCAACGGGGCTCCAGTTGCCTGGACTCCCGAATGGTACAACAGACCAGGAATATGACATATCTAACAATTCGTTATAATCACCAGCATTATTTGAAGAATTATCATGTCCGCCAATTCCCCAATCTACATATTGTGCAAATAAAGTTTTCTCATAATCGTAAGTGCCCATATTTGTAATTTCATAGTACCAGAAGATTACATCTTCCGCTAAAACCTGGGACCACTGAAAACCCCTTGCTCTGACTTGCATCCCTAATCCTCCTCTTGTAGGATCATCAGCATCAGGTATGAAATTGTTTTCTAATATATATTCTCTATCTTCGTTATCATCAAAGACAAAGTAAGTTTCTATATCAGCATTAAAAACACCCTTACCAAAAAAACCATTCCAGCTATTATTCCAATCAACAGGTCTGTCAGGCCAGGTAAGTGGCCAGGTATTTGGATCGTCGCTTCTTGCCGGAGAACTACTAAACTGACCGAAATACCCAGGCAAGGGCCACCAGCCATAAGTTACACCAGTAGAAGCATTGTACCGGGTAAATTCATAGTAATTTGATTCAAGAGGATGAATTAAATTTCCTAGAGGATCCATCGCTTCTGCCTGAACGATAATTGCAACTCCATCTACATAAGTATGATTAGTACCCTTTGGCCAAACTCCACTCCTGTTTGGTTCATTCAGCCAGTCTGCAATTTCTCCGAAGTTATAATATACAGTTGCAGCAAGATTTCCATCCATAAAACCTTTCTTCGTTTGGTTGTGGTCACCCTTGTTCTTATCAACAATTCTTTGTCCTGTAATCAGACCTGGATTAATGATAATAAACGCTGCAACAAGGATTAAGTAAACGAAAATCTTTTTTATCATAAACACTTTATACTCCAATAAATAAATAGACTAAAAAGAAAGAGCAGCACCCAGAACAATTTGCCTCGGTGAAGAATAAAAATCGGGTCTTGTAAAAAATTCCTGAATAGTATTTACACCTCTGGGAGCTTGTTGATTTCTCGTAAGCTCCAAAGTTTCTCCAGCCCTGCCCGTATCACCAAAAACATTAACTTCATTCAGAGTATCAAACAGATTATAAATTTTAGCGAACACCGAAAGCTGCTGACCAACTATTTCAAAATATTTTGTTATATAAAAATCCACATCATAAAAAGCTGGCCTGTTGTCGCTGTTTTCCAAACCTGTTCTTTGATTCTGCAATGATGGAGTATATGGTAACCCTGATCCGAGTCTGCCGATAAAACTTGCAATGAAATCTCCCGGTATCCCAAGGGTTAAAGTAAAATTAAGAGAATGAGTCCTGTCCCAATCTAAAGGTACAAGCTGCTTATTTTCCTCAATGGATGGAACTGATTGAGCATTATTAAAAGCAGCATTAGGATCCGATGCACTTCCTTTTGCAACCTGAAATGTATAATCTAATGTTGCACCTATCCCATAACTAAATCTCTTTTCAAATGAGAGGGTAATGCCTTTTACAGAACCATAATCTCTGTTAACAAGCTTACTGAATTTTCTAGTTTCATTTTTAATATATATCTCCGACCCAAGTAAATTCCTGATATCTTTATAATATCCTGTAATTGTAATTCCTAATTCATCTGTTAAAGCTTGCTGAAGGCCAATCTCATACATAATGGTTCGCTGTGGTTTAAGATCTGCATTTCCAATTGTGTTTCCAATATTCTGAGGGAAGTCACCAGTTAAAGGGATTCTGAAATTTGGATTTCTGTATAAATTTTCAAATGGAGGAATCTGAAAAAAATGCCCGTAAGAAATATGAAGTGCACCTTCATCAGATATTGGATAAGACAACCCAACCCGCGGACTAAACTGATATTTTGATTTTGCTTTTATAAAAAATGAATCCGGAAACAACCAAGGTTGAATTTCATCTAAAAGATTAATTTTATTAGGATCTTTTAAATATTTGCCATCAGGTTCAAAGTAATCAAACCTGAGACCCAAATTAACTATTAAATAATCGTACTCTATTTTATCCTGGATGTAATAGGCAAATTGATATGGATTAGACTCATATGTATTAAAATTAAAAGCGCCGGGTTCTGGCATCTTAGGTTTAAAATTTGAAGTTGCATCAACAATTATTTGAAAATCTTCATACTTCAATTTATGTTTAGTGAATTCAAGTCCTGATTTAATTTGGTTTATATTATCAATCTGCCATGTAAAATCAGTTTTTCCGGTTATGCTTAGTGTAGTGTGATTAAAATGCCAGTTTTGTGTGCCGCCGGTTAAAAATGCATTCCCGCTAACATCTTTTTTCCTATCAGGATTTACATATCGCGGGTCCGGTTCTGTATAAGGGTCCTGTCCCTCGAGAACCACTTGCTTTTTCTTCGGGTCTTCATAAACATATTGTTTAAATTCCGATTCGATTCCTGAGGCAGAAAAATCAATAAATGCTGAGTTGCTTAGCAAAAGCGTATAGCTTACTATGCCTAAAAAACTTTTTTGAAACTTTTTATAATCACCATCAGGATTTAATTTGTAAAGATGATCATAATCCTTATATTGATTATCCTGATATAAACCTGACAGCACAATACCCTTTCCTCCGCCGGCATTGATAGCCAATTTGCCTTGTAAGGATAACTTCCGGTTGAAATTCATAGGTACATAGGCGCTGTCACCCGTAGCTCCAACGTACCAATCTGCGGGGTCATTAGCTGAGAAATTAGAAAAGTCTGATGGGTTAAAGATTCGCTGTCCGTAAATTGCTCCTTCATCATAGTTGTACCTGCCGGACAAAAAGAACTTTAGTAAATTTTCTAAACCTGGGACGGGTCCGCTAATATTTCCCTGTATATTATAAACATTTGTGAGACTAATATGCGGTAAAGCCGGAGGACGTTGCACGCCTTCTACATTATAAACATTTGTGGGTCTAATACTATCTATATTTGTAAAAATGTCCTTATGTGAACTGACATAATCACCAGAATAGAAAGAAAAATTTCCTTCTAAATTGTCACCTGCAATTTTAGTAACCTGGTTTACAACCCCAGAAAGGGCTTCTCCATATTCTGCATTGAAAGTACCTGTGAGTACCTGGATTTCTTCAATACTATTTACTTCTGCAGATAGCGATGACTGACCGGAATACACATCATTAACCGGAACACCATCAATTAGATATTTCACTTCATTACCTCTGCCGCCTCTAAAATGACCATCAACCACACCAGCCTGTAAATTTACAACTGCGGAAACATCTTCAAGAGGAAGCATTGAAATATCTTCACCGCTAATCGTCTCCTCTGTTGATGTCAAATCTTTTCTTACTATAGATCTCTCTGCAGTAACCACTACATCAGATAATTCAATTGATTCCTCGCTTAATGCAAAATCAATCTTTGTGGTTTGATCTACAGATACTTTAACATTTGTGAATATAACAGATGAGTATCCAACTAAAGAAGCTTTTATATTATAAGTACCGGGAGGAATATTTATTATAAAATAATTACCATCAAAATCGGTTGCGGCACCAAGCATAGTCCCTTCAATAATAACATTAGCACCAATAAGAGGTTCTTTAGTTGCAGCATCAAATATTTTTCCTGCAATTTTTCCGGTTGTTCCTGCATATACGGAAACGCCCATCAACAAAAGCAGAAAGCAGAATAATGAAGCAATAAATTTATTAATGGCAATAGTGAACATTACATCCACCTATTCTTACATGAAAAGAAAATTTATTTTCAGCCAAAGGCTGATGAGCCGCTGGCTCAAATTTTATATTTACCTAAAAAATGAAGGGTGCTAAATATTAGCACCCTTTTTAGAAAAGAACTTATTTAAGCAGCAACATTTTTTTGGTCATTATAAAATCACCGGCTTCAATTTTATACAGATAAATACCGGTTGAAACTTTATCACCATAATTGTTGTCACCATTCCACTGAATATTATGAATTCCAATATTCTGTTCGCTGTTTACCAAGGTTCTAACTTCCCGTCCGAGTATATCATATATCTTTAAAGAAACAAATGAAACATTTGGTATCGAATAGCTGATAACAGTACTGGGATTAAAAGGATTTGGATAATTCTGAAATAAATTATGACTAACAGGTAAGAATTCATTTTCAACACTTGTTGGAGCTGCTTTTTTTACCTCCAATACGTCTAAATAAACAGTTCCTGAAAATCTTCCCAGGGGATGTAATCTTACAGAAATTGATCTTGCAACCTCACCTGCTGGCGGTTCCGGAACAACTACATTAACAAAAAACTGTGTCCAGTCAAAGGATGTTGCATAAGGGAATTCCAATGGTATATCACTTGCCCAGTAATCTCCGAATCCTTCATTATTTCCTAGTGTTTTGTGGAAAATCGGTGTTATTGCAACACTCCATTGATCTCCTACTGCTATCACTGAATCCGGCTGCAGGTTCTCCCCCTTTATCCAGACGGTTATTCTTAGATTATCTCCAGGCACAACATCAGTAAGTTCAAATCTCCTTGTTCCGACAAATCCATCACGTGTTCCTACAGGTAGGTCAAATTTCAATGAATAGCTTCCATCGTAGGATTCTTCATTAGTTATCCTTGTATTTTCATATCCAGCACTTAATACTCCATTATTCCCTCCATCTGGAGGCAGCCAGTAAAACCAGCCTGTTGGCACTCCAACTGCTGTATTCCAATCCTGTCCTGCTATCCACGGTTGACCTCCTCTGGCATATAGAAGAAAATCATCTGCCCATACTGTACCTGTTGCATTCTTTCCTGCTACAAATTTTATTATTGTTGTCCAGGAATCTTCCGGCAATATAGTCTCTCCTATTTCATTTGTATCTGCTAACCAGCCGCTGCTTGTAGCTGTGCTCTGATCTATCGGCAGTTTTGTTTCTCCTATCAATCCGCCTGCACTATCATAAAATGAATATGATACCCACCATCTTTCATCATCATTGGCTGGGTTTGTATTTACATTCAGTGTCTTTACATAAGCACCTACATTTATATCTATATTTGCAATGTGTCTTGGTGACCATAAGTCCACCATATTTTCTGATATCCAGGAAGCTGAATCTCCTGTTGAGGTCTTTGCTATCTTCAATGATCTTCCCAATGATCGGAATTCATCTGTTGCCCAGCTTAATGTTGTGCCTGCCGGTTCATTCCCTTTTGTCCAATATGACGGTAAGGTTTGTTCAAAGCTGCCGATCTCATTAATTCCCGGGAGATCCAGTTTTTCAACCTTTAGATCATCCATCCAAACAGTTCCCGAAAATCTTGATAATGGGTGTAATCTAACAGAAATTGATCTTGCAACCTCACCTACCGGCGGATCCGGTACAGTTACATCTATATAAAACTGTTTCCAGTCAAATGATGTTGCATAAGGGAATTCCAATGGTATATCACTTGCCCAGTAATCTCCGAATCCTTCATTATTTCCTAGTGTTTTGTGGAAAATCGGTGTTATTGCAACACTCCATTGATCTCCTACTGCTATCACTGAATCCGGCTGCAGGTTCTCCCCCTTTATCCAGACGGTTATTCTTAGATTATCTCCAGGCACAACATCAGTAAGTTCAAATCTCCTTGTTCCGACAAATCCATCACGTGTTCCTACAGGTAGGTCAAATTTCAATGAATAGCTTCCATCGTAGGATTCTTCATTAGTTATCCTTGTATTTTCATATCCAGCACTTAATACTCCATTATTCCCTCCATCTGGAGGCAGCCAGTAAAACCAGCCTGTTGGCACTCCAACTGCTGTATTCCAATCCTGTCCTGCTATCCACGGTTGACCTCCTCTGGCATATAGAAGAAAATCATCTGCCCATACTGTACCTGTTGCATTCTTTCCTGCTACAAATTTTATTATTGTTGTCCAGGAATCTTCCGGCAATATAGTCTCTCCTATTTCATTTGTATCTGCTAACCAGCCGCTGCTTGTAGCTGTGCTCTGATCTATCGGCAGTTTTGTTTCTCCTATCAATCCGCCTGCACTATCATAAAATGAATATGATACCCACCATCTTTCATCATCATTGGCTGGGTTTGTATTTACATTCAGTGTCTTTACATAAGCACCTACATTTATATCTATATTTGCAATGTGTCTTGGTGACCACAAATCCACCATATTCTCTGACTCCCACACTGCTGCTTCTGTAGTTATGCCTTTTTCTATCTTCAGAGATTTTCCCAATGATCGAGATTCATCTGTTGCCCAGCTTAATGTTGAATTACTGGGTTCTGCACCTTTTGTCCAGTATGATGGCAAGTCTTGTTCAAAACCGCCAACACTGTTTATTCCACTTTGCGGTAACAAAGTGAATTGAAAAATGATGACAGATAAAAATCCAATCCACCATTTTGAGATTTTAGTGAAACTACTCATAGATTCCTCCTAGGAAATTAATTATTAATTATTTGTTGTTTAATACTGCTATTTATACTGTTATGAAAAATGTTATTTACATTTTTTAGGACTATCTGGTTCGTAATTAGTTTTTGAACATTTATCTTTCCTGAAATTAATAGATCGATTGCCGGTCTGAAGGTAAAGGGGTTCAGATAAGAATTAAGAATTGTTATTTCATTCTTAAATAAATATTGTAAATTTATTGTGACATTATGATCCAATGGGGCAAGACCGAAAATTACTATTTTACTTCCCTTACCAGCTAATTTAACAGCAAGCTCAACAGTCTCGCTCTTTCCAACACATTCTATTATAACATCGGCTTGTAATTCTTTTATCTCTTCAAACATTTTATCATCATTAGGACTGAAGGCATAATCAGCACCGAGTTCGATTCCAAGATTCCGCTTGAGAATTTCAGGTTCAACCAGGATAATTTTAGCAGCTCCAGCCATTTGAGCTAATTGAAGCATCATAAGACCAATGGCTCCCCCGCCAATAATTACTACTGAATCACCATATTTTATCCCGGCTTGTTCCATACCTCTTAAGCAGCAGGAAAGCGGTTCAGCAAATGCAGCTAATGATAAATTAAAATCTTTTGGAATAAGATAGGCTTGTGAAACGGGGACAATTGAATACTCAGCAAAGCCACCATTTAATGTAACTCCCAGTGCTTTGTGATTTTCACAGAAATTAACCTTTCCTTTTCTGCAATAATCACAATAACCACAGTGTATGTTTGGATCAATTGCCACTTTATCATCAATATTAAATTTAGAATGATTGTTACCCCGTTCGACTACAATGCCGGTATATTCATGTCCCAAAATTACAGGAATAGCAGACAAAACTTTCCCTTCATATATATGTTTATCAGTACCGCAGATGCCGCAACAGGCCACCTTAATTAGTAACTCACTTTTCTCTAATGGTCTTAAAGAATAATCCTCTAATACGATATTTTTCACACCATTAAATACTGCGGCTTGCATATTACTTTTTTATTTAGGTTTATACTTACTGTTGATTCTCTAACAATTAGCTCAACAGGTACAAGAATTTTTTTAGGAATAGATTTTTTGTTCTTTAATTTGTTCTTTAAAATATTAACAATCAATCTAAATGCTTCAGTACCCAACTCAATTTTAGGAACTCTGACAGTTGTCAATAATGGGTTAAGCATAAGATCCGCTTCGACATCATCAAAGCCTATTAGGGAGACATCATCTGGTATAACATAACCTTTCTCTTTTAAATAATGCATTACACCAATAGCCATTGCATCATTGCAGGCAAATATTGCGGTTACATTTTTGTTTTTTGCAAATAATCGTTTCGCAGAATTATATCCGTTTTGCCGATCAGGATATGGTGAATCAATAATAATTAAATTGTTTTTCAGAGGTATGTTTGCTTTTTCGAGAGCCTGTTTGTATCCATTTAATCTATCTCTTATACTGGGGTGTTCTATATCTCCACCTATAAAAGCAATATTTTTATGTCCCAGGTGAATCAAATGATCTGTCGCTATTATCCCTCCTTGAATATTATCGATTAAAATAAGGGGGAAACTGTTTGAAGGAGGTGCAAAGTCAATGAAGATGGTTGGTAAATTATAATCTGAAAGTCTTTCGATAAGATTCGTTGGAATCTTACCCGCGATAATTATCCCATCAACACTTTTATTAAGAATGAATCTTGGTAACTCATCACTCTCACTAAAATCTGATCTGACAGAAGTTAGCAAAATATAATAATCTTCATTTCTGGCTTCAAATTCAACTCCGAGGAATATCCTGGTGTAAAATGGTTCAGTTCGTAAAAAATGGTCATCGGTAAGGATAAATCCTATGAAGCCGGTTTTTTTTGAGACTAAATCTCTTGCTGATTTGGAAGGATAATAATTAAGGGTCTTGATTGTTTTTAAAACACGATTTTTTGTTTCAGAAGATACTTGCTTACTATTATTAATTACGAATGAAACAGTTGCAATGGAAACTCCAGCTTTATTTGCGACATCTTTAATAGTTATACTCATAAGCAGATTTGGTTAAACGTTTAACTGAACTTAATATAATAAACCTGCCAAACCTAATTTTTATATAAAAAGTATTTTAAGATGTGAAAAAAATGCAGTATTTAAGCACCCCTATAAAGAAAAAGATATTATTAACTGGTTAAACGTTTAACAAAAATGCCAGGGAAATGATTGCGGAGAGACAGGGGATTAATTGCATATAAAAATATCCTTATAATTTGAATTAAAATCAAAATTTTTTTAGAGGTACTTACAATTTTTGACTATAAAATAATTATACTTTTTTAGGATTAAGGGTTCTTTAAGAGTTATCTGATTACGATATTACAGTAACTTAAAGCTTTAGATATATCCGCTCAAGTTTTGAGTATTTATTCATTCATGATGCAAATTTTATTATTTCTTTTATGCACTTATTTTTATTTTTAGATATGGCTGGGCTATGTTTGCAACAATCCCCGTTTTAGTTCTCCTGAGAAGTGAAAAAATAATTGTCAGATACTTGGAAAGAAAAATTTCATAAAATATCGTTCAATCATTTAAGAATATTATTAGTAATATATTCAGCTATAAGTCTATGAGTAAGAGCATTAGGATGATCATCATAAGGACTTAAAATATATTTCACTTCATTATACTGATAATCTGGTAATATAGTGGTTATTAAATGTACATTTATTCCACTGACCTGAAAGTAATCTAAAACTTTTTCTAACATGTCGCTTTCGAACCTGACGTCCCAAATAATTACATGAAATTCACCCTTAGGATATACCCTTTCAAAATTTTTCTTTGCTGCATATACTATTCCCAGGAATAATTCTAAATCCTTGTCATCATTAAAAAATCTTTTGCTGACAATTATATCTCTATAAAGTAAAGATTTCTTCAGATATTTTATTATCACTGCAGGTAATATTCTTGTATCATCAAAATTTCCGGCAAATTTAACTTCTCCATTATTCCCTAAAATATACCTGGGTCCATGTTCATCCCACCATGTTAATCCCGCTACCCTTCTTATATGATCACCTATAGTCTGATAAACTGCATATATTTTACCTTTGTTGTTAACAATATTCTTTACAGTATTATGTTCAAGCTCTGAAAGCATTTGATGCGGGCCATAACCCCTAAATCCAAAATTATATATACAATATTTACCTTTAGATTTAATTCCAACCTGATACGGCATTGTTTCACTATCGTTTACACCAAATCCGTATGTAAATGAACAGCCAAAAAATAAGGCAGACCCTTTTATGGCAGAATCATTACATAATGGAGTTATTCTTAAACCATTTTCGTTTATTGTAATTGTAGCATCCCAAATTAATTTGTCCTTATAAAATCCAGTTTCAGTTACTTTTTGTTCCTTTTTAGGGGCATACCCAAGGACATTATCAATTTTATGTGGAAGAGTATTATGTACTGTGACAAAAAATTCACCTCTTTCAAACCAGATATATGCTTCAAAAATAGTAAGGGCAAGGATAACCGCACTTAAATTAATTCCTAACAGCTTTACAAAATTTCTTTTACTGTTTAGCGAAAGAAATAAAATTGTTATTATCCAAATTAATCCAATATAAACATAAGGAGCTGTAGGTATTTCCAGAACTAAAAGCGTAACAATGACACTAATTATAATTATGATGAAGCGAAATAAATTGGAATTTAATTTTATTCGCTTCAAAATTATTAATAGTAGTTCAAAAGGATTAATCAAATTTCTTTTCTTCTGAAAATTGAGACTTCAGACCCGCCAGAGGCCTTAAAAGTTTTTAAATACTCAAAATTGTCAATGTGAAAGATGAAAAAATTACTCATGTCGTAGATACAAATTTAATTATTTCTTTTATGCACTGATTTTTATTTTTAACTAACGTATCTATAACCAAATCTGCATTTTTTGGTTCTTCATATGTTTGCGAAATGCCTGTAAAATTTTTTATTTTGCCTTCTATTGCTTTTTTTCCTTATTTCAGTCCCGGATATTGTTTTAATATTACCTGGGGTGTTCTAGAATTTCATACCTAACACTCCTTCCAAAATTAACTGATTCTATATCTGGAATTACTAGAATATTTATCATTCTCTCTTTTACTTCTTTTCCAAAGATATCATTAAGCATTAAAATTACTTCTGATGAAGTTAATGGATTTTCTGCATTTGGTTCAATATCCCTTATGCAAATTAAAACGGGGATATTTTTTTTAGTTTTTGATCTATTAACCATCTATGTCCTAAATGAAATGGCTGCCATCTTCCTATGAACATTGCATACTTCATAGTTAATAATCCATGAGAAGTATTAAATTCCTGCACTGCCATAACTCCAAAAGGGCATTCCAATGTTGTTGATTAACTCATTATTTCTTTGCAATTATTTTTATCCTTGAAAATATTTCTATTAAAATTAGATTTGAATTGAATAAAATCAAAGGATTTTTGCATTTCTTTTTTTGAGACATTGATTGTGGGGAGGGATTTTTCTGATACACTATTTAGTTTGACTTCGGATTTTATTTGAATTAAATTAAGTTAAATTCTTTGCTCAATGTAACTCTAAAATTCTATTTATAAAGATAGGAAAGTTATGCTTCAGATCTTTCCATAACAGGGTTACATCAAACTTTAAGGTCAATACAAAACTTGCGTAGATTAGTTGAGTAGATACTGAGATATCTTATTTCAGGAATCTGGATTTTATAATACGAGAATCTAAAATAGAGAGGGAAAAAATGTCTGACTCATCTTATTTCAAAATAAACACACCGTCCATTTCACATGAAACCATAGATGGTGAGGTAGTAATGGTCAACCTGAATAATGGAAGCTATTATAGTATGGATAAAACCGGTGCAGTAATTTGGAATTATATTGATAAGGGAATGACCATAAAACAAATAAGCGAGCTGATTAAAAATCAATATTCTGGTGAGAGTTTGGAAATTGAGCGCAGTGTCAGTGAACTATTTGCAGAACTACAAAAGGAACAACTTATACTTTTAAATGATTCAGTAAACGGAAATTTACCTAATAACGGTAATATCAATGGTAATTTGGAAATAGAAAAGAAGGAATTTGAGAAGCCTGTTCTTCAAAAATTTACCGACATGCAGGACTTACTTCTGTTGGACCCTATTCACGATTTGGATGAGATGGGATGGCCAAAAAAATCGTCCGACCCGAAGGACCAATGAACCCACTTATAAGCGTAATCATCCCCGTTTATAACGGGAAACAATTCTTATCTGAAGCCGTTAATAGCATCCTGCAACAGAACTATCATCCTCTGGAAATTATTATTGTAGATGATGGTTCAACCGATGGAACAGCAGAACTTCAAAACAGTTTTGATAAACAGGTACGTTTTATCTATCAGGACAACAAAGGTCCTGCTGCCGCACGCAACACTGGTATTAATGAGGCAAGCGGGCAATTCCTGGCATTCTTAGACTCGGATGATCTATGGCCATCTGGCAAACTCAGTAAACAAATCAACCACCTGCTTCAGGATCCAAATCTTCAGGCAGTAATAGGTCATACTAAATGCTTTGTCTCCGGAAACATAAATCAAAGTGAAATAATAAAAGAACAAGGTTCTGTCATTAGTGTTCAACTCGGGAGTGCCCTTTTTAGAAAAACAGCGTTTGAGAAAGTTGGCCTCTTTGATGAAGAATTGCGATATAGTGAAGACCACGATTGGTTTTTAAGAGCACGGGAAAAAGGTATCTCTCTTTTGGTTTTGGAAGAAATAACATTGTATCACCGTCGTCACAATTACAACATGACTGATAACGTTAACTCGAATGGTTACCAGTTAACTACAATACTAAAGAAATCACTGGACAGGCGTCGCGTCCAAAATAACGGGAAACCTGATTCACTGCCAAAGTTCTCCGATTACATCAAAAAAATAGTTAATTAATAATTTTTAAGAATAATGTTTGAGCATCAATCTCAAATAAATATTAGTGTCATTATTCCGGTTTACAACGGTGAGTTATATCTGGCAGATGCCATTGAGAGTGTCCTTGCGCAGTCCTTCCAACCCCTTGAAATAATTGTTATTGATGACGGTTCAACAGATAATAGTCAGTCCATTGCAAAACGATATCAACCAATGGTACGTTACCTCTATCAAAACAACAGGGGTACAGCAGCAGCAAGGAATCTCGGCATAAATACAGCTCGTGGAAATTTCTTAGCTTTCCTTGATCAGGACGATGTTTGGGAATCTCAAAAACTCGAATTACAAATAAATACTTTTCAAAAAAATAATAAGTTGGATATGGTCTTTGGACAAGTCCAACAGTTTTTCAGTCCTGAACTTCAGGATGAAATCAAATTGAAAATTTATTGTCCCGATCATCCTGAGCCAGGTTATTTGCCCTCGGCGATGTTGATCAAACGAGACTCATTTTTTCAAATAGGCTTGTTCGAAACAGAGTGGCAAATTGGAGAATGGACTAATTGGTATATCCGTGCAAAAGAAGCCGGACTGAAGACTGAGGTTTTATCCGACGTACTCGTTAAACGTCGGATTCATAGTGAGAACAAAGGAATCCTGAAACGTGACTTACGAATAGAATACGCACAAATTCTCAAGGCATCACTGGACCGTCGCCGTGCTAAAGGTGAAATATAATGACCATACCAGGATTTATTACAGATTTTCAAAAACGCCGGGTACTGTCGGGCAAATCAAGAAAGTATCTCTCGCCTAACAAAGATTATGCAATCTATTCAATGCTCTCTAGCAACCCTCCTATCTTTCTTGCAAGCTACTGGATGAATGAGGACTTAAAGTTTTCCTATTCAATGGAAAAAATATTTGAGTATCTGAAAAACCGCAGTGCTTATTTCTTATACTTTTGGTGTTGGAATATCGATGAACCTGAACGCGTTCAACTAGTACGGCATTTTGAGAAACTTCATCAAAAGAAATATCCAAAGCACAGGTTCATACACTTGTGCAATACAATTTCTCAACTGGAGGCATTTCAGGAGAGCGGTTTGAATGCCATTTTTTGTAACCAAAATGCTTTCATTGATGAGAATATTTTCAAGCCACTGCCAAGTATCTCCAAAAAGTATAATGCAATTTATGATGCCAGATTTAAAGATTACAAGCGACATTATTTAGCAGTTGAAATAAAAAACCTCGCACTTTTGTATGACTTCAACCCGGTTGTAGATAACCAGGATTATGTGGAAAAAGTAAAGCAGCAATGCTTGAATGCAATATTTCTCAATCATCCGAATTCCGAGGATTATAGAAAGCTGACTGTCAAAGAAGTGAATCAAGTTTTAAATGCTAGCAGGGTAGGCTTATGTTTATCCAAAGTTGAAGGGGCGATGTACGCAAGTATCCAATATTTGCTCAGCGGTCTGCCAATCGTTTCTACGGAAAGTGTGGGTGGGCGTGATGTTTTTTTTGAAGATGATTTCACCCTAATCGTGGATGATAATACTGGTGCAGTTAAGGAAGGGGTGCAAACTATGATTAAAAGAAACCCGTCACCGGAGATGATTCGCAGCAAAACAATTAATAAAATGTGGCTGCATCGGAATCGGTTTATATCCGCCATACAAAATATTTATGATGCTGAAGGTGTTGATAGGGACTTTGCCTCTGAATGGAATAAGATCTTTTTCAATAAACTTTGCAAATACCAGAAACACTCTGATGTAATTAAACAAGAATCATCAGAAAAATAATAACATAAGATTCTTAGGCGCGAAATTTAAATGGGACAAATAAATAACATACGTGTATTAATCATATCTGATGCTTGCAATCCAGATTGGCCTTCTTTGCCATCGGTTGCATATCAATATGCTCTTGCCATTTCAAAATATGCGGATGTGGTTGTTGCTACACAAATACGCAATTACCGGAATATCGAAAAGGCAGGAATGGGAAAAGCCAAAGTTGTTTATCTAGACACTGAAAGGATAGCTGCCCCACTTTATAAATTAGCGGTTTATCTACGCGGCGGCAAGGAAAAAGGTTGGAATATACAAACCGCAATTGATTATCCAAGCTATTTGGCTTTTGAATGGTATGTCTGGCGACGATTCCGGAAAGAGCTGCATAATAAAAAATTTGATGTCGTGCACCGAATGACTCCAATGTCAACTAACTTACCTAGTTTTATAGCTAAACGTTGCCCCGTCCCCTTTTTGCTCGGTCCGATTAATGGCTATCTTCCCTGGCCTGAAAAAGTAAGGTCTGTAATGGACAAGGAAATGATTCGTGGTGAGAGGTTTGTTATTTCTCTGCTTAAGGCATATAAAAAATTTCCCTATTATAAGTCAACGTATAAACGTTCGGCTGGTATCCTGGCCAGCTTCCCTCACACCATAAATGGTTTGTCAGAAGTTTTGAAATTTAAAGCAATCAATTTTCCGGAAGTTGGTTTTGATCCAAAATTGTTTACCATGCCAACTGCCCGTCAAAAGAAAAGGATGACTATCATAATTGTTGGAAGGCTCGTACCTCTGAAATTGCCTGAAGTTCTGGTTCAGGCTTTTGCCAACAGTGAGATATTACGCCAACACAAACTGCTTTTTGTTGGAGATGGACCGGAACGTGCCAATCTCGAAAAATTTGTTTTTGAAAACAAGTTAGATGAATGCGTTGAGTTCAAAGGCCAGCAATCACGGACTGAAGTTGCACAATTAATGCGTGAATCAGATATTTTTGCTTTCCCCTCTATACACGAATTGGGTGGTGGCGTCGTTGTTGAAGCTATGGCTTGCGGCCTTGCTTGTGTAGTAGTGGATTTCGGCGGCCCTGCTACTTTATTGGCTGACAACCGCGGGGTCAAAATCCCAATAGGAAATGAGGAGTATTTATGCAAACAATTTCAATATAAACTTGAACAGCTTGTCACAAACCCGGAGCGGGTTCGACAGATGGGCGAGTTAGCAAATAAGCATGCTATGACCTATTATACTTGGGATGCCAAAGCACGTAAGACTTTAGAAATTTATCGCTGGCTTACAGGAACCCAAAAGCATAAACCTGATTATTGGGATCAGCCCTCAACCTATCAACAAGTTTCTGAATCAATTGAATCAGTTTAATAGAAATTAAAAGAATTAACGGATATGACCAAAATCTTCGGCATAGGACTCTCACGAACAGGAACAACAAGCTTTTGCGAGCTAATGAAAAATCTGGGTTTCAAAACTATTCATCTGCCCTTTTCAATGGAACAGATAGACGAACATACTTTTTCTAATGATTCAACTGTGAGCGCACGGTTTGAAGAATTGGACTTGCGTTATCCTAATTCTAAATTTATTTATACCATCAGAAATCCTCAGCTATGGGTAGCTTCATATTTGAAAGGCATCAACCAGGAATCCAGAAATGCATTTTATGATAATCTGCCGAGTGACATTGTTCGACAATGGATAAGTGATGGAGATTTGAACTTGTACGGCCGTAATTATTTGGCTATGGCAGGCATTACTAAAGAAGAACTTCTGTCAGGGTTCCAAAGACACAAGCGGCGGGTTCAGGAATACTTTAAAGACCGCCCTGATGATCTTTTGGTAATAGACCTGACTGATGAAACATCATACCCCTTTGCAAAAGTTGTGAGGTTTTTGGAGGGGAATAATCTTTTGAAAGTGACTAAAACCAACGGCTTGATTTATACCTCCTTCTCAAAAAAGTTAAGTGCTGAAAAAAAAACTTCACCTCAATCTTCAGATCCAAGTTTAAAATCAGTTGCCATACAATTTAAAATAGCAAATACCTGGATGCAGCTTGGTAAAACCCAACAGGCTGAAAAAAGCTATCGCAAAATCATCGAATTAAAACCGGATAGCAAGGATGTGTATTTTCAACTTAGCCGTCTTTTGAGTGAAAGGAACCAGCCAACAGAAGCAATCGAAATCCTCCGTCAAGGTGTTAAAGCAAATCCAAATGAAGCTGAATTACATAAAGAATTTATTAATATAATGGAGCGGGCAGGAAAGTTAGCAGATGCATTCGATTACTACAAGTTAATATCAATAAGTAAAAAAATAGAAATCGCACCGGATGATATTCTGTGTTGTGTCGTCACGCGGAATGAGCTGCAGCGTCTGCCTTATTTTCTTTCCTATTACCGCGATAAGGGTGTCAAAAAATTTTTTGTAGTTGATAATGATTCCACGGATGAAACTATTCCTTATCTGCTCAAGCAACCGGATGTATTTATATGGCAATCAACACTTTCTTTCAACCAGGCAAATTTTGGTTCAGTCTGGTTTGAATTACTGCTCAGAAAATTTGGTAAAGGTCACTGGTGTTTGACTTTGGATGTAGATGAGCTGCTGGTTTATCCGGATTGCGAAAACAAAAATATTCCACAATTGTGCCAGGAATTAGACGAGAAGAGCAAGACAGCGTTCAGTGCAGTCCTGCTGGACATGTACTCGGACAAAGCAATTAAGGATACTCAGTATACTTCAGGCCAGGATTTCCTTGAAGTCTGCCCTTATTTTGACCGCAAGTTTTATCACACTAAATATGAAAAAAGCGGACCTTATAAAAATCAGATATATCACTTCGGGGGTGTACGCCAACGAATATTTAGCGACACTGGCTCATATCTCTTGAGCAAGATTGCATTGCTCAAATATGAATCGAATTTCATTCTTGCTGGCGGTCAGCACTGGACGAATCGCCCGGAAAGTGAAATCGCTGAGGAAACCGGCTGCCTGCTTCATTTCAAATTCTTCTCAACATTCATAAATTACGCAAAGCAGGAAGCAAAACGAAAAGAGCACTATGGCAACGCCATGCAATACCTGGAATATGAAAAAGGTTTATTAAATGATGAAACTCTGACATTGTATGACAAGCGCTACTCTATAAAATTCCGCAACAGCCAACAATTGGTTGATTTGGGGATCATGAAAATCATAAGCAATTCAAACATGTCATCAGTCAGATATATGCCGGACATGTTTCCAAAAATTCAACCGGTTTCTGCGGATACCACCCGCCCATTTTGGTCAGTCATGATTACTGTTTATAAACGAACTCAATATTTGGAAAGAGCTTTGAAAAATGTACTTGAACAGGCTCCCCCCGAAGAGGAAATGCAAATCGAAATCATTCAGGATGGAACAGATGTGAATGTGTTCAATGAAATTGAATCCATCATTAGAAAGATAGGTGGGAACCGGGTGTGTTTCTACCCGGCATCTAAGAATTATGGACATCCCCATATTTTTAACTTGTGTATTGAACGCGCCCGTGGCCAATGGGTACATATACTCCATGATGATGATTGGGTCAAGCGGGGATTTTACAGCAGCTTGAAAACAGGAATTGAAACTGAACCTAATATTGGTGCAGCTTTTTGTCGCCAGATTCAATTAAAGGATTCTGGGCGTGAGCATTGGATTTCCTGGTTGGAAAGAGAGACTCCCGGACTTATCACAAACTGGCTCGAAAGAATTGCAGTTATGTGCAGGCTGCAATTTTCATCTATTGTAGTTAAGCGAGAAGTTTATGAAAAATTAGGCGGTTTCTTTTCGGGGGCAAATTCCGCTTTTGATTGGGATATGTGGAAACGCATTGCTATGTTTTATACCTTTTGGTTTGAACCGGAGGTTCTCATGTGTTCCACCAAAGACGGGCATGCTGAGACCGATTATCTGCTAAAATCAGGTCAACAGGTTTCGGATACACTTAAGTCAATCGAATTATCTCATACCTACTTGCCAGAGAATATTGCAGACGAGCTCACAAAGAAAGCTCGTGCGAATTATGCCCGTTATGCTCTGGATGTTGCCAAACGGCAATTGGAAAAAAAGGAATATCAGTCAGCATTTGCGAATATAAGGGAAGGATTAAGATGTGATAGTTCGGAGAATGTGAAACAAATTTTAACTTCAATGTTATTGCAAAGCGATCCGGAAAATAAAAATAACAAAATTGATATTCCGGAAAGTAGTGATCATAAAAACCAAAAATGAAAACACAAGATCAAACAAATATAAACCATATTGAAGCTCAGTTTAACCTGGCTAATGCCTGGCAAATTCAGGGAAATGTTGATGCTGCGATAGCGGGTTATCAACGTGTGTTGAATCTTAATCCCAACCATACCCCTGCCTATACCAAATTAGCAACCATCATGCTAAAACAGGGTCGCACTGACGATGCTATTCTATACTATAAAAAAATCTTAGAATTAGATCCTGATAATAAAGATGCGCTTTTCAAATACAACTACATCAAGGATCTTTTAAAAGACAAAGCGAACAACCAGGCAGGTCAAGTTCAAAAAATTTTTAAAATCAAAGACAATCCGAATGGAAAAATAAATTTACATAATCAGAGAAGCTTCAAGTGCCATCGTAGCGGCTGGAACTTTGTAATAGATTCTCTAAAAAAATTACATAACGAAAGCGGCATCCTTTTCGATGGATTTATCGAGCATAATTTTGCCTGGAAGCATCCAACTTCAGAGGTAAGACCACCGGAAGTTCTGGCAAAGATGAAAAGCGAAGGTACATTCGAGGAACTGGCAACATCCGAAGAGAAAGGTATAACTCCTTACACAGAACCCTGGGTTGGTTTCATTCATAATCCACAGAACATTCCAACATGGTTCCATTACCAGGAATCGCCTCAAACTATTTTTGCCAAGAAGATCTGGCAGAAAAGCCAAGAGCATTGTCTGGGGCTATTCACTTTTTCCGAATATCATGCAAAGTGGCTGCGTGAACAAACCGGAAAACCTGTTTCAACTTTAGTCCACCCAACTGAATTCCCGGAGGTAACTTTCGACTTTCAGCGCTTCCTGAAAAATCAGCAAAAAAAAATCGTCCAAATTGGCTGGTGGCTGCGGCGGTTGAATTCAATTTACCAGTTGCCTATCCCAAAAAATAATCCACTGAATTATGAGAAAATCCGGCTGGTGCCGTTGTTTTTTGGTAATGCGCACACATATTTAAACGAGTTGATCGAACGAGAACGAAAAGAGTACAATCTGGAAATAAAGCCCGAATATTCTGGCAACACGCGCGAAATCATTCACGTATCCAACCAGGATTATGACAATCTGTTAGCGGAAAATATTATAATCGTGGATTTATATGATGCCAATGCCAATAATATTGTTATCGAATGTATAGCAAGGGCAACGCCTTTACTGGTTAATCCCCTTCCAGCAATAGTGGAATACCTTGGCAAAGATTATCCCATGTATTTCATGAACTTGGAAGAAGCAGCAAAGAAAGCGGTAGATACTACTCTGATATTTGAGACATATAAATATTTGAAAAATGTTGAGATAAGGCACAAAATTACCGGTGAGTATTTTGTGAAAAGTTTTGAAGAAAGTGAAGTCTATAAGTTGATCTGAAAAATTCCTTCTTAAAGAAAGAAACAGACGGTTGCGATAAAATAAATTTGTATGATTGAAGATCAAAAAAAATATGCCGACACGCAATTCACTCTGGCTAAGATGTGGCATGTCCGGGGCAAATTCGAGCGGGCAATAACAGGTTATCAGCAGATTATAAATCTTTGCCCTTATTATATAGCCGCACATCTGGAATTGGGTGGCCTTCTCAGGCAGCAAGGACGGATTGAAGAAGCCATTACTGTTTATCAGCAGGCTGCAGAACTCAATCCGAATGAACCTGTTTTCCCTAACATTATAAAGCGTTTAATAGATGAACACATAGGAAACATAACTGCTGAAGATACTATTTCCGTTTCATTTCAAAACCAAAGCAATGAGCGCGGGCATATTTTACTTTATACTGATTGTCCGGATACAAACGGTGTGGGTCAGTGTAATCATCTGCTTCTTTGTGAATTGAAATCTTTGGGCTATCAGGTGACTTGTGTTCAACCCAAAGCGTCAAACAACCTAATCAATGAACGAAGCCGGCTAGGGATATCTCACATCTGGATCCAACATGATGATATTTACCACAAGACCAAAACTGGAAGTACATTTACTAACTTTGTTGAAGCAGAGAATCTTTTTATCTCAACAAGGCCTGATTTAATTATTTTTGCCAGCGGATGCCCACTTTCAAGTTTTGCTGCCAAACAAGTGGCAAGCCGACTCGGCATTCCTTATCTGGATATCATTCATTGTGTCACGGCAGAATGGGCGAAACAATTTGCATCGCATTTACACAAATTACCGCATATTTATGAACGGGCGAGTACCGTAATTACTGTTTCGCAAGATAATTTAAATTTACTGCGAGAACATTTTGGTTTACCTGAAAGCAAAGGCCAGGTAATCTATAATGGACGTCCCAATGATTTTTTCATTCCACAAAATCGCACAGTTCGGGAACGGATTCGACAAGAATTGCATATTCCGTCAGAGGCATTCGTTGTTTTTACTTCAGGAAGAATGGAAATTGTTAAAGGATTTCAATACCAGGTAGAAGCGATAAAAAATCTTCAACAAAGTAATATCTGGCCAAACTTATATTTTGTTTGGGCAGGCACAGGTACAATCGAAAACAATTTAAGGGCTGCCGTTGAACGTTTAGGCGCAACAAACCATGTTAGGTTTGTAGGACAGCGTGATGACATTCCTGCGCTGCTGGATGCTGCAGATATTTTTATTTTACCTTCTCATTTTGAAGGTATGCCCCTTTCTATTATGGAGGCTATGGCAAAAGGATTACCCATTATCGCAACATCAGTAAGCGGAATTCCCGAGGAACTTGGCGACACAGGAAAACTTTTACCCGATCCACGAAAAGACAGAGAAGCTTTAATAACAGAGTTAGTGGATACAATTGAAACCTGGACAAATAGTAAAGACCTGTGCCAAAGTATAGGCAAGGCTTGCAAGCAAAGAGCTGAAAAAATGTTTAAAATAGAAACAATGCTGAAAAAATATATAGAAACTATTGAAACGATAGTAATACCAGCAAAATCATTTGATGAAGTGAATCAACGCCATGGATAATAAAAATGTCAGCATCATCATTCCAACTTTTAATAATGCAGTATATATCAGAGATGCATTAGAAAGTGTCTTTTCTCAATCTTATAATTCCTATGAAATTATCGTTATAGATGATGGTTCGACTGATGATACGCAAACAATATTGAAATCTTATCTAAATCAAATTCAATATATCTACCAGGAACATTCCGGAGTAGCTATTGCCCGCAATAGAGGGCTTTCCATAGCAAGTGGAAAATATGTAGCCTTTCTTGATAGTGATGATCTTTTTTTCTCTGATAAACTAACAACACAAGTAAAATTTCTGGATGATCATCCGGAAATCGGTGCGGTACACAGCGGATGGCACCTGATTGACAGTGACAAAAATTTAATCGCTAAAAAAGAGCCATGGCACCAGGCGCCTAAACTGGATTTAGAGGCGTGGTTAATTTGGCAGCCAATCTTTTTAGGAGCAATGTTGTTCCGAGGAAGCTGGCTGAAAAAGGTTGGAGGATTCGACACATCTTTATCACAGGCAAGTGATGCAGAGTTTTTACTCCGCCTTGTTATGGAAGGTTGTCCCACCGTCTGGTTAAAGCAACCTACTGTTTATTACAGACAGCATGACAGGGGTATCACTAACAATTCTTTGGAGAGAGTGGTTTGCGTGAACAAAGTGATTGAAGATTTCTTTTCTGGAAAAAATCTTTCAGAAACCATTCGGGGGTTGGAGAAAAATATCCGTTATCAAATTTTAATGTGGAGTGTATGGTTATTGTACCGCAGTGGCAATACTGATCAGATTGTAGACTATTTACGAAAAACTCTCGCCTATTTGAATGGTTCGCCAAAGCATATTATTCATAGCTGGCTGTTCGCGCTCATTCAGAATTGCCGGACACACGGAGATTATGAAATTGAAGAACTGCAAAATTTATGGCCATATTTTAAAGAGGTTCTCCAGGAAAATGAATTAGCTTCTGCAAAAAGTGAACAATTATTTTACTGGATGCTTCAATCGGAAATACAATTGATATCACGTGAAAAAGAAAAACCAGTTATTGGATCCGGAGTTATTAATGAAAAATGAATTGACAATAGCGAAACCATTGATGATCTTTATAAACAAGGGAAAAAATGATAGCAGCATCAACCAGATCATTTGATGAGGTAAATTAATACCGTGAAAAACACAGATGTCAGTATCATCATCCCAACCTTTAATAGCGCCCTGTATATCAGAGACGCATTAGAAAGTGTTTTTTCTCAGTCTTACGATTCCTATGAACTCATAGTTATAGATGATGGCTCGGATGATGATACACGTACAATACTAGAACCTTACCTTAATCGACTTCATTTCATTTACCAGGAACATGGCGGAGTATCGGTCGCCCGCAACAGAGGGCTTTCCATGGCAAGTGGAAAATATGTAACATTTCTCGATAGTGATGATATTTTTTTCCATGACAAACTTGCAATACAAGCAGCATTTCTGGACGACCATCTGGAAGTCGGGGCAGTACATAGCGGGTGGCATCTGATTGACGAGAATAAAAAGTTAATAACTAAAAAAGAGCCATGGCACCAAGCGCCTAAACTGGACTTAGAAGACTGGTTAATGTGGCAGCCAATCTTTTTGGGAGCGATGATGTTCAGACGAAGCTGGCTGAAAAAGGTTGGCGAATTTGATACATCCTTAACTCAGGCTGAAGACACAGAGTTTTTGCTGCGCCTTGCTATGAAAGGATGTCCTACCTCCTGGTTAAAGCAGCCTACTGTTTACTATAGGCAGCATGGCAGTGGCATCACTAAAAATTCTTTGGACAGAGTGGTCTGTGTCAACAAAGTGATTGAAAATTTTTTTTCCAAACAAGAACTTCCTGAAGCTGCACGGCTTTTGGAGAAAAAGGTTCGTTATCAAATTTTAATGTGGAGTGTATGGTTATTGTACCGTAGTGGAAATTCAGATCAGATTGTAGACTATTTGCAAAAAACTTTAGCTTATCTGAATGATTCGCCGAAGCATATCATCCATGGCTGGCTGATGGCACTCATCAAGCATTGCCGGGCGGACAGAGAATATGAAATTGAAGAACTACGAAACTTCTGGCCGTACTTTAAGGAGGCTATGCAAGGAGAGGAAGCAGTATTAGCACAGTGTAAACAGCTATTTTATTGGTTGCTAAGTTCAGAAACTCAATTGAAATTCCGCGAAGGAGACAAATCAATTATTGGATACGGAGTTATTAAGGAGAAATGAATTGACAACATTAGATATACTTAAATCAAAGCACAAACAGTTAAGTCAGGAAGAAGTAGAAATTTTTATGAAGGAGGGCTGCCTTGTGGTTCATAATGTCTTTCCACAGGAAATAGCCGACAAGGTTATATCGCTGGTGTGTGCAGAGCTAAAGCTGGATATGAAGGATCCATCAACCTGGCCAAAACATTTAGTGGCACTGCAGAAAGTTTTACAAAAAAAGGGAAACAAATTACAGTTACCTTCGGATTGGCCTAAATTTACTCCCTTAATGATTTTGAAAAAAAATTTGGAAGCAGATCTGGTGAGTGAAATTTACACGCAACGATATTGCGAAACTATTGATGATCTTTGCGGAGCTGGGCGGTGGAAAATGAGAAGGGAACTTGGTCATTGGCCGATTCTCTTTCCCTTCTTTAGAGACCATCTCTGGCAACCCCTGGAGGGCGGCTGGCACTTGGATGGAGACTTTGAGCGTATGAGCATCACTTCTGCTAATATAGGTTTAATTTTGATGCATTTGTTTACTGATATTCACTTTGGTGGTGGTGGTACTGCTGTCAGGATTGGTTCACATCATTACACAGCGCGTATTCTTGCCGAAGCCGGTCCTGATGGACTGGAAAGAGAGGAATTAATTCCGCACGTGATAACTGCCACTCAACATTTACCGGTTAGAGAACTTACAGGGAATAACGGCGACCTCCTCATTATGCATCCCTGGGTTGTACACAGCAGCAGTCTTAACACCAGCGAACATTTTAGGATCGCAGCCAATAAGCACATCGCCTTGTATAGTCCAATGAATTTTATGAGAAATAAACGCAGCGATTATTCGCTCGCTGAACTTACAGTTGTTGATTCCATCGTAGGACAAGGCTTCAATCTACCACTGGGAACTAATGAATCAAACGGTACATCCGAAAAACCAGCCAAACAAGAACAGCATGCTTTGCGTTCGGTGGTAGAGAGAATCAACAGACTTAGATATATCAATGCGAAGGATATTCTTAGAATAATAGCACTTCGCAGTAATCCATATTGGCCTTTTTCGATTCTGAACAAAAAGTCATATGAATTGGCGATTAAAGCCTTTGCTAAACTTTGCACTAATTATCCGGAAATAAAAAGCGTATACCTTCGGCATCCACTCACAGAAGGAAATTGGACACCTGCTTTGAGTGATATTGATTTAACGGTAATCAGCCAGAAAGACATATCATCGGAACAGGAATTTGACTTTCTAAATTTATTCTGGAAAAAATTCCATCAGCTCAAAAAACTGTTTCCAATGTATGGAGAGATTTATCTGATAAGAGAAACAGATTTTGAATTATGGCACAAGCTTGAATTTGAAGGATCGAACACACAGAATTGGGTGCTGATCAACGGAACTTCAATAATAAAAAATAGCAATGGGATAGGTAATAGCCAATTTAAATCAGAAGCATTTAACCAGGCTTTTAGTTTTTACTTGAACCATTTTCTGGATTTATTTAATCGCAAAGGTTTTTCATCCCATCTTATTTTTCTCGATTTGCTTAGAGTGAAAAACAAAATTCTAAAATGTCTTCAGCGGTCTCAGAGTCTGCAGCAACCGGCTAATATCCCACCTTATAGCTCGTCCATTTCTTCAACAGAATTGCTATGTAATGTTGTTGAAGAACTGAAGGAGGGTTTAGCCAACAGCACTTTACTTTCAGCCAAAATTGATGTCGTGTGGCGTAAGGAGGCCGAAACAAAAAATAATTTACTTGTTGATAATGAAGCTGTTGACATGACCAGGCTATCAGCCTGGCATGATAAAATTCAATGTGTTTACCTGAATTTCACCAAAAAATTATTCATCATTTTAAAAGACGGGCTTGACCAGCATACATTTGCCAATTGTATTAAAGCAGTTGCAGGAGCATTTTCTAACGAGAAAAGGCTGCCGGTGATTTTGAATGTCAACCTTTTTAGATATTTTCTGTGTCAATATAAACCTTTTGAATATGGGCATTTCATGTGCTATAGAACGCTGGCATTCGGTACAGATATTCTGCCCGATATCGCTCCACCTGATAAATCCGCAATAGCGAATCAACTTATTAAGGAAACTGCAGAAATCCTGAAATTTCCTTTTTCGCGGAAATTTTTTGTATCATCCAGGAAATGGGATTCGGTCCCAGAATTCGTACATATTTTCGACATTGCTTTGATGACAAAGCATTACCTGGAACATGGTATCATCAGTCCGTGGTATCAGGAATTTTTGGATAGCAGCTATAAAGCATACCCGAATCATGTCAAAAAATTAGAAGAGTTAAAACGTTCGAAGATGCCGCATATTGAATTGTTTATATATTATAAGCAATTAGCAAAAGAAATTCACGGAATCATTACGAGCAATAAACTGAGTTTAATCGCAAATGAAAATCATATATAAGCCAATTCGTTTCTCAAGAAACATTGCAGAAAAAACCTGGTTTTTTCGCAGCATCATCCGGAGTTTATTATAAAAATAGAATTAATAATTTTAATTAATTAGTAAAAGCAAATGTTAACTTACAATTTAACTCATTTAAACCTGCTGCGAGAGTTGACGGTTACTCATGTTAAAACGAAAGACTCAAACAGTATCCTCGGGATTTCATGGAGCTTCCTGAATCCTCTTATCTTTTTGCTTGTAATCTTCGTGATGTTCAGTATGCATTTTCGCGGTTCAACCGAACACTATGGAATTTATGTATTAATCGGCTTCGTTCAGTATACTTTTCTATCCAATTGTACTATAGCATCCATGACGATTTTGAAAAGTATGGGGCAGCTAACCAGCCAGACATTGTTTCCCAAAGAGTTGCTGGTTTTCAGCGTAGTCTTATCTCAAACTTATGAATTTATTATCGCGCTGGCTATTACTATTTTGCTTGCCTATGTAACCGGTATCAGTTTTTCATGGGCAATAATAATGTTGCCTTTAATAATTATTTTACAAATAGTGTTTGTCTTGTGGATTTCCTTGATTTTATCATGGATCTACTTATTGATCAGAGACATCCAGCACATTTATCAGGTTTTTCTGAGACTTCTCATGTTTATTTGCCCCATATTTTATCCACTATCTTTCATTGAGGGAAACTATTGGGCAGAACTGATTGTGAAGATTAATCCTTTAACACATCTGATTAACTACACCCGAACTATTGTAATAAAAGGTGAAGTGTTTTCAATGGAATCTTTTCTCTGGTTAATGTTTATCAACATCATTCTGCTTTACCTATCGCTTGTACTTTTCAAAAGTGTTGAACCCCGTTTTGGTGAGTTGTTATGACAAAAAATGCGATCGAAGTTCATGACGTTTATAAACAGTATTTTCTGAATTCCCGTCCGCCTTTAATAGCTTTAGTCAAAGGAGCTTTTGGAAAAAATGGGTCGAGTCCAGGTAAATTTTATGCCTTATCCAAAATAACACTTGAGGTTGGAAAAGGCGAATGGCTCGGCGTTATTGGTCATAATGGTGCCGGAAAAACGACTTTGCTAAAACTGATAGCGGGTTTACTTCAGCCTGACAAAGGGAAAGTAATTTTGAACGGTTCTGTTACTTATCTAAGTAGTTTTGGTGTGGGAATGATAGATGAATTATCGGTTGTAGAAAATGTTTTTTTAAATGGGGCAATATATGGTATTAGTCGAGAAGTTATTGGTGTAAATTTAGATGAAATAATCGAGTGGGCTGAATTGCAAAATTTTACCAAAACTAAATTTAAACATCTATCCAGTGGTATGCGAAGCCGCCTGGCTTTCTCAACGACCCGTTATGTTGATGCAGATATTTACCTTCTGGATGAAGCGTTATCTGCGGGAGACAGCAGGTTCCAGGAAAAATGCAGGGAGATTTTTGAGGGCTACCGGAGTAACGGCAAAAGTTTCATGATCGCTGCTCATTCTTTCGAATTCATCGAGAAGTTTTGTGATAAAACACTTTGGCTCAATAAAGGAGAAATAAAGGCCTTTGGAGAAACGGCTAAAATTTTGGAACAGTACAAGGAAGACAATTCAAAAAAAGAAATAAAGAAATTGCCTTAAAATATTTTTTTAAAAAGCTGTTGATAACAAAAAAATTAGTCCGAATCGTTTGACTGTTTTGATTAGTTACCTATTGAACTATACTTAATTAATAACATATAATTTAGATTATACCTCAAAGAATTATTAATGTTAAAAGAATTAACAAAAACTAAGAAATATAATTACGCCACAATTTTCCTCTGTTTGATATTTCTGTTGATTTCTCTTATACTAGGTTCTGCACATAAAGTGGGAACTTTTGCTGTAGAAACAGATTTCTATGGAGTATATGCTAAGCAAACTATAAACATTCTCTCTGGTAAACCTTATACTTATTTACACAATCCGCCGGGATATGAAATATTTTTAGGCATTATTTTTTTAATAACTAAGGATATTTTCATAGCTGCAAAAATATTGAGTTCGTTTTCAACAGTGATTTTAAGTTTATTATCTTACTTAATTTTTAAGAAACTTTATAATGAAAAGATAGCATTTATAACTGTAATCTTTCTACTTATTATTTTATTGCCTTATTCCTTTACGGCTTCAACTGATATACCTGGAGCGATGTTTGCGACAATCCCCATCTTAATATTATTAAATATTGAAAAACTATCTTTGAAGTTATGCTTTATTATAGGTTTAACCTGTGGAGTCGCTTACCTCGTAAGAGCAGAAACAATCTTTGTACTTATAGGTATCTCGCTTTCAATTTTATTTATTCTAATCGCTAAAAACTGGAAGGATAAATTAATTAAAATCGTTATTCTGTTGATTGGTTTTATCTTAATAACCTCACCGTGGTTTATCTATAATTGGAAATTAAATGGGAGTCCATTTGCATCCACAGCTTACCTTCAAGTGGGGCTTTATTTTTATAAGGAAAAAGACAGAGAAAAAGAACCACTCATTGAAAAAGCAAGTGAAGAGAATAATACTTCTCCTGAAGTAATGTTTATAAATCCGGTTAAGTTATTATGGAAATATTTAAAGAATATTCCGTCTCGTATAGAACTGCTTGCTGTGAAGAGTTCTCCCTTTCCCCTTTATTTGTTTCTGGGCGGAGGCATATTCTTCTTTTTAAGAAATTTAAATAGAAAAAGATTAGTTTATTTTCTTATATGGCTTTGTGGATTTTTCCTTTTAGGATTAATTGCATTTTCACTTCGACACTATTTTGTATTAATACCTTTTACTTCCCTTCTGATTGCATATTTCTTCTTTAATGAAAGATTTGAAGTTTCCAAAAGAACAAACTTATATATATGGCTTACAATAGTTTTTATATCTTTCTTTTTAATTAAAAACTCCTATAACCGAACAAAATCTTTTTTTGATTCCGAACCAAAGTACTTACTACAGGCTGCTGACTTTTTAAAATCCCGGTCTTCGGAAGCTGATATAATTATTGCACGTAAACCTCATCTTGCTTATTTGTCCAACTTGAAGGGTATACTTCTATACGAAAATTCAGCTGAAAATTATTATTATAAATCAAAACTAATAAATGCACGTTATATAGTTTATAGTGATTTTGAAGCCGAACTGTGGCCGGGGTTAAAGGTTTTAAATAATCCTAAAAATATTAAGGATTATTTTACTTTAGTCTATCAACACAAACCCACAAATACATTAATTTATGAGATTAAATAGCCCTTTGGTTTTTAAAAAGAAAAAGCCTTAAATCAATTTCATTTAAGGCTGATTTGTCTCTCAATAAATTTAAGAAAAGTAAATCATTTACTCATTCGATTCTCAAATAAATAAACATATTGTTTTATATTTTTTTTTATATCAAACCGGTCTTCAATTTTCTTTCTTGCATTATCTCCAAGTTGTTTTTTTAACAGCGGATCAGCAATTAATTTCTCAATTGCTTCAACTAATGCTTCCGTATCATTTGGAGGAATCAATATTCCGTTTACTCCATTATCAACAATTTCAGGTACGCCTGTTATGTTCGTCGAAATAACAGGGATCTTCATTGCCATAGCTTCTATAAGAGAATTGGGAGTTATATCTCTGCTGCCATCTTTTGCTATAACACAAGGCAGAACAAAAATATCAGCTTCATTATAATAATTCAGCACTTCATTAAAAGGTAGTGATTCTAAAAAGAATACTTTGTCTTCCAGTTTCATTTGAGCATGAAGTTTCTTTATTTCTAAATAATAATTCATATAAAGATCTTCAGGCCCGCCAATTATTTGGCAAATGAAATTGTATTCTTTGTCTTTTAACTTTTTACACGCCTGAAGTAAAAAGATAATGCCTTTTTGTTCTATTAATCTCGCTACACAAAGAAGCCTTACTATATCTGAATCTGATTCTTTTTTTTCATGTACTGGAATAAATTTTTCCAGGTTAATTCCATTATATATTAAATTTAATTTTCCATTAATTGATGGGATTAGTTCAAATTTAATATATTCGAAATTATACGAAGTATTTGTTACAGCAAAATCAGCATTTTCAAATTTCTCTCTCAAACCAAATAAATAATCTTTTCTATGTACATCATGTGCTCTTGCCTGTAAGCTATATGAAATTCCTAATAATCTTGAAGCGATTAAAGCAACAAACGAACTTTTATCAGCCCAGGGTGAGTGTATATGATTAATACCCTTTTCTCTTGCCAACCCTGAAAGAAAAACCGCCATCCTGAACGTATTTTTATCAAACGCATATGATTTATTTGAATGATAATTATGAGACAAGGTATATAAGAATAAATTTATATATTTAAGTGGTTTTCTCCTGAAGAAATGTCTTTTGTATAATTGAAGTTTTTTCTGATCGATAGGTAATAGGCAAACTGGCTTTAGGGTTAAGTCATCATTGAGTAAAGTGGTATTGGTAATATCAGAAAATACTACAACATCTCCCAGAGAATTTCTAAGAGCATTTATTTCCCGTTGTATAAAAGTTTGACTTAAAGCTGGGTATTCCCATAAATAATAAGCAATCCTTTTGCGCTTTATAGAATACGATTTGTTGATCTTTCTTCCGAATAAATCAAGAGGCCATTGTTTTAAGTTTTTAACTAGAAGCCAATAAAATTTATCCTTAAAAGGATATACTATTCTCCAATTAAATTTTAATTTAATTCTCCGATAATATTTTTTTGTCAGTGGAAGCTTCATTTCTCTGATTAAAAAAGATTTAATGTCTCAATTAAATTTTTATAAGAGTCCGTTTGAAGAAAGAAATCAATATTATCCGGGAATTTATATTGTAACGAAAGTTCTATTCTTTCTTTAAAAGTTTTTAGTGTAAAAGGGTCGGCGAGAAGCGATTGATTACATATCTGCCAATTACCGCAATTCTTTGAAGTGATAATATTGCAACCCAATGCGGAAGCTTCAAACAAAATACCCGGGGCGGTATCGAAGATTGATGGACATACAATTGTTTTGGAATTTCCCAGAAGTTCAAACAGTTTTTTGCGGTCAGTTATAACTCCCTCAAACTTAACGCCGGGAATATATTCACCTGCTATTCCAACTATATGAATATTAATATTCTTAAGATCTGGAATAAGTTTCTTTACAAGTTCATAATTTTTTTCATGACGTGTCCAATCACTTGCAACAAAAACCAGGTCAATTTCTCTTTCGGAAAAGTTTTTGCTTAAATGTTTATAATTGTCTGCTGCTTTATATATCCATTCCGTAAACCATATTATTTCCGAATAGATCTTTCCTTGCATTGATCTATAAAAATATTTATAGATATCCTGAGTCATTTCAGAATGAGTAATTACAAAATCTGCCGATATAACTGCTTCTTTTTCTTCCCTAGATAGGATTTTCAGTCTGTAATTGTTTTTTTTAATAAACTTCTCCAAGTATAAATAATTATCCAGCTTCTTATATTTAATATAGCTCTTCACCTGGTCGCTTCCGGTAGTTAAGTAAATTAGCTTTTTTTCTGGGGAAGCTTTTTTCATTATAAGGGCGGCAATCCAGCCAATAGCCAGAATCACATCCGGCGAAATTTCTTTTATCAAACCCGATAATTCATTTTGAAAACCATAATCAGGTGGTGACAAATAATAATTGAAAACATTTGATAAGTGTCTCGGATTGCCCAAAGAGCCATTAAATAATGATTTAAATAATTCTTCATCATTAGCAGAGATTAAATTAACAAAACTAACATCGTAACCATCATTTAGCATATTCGCAAATAATTCATAAGCAGAAGTGCTTGCACCTCCCCATCCGGGAACTTCAAAACAACTTATTAATATTTTCTTTTTCACTTTTCTTTTGTTTCAGATAGTGCTTTGATAACGGATATTTCCAACGGCGAATATTTTATTCCATTTTGCCTGTTAAAATTCAGCGGTTCAACTAAATGAAAAAATTTATGTCCAACAATCCGTACCTTGTTAGAAATATTCAAACTTCGTGTATTCACAGTTAGTGGATGCATAAACAAAATATCACTTTATGGAGAATAAAAATCAGTGTTCTACTTTATTTTTTCTTAAGGATTTGACAATTGCTAATTCAACGGGTGAATAACTTTCCTGATCGTCTCTGCAAAGATTTAGCTTCTCAGATAGACTAATACATTTATTTGCTGCAATCCTGACTTGTTTAGATGTATTAGTACTGCTTCCATGTAGAGTAAAAGGATGGATAAAGATAATATCACCAGCATTTCCTGTTATTTCAATTATGGGCAAATCTTTTGTAAGAGGAATTACTCTGCTGCATAGTTCATATTCGTCAAGCCCGTTAGGTTCAGCTTCTGCAAGTATATGAGCAGTATAATTATGAGATCCTAGACGAATACCTGTACCGCCTCCTCCTGGCTCAATATCAGTAAAGAGCTGAATACCTACTAATCCCTGCTCTGAAGAATTTATATGATGATGAAACCAGTTGCCTTCTATATGCCAGTTTTCTTCAGGAACTTGCCAGCTTTTTGAAAATCCAGGGAATAATATTGGCCATACCCCGGCACCATTATGTGCATTCCATCTGCCTTCTCCACACAAATCATCAATCGCCTCATAATATCTCTTGGTATGAATTTGATCCACTATTTCATTCTTAAAAACTTCTCTTAACCAAACAAGAGGCTTATTCCATGAAGATGGATCATCCGGATCTTCGATTAATTTTTCCCAAACCATAAGATTAATTTTCCCTGCCAATTCTCGGGAAAATACTTCTCTGGCTAAAAGATATCCGTTTTCAATAAAATGCTGAATTTCTTCCTGCGATAAAACTTTAGACATATAATTATTTGTTTAGAAATGATTTAAACGGATCATCAAATTTAATGGATGGGATTTTTATGAAAAAATTTCCTCATTAATAAAGATGAAATCTATTCTAAAACCATTGGATTGTTTTGTGGAGTTAAATAGTTTTTGATTTCCGGATACAAAATCTTAGCAACCAGTTTATGACCTGCTTCATTAAGATGACCATCGTATTGAAAGACGACATCTTTACTGGTTTTTTTTATGAATAAATCATAGGTTGATTTCATTGATATAAATCTGACCGAACTTTCATTCGCTAATTCTTTAACAAGCCTGTTAGGCTTATCAAAATCCCAGTCAATATTTTCATTACTTTTTAATAAGAAATAAGGATATGCACCAGACGCAGAAATTGTAATAAGTATTTTACCATCATTACTGACTTTTTCTATAAGATCCAGATAGTACTTTGTAAATGAATCCCACGCCTGCTCAAAAATCGGAGGCCAATGTTTTAAAAAAACAATCTGATCCCAGTTATTTATTTCATTGATATAGAAAAATTCACCCCTAAAAAAAGTTGTATCGGTTAATTGTGTTGAAGACTTGTCTTCATTTATCCATTTTCTTGTATAAAGGTAGGACGCAATCTTGGAGAATTTTAGAAAATCCGGAATATCTGGTAATTCTTCAAGTTTTCTTTCACTTATTAGTCTTCCAAATTCCCGATATGAATCCTGAATGTCATTATTGTTTATGAAAGACCAAATAACTATATCCGGGTTATATTTTCTCCCGATGTTTTCATATAAGTCAAGAGCCTCTTTTGGTCCATTACCTGATTTTCCTAAAGCAATTACCTCAACACGAAATCTTTCATTATTAAATTTCTTTTCTAATATCTTAAAAAATGTTTTAGATAGATCAACCTGTATAGCCTCAACCTGTGAATCTCCTAATACAAGAATGCGATATGTGTCTGCTTTTTTTGAAAAACTATGTTCACTATCGTGAAAGCCAAGTGAATTATTCTTTACGCGAACTTTAAATTCACTTATCATGCCTATACTGTTCCCGATATAGGTATATTCCTTATCAGCCCCTTCATTCCGGCTTCTGGCTTCGGCATCATAATAAGTAATGAATCTATCATAGGGAGGAATAACATGAAGAAGAATTTCAACAACAATTAAAAGAAGAATAAAGATGAGTAAATTAACAGAGATTATTTTAATTATTCTTTTCATAATACAATTGGTTCAGTTGCTTCTTACCATTTCCATATATTTTTTGAGCACTTCTTCTGTATCACCAAAATCCATCTGTTCTCCTTTATGCAGCCAGAGAGTCTTTGAACAGAATTTTTTAACAAATTCCATATTGTGGGTAGATATAATAAAAGTTTTGCCGCTGCGTTTATAATCATCAAAAACTTTTTCGCATTTTTCCTTGAAGCTTTTATCTCCTGCTGAGAGTGCTTCATCTAATAAAAAAATATCAGCATCAATGTATCTTGTGATTGAAAATGCCAGCCGTGTTCTCATTCCGGTTGAAAGTGTCTTTAATTTTGCCCCAATAAAATTCTGAAGTTCAGCCCATTCGATTATTTCATCGAACTTTTCATTAATCCTGTTTCTATCAAGGCCATAAACAGCACCGTATAAATAGATATTTTCAGACACACTCAATTCATCTACCATTCCAATACCGAAACCGGCGAGATAATTTAATTCTCCATTAATCAAAACTTCACCCTTGTCAGGTTTATGTAACCCCGAAATAGTTTTTAGAAGTGTTGTTTTACCAGCACCATTATTGCCGATAAGTCCCACATATTCCCCCTGTTCAATTTCAATATTAATATCCTTTAACACATAAAAAGTTCTTGTATAATGTCCGTTGTGGTTTATTAATTTCTTAAACGCAGCAAATGTAGAAGGACGGGCTACATCAACTGAAAAAGATTTTAAAACATTTTTTAATTTTACAGCAACAGACATATTAAAGATTTTCTGCAAATGTAGGTTCAAATTTCCTGAAGAGGATAAAAGCAAGGTAAATCAAAACTGAGTTTGCTAAAAACATAATTCCCCAAACCTCAAAAGAAAAAATTTTCCCTTCAATAATTAAAGTTCTGGAAAAACTTATTAAATGTGTTAGCGGATTTAACAGAGCAATTGTTTTTGCAACTCCACCTATGTGTGAAATATCATAAAAGATAGGTGTAATGAAGAACAATATCCTCAGGAAAACCTGGTATATATGATCAATGTCTTTTACATAGAGATAAAAACAGGAGAGAAAAAGAGAAACCCAGCTTACAAACATCAACTGGAGAATAAATACAAGAGGCAACAAGAAGATATTCCATGAGAAACTGACACCAAGTATATAGGCTACTACGGTTGTTATTAATAGAGATATTATAAATTCAATTACATTTGAAATAATAGAACTTATAACGAGCAGTTCTTTAGGAAAAACAGCCTCACTGGTTAATTGTTTCAGATTATACAATATTCGCATTGATGCAAATGTGCTGTTGGAAAAATGGGTGTATTGAACAATCCCTATCAGAAGATAAACAACATAATATTCTATTGTATTTTTCATCAATAAGCTGAAAAACATGAAAAGAACGCTAAGCATAACCAGAGGATTCAGAAAACTCCAGACAAAACCTAAAAATTTGCTTTGATCTTTTAATTTATACTGAGAGATTACAAGTTCTCTTAAAAGATTCAGATGCTTCTTATCATAGATTAACATAAGAACTATTTTCTCTTTTTATTTCAGACTGTTGATAGCTTTTATCAAGGCTAAAATTTTCTTTTAAAATCTTATCATAAACTTCAACACGCTTATCCCAGGTATGATTTCTGAGGATATAATTTACAGCATGTTTTCTGTCCCAATGCTGCTGAGCAGCTCTAATAATATTCTGAGCCATTAATTCAATATTCCCGTTCTCAGTTACAAAGCCTAATTTTGCTTTTTTAACAACATTATCATTTGGAAAACCAGATTCACTTACAACTGGTAAACCTGCACGAAGGTAATGATAAATCTTTGTGCTCTCATTATTGTGCATAAACTTTCCGGCAGAAACGACAATCCCAACATTTGCAAAATAAAAGTAATCCCAGCATTTGTCATAAGGAATTACTCCAAGATATGTAACAGAATTCGGATCGAGATTCGTTACATCACCTGGTCCGATCATATATAATCTTGCACCTAAACCGGAAAGCAATTTCCCAAGTTCATTCAATTTATTTATAAGAACTTCATTTGCTTCAGGTTGAGAACCTTTATTATAAATATTTCCGGCAAAGATACATTTAATTTTATCATCCAATGGATACGGGCTATCTGACGGAGGAGGCACGTAAGCATCAACAGCACCAGGCACAAGAAGAATATCATTTTCTCTTCCATGAACATCTTTCCATAATTCTTTTGCCGGCTTATTAAGGACTGTAATGTACTTGCTCGCTTTGTTAATCCTTTCCTGTGTGGCAAAAAGCTTTTTGTGAACATCACCGTAAAAATAGATTCCTTCCATCTCTTTAAATCCAACTACAGAACCAAGTTTTGAAATTATAAATGGATGCGATGTTCCTCCGTATTTCTCAAGCGTATCAAAACCTGTGTGAAATTCAGTTTTAACTACATCATAGTCATCCCAATTAATTTTCGATAAAGGGACAGTATTTAAATGTCCATTACAATTCAAATCAGATGATGTTGAATCAGGAACAGCAATATCCACCTGATATCCCAGCCTTGATAATGCCTCTGATATTTTCATCCATCTACCATTCGACATATCAATGGGATTAAATATACCCAGACGATTATCTATTTCCGTTGGTTTACTTTTATATACGGTTATAATCTTTAGCATAAGGAGTTATTGGTTTTGAAAAATTTTTGTTTATGTTCAGGATATGTTTATTATAGTTCAACTTTCCGAAAATCAAAAAGTCTTTTTAAGAATTTTTCGACTTTGTTGTTATACATACATTTGCGTAAATATGTGCTTTCACCATGTGCAATTCTTTTCTCGATGATCTCTCGCTCAACACCATGCTTAATTAAAATCCTTTCTATTTCTTTTTTATGAACACTGAGCGGAAGATGAGTTGTTAATCTAAAAGCTTTAAGGTGATCTCTATAATAATAAAGGCATTCATCCATTGCTTTGAAAGATGCCCCTTTTTCAGCCATAGTCCATGGAAAATCATAATCATCCGGACCGACAGAGTTAAGTGATTCATCAAGTCCACCGAATGACAATGCTTTTTCTTTTCTCCAGCAAAGAAGATGCTTAACAGGAGAGCCTAATTTAAAATCATCAATTGTAAATGATTCCTTGCTTTTGTATACCTGACTGCTGGGATTATCATTCTCATCAATAATAACTCTGGAGGAATGGAAAAAATCTATTTCCCTATACTTCGAAATATAACGATGCAATGTTTCTACAGCTTCAGGCGCCCACATATCATCAGATAACAGAATTGCTACAAATTCTGTTAATGCTTGCTTCATACCTGTATTAAAAGCGCCTGCTAATTTTCTTCCTTTGTTTACGATAATTTCTATCCGTCGATCTTTTAATTCTTCTTTTAAAAGGTTTGTGAATTTACTTAGGTCGCTTCGTTCAACAATAATCAATAAATTCCATTCAGTAGAAGTTTGCCGGAATAAAGATTCAATTGATTTTTCCAGGAAAACATGATGATAATTCTTCAGGGGCATTAAAACAGTAATTTTATTCATGTCGAAATAACCAGTTGTTTTGATCAGGATTTTTTCTTGAATGTAAACTTTGTTGTATTATCATCAACTATAAGTAAATCATAATAATCGCAAAGAATTTTCAACATCTCTCTTGTTATATAACGCCATTTGTCAAGCTCTTTTTCATAGCGTTCTATGCCGCCCTGTTTATCTATTTTATTGAGTAGTTCAATAACATCATCTTTACCTTTCCACCTTTTAAATTCAATTATTGCCAGGCCTCCCGGCTTAAGCACTCTCTTTATCTCACTAAAATATTTTACAACCAGTTCAAAATCGAAATGAAAAAATGCAGTAAAGGAATAAACACAATCAAAATAATTTTCAATAAAACCAGCCAGGTCATAGCCATTGATTTTTTCAAAAGAAATATTGCTGTAGAGTTTTAAATTATTCTTTGCTTCATCAAGGGCTTCATTGAGAATATCTGTGCAATACAGGTATTTGCATTCCGGGGCAACATATTTGCTTACCCTTCCAATTCCACAGGCTATTTCCAGCACGACTGAATCTTTAGAAATATAAGGCAGTACGCATTCCTCAGCAGTTCTCTTTCCGTCAAACCATTCTTCATTTAGTATATCAAGGGGATTCACACCTCTTTGAGAAGCTTTGTCTAAATAGGAAGCGTAATAGCCCTGCCATTGTTTTTCTTTCTCCATATAAATTCCTCAAATAGAAATTTGATTAACGTATTTGTTAAATATCCAGATAAGAATATCTTAATGAACCTAAAGCACTGGTTTAATAGATTTGTTAAGGATTTTATAATCACTATAAAACTCGCATAGAGTCTTTCCCTGAAATTGTTTTGCTGCTTTGCTAAACAGAATTTCAAGATCGTTGTAGAGAGCTTCGATACTATCCTGAGTTTGAAAAGTTGGACTGCCGCCCGGCATTAGTTCTGAAGAGTGCAACATGAATTCAACACATAACCATTGCTCATAGTATGCCTGCTGCAGGATTGCAAGCATGGAATTCAGGTTATAACCGTTAGGACGTAACCATGAAGTAGTATGAGATTTATTAGATTCCAAAACGATAGATACAGGTACTTCTAACAAAGAAGAATTTCCCTCGCAATCAATTCTATCCAAATCCATAAAGTATGGTTTGGATGGAAATGACGTGTAATCAGTCCCTCCATTTCCATTGGGATCACCTAAAACATGTGTCCAACTTACATGGGGTGTTACAGAACAATCTATGAGGAATCCATATTCAACAAGAAGATGAGCATAGCAACTGTTAAAAGCCCAGCGCCCTGCCCGATGACTAACTATCTTGCATTCAAAATGGTGTTCGAGCAATTCAGTTATGAATTTTATTTTATCCTTCATAACTTTTTCAGGATATTCAATAAGATATGCCTGGTGCTCTGAGGATTTGTTTGTTAACGGTGGAGAATCCCATGCGTGAAGATGCATTCCAATTTCGCCTTTTCCACGTTTCAGAACGTCACGACCAAGTTCAGAAAATTCTAAGCATTCAGCCATCTCATAATTAGTAAGCCAGGTTGGTTTAAATCCGTATTTTTCACAAAGCTTTTGAAAGCGAGGCAGATAATGGGAATTCTCGGTGGTAACTGTTTTCGGAAAAGTCCATAAATTATCCCCTTCGGTATCAATAGTAATTAAGAATGCAGGTTTATCAGAATTATTCATTTTTAAATTCTTTACTATTTGGTTTTAAACTAACTGTATTTGAAAACCCATTTTTTCTCGTTAAATGTTCTATTAACTGAAGATCAGATTCAGTGGCACCGGTATTTCTTTTATCTTGGTATTTCCTGTTCACAATAAAAGGTCCCATAGAGAGGCAGTCAAGGTTTCCCTTCATGAAAGCACGTACAGCATCTTCCGGCGAACAGACGATTGGTTCCTCATGCATATTAAAAGAAGTGTTAATCAATGTTGGAATTCCGGTCAGCTTGTAGTATTCTTCAAGTAAAGAATGAAAGCTAGGGTTATCCTCTCGCCGGATGATTTGAGGACGGGCTGTCCCATCCACATGTACTGCAGCGGGAGATTCTTTTTTCATAAGATCAGTACAGTCGCAGGTAATAGTCATAAAACGCGTTGAAGCGAGAGATTTGTCAATATTAATATAGCGTCCCTGATAATGTTCAAAGAGTGTTACCGGAGCAAAGGGCATAAACTCTGTACGACCAAGCCGTTCATTCAACCACTTATTAACCTTAGCATCAGTAGCTGGGTAAAGGATTGAACGGTTACCAAGAGCTCTAGGTCCATATTCCATAGCACCAGTGAAACGGGCAACAACCTTTCCATCTGCAAGGATTTTAGCAATATCTTTTTCACTGCTTTCCGAATAGTTCGGTATAAGACCGGCCTGCTTTATTGCAGCCTCCATCTGCTCACTAGAGAAGTTAGGTCCCAGATAACAAGTTTCCCACTCTTTCGATTTCATATCACCATTTTCCAGCAGTGAAGCAAGAATAGCACCCACACAAGTCCCACCATCTCCCATATTAGGGTGAATAAAGATATGATGCACTTCTTCCAAATCAGAAATTCGATGATTCAACTTAACATTAGCAGCAACACCGCCTGCCATGACTACATTACGCAGTCCGGTTTTTTGCAGCCACCAGGATGTTATTCTGCAAATAATAGTTTCAAGTACATACTGATAAGCTGCAGCAACATCTTCGCGCGGATATCTCCTGGCTAAATTTTTTGATAATTCAGGATCCATGCCAGAACAATAATGAAAGTTTCCTCCTTTACAAACGAATCTTTCTAATAATGCAGCGCCCAGTATGCTGATATCTCCGAAAGCCGCCAATCCTACTATCTTTCCTTCGTGTTGTGAAGATTTGAATCCTAAAGCACTGGTAACTTGTGCATAGAACAAACCCATTGAGTGAGGGTATAGGAAATTATGTATTCGTTTTATCCCTTTTGAGTTACAAAGATTAACTGAACCTGAGAGGCCTCCACCATACCAGTCAAAGGTCAGCGCTAATGCCTCATCAAAGCCACTTGTTAGATAGGCTGCTGCTGCATGGGAAGTGTGGTGTTCAATACGAGCAAGCTTATGATGAAGTCCCATAGAGTTTAGTTCATGTATCAGCTCATAGTGGTATTTGTGGTGATCGGAAATCGCATCGATACACCATTTCCAGTATGTTCTGAGATGTCGATATTTGGAATCCCAGGGAGTGTTATTAGTCAGGGCAAAAGGGATATCGTGCAAATATCCATAAAGCATGCTCGATCCTTCCATCCACCAGGGCATGAACGGATAAACAACCTGCTGCACATCTTCAGGACGTAACCCGGTGCTTTTCAATAGTTCATCAATAGCACGTTTAGGAAATCCAGCATGCATCTTAACACGCGAAAGTCTTTCCTCTGCTATTACTTTCCACTCTCCATCAATATAAACACAGGCAGTTGCATCCTTATCCAATGCTGAAATACCCAAAATTCGTTTTATGGGTTTCTTTGTTTTACTCACTAAAGATTAACTCGCTATTTTTGAATATCAGGGGTTGTATTATCAGTAGCTAATTATTTAAATATCCAGATAAGAATGTTTGAATGAACCAAGAATTTTTCCAACTTTTTTTCCTGAATTAAAAGTCGCCGAACAAAGTGAATCAATTCCGTTTTTCCTTGTTATAAAATTTTTAAAATCAGATATAATTTTTTTATAGCTGTTAAGATTAATTCTCCGGTGACCTGTCTGCAGTAAAAAATCGCTGTAATGTTTTATAAATTGTATTGAATGCAACCCGTGTAAATAGCCTTCTCTAAATAAACCGGTCAGAGTTTTCTCATTTCTATGATAGACAATTGCTTCCGGTGCATACACTATTTTGTATCCAGCCATATAAATACGTTGAGATAAATCAACATCTTCGCAGCGAACAAAATCCTCATTAAAGTAGTTTACCTCCTTAAGCACAGATAATCTTGATGCCCAGTTCATTGTAATAACGTAAGGAGGGTTAAAGACATTAATAGCAGTATGATGATCATGGATACTCTCACCAAATCTTTCAATCTCATTACAAGGACGTTTTGCAAGTATTTTGCCACCAACAATCCCAATCTGCTCATCCTTAAGCGGCTGGATAATATTTTTCAACCATTCTCTTTCAACAACACAATCCGAATCAGTAAAAGCTATAATTTTCCCCGATGCGTTCAACAGTCCTTTATTTCTTGCAGCAGCAGGACCCCTTTTCTTTTCATAAAGGATTTTAATTTTATCCTTATATTCATTTAAAATAAATTCTGTCCGGTCAGTCGAGGAATTGTTTACAAAAATTAATTCCAGTTTTTCTTTTGGGTAATCAATATCCAGAATTGAATTAATACACTCTTTAAGAGTTTTCTCAGCATTATAAACAGGAACAATAATGGTTACATTTTGAAATTGATTGTTCATTATGGAATATCTTTTATTGGAGCCGATTGTAACTTAAGTTTATTAAAGTTATAACTCTCTGAAAATAAAAAAGTGCAAAACAAAAAAAGAAAATAAGGGATCATCCAAAGGAGTTTACCATGGTAGCGACCTTCAGCCGTAACAGTAAACCCAATGAGTAGAGCATTTAAAAGTATAAAAATTAAAGAAGCCGAAATGATTCCCACCCAAAAATAATTCCTTTGATAAATACTAATAAATAAAACGATAATTGCTGTTACACAAAAAAAAGCCTGCAGGATATTTTCATTAATAGGAAGTATTCTCACTCTCACTCCGTGTCTCCCATTCTGTTTTCCATTAATGTATTCACTGAATTCATGGGAAAACCGGTGACGAAGAACTCTAAAAACAGCATCGCTTTCATCGAACTTGCCTAAACCGAACGAACTGCGGAAACTGATCAATTGAGTATAAGTTTCTTTTAAACTGCTTGACACTATTTCAGGAAAGAAAGATTTAACTGAATGAAATACAATTTCCTGGTATTCGTTTTTATTTTCATTATTTTTCTTCCATCCACCTAATTTTTCCATTGGTGAATCATCGGCCCAGAAATACCAATTTGATATCCCCTCATTAGTTTTAATAACTTCTTTGTATGCGCAAAGCTTCCAGTCATTCACTGCACAATACTTATTCAGCGTCTTTGTTAATATACCATTGTAGGCAAGCTTATTTATTAAATAAACAGAATTGTTGATTGTTAGAGTAAAACCATTATTTGTAATAAAATTTAAAGTACAAAGTCCAAGAGAAGCAATCAAAACTATTATCAAAAGCTTTTTTGAATTTAGCCAGACGAGGTTATTCTTTGAACTGAATTTCCAGGAAAAAACGAGTAATAAAAGTAATGGAACGTAAACTAAAAAAATATGACTGTTATGAACTGTAAAAGAAATTATTATAACAATTGCAGAAAAAAATTTATCTATTAACCGCGACGAAAGAAAAAAAAGCAATCCTCCTAAAAAAAGCCAGCTTGTAAAAATATCAGGCATCAGCCAGCCTACAAATTTGGAAATATCAGTAGTTACCGCTGTAACTACTATGATGCTAAAAGCTACAAGACTTTTTTGTTTAACATTGTAAAGAATCAAAATTGCAATCCGGAAAAGAAGCAAAGCAGTTATAAGAGATTGCAGAAACACCGGAAACCAAAGAGAATTAATGAGCCTTGCTGAAGTAAGGAACAAACCATAACCTAATGGCCTATCATTCAGAGGGGCTTCAAGTGTGAAAGCAGAATCAACATAACCACCTGTATCGGGATAAACCAAAGGATAACCATTATTAAAGGCCGACCATAACAATACAAAGGAGCTAAATAGTAATAAGAGCATATCAATTATTACAAATATATTTTTAAATCTTGTTGCTGAACTGAAAAGGGTTCGCATAATCCGGCATCCGTTTAAAATTATTGAGAACAAAAAGATTAAAGACAGCAATAAAAGTTAAAAGAGCACCTAATAAATAATCAAAATCTTTTTTACCTGAGTAATGTTCTTCTACAGTTTTAAGGATTCCAACTTTTGAAAAAATATCTGATGGGAAAGAACTGTCATTTATAAATGACATCAACATTTTATGCAGTTCTTCATCTCTTCTTATAAGATTTGCCTTACCTGGTCCCCCATCAAGATAAATTCCTCTTCTGCTCCTTCTTTTTTCATAATATTGGGCACTCATATCCTTAAGATTAGAAAAAACAGAACTTCTAATTAGTTTACCGGTGTGCGAATTCGGAATGTCCCGGATTATATTAAACTGCGTTGCTATCATTTTCTTATAAAGGATTTGCCCAAACCTCAAACCTGGTTTCACCCCCAGCATAATATCAACAAAGTCATAATCTGTAAAGAGCAATATTTTCTGAAAAATATAATTATCAACTGCGGCTGAGCTGAATGTAAATCTTGCCTGCCTGTTGGTTAAATCCCAAATGTTATGTAGATCAGGGTTATTTTCAGAATTAATCGTGAGAAATGAATTATAGAAATTTTCTTTTACAGCATTAAAATTCTGATCAAAAAAAACGGGGTTAAAAATTCTTTTTAAATATTGTTCATCTTTATAAGTATTGTTTGTATAATATTCAAAAATTTTTTTTATAAACTTCTCTTTGCGGTTAGGGAAGAACATAAATGGTTTCAAATGCTTGCCGGTAACAGCATCTCCGAAATGACCGCCCAGGTTGTACCACATTTGATCCTTTAATTCAAAGTGCGTAACAATAGAAAGTAAATTTATAAAAGAAACATAGGACTCAGCACGCCAGACAATCGGATAAATTATTTTCGATAGTTCAATCTGATGAGGAGTATGTATAACATGATTAAAATTTAAACGTCCTGCAATTCTATTTGCAACCAGGGCTTCGCTTGAGTCTTTCTCTCCATAAGTTCTGGCAAAAAGGGGTCGGATATCAGTTGGGATAGTAACTGCTACTACACGACTATCCAAACCGCCACTCAATCCCAGCCCAAGTTTATTGCGACCTCTGTATTTTTTTTCTGCAGCATTTTTTAATGTTGCAGCCATCTGTAGAACAAGTTCGTTTGGTTTTATTTTGCTGGAATTTTCCCTGAAATTTAATTCCCAATATTTATTTATAGTTAGATTACCCTGTTTAACAGATAAAATTGATGCTGGCGGAAGGGCTTTAATGTCCTGAAATATTGTTGTATCTCCCAAATTGTGTGAAAGAGTGAATAACTCCATTAAGCCATAACTGTATATTGCTGGTTTTTCTGATAGGGCAGCAAAGATAGCTTTCTTTTCAGATGCAACGAATAGAATACCGTTTTTTTTAATATAATAAAGTTTTCTTGATGCAAATCTATCGTTAAATAAAAATAATTCATTGTTAATTTTAGAGTAAATTAAAATATTATACTCTCCATTTAGATCCTTTACAAAATTATTTTCTTCCCTTAGCCAACTCCTAAGCACATACTGCCCACCATTGTTGCTTCCGTGAATACAAGTATATCCATCAATAAAAACTACATACTTTTCATCTTCCCAGAAACATGAATTCATTTTTTCACTGGCTAATTCTTCTCTCATTGTCAGTGTGCAGGCAAATTTTTCATCCCAATATTTATAACTGAACATTTTGATTCCATCAACCTCATGGATATTCTCAAAAATTTCAATGTAATCTTTATTGGGATTCAATTTTCCAGATACAGCGGATAAACCTATCATCTAAAATTTTTATTTATAATTACTAAATTTTTTGTGTGGGGAATAACTTGAATGAAATAATAAAGTTAAGCTTTATTTTATGGTCAAAAGGTTTTCCAATACCTGAGGCATTTCCAAAGTCTTAGATTATTCCTGACCGTTAAAACTAAACTTATTCAATGGAATGCTGTCGAAATTTGTGTGTCTTAATTTTTTATTTTCAACTGTTCCAATGAATACCCAGTTAGTTGGATTTTGTGTTGAGGGTTGCTCTTGTTCGATTTCTCTATATCTTTTTTCATCATTTATATTTTGAGGTTCAGCTTCATCATATTGAATGCCTATTAATTTACCAGGCCCAATTTGATTAGCCCAGGCAAGAACTTCTTCACGTGTATGGTGTTTTCTGATTTTATCAGGGACAACCTCACCCTTGTTACTTGGACCATCATTTTTATAAGCCGGAAAAGTGACAAAAAATTTAGCGCCTAACTTTCCTATTCTCTTTATTTCGTTTGCAGTAAGTTCGGGATAATACATGTATTCAATGATTCGTGCACAAATTATAAAGTCTGCTGAATTATCAGGTAATGAAGTAGCTGTTACTTCTCCTAATATAGATTGAACTATTAAGTCCGTCTGAATATCATTGATCATTCCCGGTGCATTATCTATACAATAGATTTTTGCTGCAATGTCTTTTAGAAATGTACTTAAAACACCTCCACCAGAACCTAAATCAACAATTATTGGAGCCTTTAGTTTTACAACCTCATTTCTGATTAATTCCTGAAAACGCGTGGTCCTATATAAAACTCTTGTTCTCTTGTTCCAACCGTTGCCAGTCAAACTATAGTAGTGAACCAAATTCGATCTCCTAAATAAATCGGCGGCCTGAGAAAAAGTAGCTACAAAGACATTATGCTTTAGAGCTAACTTAATAACGCTCTCATAAGTTTCAAGATATTTCTGTAGATTGAAAACATAATCATTTAAACCATATCCGAAGTATTTTCTGGATTCTAAAAAGAAAGAAAATTTTTGCACCCATTTTTCCAAATTAACTTTACCTTTTTCAACCACCGAATCATCATATGCGATAGGTAGCCTTACTAAGCCTTTATATATAAAGTACGGTTCTATCTGCTCATCAACATCAGCATTCCATAAATATCCATTCTGCCAGAAAGCCTCTAAGAATCCGTTATTCCATTCAGATTTAGGAGAATGATAACCAACAGGTACCTCTGAAATCCCTATACCAGCTTTGAGTTCGTTGAAAAATATTTTGGGATTCAAAATTGGAACATGATTATTTAAATAAAAGGAAACTTCATGCCCTGCTTCAGAAATCTTATTAATAAGCTCAGGCTGCCTCTCAAATAATTTACCAGCAATATTGTATGTTGCATGAATACCATATTTTTTCTCAATACAAATTAATTCATCGATAAAATTAAGTGAAGCATTTTCTCTTATATTATGGTAGAACGTTACCATTCGAGAATATTTTTTTGAATCTTTCATTTTAACATCAGCTAAAAGTTTACATATACAGATAAACTTTTTACTCTTAGTAACTTGAATTTATCTATGAAATTACTCATTAAAGTATTAAAGGCTGTTAGATAGAAATTCTTCTTCAGCAACCTGATTGAATGTTTTAAACTTTCCAAGCTCACTTATTTTATTTAGAAAGCTTTTATAATGAGGAAGCCAATATTGGGCATAACAATCGTGTAAACAAAAAGCAACAAAATCATTTTCTTCAACAGTTCGTATCGCTCTATCTTCCCAATCCTGATAGCTTACTTTATCTTTATACATTGAATAATCATCAAACATAATTGGAATTTTTACTATCCCGCTATCTAAAATTGGTTTTTTAATATTAAGAGAATGAGCTGAACTTGCCAGCCATTCAAAATTATTAAATGCTAAATTAGCAGTGGTAAGTTCTGAAGTGATTTTCGACTGAGGAGGTCTGTAACCCTTAATTCTGTAATCAACATCTTTACACTTATAAAGCTGTGCATTTTTAATGTTGTGGTCAAAAGAGTGAAAGGCAATACAATATTCATTAGTACGCCCATGGCAGATTATCTCTTCCCTGACTTCATCAAGCATGCATCCAACTATATTGTATGTAACAAGGAGATTAAAATCTTTTTCAATCTCCAACATCTCTTTTAAGTATAACTTATGATTTTTATTTGCAGACTCAACTAATTCAGAATCAACACCGATATGTCCTAATCCTGCTTCAATATCATGAGCTAAACAGATTGTCTTTTCTTTCTTCATTTCTTCCTGCTTTCTTTCAGGAATAACTATTTTCTCCCTATTATCATTTATATTAATCTTCCACCAACCATCAATTTTTTCAGTTTTGTAATAACGATTAACAGACAGATCATAAATCCCTTCAAAAAGTTCTTTTTTTACATTTCGTTTTTTATCCGTATGCTCAAGCGCCAATTTCGAAGTCGGAGTAAAAACATTTTGAAGCTGCTTTTCCAATGCAAAATTAAGAACAGAATTTAAAAGCATAACCGGCCAGCCTTTAAACCTGTTTTCAATTCTTGTTTTATATTCTCTTCTACGCGAGATTCTCTGAACCACATCAGAAAGATGAATCATCGAATATAAATTTTTTCCATCAACCAATAGCGATACAGTTGCTATCTGTCCTTTCCTACCAAATTGCTGCTGATGCCAAACAAGATCATCATCAAAAAATAAATCTTTAGGAAACTCATCAAGTGCAGGACTAACAGCATATAAAACTACTTCAACCATTTCAGCCGGATTTATATTTCCAAAAATCTGTGAAGCAATTTTATAGCCATCAGGTCCAGGCTTAGGCAAATAATAAGTTTTGTGAGGGAAGAAATGACTTTTCTTAAATCCTTTATTAAAAAATTCTTCTTTCCTTTCAGATGATATAAATCTATAATTAATTAAGGTCTTCGAAGGAAGTTCCATGTCCAATAAATTATTATTTACTACACTATTAACCGGACCTTTCATATAAACTCTTTCTGAATCCCTTGAACTTTTTTATCTATCTGTTTTTTAGACGAACTAAAAAGCTTCTGATATTTACGAACTGTATTCTGAATATTAAATTTAGTGATGACAAGGTGGCGTCCATTATTACCCAATTTCCTGCGAAGTACCGGATTATTCAAAAGCATTTTAAGCTTTCCAACAAACTCTTCTTTACTATTTAACGGAAAAAGAAAACCTGTTTTATTATCTATAACCAGTTCTCTATTACCCCCAACATCCGATGCAATGACCGGTAAGGCATGAGACATTGCTTCAAGAATCGCTAGTGAACAACTTTCAAACAATGAACAGTTAACAAAAATATCGAAAGCCTCATAATAATCATTAATCGAAAAACTATTCTCTTTAAGGATAATATAATCATCGAGATCCAGTTCACTGATCTTTAACAGTAAATTTTCATGTTCCGGTCCATCACCAATTATAGCTAGTTTAAATTTTTTCTCACCCGTTTTGATAAGGCTTGAAGCCGCTTCAATAAGGAACTCCTGATTTTTTATTTTTGCAAGCCGGGCTACTATACCAACCAGTATAGAATCATCGTTTAACCCGAAAGAATTTCTGATCTTCTTTCTTAAAGAAGCGGCCTGTGACCTTAATATTTCAACTCCATTATAAATTTTAATAATCTTTTGCTTTTCTTCAGGCAACATCATAGAATATTCTTTTTCGAGGTAAGCCGATGTGCAAATCATCTTTTCTGTAAGACTAATATTAGATTTAAATTTAAATTCTCTCTCTGAATCCGATTCCTGGTATCTTTTAACATCTATTGAATGTGCAACGAAATAAACATAAACCCCGGGAATATATTTAATAACTTCGGTTGCTATATCCCAGGTGTTTCGGTTGTGAGCTAAGAGAATGTCAATCGAGTTTTCAGTAATAAAATATTTAAGCTTATCTATAATTTCATTGTCACTCAAACCCTTATAAAACAACACCTGAATTTCTTTCTCAAAAAAAGCAAGAGCTTCCGTTGATCTTCTGAATATTGCAAGGTAATGAACATTAAAAGGTAAATCATAACGAACAAGATCCGAAATTATTTTCTGTTGCCCGCCAACTTCAAAAGCCGAAGTCAGGTGTAAAATATTTAGCTTCACGGTTATGTTTAGATTTAATCCTTGTTTATTTTATTCCTGCATTGCAAATTCCATCAACTATTGAAGAGATAGTTCCGTTACCCGGGTTTAAAACAGGCTTCAATCTTTTTCTGAGTGGTAAAATCTTTTTAATATCTTCGCGATCTTTTATTATTATTAAACTCCCTTCTTTCTCCAGCCACTGATCAACAGCACCCATACGGCCGTGAAAAAAACTAACAGCTGGAACACCCAGCATAGCAGCTTCCCGAATCATTGTCCCGCCCCCGCTTACCACTAAATCCGATAAACATATCATAGAAGGACCGTCTACAACCCCACGGCAAATTTTTATATTGGGAAAGTATAATGCTTTAGCCTCAAATCTTTTTCTCTGAAGCTCTGTACGAGGTAAAACAATAATTTTTGTATTGTTCTGGCTTACTAATTCTCCGAGCAGAAAATTTTGAAAATTGCGATTTGAATAATCAAGATAGTGCGCAGTATCTGAAACAGGGCGGAATGTTATAATGATTTCATCAGGCTTAATTTCAAATTTATCAATAACCTCCTTCAGGCTGAAGCTATAATTATAAAGATAAACGTTTTCCTTTAATCCGGTATATTTACGAATGGATTCTTTAGGGACACCACCGGATTCAAATACAGCCGCTGGCACAATTTCAGGTATCATAAAACAGCTTGAAGATCTGAATGCCCTCAGATCCACATGCTCATAATCTATAGTAGAAAAAATCGGGATACCAAGTTTTTTTGCTGCCGCCGCCTGGGTAGAAGAATAATGACTGACTGCGACATCAAAATTCTTGTCTCTTGCATACCTGGAAAGTTTAATAAACCGTATAAGCCAGTACAGATTATTTACCGGCTCTAATTTTCCAAGCTCAAAACCTGCACCAATTTGTTCTGCTTCAATTCCCTTTGCATGTACAAGTGGAATTGTATTGCAGAAATCTCTTGCGGTAACATGAACTTTGTGTCCGAGTCTTTCCAGCTCGTTTATAATAGGTTCGAAAAAAAGAACATGAGGTGAGTTTGCAATATCAATCCAGATATTTAATGATTTTTTATTCATTTTTTATTTTTAGTTAAAAAAAACAGAGTAAACTAATCAATACCCCAATGATAAATTAAACTATCAACATACTTTTTTACAGAGAATTTCTCTTTAACAGTCTCCCTTGCAGCATTCTCCATTTTTTTCGAATCTACCGGATTATTACAAATATTAATAACAGCTTCAGCAATTGCAGAAGGATTTTTTTGCATAACTAAAAATCCGTTTTTTTTATCTGTTATAAGTTCAGGAATTCCGGAAACTTTTGTAGAAACAACCGGAACTCCGATACCCATCGCTTCAATAAGGCTTACTGGAATTCCATCCATATCACCATTCTTTGCCTGAATACAAGGCAAAACAAAAACATCACATTTTGCTATTTCCTTCAAAACTTCTTTTGATGGCAGGATGCCCGGCAACTCTATTCTTTCTTCTAAACCGAGTTCTATAACTTCAGATCTTAAGCGTGCAAGAATTTTACCATCCAGATCAGAACCGACAATAAAACATTTAAAAGGAAAACCTTTCTGCCTGAGAATTTCACATGCCTTTATGAGATATAAAACTCCTTTTTTTTCAACTAACCCACTGGCTACACAATAAACAGAAAAGTAGTTTTTATTAGTACTTTCACGTTTCGGTAACTTATGAATGTCAATTCCAAGGTAGGTAACATTAATCCTGCGTGTATCTTTTACCGAGATATACCTTTCAAGATATTTTTTGTTAAACTTTGAAATTGTAAATAACAGTGGAGATTCTCTCAATAAATATTGCAGCTCATTAACATCAATAGGTACAAAAATATCTCCTGCATGAGTTGTTAAACTGAATTCTGTTCCCAGAATTTTTGAAAGCTGCAGTCCTATCTGTGCTTCCCTTTTGGCAAAGTGAGAGTGAATTCTTTCAACGGAAACATCCCCTAAAAATTTCGCTATCTTTTCTGCAGCAGAATGATATGAGTAGGATTCATCTAATTCAGTGAGACTATTTATAACCAGCTCCCCTGGTAATTTATTTTTCCCATTGGTATTTAATCCCGTGATCTTTTCCCACATAACTGATCTTTGAGAATTACCGAGGTTTAGTAAACGGACATTTAATCCCCGTCTAAGAAGTTCATTGATTTCCCAATAAATATAAGTGGGAACAAAACTCCTTAAATAAAGGATGCAACTTTTATCCTTCATACAAATAATTTAACCGTAAAAAATATTAGAGATAAAGAACAATGAATAAAATAAGATTGTAGTTGAAGTTTTGCCTTTTGAATTCTGTAAACATCTTGTCACAATAAATTTTCTATAAATTCTTTCAGTAATTGTGTATTCTTTTCAATATTCCTTGAAAGATTTATTTGATATGTTTCAGATGATAAAGCCAGCTTAACTGCTTTACTAAACCTATTACTTACAATTTTTACTTTTGTTAATATTTCCCACGAAGAATTATGAATTATAAATTCAAGTCCCTGATAAAGTCCAACTCCAATTACTGCATCTCTTATCAAACAAGAGAGTACTTTTATTCTTGAAGCTTTTTGTATAGAAGGTTCTCCATTCAGAAGCCTGTGAGATATAAATAAAATACTCTTTTTTAAAGGTCTGTATTCGATCTTATCCTGCCAATAATCATAATCTATAAAATATTTTTCACCGAATTCCATCCTGTCAATTTGGTAAACAAATTTTGAAGGAATGGACTCAACTTTCTTTTTATCAAGAGTACCTATTCTTGTTGGGAAAGGATGAATATAACCGGCTTTATCAACTACAGGCTCATCATCAGAGATTAACTTAAACCCATTTGTACCCAGCATAGCCATTGCCATTGTTGATTTACCTCCTCCTGGAGGTATTGGCAAAAGTATAGCAGTATCTTTATAAGAAAGCGCAAGTGCATGCACTCTTAAATATCCTTTTCTGTCACAATGCTGTCCGAATAATGAAATAACCAGCAAATAAAAAGCTTCAAATAAAAAATTAGTCTCGCATCCGTATATGTAAAATTTTGATTCTTCCATATCTTCAATGACCAAGCCTTTTCCAAAGTAATCAATATATTTTTTACCATTATGCCTGTAAACAATATTCCGGGGAGTTGAAAAACTTGCTTTTACTGAAGGTAAAGTTTTATAATCAGGATCTTTCTGTACAACAGTTATTATAATCTCACTTGCTTTTTTTTCAGAAAGAAAAAATTTGAAAGGCCTTATGAGTTCCGCTGAAAAATTATCAGGTTCACAATGAACCTTTATTACCAAACCATAAAGATCAATTATCATTGGAATTGTTTTGAAAAAATATAATTGAAGAAAACCGGATTAATTCTGTGTCTTTGCTGTATTTTAGAGAAACTTATTAATTTCGGATGAAAATATTTTCAGCAAGTTGTAAGTATTAAAGCTTAACTGATCTTCATTGACAAGACGATAATTGCTGGTTAAGTCATTAATCTGCTGAATATATTGGGGGTATGATTTTTTACATTCATCAATACAGCGGTTGAATCTCGGTTCAAGAATAGATTTTTCTAAATAAAGTTTTAGGAATAATCCCCTTTTTACTTTGGAATTAAAACCATTCTGTATAAAATGCCTTATACTGTTCGGCAGGAACAACGATTCTTTTTGTGGAAAGAGTAATACATTACTTGTTTCTTCAATAAGAGATTTGCGGTAGAAATAATAATCCGGCTGTTTAACTTTCAGAAAGAGATCTTCGCCCAAAAGCACCTTTCTTCCATCAAGGAATTGGGAATATATAAAAGGATTATAGACTCTCAGGTAATATTCAAAGATTGCAAAGCTTAGAATGATGGGTTTTATCTCCTGCTTATTAAAAACTTTTCGTATAGTATCAACGCAATCAATAATTTCAGCTGACTTAATATTATCTTTTAAAATGATAAATCTTGTTGTATAAGAGATGATGAGTGCATCTATTTTATCTCTGCATTTATTCAGTTTGCTTAAATCAATTTCCTGATCTTCGGATTTAAATTCTTCAGTATTTACTTCATTTAAGAAAGTATCCTGCTTAAAATCCTTCTCCTCCGGGAATTCAGGAAGTTTTATATTTCTTACCGATGATTCCAATCCTTTCATAACAAAGTAAAATAATTCTGCTCTTCTTTTTGAGACAGTTTGCTTTGATGTATTCTTATTAAATGGAGAACCGGCATACTTCAAAATCTTGTATGATAGCCTTGATAGTTCTGCGGAGGTAATAAACTCAGGATTCCCATCGGAAAAGAGCTTTGGAATGAAATATTCCAAATAATTTGTCATAGCATAATTAAATGAATCAATAGCAAGAATTTCAGGCTCTACTCTATAATTGCTCTTAACAGTTTCCTTTCCATAGAGTAGTTTCCATTTCCTTGCTTCAAATCCCCTGATACCAAACCTTGTCCAGTTTTCAATTTCATTTTCATTTAGAATATCAACTTCGCCCAGCATCGGGAAAATTTTTTTCAATCTTTCAAATTTAGTCCAGAAAGATTTCAGAAAGTTATAAGTTTCTTCTGCTGATAAATTATAATCTGTAATTACTGTAAGATCAATATCACTTAAAGCAGGAACCCAGTTTTTTTCGGCCATGCCATGCCGGAGATAAATATTTTTAATTTCTTTGAAAGAACTAAAAACATGAATGAAGATCTTAATTGCAAGATGATAAGGAATCTTGTTTAAGTAAATAAATGGCCATACAGAATTTGTTTTAAGAACATATATCCTGATTAAATCCCTGGAGTTCATTTATCTTGCTTTGCTCCAACTACAACCGAGCATAATTGATTTTTGCATGGTTCAGGAAGTTCACCTTTACTAAAAGATTCTCTCATTTCAATCAGCTTTGGAGAATTCCATATTTCCTGTATCGGATTTTTGTTTATGTTGCCTATTTTTACCTGGGCAAAACAGGGGCAGCATATACAGTCACCATTTGTCCTTACACTGAAAATCCCTGTCCAAGGCTCATTACAGAAATAATTTGTCTTCATAATTTTGTCTTCATAATTTTTTTAAAGTAAAAGAATATCGCAGTCAATTTCTTCAGCTTTGCATTTTTGGGCTGCTTGTCTCATAATATCATTATACTCATCGGCAAAAAACTCACATGATTGTTCTTTACCATTAAAGATCCAGCCGGTACTATTTTCTACCTCCCAATCTCTAACATGTCGAACCGGATGAAATTCAATTCTATACGGTATCATTGGCTTTACAAAATCAATAAAAGGCAGGACCTCATTCAGATTCTCTTTCATTACAACAAAAACAAAAATCAGTCTCATTTCAGGCTTTCCCCTAACTATCATTGAAAATCTTTCCAAATTTTTCTTTACATGATCAAATTGATCCTGCCCCCGAATTTTAAAATACATTTCCGGAGTTGCTGCATCAATTGAGCATTTTAAGTTTAATTTATATAATGAAAGAAGCTTGTTACACATTCTTTCATTAAGTATGGTAGCATTTGTATTAATTGTTACTTCAACGGGGTATTGAGAGATAAGATTTAAAACTTCATTAATTTTGGGGTACATCAATGGCTCACCACCGATTAATGTAAGATGTTCAGCATAAGGTTTTATTTGTTCAAAGAACTGAACAAAATTTTCATAAGGAAGAATTTCTTTAGAATGTGCACCATCAGGCATGCACATTATACACTTTTGGTTACAAGGCATATACAAGTGAATGTGATAATAAAAAGGCATGCTGTTTACTGTTGGTAATTTATTATTACACTCATTGATGATTGTGGCTTTATTATCAGCGATACTAATTTCAAACATTTCTCACCTTATGGTATTATTATAAAAAATTCTTTGTGTAAGAAAATTACTTCTTTTAATTGAAGTAAGCTTTTTTATTTCAGGAAAAAGTTGTCTAAAGATAATTTGATTTGCTTTGCTGTTCCAATGGCCATCTCCCGAACCTAAAATTAAACTATCCTCGTTATCATTTAACCTGGTGTCGTAATACGGAAAACCATTCAGTGAACAAAAATCTTTTATCCCTTTTCCCTTAATAGTATAACTGCTGAAAAGAATTATCATTAATTTATTTCCTGATCCTGTAAGATCTTTTGCATAGAGAAGAATTCTTTTTTCTAATTCAGATAAACTCTCTCTGATTTTCGGAGCAATCTTGTCTGATTGGTCCGGTAAATCCGGTTTACTATTGAAAAAAGAAACTCTTTCCTCAATAAAAAAAGGAAGATACATCCAGCTCAAAGAAAGATCTATTAAATCTCTTATAAAACGTGACTTTTGTGGAGGAATAATTTTCAAATTATTTGAATCTTCCTTTATAAACCGCGGTTTGTTTTTATGATAAAGATACCCATAATTAATGCGTTCCAAAGTATATTCTGAAAGATAAAAGATAACAGCATCAGCATTAAAATTTACTCCATCTCTCTTATAGGAAAGAACCTGCTGATCCAGACCGTAAGCAGGCACAGCTAAATTCCAGATTTCCATGTGGGGTAAGGATTTTTCAAGTAAATTTGAAAAACGTTTTTCAACAGGAACTCCCCATCCGAATATTTGAGAATCTCCATATAAAAGTATTCTAAACTTATTATCCTCCTTTTGAATAAATCTTTGTTCATCTCTGAAGCCAAAACTATTGGTAGTATAATTCACATTAAAATATTTGGAATCGTGAGTAACGGATTCCTCATTTTCAAGCCCCCATCCTAAATAACTATCCCTTTCAAAAAAGCCAGAAGGAACTACATGACCCCTGGACTCAGGATAAAAAATTCTAACAAAAACCTCTGCAAGAAGTATTGCCAGACAAATACCCGCTAAAACCAGTATTACTTTGGTGAAAAACTTTTTAAGTATCTTCATTCTTTATAGTTACTTCTTCATAATATGAGCGATCTGTATTTACATCCCAGAGGTTATTTTTCTCACCAAAAAGATTTTTTACAGCAAGGATGGAAGTAAGCATTGAATGATCCTGGTTATTGTATCTATGAAGTCCATTTCTTCCAACCGTCTGGAAATTTTCTATTTTATTCAGGAATTCTTTTATAATCCCAAGCTGGTGCAAATAACCATTATTATAAACCGGGTAAGCATTTGGCGACCGGAATACAACTGCATCTTCTACAGAACCTTCGGAAGATATTTTCAAACCAGTTAGTTCTTTCTCGGCAAGATTAATTAATTCTCGATCAGACATTGACCAGATATCATCTCCTTCTGAGCAAAAATATTCCATTCCTATATTCGTTTTATCTGGATCTGCACACATTTCTATACTCCAGTTCTTAAAATTTTGTATTCTTCCGACTCTAAATTCAGGACTATGGATATAAAGCCAGTTATCGGGAAAGAGTTGTTTTTTATTAATGATAAGTCCTACTAATATTAAGGCTCTGTATGAAAGTTTACTTGCAGCTCTTTCAATATGAACAGGAACTTTAGGATTCAATTTCCTGATTAATTCAGTAACAGGCATGCTTGAAATAAAATGATCTCCTTTAAGCTCAATAATATTACCTTCAGTATTTATTACAATGCTCTCTATTTTGTTATAATTATGATTAACGGCAATAACATCGCAATTAAGTTTTACTACACCGCCTTCCCTTTCAATCTTTTCTGTGAAATTCTCCCACATCATTCCGGGGCCAAGTATAGGATACTGAAACTCATTTATAAGGGATTTAACCCCGTTTGTATGAAACAAAGAATTCATTACGGCTGACTTTAATGATAAACCTTTTATTCTTTGTGCTGCCCAATCTGCTCTAATTTCACTACATGGTATTCCCCAGACTTTTTCTGTATATGATTTAAAAAATATCCTGTAAAGCCTTCTTCCAAAACGATCAGTTACCCACTGTTCAAAAGTTTTTTCGTCCTGGTATGGAAATACTCTCCATCTTATATAACTCAGCAGTATTAAAAAACTTTCAATCATTCCAAGATTTAATAATGTGTTAAAGAGATTCAGAGGATAATTATAAAATCTCCCTTTGTAATAAATTCTTGAAAGACGGGGCACTTTTCTGAAATCTTTGCCAAGTACTTCATTCCATAAATTTTCAACTTCCCCAACTTTAGTATAAAAGCGATGACCACCTATATCAAATCGAAAACCTTTATATTCTTCTGTACGTGCTAATCCTCCAACTTTATTATCCTTATCAACTACAACCGGTTTAATTCCCTGTTTAATTAATTCATAAGCAGCAGTTAATCCTGCCGGACCAGCACCAATAATAACAATATTACTACCTGAGTTAATATTTTTCTTCATTAAATATTTCTATACAATTTTTTAAGAATATTTTTGGGGGTCTTCAATAGGCTTATGCAAATATGCAGCCAATAGTTTAGTTTTTTTACGTATGGATGGTTTCTCCAATTTATAAAGGATAGTTCCAAAGCCGAAGGCGATTCCGCTATAAAAAAGATAAAGCCAATGCATAGGAATCACTTTTAAAGCAAACCATCTTCCCCTTTTTTTCTGAAAAAAATGGTACAGGGGGAAGTTTATAATGATTAATAACAAGCCAGAGGCTGAAGAAAGAATTAATAATTCACTCAACCAGAAACTTCCTGAGGCGAATAAAAGAAATAGAAAAAAAATAAAAACACTAAAGCGGGTTGGGTTTTTTAAGTTAAGATCATTTAAAAAACGATTATGCCTGAACATTAATTTGGTCCACGGGATAGCCCTGTTAAAAAAATCCGTTTTGATAATCGAGCTAAAGCTCCATTTTTTGTAATGCTTTACCTGTAATTTTTTATATAAAAGAATTTTATATCCTGCGTTAACAATTCTGTATCCTAATTCTATATCTTCTATTGAAGGCTGAGAATAGTTTTCATCATATCCACCTAACGCTATAAATATATCTTTCCTTATAGCTCCGCAGGCACCCCAAAAAGTTGAAGCATTCTCATTGGATGTTTGATGTGTATAATGATGAAAAAGATTTTTATACTGAGAAAAGAAATTGGGTGCAGCAGGGTCATCATCATATGAGCCTATAAGAGCTTTTACCTCATCATTATTACTGAATATAGAAATTATATTTTTTAAAGTATCCGAAGGAATAGTAACATCGGAATCGACAAAAAAAAGTAAATCGCCTTTTGCTGTTTGTCCCCCTAAATTCCTTGCGATAGCAGGTCCGCTAATTTTGCCGGTTGATAAAATTTTTATATTTGAATCTGAAAGAAAATTTAGAGATTTGCCATCAATGCCATCTGCGATGATAATTAATTCATCGTTCCCACTCAAAGCATTAATTACAGAATTAATACATTCACTAAACGCCTTATCAACCCTATGAACAGGGATGATTACAGAAACAGATATTTCCTGAGAACTTTTATTTTGAGACATTGTCTAAGAAATTAGTGATTAGTTTTAGTAAAGCTACGCGTGGTCAATCACAGAAAAAGATTGAAAAATTGAATTGAGATTAGAAAAAATGAAAATGTGACTAAGACCTGTAATCAATTAATATCACTATCAAAATATGATAACAAAAAGTGACTTAAAGATTATACAGGATTATTATTTATCGTTCTAATTATTTTGAGCGGAGGGAGCTCAAACCTAACACACAAGGTTTTCTGATAGAAACTGAAACGAATTTACTTTAGAATCTAATTTATTTTTTCTTTATTAAATAGCTGATTGGAATGTTTAACTGGGAGCTAAATTATAAAAAAAGAATCAAAATACAAACAAAAATTTTTATGTTTCAAATTAAGACATTTGAGATTTCAAAAGAATAAATGAGATGTTAAGTGTTAAATACAATATCATATTTTCAATGCCCTTTTCAGAGCATTTTCAAATATTTTGTGTTAATTGAGATAAATTGAAGTTAAGCAAAGTAAAGAAATTCAGGGAGGTGCAGGAATCGAAAGTTTACTTCTAAGTACTGAAAAAAATTTCATTCACATTTCACACGAGTTTTCAAAAAGAAAAATCGTGAAAAACTTTTACTAACATTTAAAGAAATTAATATTTGAACTAATCTAAGATATAAAATGTGTTTCCCTCAATTGAACTAATTTCCACAAATGCTTCTTTAAGTCCATCCGATTTGGCAATTAATTTTATTTTACCTGGTTTGTTCGTTGATTGAATTATCGCAAGGCATAATCCATTAAAAGCATTACGCTGATTAATTTTATATGAATTATGATCTTGTGGATTTCCATTATCTACACCGATAATTTTTCCTTCTCCTTCAATAAAGAATTTTACCAGGTTATTTGCCGTTGGTACAATATTACCATCTGCATCCACAACCCGAACTTCGATGTGTGCAACATCCTGCGAATTTGCAGTTAAAGAATCCATATCAATGTTTAACTGCAGTGCAGCAGGCTTTCCGGTAGTTTTTATTTCTTTTGTGTAAACAATTTTTCCATCTTTCTTCCCTACCGTTTTTAGTATTCCCGGTTCATATGGAACATCCCATTGAAGATGTAAATCTGCTGTGGTAGGAAAAACCTGAGGATTCTCATATTTATTCCATCCGCCTGATGTACCTTGCCTTGGAAATTCCAATCGCTTTTCACCAAATGATTTTCCATTAAGAAAAAGTTCAACTGCGTCACAATTAGTATAACAAAGAACCGGCATAACCTGGCTTTCTTTTCCTTGCCAATTCCAATGAGGGAAAATATGCACCATTGGTTCTTCAGTCCACTGGCTTTGATAAAAATAAAAACCATCTTTGGGAAAACCGCAAAGGTCAAGAACACCAAAGCTTGTATGTTTATTTGGCCAGACAGATTCACCCAGATAATCAATTCCTGTCCACATAAAATCTCCAATAACATAATCATGAGTTCTGACGAATTTCCAAAGCTGTTCTGCTCCAATCATCCAGAAATTGTATGAGGGCATAAAACTGTTTGATTCATTTCTTAATGGATTTCTTTCATTCATCCAGAAGTTTATATCAGGATGGATTGAAGAAGTATTCTCACCAAAAGAATATTCACCCCGAATTCCGCCACTGTTTGAAATGCTTTCAGTTCCAATCATTTTCCAATTTGGATGTTCATGGCGATCAATGCTGTAATATAATTCCCTTCGTTCATGCCACCTGTCAACATAATTATACCCAACGATATCAAGCATATTCATAAAATCAAGAGTTGCTGCACCACCATCTGCAGCAATATTATCCAGCCCGGATGTAACAGGTCTTGTCGGATCCTCACGATGACAAATATCAATTAAGGTTTTTAATAGTTCATCCCCTTTTTCATCTTTTTGTTCAGGAATTTCATTACCAACACTCCACATTACAATTGATGGATGATTTCTGTCGCGGTGAATCATCGCTCTAAGATCAATCTCGGCCCACTCATCAAAATATTCATGATAACCAAATTTTCTTTTGCCGTATTTCCATTCATCAAAAGCTTCATCCATAACGAGAAAACCCATCCTGTCACACAGATCCAAAAACTCCGGTGAAGGAGGATTATGAGATGTACGAATAGCATTACACCCCATCTCTTTCAGTTTTTTCAGGCGGCGTTCCCAGACTGCTTCGGGTACAGCGGCTCCCACACAACCGCCATCATGGTGGAGACAAACTCCATTCATCTTTATATGTTTTCCATTAAGAAAGAATCCTTTATCTACATCATATTCGATTTGGCGGATTCCAATATCTGTAGTTACTTCATCTATTTTTTTGTCTCCATCATAAATGATAGAAAGCAGTTTATACAAATAAGGTTTTTCTAAAGACCATAAATCAGGTGAGGTAACTTTAAGCTGCTGGCTAATTTCTGATGATTTTTCTGCTTCAACAGAAAAATTAATCTCTGTTTGACCAACTTCTTTCCCTTCATTATTATATAAAATATTTTTTAGTTTTCCTTTTCTTAAACTTCTATCCTTGTTCTCAATATTTATTTTAATATCAATTGTTGCAGATTCTGTCGATACGGAAGGAGTAACTGCATAAATACCCCAATGAGCAATATGAAGAGGATCAGTTTTGACCAGCCAAACGTGCCTGTAAATACCGGAACCAGTATACCACCGTGTGTTAGGCTGATTTAAATTATCAACTTTAACCGCTATTATATTTTCACTGGCAACAAGATGGGGAGTTAGTTCATAATAAAAGCTGCTATAACCATAAGGATATTTTCCAAGATGATGACCATTTAACCAGACATCGCTATTCATATACACGCCGTCAAATTCAATCCATATATGTTTGTTTAAATCATTTTTATCAACTTGAAAATGCCTTCTGTACCATCCTATTCCTGTTGGAAGATAGCCACCACTGCCTCCTGTTGGTTCATCTTTATTGTATTCACCTTCGATACTCCAGTCGTGTGGAAGATTTAACATACGCCAGTTATTATCATCGTATGAAGTTTGTTCCGCACCTTGCTGATCTCCCAATTGAAATTTCCAGTTGAAATCCATTAACAAGCGCTGCCGGTTTGACTCGCTATCCTGAGCAAATAAATTTACATTAAATAATTCTAACATCATTATAGTAAACAAGATATAACTGAAAATATGTTTATAATGATTCATGAATAAATCTATTTAGATTAGAAATTTTCTTAACTGAATGCGACTCAGGCATATTTGATGAATTACTGTTCTATAAAAAAATTATATATCATTCAACTATTACATTCTTATTTTTAACAACATATATAATTCCCACCATAACCATTAAACCTCCCCACCAAATGTTGGGATATAATTCACCTAAAACAGCATTAGGTTCTGCAGGCGAAATAAGCAGGTATAAACCGGTTAATAATAATATGGACCCGATAACTAAAAGTATTAATCCAACGAAATACCAAATTGGTTTCATATCTTCTCCTTTTACCAGTAATAAATATTAAGAATAACAAGAACTATTAAAGAAATAATTGCCCAGAATTCTGGTTTTTGGATCAGCCTGAGTTCCTTATCAATTGTTTCAGGAGTTAATCCTTTAACCAGACCAACCAATTCTTCTCTTGATTTCTTTTTAGTAAAAAGGCTAATTATTATAGTAGCAAAAAAACAGATGAGCCATGCCCACCATGCACGCCAGAAATTTGCAGCCATATCAGATGAAACATCCGACATTGTTATTAAGCTTAAGCTTATCCATTGAAATTTTACTGCAAGGTACATTATAATTGATGATCCCATACCTAATACCAATCCCCAGAAAGCACCGTTGGGAGTAATCCAGACAACAAACATTCCCAGAAGCATTGTTGCAAAAAGAGGAGCGTTAACCCAGGAAAATATTGCCTGCATATAATCCATTATGCTTGGAAAACTTTTTGCCCAATAAGCAGTTATTAAACTTATGAGTACACCAACTATAGTTGCTGCTCTTCCCATCCACAACAGATGAGCATCGGAAGCCTTTTTATTTATAACAGATTTATAAATATCGTATGTCCACACAGTATTGAAAGCACTAATATTACCTGCCTGACCAGCCATAAAACCTGCTAGCAAAGCAGTTACTCCCAAACCCACTAACCCAGTAGGATAATAACGTGCAATTAAAAGAGGCAGGGCTGAATCATAATTAACCTGGTCCCCATCTTTTAAAAGTGCAAAACCGCTGTTCGGATCATTGGCAAGAACAAGAGCAATTAAGCCGGCAAGAATAACTAAAAACGGCAAAGCCATTTTAAAGAATGATGCGAGGATGGGTGTCATCCGGGCAGTCCTTAAATCTTTTGCAGAAAACGCTCTTTGCACAACAAGGAAGTCAGTAGTCCAATATCCGAATGAAAGTACAAATCCCAAACCTAAAACAATTCCTCCCCAATGAATAAGCATTCCGTTCTCAGCAGGGTTTCCTGAAGTTGACCAGAGTGTATTGAATGATTCTGGAATCCGGCTGAATATTTCTTGTATGCTTCCTATTTCTACTATACCTAAAATTGAAACAAGGAATAATCCAAACCAGATTAAAAAGAACTGAATTATTTCAGTAAAAATCGCAGACATCAATCCGCTGAGCGTTACGTATATGGCCACGGTTACTGCCGATATCCACATACTTGCATCCCAGTTCCATCCAAAAAAAGTATGAAGCACTAATGCCATAGCATAAAGATTTATTCCGGAAACCAGAACCGTCATTATTCCAAATGCAATCCCGTTCAGGACTCTTGTCTTTTCATCAAAACGAAGTTTCAGATAGCCTGGAATGGATTTAATTTTGCTGCTGTAATAGAAAGGCATCATGTAAATGCCAAGGAAAAGCATAGCGGGTATTGCACCAATCCAGTAGAAATGTGCAACATACATTCCATACTTAAAAGTATTTCCTGTCATGCCCAATAATTCAAGAGCACCAAGATTAGCAGATAAAAATGCAAGCCCGGCAACCCAGGAACTGTTCCTTCTTCCTGCAAGAAAAAAATCTTCTTCGCTTTTTGTAAATTTTTTTAGATAAAAACCAATACCAAGCACAAATGCAAAATAGACTAAGATAATAATCCAGTCTACGAAGGTTAAGCCTATTGTACTCATAATATTATTCCTGATATTACTATTGTTAAAGGTTAGTTAAACAAACAGCACCATAATGTCTGATGGATAAAACTTTTACAGAATCTTCTTTAAATACTTTGGTTATAAAAGTTTTATAATCATTAATCAATTCTTCCGGTAAGAATATTTGTATTGTACCTGCAAATCCACCACCGTGAACTCTACACACTCCTTTTCCTTTTTCTTTGATAAAAATATCACTCAATGCTAATGCAAGTGATACTCCCTGTTCTTCAATATTACGAGGAGAGAATATATTCTGAAGATATTTATAAGAAGAGTTTCCTGATTCGTTTACTAATTTTAAAAACTCATTGAAATCATTTTTATTCAATGCATCAATCTGCTTATCAACTCTTTTATTCTCTTCAAGGAAATGGATTGCACGAAGTATTGCACGGTCGCTAACTTTTTTTCTTAATGATTTTATTTCAGGAAGCAGTTCTTCAATTGATATTTCAGAACAGTATTCTTTATTAAAATATTTTGCTACCTGTTTCATCTCTAAAGGAATAGCTGAATAATCATCTGTTAAATCGACATGATTAGCTTCAGTATCAACTACGATCATCTTGTATCCTGTAGAATTAAAATCAAAATCAATTTTTTTTATTATTGGCTTTTGCGGATTAAAAAAATCTATTTCTACAATACCGCCTGTTGCACAGGCAATCTGATCCATTAACCCGCATGGTTTTCCAAAGTAACTATTTTCAGCATACTGACCGATTATTGCAATCCGTTCATTTGCAATTTTTCCATCATTATATAAATGATTGAAGATCGTACCTATTAAAACTTCAATTGATGCTGATGAGCTCAATCCTGAGCCGATCATTACATCACTTGAGACACAAGCATTAAATCCACCAACTCTATAATTATTATTTTTAAATCCTGCAGCTATTCCTCTTATCAATGCATTCGTTGAAGATATTTCTTCTTCATCAGGTTCTGTATTGTTTAAATTTACTGTGAAAGGTTTTTCATATCCTTCCGAATACAATATAACTTCATTTTTATTATTTGGTGAAGCTGATGCAATTGAATCAAGATTAACGCTTGCTGCTATTACTTTCCCGTGGTTGTGGTCTGTATGGTTACCGCTTATTTCTGTTCTTCCCGGTGAACTGAAATATTTTTCAGGAAGAGTTCCAAAAATGTTTTCAAAATTATCACTTATCTTTTTATACCTGTTACGATGATGAGCGAATGTTTTTTCATCACCTCCATAAATGTCCGGTAAAGATATTTCTGAATCTATCACTGATAAACTTTTCATCTTTATATCACTTTTTAGCTAATGAAAATCCCATAGATGCTGACCAGGATTCTTTAGGTTTCAATATTATTAATCCATCTTTATTATTAAAAGCATCAATACTCGATGTCATTGGTTCAACTGCAATTGATTTTCTGTCTGGCGGAATATAAAGAACCAGATAATTATACTTCTTCATTCCTGCTTCATGCCAGATATTAAGTTTATAAGGGAACTTATTAGGAATAATATTAATAAAGTTAACTTTATTATCCGGGGAATATCTAAACAGATCATTTAAACTTTTATTTTTTAAATCAATATGATTGCAAGAATTACTGTTCATGTTGAATACTTTACCGCTTGGAATATTATTTTGATTGAGTTCTAACTTTTCTTCGGCATTAAATTCAACCGTAAAATCATCAACTGATGTATTTAAGCAATAGTAGGGATGCCATCCATCCGAAAACAAAATTTCGTTGTCGTTTAAATTAAATACCTTTGTTGTTATTATAACCTCCCCCTCTAAGGTAAATTTATAAATTATAGTTATCTTGAAACAAAATGGATATCCTTCCATTTTATTTGTTGACTCATATTCCAATTCAACTTCAGCATATTCTTTTAAGATATTTTTTGAAAGTATTTTAAACCTTGTATTATATAAAAAACCATGACAAGCATTTTCTTCTTCTTTGTAATTTATCGGAAGCTCATAAAGTCTGTTTTGAAATGTATATTTCCCCTTCCTTACCCTGTTTGCAAAAGGGAATAATTTTGCATTATTAAAAATATCATCATTCGATGTTAAATTTTCATCTTTCAGCTCTTTAAGAACCGGCATCAATAGATCTTCGAATCTAAGAAATGCGGAATTTAATCTCGCTCCGAGATTTGGTAAGATGCTGATGAATTCACTGGTAATTATATTTTTAATAAAAACCTGATGAAATAATGTATTTTCATTCAGTTCTATTATTTGAAATTGATTCTTCATTAGTGTCAATAAAATATATTTTCTTGAGTCTAATTCCATAATTATTCAGCTCTTTACCCAATTCAGGTAAAGGAATCGAAATTTGAATAGATTCCAGTTTCGGATTTTTAATTGTTTTCAATTGAGGTACTGATTCAAACCAGTATGGAAGAAATGTTGGATAAGGTCTGGGTAATAAAGCATATTTTAATTTTTCCGGTTGAGAAATTGGTATAATTATTTGCTCATAATTCTTTTTGAGGGTTATCTTTCTTTCAAGCCCCAAGCTGTTATTAAAAATCATTCTCACAAAAATTGAATCCGGACCATCAGAAGTTTTTTTTATTTCCAATTCAAGTTTGTCTTTATCACCCGGCTGAATATTCTTTAAATATTCACCAACATAAATTTGAATTGCTAACTCAGAAAATTTTTCCCGGACCTTTCTTATATCAACACTTAATTCCTCTTCATAATTGTCATCAAAAGTGTAATCAATTCTGTAGTCGGCAAATCTCCAGATGTTTGATGAAATAAGATTATTAATATCTGTTCCGGGATCATAAACAATTTTTCTATTTGAGGAAGGTAAAATAGATAGCTTAAAAGAATTAACGGAATTGAATGACCAAAACTCAGGAGAAATATTTAACTTGCCGGGGAAAGTTAAAACATCGGCTTCATTAGTTAAACTTATAAAGTAATCAAATACACCATTTGAAGATAATTCCTTCGAAAGCTTAAACTCATAAATAAAATCATCGGCTTTTTGCATTTGAAATTTTTGAAAATTCCGCCAGCCCAGTTTTCTTATGTAAACAACAGGATTCAGCTTTTCTTCTTTGGAATAAATTTCAATTACAATTTTCTTTTCTTCATTCTCTCTGAAAGCAGATGGTGTAAGATTTTTTATTTCTGTTGATTGAAAATCATTAATAAACTCGCCATATTTTTTTATCTTTTCAAAATCAATTAATCCTGAGTTAAAAAGATCATAATTTAATTGAGTAATCGTTGAGTTGAGTAAATCAGAAATAATATAAGTACCGGGTTCTATTTCAATTGTAAAATTTTTTGCTTCAGAAGATTTTTGCGAGCTCAAACTTGTCAATTCAAAATTATCTTTTAAATCAGGTAGTAGGATTTTCATTTTGTGTTTTTTCCAAATAAGCTTTAAAACAGGCTCTTCCAAACCATTTCTACCAAAAGGATCTTTTATCCAAACTGCATCAGGATAAACTTCCAAAATCCACATTCCTTTTGCAACTTTGTCAAGGAAGTAAGAACCCCTTCCGCTACACTCTATCAATTTAGAATTTCCATATCCTGCAATATGCTTTAGCTGTTTTACTTCTACAGGTGATATTTCATTAGTGTTTGAGTAATAAAATCTTTCCGGAATGTTTAAAAGACTAAGATCTGATTCATAATCAACAAGTATATCGTTCATAATAACAGATGAAGAATCAATATTCTTTTTAGATATTTCCTGATTATTGAAAAGGTAAGATGAAATAAGAAAGCTCAAAGCTTTTTGCGACGTATAAAGCAAATTCAAAAAATGAGTTGAATACTCTGAATTGTATTGAGCAATTGGTGTAGGATCGTAGCAAAACATTGTTGCCCATTGCATACCGGCTTCTTTAAAACTGTGAGCCATAACAGGATACATATAAGATTTTCCAATATCGGCAGCATCAAACTCGTAAACCATTTTAGCTTTATTTTTTACTAACCCCCCTATTTCCCCCCTTTCAGAAAGGGGGGTCAATGGATAAGACAAAACATTCGGAAGAAAATTTCCATCCAGCTCACTGTATTTTACTAACCCTGTTGGATACCATTGAAAAGAAATTCCTTCAATGTTTGATGAAGCAACCCCTTCCCATTGTTCTTTGCTTGGATTTTCACTGATATTAAAGAAGATTGGTTTTGTTATACCTTCATCTCTTAAAGCTTTAACTGTAGTGTTTACATAATTTGTAATACTATCTTTATTATGTGGAAGATTGGGTTCATTAAAAATTTCAAATGCAATTATATAATCTTCATCTTTATAAGTTTTACCAGTGTATGAATTTTTATGATTAACAAACTGCTTAAGGTAATTTATATGAGCTTTAAGAGCTTCCGGTTTTGTAGTTGATTCAATCTTGGAATAAAAAGATGAGAACCCTTGAGTTTCAACATCAGGTTCAGGCCAGCCAGTTCCCCACCAGGCTATTGGCGTAAGAATAATATAAATATCATTTTCAATTAATTTTGAAATAAGATAATCCAGTAATTCAATATGTTCATTGTCTATAAGGTTCCCATCTCTATCGGAAACTTCCCTGTCCCACACGTGAATACGATAAGCATTCAATCCCAGTCTTTTAAATTGCTGAACGTCAAGATCAATAATTTCTTTATGTGAAATATCTTTATTTTTTAAAGCTCTGTATGAAAAAGCAAAAGGAGTTGAATAATTTATACCGAAGAAATAAGCTTCTTCTTTATTTGCACTCCATCTCATCCTTCCGGAAGAATCAACATAAATAAGATCAGATGAGTTTTGAGCAAATCCATTTATTAGAAGAAGCAATGTGAAAAAAAATATTTTTATTAAAAATTTCATTTGAGGAGAATTGTTTTAATGGAAGCCGAATTTTTATCAGTTATAAGTTTTATTAAATATATACCAGTAGGAAGAATATTATTATTTGAATCTCTGCCATTCCATTCAATAAAATGTTCACCGGAATCCTTAATCTCATTAACCAGTATGTTTATTTCTTCACCAAGAAAGTTGTAAACAATTAATTTTACATTCGTCTCCTGAAGCAACTCATAATTAATCCTTGTTACAGGATTAAATGGATTTGGATAGTTCTGATAAAGAATGAAATCTGAAACTGCTGATATTTCATTTTCAACATTTGTTACTACAAAAGCTGAAATTGAACTAAGAACTTCTCCCTCAAAATCAAAAAGTGCTAAATTTTCCCAGGGAGAACCGATCGGTTGTACAGAGATGTATTCAGGTGCCCAATAAAAAACACCTTTACCTTTATTATTCGGTACATTTTTTATTATATCAATTAAATCATGCAAAAAATCATATTGGCCTTCCACGCTTGCAGGATAGCCATTATGCAGTTGAGAGGAATTACCTACAATGTTATTTGTATTGTCATCCCAGCTAAGAGTCCACGGATATGCAGTTTCAACAACAATAATATTTTTATTATATCTTGTTGATAGATCATTCAGGTTTTGAGATAATTCTGTTAATGTTCCATGCCACCATGGGTAAAATGATTGTCCAATTATATCAAATGGTACCTGGTAAGAATTCAGATTATCAAAGAACCATCTGCTTCCATTATTATCACCACCACGATCAATATGAATCATGATTGGGATTGTTGTATCTGGCACAGCATCAATGACTGCATTTCGAGCAGTCTTTAATAGATTTGTAAACTGCTGCCACTGCTGAGGAGTATTATATGAATCTCCAACTCTTCCTTCAGGCCATAGAAAACCAATGATGATCTCATTTCCAATCTGAACCATATCAGGCAAAGCATTCGCTGCATCAAATGCCTGAATAACATTAAAAGTATAGGCGTAGATGCTATCAACTAATTCCTCATAAGTAAGCGAAGCCCAGGCTGCCGGCTTGTTTTGATGACTTGGGTCTGCCCACGTATCTGAGTAATGAAAATTCAGGAGAAATTTTAAACCGCTTTGTTTTATTCTGCTCGCCATTTCAAGTGTACTGGCAAGACCGCAGTAACCATTGGCTGGTGAATGCCAGAGACGAAGCCGGATATAATCAACTCCATTCTGACTGAATATTTCAACCGGATCAGTTTGGGTTCCATCTACATAATATGCCCCGCCTAAATCTTCAATCTGGGGAATGAATGAAATATCCACCCCTTTGATAAAATCAGAAGTCTGAGCAACTACTAAAGCATTTATAAAAAGTATTAATAAAAAAATCTTTTTCATTATTATTTCGTATCTATTTTATTATTTATAAATATATGTATTCCTTTGCTGTAACACTCAATCAATTAGAGAAGATTAATTTTCCCCCTAATTTGATTATAACCACATAGAGCAAAAATATCAGTCGAAAAAATTATACTGTAACTCAAAAAAATATTTAAAACTATTTAGTTTCATTAATCATCTTTAAAGAATAATGAACCGAATCTACTTCTTTTAATATCTCAGCACTTCTTTCAGGAGTTACATCTCGCTGAGGTTCCCCCAGCATTTCATATCCTACCATAAATTTTTTAATGGATGCAGATCTCAACAGCGGTGGATAAAAATGCATATGAAAATGCCACTCAGGATGTTCAAGACCATCTGTTGGTGATTGATGAATTCCCGCAGAATAAGGAAATGGTACATTGAAAATGTTATCATATTTAACAGTTGTAAGCTTCACAATTTCTGCAAACTGCTCTACTTCTTTTTCATTTAACTGAAGAATATTATTAATTTTTCTTTTAGAAATGATCATCGTTTCAAAAGGCCAAATTGCCCAAAAGGGAATTAAGAGAATAAAACTTTCATTTTCGTAAATAACTCTTTCCTGTTTCTGTTTTTCAAGATTGATATATTCACTAAGTAGTGTAGTTTTTTTTTCTTTATAGAATTGTATTTGATTAACCTGTTCTTTTGAAGCTTCATTTGGAATAGTTTCCTGTGCCCAAATTTGTCCGTGAGGATGAGAATTACTGCATCCCATGATTTCCCCTTTATTCTCAAAGATTTGAACATAGTCTATAAATGGTTTACTGCCAAGAGATGAATATTCACTCTGCCATGTTCTTATGATTTGAATTATATCATTAAGATCGAGTTCCGCAAGAGTTAAATTATGGTTAGGTGAAAAACAAACAACTCTGCATATTCCTTTTTCAGATTTTGCTTTAATTAATTCGGAATCATTAACACTGTAATTAGCCGCATCTTCTTTCAGCGCACTAAAATCATTATTAAAAACAAAAGTAGAGGAATAATCGGGATTAATATTTCCGTTTGCACGAATGCTATTTGGACATAAATAGCAATCATTTTTATTACCGGTGTTATTAGAATCGGGAGAATGTTCTCTTTTACCTTGCCATGGTCTTTGAGTCCGTTGAGGGGAAACAAGAATCCACTCACCAGTTAAAGGATTAAATCTTCTATGGCTTTCTTTTTGAATCATAATTTAACCTGCAAATGTTTGCAGTGAATATGTAAAAAATATCAAGTTGATTCTCTAATACTGTTAAATTTTTCACATGCATTTCACATATTTTTAATAATATTGAAATGTAATAAATATTTTTTTTAAATATTCGCCTTCAATCAGATTCTGGTTAATTTTCTAAATATCATTAAACTTATTCAATTCAAGGGTTGGAATTAGCATTAGTAAAGATTTTGAGTTTTGGATTATGTTCATCCTTTCGAAATAACCATTTTATATGGATGATAAAGTAGATGGGAAAATCTGAATATAATTTCAGATACACCTTGCACCTTCAATTAAAGAAGTTTATATGGATTTGCTTTTATGTAATCTATCAGTTCATCAACTTGTGTAAAAGCAAGAGCACAGTAAGTATCTGCAGCACCGTAAGAGACAGCTATCCTGCCTGTATCAGCGTCCTGTAAGGTTGCACAAGGAAAAAGTTATTAAGATTATAAAATTGAAAAGCTTAATTCATTCTTAAACCTGAATTATGAAAATAAATATTTTATCTTTCTATGGTTTAATTTTTGCGAACTTTTTAATTTTAATTGGTGATATAGGTTCATGAAATCATTAAAAATCTTTTTCTCTTTAATAATAATTTTATTCAATCAGCAGCTTTTTCTTAGCGGAGCAAATTTAACCTGGGTTTATTTTGGAAATATTAAATAAATATCGGAGAAATTTTGGCTGAAAAACAAGCTTTCCTATTATTATATCCAATTGCTCTTGTTACTTTTCTTTTTTTAAATAATCATACAAGCACTAAACCAATAAAAAAAATATGCAAACATTTAAACCGCTATCTTATGCAGAAGCAGATAAAAAAGCTGATTCAATTTTGAAGCTAATGACCCTCGATGAAAAGATTGCTCTTGACGGAGGAGACAAAAATTTCTTTATAAGGGCACTACCCAAATTTAATCTGCCTGAAGTTTATATGACTGATGCTACACAAGGTGTACATATCAGAGAAACCTTCATTGACATAGACTTAACTCAATATCAATTAGAAAAATCTACAGCTTTTCCTTGTCCATTATTATTAAGTGCTTCCTGGAATCCTGAACTATCTTACAAATATGCGATAGCAGTTGGTGAAGAGTGCGAAGCCGGCGGTATTGGTTTTCTGCTCGGACCAGGAATGAATATTTACAGGCAATCTCAATGCGGAAGGAATTTTGAATATTTTGGTGAAGATCCTTTTCTTGCAGCAAGAATGATTGAACAATATGTAAAAGGTGTTCAAAGTACAGGCACTGCTGCAACTTTAAAACATTTCGTAGCAAATAACACTGATTTTTTCCGGAGAAAAAGTAACTCAATAGTTGATGAAAGATCTTTGCAGGAAATTTATCTGCCTGCTTTCAAAGCTGGTGTAGATGCTGGTGCAATAGCTGTCATGACTTCATATAATCTGTTAAACGGTGATTGGTGCGGTCAAAGTGAATATGTAATTAATAATCTTTTAAGAAAACAACTTGGCTTTAAATGGCTCGTGATGACAGACTGGTGGTCTGTAAACGATGGTGAAAAACTTGCAAGCTCTGGTCAGGATCTCGAAATGCCTTATGCCATTGCTCTTAAAGATGCACATAAACTTATTGATAAAGGTAAAGTTAAAGTTGAAGATATAGACAGGATGGCAAAAAGTATTTTAAGAACTTACTTTGCAATGAAATTTAATGAGAAGATAAAAGAACCTGAATATTATAATAAATTCCCGGAACATGAATCAATTGCTTTACAAACTGCAAGAGAGGGAATTGTTCTTTTAAAGAATGAAGATAATATCCTTCCGATCAAAAAAGATGTAAAAAATATTTTGTTAACGGGAGATTATGTTGAAAAACTTGCGATGGGTGGAGGTTCAGCAGAAGTAGCGGGATATAATAACAAATTAATGATTGATGAATTAAGGAATGAATTTGGCAGCAGGATTTCTTTTGTAAAGAATCCAACAAAAGAACAAATTAAATCGGCAGATGTTGTTTTGTGCAGCGTTGGAACAGAAGATAGTGAAGGATGGGACAGACCTTTTGAATTACCGGAAAAACAGGAGAAAAAGGTAATCAAATGCACCGACAATAATTCAAACACAATTGTAATTGTAACATCAGGAAGCGGAGTAAGAATGATATCATGGAATGATAAAGCCAAAGCTATAATTTATGCATGGTATGGAGGGCAAACAGGAAATACTGCTTTGGTTGAAATAATCTCAGGTAAAACAAATCCATCGGGTAAGCTTCCTATTACGATTGAAAAAGAGTTTAAAGATTCACCGGGATATGGGTATATGCCTGAAGGCGAAAGCTTTTATACCGGCCCGAATGAAGAAGGAGAAAAAGCCCATCCGGTTTATGATGTAGAATATAAGGAAGGTGTATTTGTCGGCTACAGATGGTATGAAAAGAAAAGTATCGAACCTCTCTATCCTTTTGGGCACGGTCTATCTTATACAACTTTTGTTTACAGTGATTTAAAAGTTTCTAAAGAATCTTTTAATGAAAATGACCAAATAACCGTTAGCTTTACAATTAAGAATTCCGGCAGCAAAGAAGGAATGGAAACGGGACAATTATATATACAGGATGTTGAATCTTCTCATCCCCGCCCAATTAAAGAATTAAAAGGATTTAAAAAAGTTAATTTAAAACCAAGAGAAAGTAAGAACGTTAAGTTAAATTTAACTAAGAAAGATTTCTCCTTCTGGAATCCGTATACCAAAGATTGGATCGCCGAGAAAGGAAAATTTATTTTGCAAATTGGTTCTTCCTCAACAGATATCAGGTTGAAAAAAGAAATAGAATTGATTTAAGTTCAATCATACCTGGCGAAGCTTTATGTAATTTCAAGTGTAAGAGCAAGTTCACGTGCACGTTTGAATTTATCAATAATGTAGATATACTTTATTCAATCTATTATAGATACTTGCAACAATTCTAAAGAGAATTAATTATGAAGTTTCCAATTTTTTTAACCCTTCTCTTACTGCTCAATTCTGATTTATTTGCTGTTGAATTAATTGATCGTCCGACTGATGGGCGCCAGTATGAAATTCTTAAATTTCGTTTTGAAGAGAATCTGCATTTTAAAAATGCTTTTGATCTGGAAATAAACAAGGTAGAGCTGCATATTATCCAGCCTGATTTTACAAATCTCCATCTCTCCTTTTTTTATAACGGGTTGAATAAAAATAATGTTGAGAAATGGGAAGCTCGTTTTACTCCTAAACAAGCAGGAAATTATCGCTTCGGAGTTTTTATTAATGGTAAGATGGATGAGCAATTTGATTTACCTGTGGAAACAAACGATGATAAGAATCAAGGAGGCTTAGTACTTTCAGAAAAGCCTGGAGTTTTTGAATATGAAAGTGGTGAAGCATTTCGCGGTATTGGCATTAATGTTTGCTGGGCTGAAGATTTTGAATACTATTTTAAAAAGATGCAGGCAAATGGAATGAATATAACACGCATATGGCTTTGCCCACTCTGGGGCCTTTTTTAAGATTTGAAAAATATTTTTTTGAAAGATCGGGATTTAGATAAAGTCTATCGGGGTAATCCGGCATTTGAATAAATACATTATAATCTTCTCCATAATTAAAAATTCTTAATCCTGTTTCTAATAATAAAAAGAATATAATTGGTATAAGAACTATCACAAGATAGAACCATTTAAGAGCAGGTTTCCCGGATATTTTTTTATTCTCTTTCTTTCTCATCTTTATTAGTGTATCAAAATGTTTAATCGGGATAATTCAAATTTATCTCTGATAACTTAGCCCAATTAACTTTTCCAATTCAACTTAAGCATATTTTTCATTTAAATTTCAGATCTAATTTTCAGGTAGTGTCCTAATTTAGGACACTACCAATTTTCAGTAATTCAAAATATGAATATTCTACTATTAGAAAACTTTTGTAGAAATCACTTAAAGATTGGAGATCGATGTGAAGACATAATCAAATTGTTATCTAATTCCGATGCAGGAAATAATCCGAGTATATAGAACCACAGGAATTCAGCCAAATAAAGAATTGGTGGAGGTGGCGGGAGTCGCATGTTTACTTCTAAATGATTGAGGATAAATAACTTAAAAAACAAAGTTTTTTTTCACACACATTTCACACAAAATTATTTTTAATTAATTAAAAACAAAAAAGATAAGCACTCTCAAGTCATCTTTTATATGAGTTAGTAATAACTTTAAAAATATAATTGAACGAGATTTAAAATTTGAAAAGGTAACTATTGGAAAGGAGGTTTTTTTTGATTTTCCATATAGCTATAAAGCAATTCCTTCTCTAACTTGTAATCTAATAATTTTATTGCAACCATTAGGCTTCATCCATTTTAATTCTTTTACTTCTTCGGAAGGTTGAAAGTTACCATCACCTTTTAGATGCATATTAAAGTTTTCTAATGTATCTGCAAATTTTAAAAACAAAGAGATATAATTCTTCCCAATTTCCTGTTGAAGGGAAAGGGATATTGCAAAACAAGAAGGAGGAAGATCAAAAGGTTGAAATTGGAAAAAGAGAAGGTAAGAATAAAAATATTTTATATGGTATATTATAAAACTGATATAGTAAAACTACATGAATTGACTGGAGTGTACCTCAACACATGTTAATTTACGATATTGATAAACATACGATATAATGACTGTTGATGTTAGTGGGACCGAATAGAGGTTTGATATTATGAGTTTTTATGGTAAGTAAGGAACCGGCCTGTAATTTGTAGAAATAAACTTTACTGGGTAGTGTTTCTGCACTCCATGTTAACTCGTAAGCGCCTGGGATTTGCAAAGTCTATAGATATTTATTTTTACAAAATAAGTTTGACAAAAAAGGGAATCTTACTATAGGTCTGGTCAAATTACTCGGTAGGAAAAAAGAAGGGGCAAATAAATCGGAGACTAGTAAAGATACTGGAAAGAGGGAATTAATTGTGGAATGAAATTTACTAGTGGAGTTGATATTTGTAAAATATTTATTGAATAAACAACACATTAAAAATTAATAACGAATTCATCAGGGTAACTTAAATGCCTACGGATCAAAAATCTAAAATTGATTTAGTTGAAGCTTTTACAAAGATTCTTCAGGGGATTGCGATTATTGCTGGAATTTGGGCAACATATTTTGCTTATCAACAGCATAATGAGGACATAAAAATTCAAGAGCAAGCACAATTACAACAAATAGCAAAAGAATATAGAAAGAGTTTTTACGAAAAGCAGCTTCAATACTACACTGAGGCTGCAGAGGTAGTAGCAACTATTTCAACGGAAGAAAAAGGTAGTGAAGAATATATCAGAGCAAAAAAGGATTTCTACAAACTCTTTTGGGGAAAACTATCAATTGTTGAAGATAAAACAGTAGAAAAAAGAATGGTACAATTCCGTACTCTTTTAGAAAAATATGAACAAAATGAAAGTAATGTAACTAAAGAAGATTTGGAACAAGCTTCTTTAAATTTAGCTCATGATGCTAGTAAATATACTATTAATGTTTGGCTAGACAGTACTGAGAGAAAAAACTACAATCGATAATATCCCATAAATCTAAGAAGTACTTTAAGTAGCAACTAAGAGAAAAATTACCTCGGTAGAATGCTACTGCTGGTCCTGAGCGAATTTATCGCAAATGGTTGGATCTGCTTAGTAGTTGAACCCCATCCCGTCCTCCCCTTGGAGAGAAACCCGGCTAAAACAAATTCCTGAAAAGATTAAAAAACTGTTGACAGCTACTTTCATTTACTTAATTTTTTCTCAGATAAAGTAGGGTATAATTCCAATTTATATCTACATACATAAGTAAAAATTCTTTAAGTCGAATTGTTAATCCATGGATTGGTAAGTTAACTGAATACAAAGAGATAAACGGAATAGTAATACCGACAACTATTGGTTGAAAGAAAGATGAGAAGAGTTAATAATTATGAAAAACTACATCTGTTAAGAACAGCATTAAAATCTGAACTAAAACTTGAACAACAAAAAGTAGCTTAATTAAAATGGAGTCTCTAATTTCAACTAAGTTTGACTTTATGCCTTTAAGAAACTCAATAATTATAATTCCATATTGCTCTAAAAGCGGGAATAGAATTTTTAATTGAGCTTCCATATCATCTGTTTGATAAAAGTATCGTGTTTTTTACCTCTGCAATAATAATTAATAGCCGATGGTGTAACGAACTCATCATTATACACTTCTAAATAGTTTAACATACTGACAATTCTATTGAGTTAACACAAATAATTAATAAATGATGTAATAGCAGGATAGAAATGTCATAGATTCGCCAAGATAGAAATGTCAGTAAA
>CAZEWJ010000002.1:0-246252 GCA_964515875.1 uncultured Ignavibacteriaceae bacterium | reverse complement strand
TTCCAAATCATGATAACTGTGTTGACTGCCACGCTGTTGAAGATGAGAATGAATGCAAAACCTGCCACTATGAAGATAAGTATGAACCTCTTATTCAAGAAAAACCTGATCTTTATTTCGATCATAAATTCCATATTGAAGATAAAGGTTTGGAATGCGAATCCTGCCATAAAGGAATTTCCGAAGTTGATTATTCAATGTTTGCTTTACAGCCCAACCCGATAATGGAAGACTGCTACGGCTGCCATAATAATAATTCAGTAGCATCAAACGCTTGCGAGTCTTGTCATATCTCTAATGCCCACTTAATCCCTCAGACTCATAAAAGTGTCTCTTTTATGCAGACACACAAATTCGATGCTCGTGCCTTTGATGCAAACTGTGTAATGTGTCATGATAATGTTTCTAATTCATGTGAAGAATGCCATGAAGCTACAAATGTAATTACAGAATTGAACACTCCGGATGACTTTTACCAGCCTTATGTTCCTTTGCAATTTAGCGATGGACCAAAGAAACAGCAGATTGCTAAAGCACATGAATTTAATTACAGATTTACGCACGGAATAGATTCAAAAGGAAAAACCTCCGAATGCCAATCCTGCCACGAAGTTGAAACTTTCTGCGCAAGCTGTCATCAGTCTGAAGGCGGTGATTTTGCAATGGGTGGGATTGTTCCTGCTTCTCATCTTAAAGGTGGATTTTTTACAATAGGAGTTGGCTCAGGAGGCGGTGAACATGCAACTCTTGCAAAAAGAGATATTGAGAGTTGCGCTTCATGTCATGATGTTCAGGGTGCTGACCCGACTTGCATTACCTGCCATCTTGATAGTGATGGAATTGAAGGGACTAATCCAAAAACTCACGCTTCAAACTTTATGCGTGGTACCTATGGAGACTGGCACAACAGTCAGGGTTCTATATGTTTTAATTGTCATACAAGCCAAGCACCTACATCGCTTGCAGGAATGGGATTCTGCGGGTATTGCCATAGTGAAAAGGTTCATTAAAGTTTGAAGCTTGAGATGGTAAAACTGGAATCAGACATAGGCGGGGAACAATATTCCAGCAAGATATGGAAGTATAAAGGTATAGGTATATGGGAAATGTTTTATATACACAAATTCAATTCCTGGATCGTGCCTCACCCACAGAAATAGATTTACCTTTAACATCCTTCGCTTTTAGATTCTGTATAGCTTCCTGTGCCTCGGATGAAGCAGGCATATCAATAAATCCATAACCTTTAGATTCACTACTGGGATATTTAATTATCTTAACACTTTTAACTTTCCCGAACTCTGAGAAAAGCTTCTTAAGATCCTCTTCTGTTGTATCGGATGACAGATTACCTACATGTATATTCATCATAACACTCCTTACTTTTATTTATTCTTAAAGGTAACTATTAAAACGAAGAGCAAATATTTATAATTCTGTTCCAAGTTACTGCATATAACCGCCAATTACTAATTTAAATCATACAGGAATGTTTGACATAAAAATTGGAGAGAAAGATTTGTAATTGATGACTATCAAATACAATAGTTATAATTATGTTCTTAAAAAAAGGGTGTTGAATAAAGATTAGTTAGAAATTTTTCTTTAAAAATCCGACTCAGCATTTTAATTATTTTTTTGCTAAAATGATTTAGTTAATATCCTCAGTTAATTTCTTTAACTCCGTTGATTGCTTATAGAATTCCTTAAGATCAAGTTCTTTTAGATAAACCATCCCGTGAGCAGCCCTTACTCTTGGAACATCGTGAGTAAGGAAATAATCTTTACCTAAACAGGTTCTTATAGTTTGGTATTGTTCAACCTGAATTTTTTGAGCAAGCCTGCTGAAAGGTCCATCATATTCATAGCTTGGGAAACTTGCAGACTTCTGTGAACCATAGCTGTTCATAAAAATATCATCAAGAATCGCCATTGAGTTTAAGCTTGTGGGTACGTAAATATTTGCTTCTGCAGGATGGAAACGGTACCAAACATTCCTGTATCCCCATACTTTAATGTTTGAGTTACCTGTTTCCTTTTCATAGAGCTTCAATGCTTCGCTTGTTGCCTGGAGAACTTTGTAATGAGTATCCGGTCCGCTTCCCTCAGGATCTAATGCTACTGTTACTATTGTTGGTTTTACTTTCTTCATTAATTGAAGTATAGGAATTACGTCCCGGTTCAATTCGGGAGTCTCTGTAAAGATTTCTCCCTGGTAAAAGCCCAAACGTAAATGAGGTACACTTGAACAATTAAAACCAAAATGGCTCCAGACAATTTCTTCTTCCCACTCACGAAGCATTCCTTTTAATTTCTGAACATGCGGAGTATCTTTTTTCCCCGGGTATTGAATTGAAAAATAATTTATAAGTTCATCAACCCTGTTCTCCAGATAATTAAGATTATCCTCTTCATAAATTTCAATTATACTTCTCAGCATTCTCCTTGATACAGCTTCTCTCTTCAATGTTTTGCTGCTTGCTGCGAGACCATCGAGATATAAATTTACATCCCGGTTTTTACCTTCATCAAAAGCAGGATCGAAATAACGTTCTGAAAACCTCGATCTGAAATCTTCATGAGTTAAAAGATTTTTCAGATCATTAAGCAATTCAAGCATATAAGCATTTGTAACCGCTGTAAAACCACTCGTTAAAGTTGCAAAGTAATGCTTGTTATTCGGGTTTCGTACAAGATGATTTATCAGCGGCAGGTAACCAAGCATAATATCATCGTGATGAGGACCGGTATGAAGAAATACCTCATTGTCAAATAGCTTCATACCATATTCAAATCTTTTTATTATTTCATTATAGATGGATTTGCCAATTTCACTTGTCCCGCCTTGCGGGATTGTCTTTTTAAGAATAAGCTTTCCAAATTTATCCGACTTATAATCTTCATCCGTTAATTCAAGAAGAGATTTATTTTTTGCCACACATAAATTTATTACTGCACGTTCAATTGATGATTGTGCCCGCCAATTGGCGGGTTCTTCTTTCTCAACATCTCTGTATCGTCGTTCAAGTAATCTGAGAGCTGCACCGTTTGTCAGGTAAAAGCGTGCGTTCTTAAGTTTTTGAAGTACAGTTGCCGGATAATTATTAGTTGGAGAATTTTCAATTGAATCCCTGACTATATTTGCCTTTGCTTCACCGGCAGCAATTATAATTGCAATTACATCTTTATTATGCGTAATAGTTTCAAGACCGATTGTAATAACCAGCCGGTTTCTTGCAATTTCAATTCCGCCAAGATCAGTAGAAGCTGCGGCTTGTGTTTCATAATTAGTTTGAATCAAACGTGTAGTTGAGTAATGATCGCTTCCTTTAATATTAAAACCGATATGTCCATCCGGTCCTATTCCTCCAAGAAAAAAACCTATTCCTCCCATTTCTCTTATTTTTTTTTCATAGTTTGTACAGAACTCATCAACTATCTCAATAGTTTGTTTCTGAAGTCTCTCTATCCTTGTGCCTACATATCTTGTTCTTAAAGAAAGGTCAACAATCTTTTCAGGAAATATTTCATCTAAGGAAAGGTTTTCAGCCGTTCCTATTTCATTAATATTCATAAACAAGCCGAGCTTCTTATTAAGCTTAAGATTACTGAAATAATATTTTTGAATGTAATAGTAAAAGCTGTTATGCTGAAAAGAGTCTATCGGGTAGAATTCATCAATCTGTACAAATCTTAATTTATCAAGAGAAGGTTTTTTTTTATTATTAATACCAACTTTTTTTAACTCTTGCTGAATTCCTGTTTTATCCCAGTTCTTAATAATTTTTGCAACCCATTTAATAAAATGTTCCGGAGTTTTGCCTGTGGGTAATGAAATAACTCCATCTGGATTCTGTTGTATCCATTCAATAAATCTTAAGGCCGTAAACTTTCCAAGTTCCGGGAAATTACTAACCTGAATGATTGGAATTTTTTCAGTGGGTGGATAAAAAAGTTCTCTTCCTGATTTTTTAAGATAATATTGTTCTACCTTTGAGAGCATTCAGTTCTACCTAATAAAATATAAATTAATATCAGAAGTGAAGTTATGAATTTTATCTATTTAATATTTTGGCTGCCAACAGATGAAGGTATAAGGTATAAAGGGTTTTATCTATCCTATACCATATACCTCTATACCTTATACCTTATACCTTATACCTTATACCTTAAGAAAACACCTTCGCTTCCCAGGTATCAACATAGTCTCCTTTTAATTTTGATGCAGCTTTCTTATCAAGCAAAACGAAAACTTCTCTGTGCATTTGTACAACTGAAGCCGGGCACATTGCAGTAACAGGTCCTTCAACAGCCGCTTTAACTGCATTTGCTTTATTCTCCCCATTAGCCAGAAGAAGAATTTCTTTCGAATCCATTACGGTTCCAACACCCATTGTAATTGCATATTTAGGAACATCATCCATTTTCTCAAAGAACCTTGCATTGTCTTTCCGGGTTTTTCCGGTTAGCGTTTTTATTCTTGTACGTGAACCAAGTGAGGAGCCGGGTTCATTAAAAGCAATATGTCCATTAGCTCCGATTCCAAGTACCTGGATATCAATTCCACCCACTTCTTTAATTCTCATTTCATACCATTCACAGAACATATCCACATCTTTTGCCATACCTTGCGGTATATGTGTATGACGTTTATCAATATTTATATGATTCAGAAAGTTTTCATACATAAAGTAATGGTAGCTTTGATCGTGAGAAGGAGGTAATCCAACATATTCATCAAGATTAAATGTTGTAACTTTTGAGAAGTCAAGCCCCTCCTCTTTGTTCATTCTTATTAATTCTTTGTACATACCCAAAGGAGTGCTTCCAGTTGCAAGTCCTAAAACAAGATTAGGTTTTTTCCTGAGTCTGTCGGCAACAATCTTTGCTGCTTCACTGCTCATTTCTTCATAATTCTTTTTAATAATAACGAGCATAAGTTTCCCTTTTAATTTATTATTCGACTACTGTTATTTTAGTAATAACATTTTCTTAGTCTCAATGAATTCTCCAACTTTCAATAGATAAAAATAAATCCCGCTTGGTAATCCTCCTTCAATGGAAGATGTGTTAAACTCAACCTCATAATCGCCGGCAGGTCTATCTTCATTAACAAGAACAGCTACTTCTCTTCCAAGAATATCATAAACTCTTAAGGAAATTACCCCCCCTGTTTCCCCCCTTTCTGAAAGGGGGGACGAAGGGGGGTTTTGTCCGATTGAATACTTTATTGTAGTTACAGGATTAAAAGGATTAGGATAATTTTGTCCAAGGATAAAACCGGAGGTTATTTCACGTTTATCATTCACAACAACTTGTGGGTCATCATACTCAAGTAAATGATAAAGATAGAGATGACCTAAAGCAGCATACCATATATTCTTCCTGTTGCTTATATATTCAAGATGTTCTATTACGTAACCATCATTCCAGGAATTGTATTGATTCAAAACGTGCGGATGAAACATTAGATGATATATTTCTCCATTTCCAATAACTATATCGAAAGTATTGTTCAGGGAATCAAGATTATGAACACCTGCCCAGCTTGCTTCTCCCATTTCATATGTTATTCCATGTGGAGCAAATTTATTTTTATTCTCTTCCCAATCAGAAAAAATATAATACTGCTCGTTTGTTAATCGGCTTGTTAAATATTGATTTGAACTTACATAATAATCAATGGAATCATTGTACTGACCATACGGTGCTACCCAAACATAAACATATTCTTTTTCTCCTTTCCTGAATTGGGAAGGCAGTTCCAGATTATTAATTATATCTTCTTTTGATCCCTTAACTTCATACTCTGTATTAGCGTAAGGCGTATATAAGTGATTCCGGCTGTGAGAAGCAGCTTCTACAAAACCTAAGTTAAGCTGAGTTTGTATCTGCTGCCATGTTGCATCATCACACCATCCAGAATCTGTAACTATTCCACCAGTTACCCATAAATTGTATTGCCTGAAGTATGTTAAAGACTCATTAAAATAATCAGAAAAAAACATATGCCAGTCATCAGCAGTACAAGTGACAGCAGCAACCCGGTTATCGTAATATTTGCAAATCTCTTCAAAGTTAATTGAGATATTATTGTTTTGATTATCTGCTATTTTGATTAATAAAGAATCTGTTGTTGCATGAAAAGCTGCCGATACATAAGCGGCGTTATTTGCATAATCAAACCTGACAGCATCAATTCCATTAAAGAAGTCATCGCTGGTTTTCTCAGATAACTGGCTCCAATTCATAGAAGTGAAAAATTTTCGATAAGCATTTAAATCAGAACTGCCTAGCGGAATATTTATTTTAAATGTATACGGATATTTAAGCCCGTAATTTTCATGAACGGAAGAATCAACAACAATAACAATCTCATCACCAGAAATATTGTTAACAGATATTTTCCTGTTTACAGATTGAGAATATATTGATACAGAGAGGATTACAATCAATATAAATATCCGAAGGTAAAATGTATTCATCTATAATAATCCTATTTTAAAATCTTAAAATTATTTCCATGGTACTTGAGGAGAACGATAAAAATTAATACCCATTTCATCCCACCGCAGTCCATGTTCAGAGAGACGTTCTTTATATTCATCCCAATTCCGTCCGGTTACTGAAGACCATCCAATTTCAGCATGACCGGCAAGCCTGGGAAATGCCATATATTCAATATCATCAAGGTTTATAATTGTTTCAGACCAGAGCGGCGCTTCTAAACCAAGAATATTATTTTCTGTTATTCCATTCATTTGAGTTGAAGGATCCCAATTGTAAGCATCCATCACTTCCACATAACCGGCCCAATTTAGACCCAGTGTAGTTGAGGAATTATATTTCATATCCAGGTATGCCCTGGATGCCGGTGACATAATTACTTTCACACCCTGGCTTACAGCATTCAGAATTACTTCATTAGCCCAGTGCTGAGCCACTGATGTTGTAGATAAATTAGCTTTTGATATTTCATCCCACCCAATCATTTGTTTTCCGTATGACTGCACAATGCTTTGCACTGTATCAACAAAATGAACATAGTCAATTGAATCAATGAGTGGAGCTTCATCGCCTCCGATATGAAAATAGGGACCGGGAGTAATTGCAGAAATCTCCCTGATTACATCATCAATAAAATTATAAGTTATTACTTTATCTATGGCAAGTGCACTAAATCCTACTTCTATTCCTGTATAAAGAGGGGGTGCAATCCCATTTTTGTTAAGCTCTGCATAAGAAGCCAATGCAGCATTAGTATGCCCGGGCATATCAATTTCCGGAACAACAGTAATGTATCTTTGCTGCGCATATTCAACTATTTCAGTATATTCTGATTGAGTGTAGTATCCACCTTGCCCTCCTCCAACAGCAGTACTTCCTCCATAAACGGCAAGATTAGGCCAGGAATTAATTTGTATTCTCCAGCCCTGATCATCTGAAAGATGGATATGAAATATGTTTACTTTATAATAAGCGGCCATATCTATATAGCTATTTACAACTTCTACACTAAAAAAATGCCTGGCAACATCAAGCATAATACCTCGCCATTGGAAACGTGGATAATCTCTGATTGTACCTGTTGCAATTCTCCAAGAGCCTTGCTGAACAGTTTTGCTTTCAATTAATGGTGAGAATAACTGCCTTATGGTTTGTATCCCTTTGAATAAGCCGGCAGGTTTAAATGCAGTAAGAGTTATTAATTCTTCGGTGATATTTAATTCATATCCTTCTTCTCCTAATGAAGGATCTCCTCCAATAGTAGTAAGATAAATATTCCCATTTGCCGGAACCCCGGTTGTGGGCAATACAAATATATTATATCCAGTTGAAGGTTTTATTTTATCAGCAAGATACTGCCCGATAAATTGAGTTTCAGAATTCATCGGCTCAACATATATATCTGCACTTTCATTAAAAATAAATGTACCGCTTGTTGGAATTACGGAGACAGGCATTGGTATAATATTACCAAGTGTGCCGCTTAAATCGGGGACCTGTTCATTTTGTTCTGTGGGCGAGGGGGTTTTGCACGACACAAACGTGATAACAAATAATAATAAAAGAAAATGTATTTCCTTTTTAGTTCTTATATCGCTACTACACATCCTTAAACTTGCTTAGGTTTTAATTGTAGTTTTAATTTCTTCACCCGATAGTGTTTCCCAGCCTTTCCTGCTCATATTTCTGTATATGATTGCTCCTGCAATAAATCCACAGATAATCAAAACAATTCCAAATAAAGGTTCGCCCAATAGTAATTTTCCAATTCCAAAAAGCATAAAATAAATAAGAGCAACTCCGCTTATCCAATTAGCAAAACTAAATAAGCCATCCTTTTGAGGCTTAACATCTTTTACTTGTTCAGCAATTGGTTTCCAAAATGTTGGATTTGGTCTCACTCTCCTGTAAAATGAAATTAAAATTTCCTGGGATTCAGGTTTAGTAAGGAAGGTTACAGTTACCCAAATAACAGTTGTTATTGCAACTGTTGTTAATAATAAATATGCAAATTCAACAGGATCACCTTCATCAAGATTAAATACGAATCTTAGAGTAATTGAAGTTATAAAAGCAGCTACCATTGCCGAAATTTCACTCCATGCATTTATACGCCACCAGAACCACCTGAGAATATAAACCAAACCTGTTCCTGCGCCCAAAGCCATTAATATTTGCCAGGCCCCTGCAATAGTTTCCATTGAAAATGTAACCCCTATTGATAAGAGCATAAGAATCATAGTTACTAATTGAGAAATTCTTACATAGTGTTTGTCTGATTTATCTTTTTTCATAAATCTTCTGTAAACATCATTTACTACATAGCTTGCACCCCAGTTTAGCTGGGTACCGATTGTGGACATATAAGCTGCCGCAAAAGCTGCAATCATCAAACCACGTAAATAAACCGGAAGATCTAACATTAAAACTCTAATATATCCTGATTCCGGATCGGCTTGAAAAGCAGGATCATCCTGAAATCTTACGCAGGCAACCAAAGCAACTATTATCCAGGGCCATGGTCTGATTGCATAGTGAGCAATGTTAAACCATAGAGTAGCTAAGAGTGAATGTTTTTCATTTTTTGCACTGAAAATTCTTTGAGCTACATATCCACCTCCACCAGGTTCAGCACCGGGATACCAAGACGCCCACCAGTTCACGGAAATAAAAACTAAAAATGTAATCATCGGCATCCATACAGAATTTAAATCGGGGACAAAAGATAAAATTGAGCTGTCGGAACCCCTTGTTCTATCAATCTCGTGCAATCTTTCAACTAAAACATCCATTCCGCCAATTCCCTGAACAGCAAAAACTGCAAGTAATACTACCATACCCATTTTCAATACAAATTGAAATAAGTCAGTCCATAGCACTCCCCATAATCCCGAGATTGTGGAAATAGAAGCGGTTAAAAACATAATTATTATTGTTAATACTAATGCTTCAACTTTTGTAACACCTAAAACCGTTATCATTATTTTGACAATAGCCAGGTTTACCCAACCCATAATTATAAGATTAACCGGCAGCCCGAGATAGATTGCTCTGAATCCTCTTAAGAAAGTAGCAGGTTTACCGCTGTATCTAATCTCTGCAAATTCAACATCTGTTAATACCTCTGCCCGACGCCAGAGCTTAGCATAAAAGAACACAGTTAACATTCCGCTAAAAACAAAACTCCACCAGATCCAGTTTCCGGCTATTCCGTTTCTTGCAACCAAGCCGGTAACTGCGAGTGGTGTATCAGCAGCAAATGTTGTAGCTACGATGGATGTTCCAGCTAACCACCATGATACATTCCTTCCGGATACAAAATAATCATCAACACTGCGTGTGGCTTTCTTTCTTACAATTAATGCTATCGCAAGGTTAAAAAGGAAATATCCTGCTATAATTAGAAAATCAATATAATTTAGATGCATATTTTATTTTCCGGTTAATGATCCTATTAAAAACTTTTGGTATAGTTTATTATTGTGCTGCTCTGGTAATTAATTTTTCTATTGCATCAACCACCATTATTTCTGTTTGCCCGCGTGGTTCTTTTGCATTTTCTATAATTTCCATTTTAGAAATCAACCAATCCTGATCCTGCTTCTGGTTGCTAAGAATAAACTGTATTGCTTCAATGCCAGCATTTGCAATCTTTGATAAATCTTCTGATGAACTCTCAATCTCTTTTAGTAAAGGTGATTTTTTAATAACCATTAAAAGTTCACTATGATTATTTTCCCACAATGTTAGGAGTGATTTCATCTCTTCAAGCTTGCTTTTATCACCTGAAAGAAACTGATCAACATAATATCGAAATTCCCTTGCAACTTTAGCATCCGGTCTCGATACATCTATTACCCTTGTTAAAGGCGATTGCTGTGTATGTTTTCTTAATTTATTGCGTTGGTATATTTTGACAGGTTCAATTACATCAACAAAATTTTTAAGTGGTGTTATATCTGAATTATTAGTTAAGCGTCTAAGCATCATATCGTAATTTTTAATATGCATCAAACCAAGCTCTTCCAATCTGAAACTGATTTCATCCAACCTTTTATACATATCCAATGAATCTTTGATAAACCATGGTGACCATAACCTCTCTGCGATAGCAGCTGTCCGCGGCCAGATCCTTGAATCAACATTTTCCGGTGAAACAAACTCAGCCCACATAGTAGCTTCACCGCCGAGGACTAATTTCTTCTCTTCGTCACTTAATGGGATATCTTCCGGTAAAGGATCATTAAGGTAATGATGAACTGTAGATTGATTTAAATCTATATAAAAATCTTTGGACAATATTCCCTGGTATCCTAATCTTGCAGCTTCTACAAGTGATTCCTTTCCTCGCCAGGATTGTATAACAATATTTTTTGGTAAATCAGGATGAAAAATTTCATCCCATCCGATCATCTTTTTATCATATTTAGTTAAGGTTTCCAGAAGGCGTGTATTAAAATAACTCTGTAAGGTATGGTTATCGGGAATGTTATTCGCTTTCATAAATTCCTGGATTTCAGGATTAGCATCCCACTGCTTACCGTTATTTTCATCACCCCCAATGTGCATATATTCATCCGGAAAGAGTTCAGACATTTCTTTAAAGAATTTATCCAGGAACTCATATGTTTCTTCCTTAACCGGGTTAAAGGTTGGATCAAAAATTCCCCAGTTCCTTTCTATTGAATATTGACCAGGTAAACTTGCATATTCCGGATAAGCAGTAAGCCAGCTTGTTGCATGACCCGGCAAATCAAATTCAGGCATTACACGAATGCCTCGTTCATCCGCATATTTAATTACTTCATTAATCTGTTCGTGTGTATAGTAATCTCCATCCGATCCCAATTCTTGCAATTTTGGAAAAGCTTTACATTCAACCCTGAAACCCTGGTCTTCACTTAAGTGCCAGTGAAGTACATTTAGCTTCACTGCTGCCATTCCATCAAGATTTCTTTTTATAACTTCCAAAGGTATAAAGTGGCGGCAGGCATCAATCATCAATCCGCGCCATGGAAATCTTGGTTTATCCTTTACATTAATTGTATGAATAAAATATCCGTCTTCATCAGCATCTAAAAGCTGCAGGAAGGTTTCAATTCCTCTCAATACACCAATATCGGTTTCCGCCTCCAATAAAATTTTATTTTCTGTAATCTTAAGATTATAAGATTCATCTTCACCAAGTTTTACTTCTCCTATACGTTCTCTTACAATCTGCATTTCTGCTGTATCGACTTTTGTAACAACAAAAGGATAAGAGAGAAATAGTCCAGTTCTTCCCGTTAGCCTTGAAAGCATTCTTCCGGCAGCTTTAAAAATTCTTTCCTCTTTAGTACCATTTATTGATACTGAAAAGGATTCATTTAGTCTGAATTTCCCGCCTGTTAATTCATACTCAAACGGAACGGGCATTAAACTGATTTGCTTTTCATTACTGTACATCAAACAATTTCCAGCTAATAAAAAAAACAGAAAAATATTTAGTGAGGGTACTTTCACAATAAACTGCATTAGATGAAGGGGTGAATAAAAGTTATGAATAAGAGAGTAATCAGTTTCACTTTAAAAGAAGCATCTTTTTTGATTGAAAAAAGTTTCTGGATGTCAAAACATAAGTATATAAACCGCTGCTAAGATCAGAGGCATCAAAATTAATTTGATATTTTCCTGCTGGTTTTATTTCATTAACTAAAGTTGCAGCTTCTCTTCCCAATACATCGTAAACTTTTAGAGTTACGAATGAAGATTCCGGTATTAAATATTCAATTTTAGTTGATGGATTAAACGGATTGGGATAGTTATCAAATAAATAAAAACCAGTTGTAATTTGTTCCGCCAAAGTTTCAACGGATGTTACTAAGCCCATTTCCTTCCCTATTGTTTCGAGCAAAGGTTGTGAACTGCCAACGATATCCTGTCCCAATGCCCAAATCATTATTCCAGAAAGTTGATTGTCTAATGCATACTCACATTTAAATCGTATAGAAGCAGTATCCTCAAATGTAACAACTTTTGTGTGTGCCGTATTTTGAAGATAAGGCACCTTAGAAAAATCATCCCAATAATATTCCCAACCGCTGTTATTAATTCTGGGCGCAATAGTAGTGTATAAAAGATCTGTTACACCTGAATGCGATTGATATAATCCTGCAGTATTGAATTCTTTGCCGTAAAAAGGAACACCAAGAAGTAATTTCTGTTTTGGAATTTGCCGTGTAATAGTTAAATATTTTATGCCAATATCAATCGCTTCATCAAAACAATTAGTTGGCTGGTAAATTGGAGCATTATGACCTGCATGAGTTGTCCAGCTTCCATGAAAATCATAACCCATCATAGAGAACCACTCTAAATAATTTGCAAGCAAACTATATTCAAAATTTTGTCCACGGTATGAGCCTGAATTAATTGCCATTGTAATAAGCCAATCAGGGTTTTCAAGGTTAAATCTTTCTCGTAATTCTTCTACAAGAATTGTAAGATTTCGCCCTTCAGTTATGTTTGCAGGAAATTCCCAATCCAGATCAATTCCATCGTAATTATTATCTGTAATTAAATCTATAACATTATCAATAAAATTTGTCCGTGCAATAGAATCTGCAACCATTGGTGCAAAGCCATCACTTTGTCCCCAGCCACCAAAAGCAATAAGTATTTTTTTACCTGCATTGTGGACTGAGTTATTTAAATTAGGATTCAGCATGCCTGAATCCATCGAAATGTCACCATTACTTTCGGGCCATGCAAATGCGTGAATTATGTGAGTAAGATTTTCAAACTTAACATTTTGAGGAGGAAGAGTTGATTCCAGCCAATCAGGATAATATCCGACAACTTTATTCTGTGAATAAAGAAAATTGTGAGAAATAAAAACTACAGACCAAATCAAAATTAATTTGTTTACAAAATTTAAGCTGTAGAATGATTTCATTGTTTCAAATCCCTTATACAATAAATAAAAATTAAATGTCTAAATATCAATCTCTAAATCAATATAAAGAGGCTACCCCTTTAAAGAGATAGCCCCTTAAGAAAGGAGAGCATTATCCTTTCGTTCGGCATTATTTGAGCAAAGTCATTTTTTTGGTTTGAATATTTTTATTCTGCTCCAATGTGTAGAAATATACTCCGCTTGCCAGGCTACTTAAATCAACATTGAATTCATATGAACCACGTATTTTATAACGGTTATCTACAACTGTATAAACTTCCTCTCCCTGAAGATTATATATTTTCAAATTAACAAAACCATCTTCCGGAAGATCAAATGAAATAGTTGTAGATGGATTAAACGGGTTCGGATAATTATGATCTAACCTGAAACCAAATACAGGAGCTCCGGGTTCATCGCCTACTCCAACAGTTGAGGAACCAGTTGCATAAAAATTATCAACTAGAATTGTTACTGTATCGGTTTCACACGCATCACTATCGCCATGAATTCCAAAAGCAATTGTCTGAACTGAATCCAGATCGAGAGTACCATCTACTGAAGGTGCCCATGAGGGATATCCAAAATCTGTAAATGGTAAGACAATTTCATTCCAGCCACCATCGGGATGAGTTGCACCATGCTTATTAGTTTCAACCAGGAACCCATAAATACCACCGCCCGCAGGCAGCCATCTCCATAAATCTGTATTCTCCAAAATATCAAATGTAAATTGAGAGTTGGATGAAGCTTTTACTCCGTTCGTTAATACACCTCTTTTTGCAGGATCAACAATCTTCAGCCAGAATCTTAATTCAGTTGCACCAGTAAGATCAACAAGGGCAGGAAACGTCCATTTTGCATCTGTCCAGGTTCCCCAGGTATTAGGATAAACAGTAAATATTGCAGTAACTTCGTGAGAACCAATTCCTTCCTTATAATCATTAAAATTATCTGTAACGGTCAAAGAATTAGCAGGATCATTAAGTGCAATTACCCAGTTTGCTGCATTGCCATCGCAACTAAGTAAGGGCTGAGGACCAATTGGTACTGACGTTGTAATTCGCAGATCATCAAAAAGTACTACTACTGTATCGGTTGCAACACCCGAAGAATCACTATGAATTCCAAAACCCACTGTTAAAATCTGATCAAGATTGATTTGGCCGTCAAATGTTGTAGACCAGCTTGGAATTGCCATTCTGTTTAATGGAATTACAAGATCATGCCATACATCTCCAAATCCAACAGCATCAACATTAAAATGATATAGAAAATCCAGATCCTCCATATAACGCCAGAGTTCCGATCCCCCTGCTGAATTATCAAGCAGATCCAGAGTAAACTGAAGGCTCCGGTTGTGTACAGGGTTTTGTAATATCTTAACCCTTAACCTAAGATCCGTAGCTCCAGTCCAATTTTGTGGTGTGGCGTAATTATACTTTGCATCAGTCCATGTTCCCCAGGCTGCACCTTGTAATACAATCTCAGTACGGATTTCTAATGATCCTATCCCCTCCTCATAATCATTAAAATTGTCCGAAAGATTAAAAGTATTCTCCGGTGCTGCTTTAGAAGTTACCCACTGACTGGCAGTACCATCGAAACTGAGAACAGTTTGAGCATAACCTGCTGCAGAAAAAAACAGCAAGAATGCTATGCTTAGAAAAAAGTGAAGCTTACTCATACCTACCTCCTTTATGTTTGTTAAAGAAAAGTTCATGAAGCTAAAGTAACTTTCTTCAGCTTCCTTTTCTGTTATAATTTTTTTATTGTCTTCCATAGTAAGGAGCTCCTAACCGGTCAGCATAAATTCTATAAATACCTTTTACTGAAACATCATCGTTAAGTCGGTTTTGATATAAAAATTTTCCATTCCCCCAAACTAATTGGAGTGATACCGGTTCAATAAAACCCGGATACAATGGTTCAGAATTTCCATCAGGATGAATAATTAATATTGAATTATTATTTCCGGAACCAATGAACATATCTCCACTATCAGAAAAAGTTATTGGAATACGAACAAGAGAACCAATCTGGATTCCTGCATCTTCAAAATCATATACGACTTCGGTTGGTCCCAAATCCCCGGCTGCAGACGTTATTTGGCTCCTCCAAATACCTTCCGAAGGAAAACTTGTATTAGTACCGCTATAAACAGCAGTGACGTATATATATCCATTAAAAACTCTTAATGATTTAATATCATGACTTAAATAATCATCGCTTACTCTATTTGCAGTGCCTGATTGATGGCTGATAACAAAAACTCCTTTTTTATTTCCGGCAGCAAATAAATTTTGGTTTTCATCAAAATCATAATATCTCATTCCATCACTGGTATTAGGTAATGCTACAAAAACCTGTGCGGCTCCACCGCCCGGATCAATCCGATGAATGTTTCTGCTGCCAGACTGCTGTACATACAAATAACCACCAGGTGAAAATTTCATATCTGAGGCAGAAGGAAAAGGAGCAGTTCCATATTCAGTTTTAATTCCATCAGGGGTGACTTTATAAATTATACCACTAAGAGAATCGGTGACAAAACCATAGAGATTTCCTTGGGGATCCAATTCAATAGCAGTTACTGATTCCAATGAGTTAAACTGTTCTATTTTGTCCTCGGTAGGTAGAATCTTATACGGATAATGTTCTGCAATTGCTACTGAACGAGGAGTAATAACTTTTATTCTTATCGAGTCTCCCGATATATCAGGTGATAATACAATAATTTCTGTTGATGAAGCAGAAATGACTGACCCAAGCTGGTTATTAAAATAAACTTTGTTTCCATTAATAGGATCTGTTAAAGAAGAAAAATTCTCACCTGTAATTTTAATTTTCGTTGCATACGCAAAGGTAGAATCAGCCGGTTCTATGTTATTAATATTTGGTGCAGGAGCTCCTGTTCCCGGATAAACTTCTGTTGGAGCATCTTCTTCACAGGAGATAAAACAAAATGTGAAAATTATAATGCTGAAAAATTTAATTATTGTTTTAAAAATACTCATCACCTGTCTCCAAATTTTTAAACCTTTTTAATAAGAGAATCTTACAGTTAATCTTTGTATATCTCCAAAAACGCCATAGGGTGAAAATGCATAATCGAATTGAACTCCATACCAGGCTATACCTGCACCAAGGTTATATTCATTTTCACTATTATTTGTTATATAGCTGCCTCGTAAGAAAAAGTGATTCATGAACATATATTCAAGACCAAATCCTACCTGGCCCGTAGCAGATCGGGCATGAATTGCATCAACAGAAAATAAAAATGAATGTTCCTCTCCCATGCTTGATATATCCATTAAATCCATTGATACACCGATTGAAAACGTGAGTGGAAGTTGAAATTCTTCTGAAACATATTTTACTTCCTGAGAAAAATTTCTTACAGACATTCCAAATGCCAGGCTTTTAAAACCAGTTTTATACAAGGTGCCAAAATCGAATGCTAAAACGGATAACTTATTTTCAACTCTATTCATATTTGCAGAATCTACAGGGATAAGACTTTCACCTAATGATTGTCTAACCCATTTAACCTGTCCACCAACAGAAAATTTATCCGACAACATTTTTGCGTAACCAAGTCCAACTGCCAAAGCATTAGGATCAGGGTTTGAGATTCCCAATTCAGTATAATCCAGGTAGCCTTTTTCATTACCGGCAACAACAGTTCCTTCAATTAATCCATAATCAACTATTTGCAAACTAAGGCCAAAGACACCATAATCACCTTCCGAAGGATTAATTGAAAGACTTGCATTAAGATGATCTATATCTGCTATCCATTCATTACGACTGAATACAGCATTAACAAAACTTGTATCAAAGCCCATAGCTGCAGGATTAAAAAAGAGAGAGCTGGATTGCATTTCTCTGCTGGTAACAGAACCACCCAATGCTGCTGCTCTGCCATCTGATATGACACTCAGGAATTGCATTCCTGTTTGGGCCAATTTTTCCTGGGCGATAGTTGATGCGCTAACTATTATAATTAAACTAAACATGTAAAATTTAGATTTCATATTTCCTCTGTGGAATTTTGAAATTCATTCGCTTAAATAAATTGTTCATCTTATCACTATAAATTTTTTAAATGTTGATTCGCCTTTACTTAAGACTACATTTCCTGCTTCATCACGCATATCCTCCGTTACCTCGAAATATGCTATATATAAACCACTAACAGGAATTTGCTCTGAAGAAGTAAGGCTATTCCACTGTTCGTCTCCACTCCCATTAGTATGCTCAATGGTTTGAATCAAGTCACCTCTCTCTGTAAAAATTCTGATTGTACATTCAGGGGGTAAACCATAAAAATTGATTCTACCCTCAAATGGGTTCGTACGTATATCAACTGGATTAGGAACAATCCTTATTTCTGATAAAACATCTTTAGCCGGTCTTCTTAAAAAAGCAGCTTTATTAGTCATTGTATAAAATCTGTTGCTTGCTAGTGGCACACCGGGATTAATATCATTTGTCGAACCATCATCATAACTTTGAATATAGTAGTAGTACTCAAAGCCTCTATTAGCTGATGTATCATCAAAACTATTTACCCCTGCCGGAAGGTTAACTAATAAATTATAGAATGTATCTGTTTTGGAAATTGCCCGATAAATTCTGTAGCCCTGGAAATTTGGAAATGATTCTGCGTTGTTAGACCAGGTTAAGCTTATCCTGTCTCCTCCGGAATTAACTTCAAAAATATTTGGCGGCGGCGGCGGTTGAGGCATATTAAAACCATTATTGTAATTTTGTATTGCTCTTCTGAAAGTTTGAAGAATTGAATCTTCTCCCGTCATTACCCATGCATTTAAATATATATTAGGATCATTTGTTGTTGAACCATTAGGTAAGGTAAATGAAGTTATAGTACCATTTATTCCATCTTTCCAGATACCTCCAATTTCATAACATTTTTCCCTGCTTAAGCCGGAAACTCCTTCTGCAAAAACAATATGAATGCTGTCACCAGGTGCAAGAGTGTAAGGCCCAAAACCTTGTCCTTGTGCAAATCCTCCTGCATCAGCTCCAAATTGATCGGCAAATCCATTTCCAATATCATTAGCCTGAGTAGGGTTTGCATGACCTCGGGTCATAACTCCATATTTATTTGTCATTAAAGTCGTATTAAACTGATCAGAATCCTGGTAGTCTGTATCTGATCCAACATGATGGGTTGTCTTTGGCTGGAACAGATCATCAGTTTTATCGGTCGCAGTTTTATCTGCATGCATAGTTACTGTACCAACAAATTGAGGTGTTGAAATATGCCCATCTCCGCCATCCAAATGATTTGGAAGTCCCAAAATTCCTTGAGGTGGAAAACCTGGTGCCTGATAACCCTGTGAATGACGACCGTACCATGAATACTCAGCACGCATTTCAAAATCAGGTGCGCTTGGATCTGTTCCTATCTGCTGATTAACGGCATTTCTACCCCAGGTTATATTATTATTTGGTCCCCAAGCCGTATACGGTGCATTTGTTTCCAATGGCCAAGCTTCAAGGCCAAAAGCATAGCGGTACTGGAAGAAGAAATAAATATCAGTAAGTGTCTTACTATCAACATCTCCATTAACATTATAAATTCCTGTGTTTTTAAAAGTATAATCATGTATAAAGTAATTATCATGATTTTGCTGACTGAATGCCATTAATTTGCGTGTTACTGTAATACCAATAGTACTGTTCAAGACACTGATTATCATTCTATCGGCCTTTAATGTATCAACAACTTCATCAACAATATCATTCACTTTATTTTCAGTAGCTGTTTCACCATCAACTATTACGGTAGGGGAAGAAAACCGCCCCAGCATTTTAAAATCCACAGGAATGAACATTCCTATTGGGTCAACTATTCTTGTACCTATGCTTATGACTTTATGAGGAATAGTTTGGTTTAAAAAGCGATCAAAATAATTAGTAGTTCCAACCCATAGAGCTTTTGCAGCCTCAGTATCCTGGCGAAGAAACTGAGCATCCCATCTTAAACCGTCAAGCTGCTCTAAAGCCGAGCCTGTTCGTCCGGTTTCAACTTCCATACCTGCAGCGGAGAACCAACTATGTAATGAACCTACTCTAAACCATTTTATTTCTGTTGGATCCTGAGTCTGACTAAAGATTATACTACTAAGATTAAGCGCCAGTAAAATTGTTAAACTTACTTTATAAAAAAACTTTAATGCTCGCATAGGATTACTTTCCTAAATTTTATTTTTTACAATTTAATTTGAGCAGATATCCCTATAAAAACATTTCTCGGATTCAAAAAATTAAATGATGTCATATTCGGCATATCTATATAAGCTTTATCCTCAAGCATCTTCTCAAGTTTTGAATTATCAACCTCTATCCAGTCACCGTTAACATGTTGCATATATTTACCTGAACTGCTTTCATAATAGAATGGTATTGAGCTGGGATTTACCAGACTGGTTACATTCGTTACTTTTATAACTGGTTGATAAGGAACACCGGGATCTCTGAATTCACCATACCGATCATCTCCGACCAGATTTTGGTAATCATCGCTTGCGGGCAGATGCAATGATCCCCAGTAATCAGTAAAATCCTGATTATCTTCAAAGCCCACTAATGAGAGTCTCCGGATATTAAATACATTTGAAACATCAACCAGGAAGGTTAGAATCAAGCTGCCGAAATCAATATCTTTACTTAAACGCAAATCGAGATTCCAATAATCTTTTGCCTGAACATTTTGCACCCCTGTTCCAAGGCTTGCCCAAAATCCTGCTCTCCAGTTTCCTATAAAGGTAAGATAAAAATCTCCAAGCAGCCCTTTCCCTAAGAATTCAGGTCCAAAATCTGATGGTGTAGAAAATGTTAAAACAAGATTTGAGTAAGGTTGAGGGGTAGGTTTATTTTGTGCAAAGTTGCCTATAACCTCGTCAAATCTTTTTTGCTCGGATGGATCTTCAAAAATCTGATCTCTGCCAAATCTTCCTTCAGAAGTTACCTGGTAAGTATATGTGAAAAAACCTCTGAACCAGGTACCAGCTAATCTTTTTAGGGTTACTTCAAATCCTCTTATGTCTGCATAATTATTCGAATTAATCGAATTATAATTTACTGTTCCATCTGCACTTTCATAACGTGTTATTGCTAACTGGTCAGTTATATCATGATAGAAACCGGAGAGCTGTATTAAATATTCGTCAAATAGTGCATGATCATATCCAAGTTCGTAAGAAATAGTCTTGGATAATTCAAGGTTTGGATTTCCAAAAAGTTTTACCTGTCTTAATGTACCTCTTGATAGCTGAAAAAGCTGATCATAGCTTGGCAATTGTTTAAAGTGCCCATAGTTAAAATATAATTTTGAATTCTCAGTAATCGGATGTGAGATCCCTAAACGAGGGCTGATTGAAAACTGTTTTTTAGATGAAATAACATTAAACTCTCTGTTTTGGGAACCTGATCCAAAAAATTGCTTATTAAATGCATCAACATCAGCCCAATCTGTTTGGGAATTAGTATAATCGAATCTTACTCCGACATTTGCGATGAACCCTTCAAACTCCAATTTATCCTGAATATAAAATGCCGCACGAAGAGGGTTATAAGTTTCTTTTATATAAGTATTGCTTTCAGGAAAGACCTGGTTGACTATACCGAAATTGAGATCTAAAGTATTATATACAAACTCAAAACCGGTTTTAACCTGGTTATTAAAATTTAATTGGCTTGTTAAATCAATCTTTAAACTAATTGAAGAAGTTTTTGAACTGTCTCTTGCAGTGCTTGTATGTCCGCCAAAAAAGAATTCAGAAACACCAATACCGGTTGATGGTACGGGGCTAAATCCGAATGGAGCTTCATCAACAAAATATCCAGGCGCAATTTCAATTTTATTAGTCGTATTTCGTGGAGCTGTCGGACCAGTTTCATACTCTCGCCGAAAGTAATCTAATCTTACATCATAAAAAGTACTTGGGTTGATTACATGAGTAAGATTTGAAGAAAGTCCTAGATGTTTTACTTCTGCAAGACTATAATATGAATTAGAAAAAACCCTGCTATGGTTTTGCGAGAGTAAACTTATGTTATTTGCAATTTGAAATGCAGACCTCAAAAAAGTTGTGTAATTCGGTAATCCATTAGAGCCTGCAAATACCGCTTGTTCAGTACCATTTGATGCAATATTATTGCTTTTTCCCATGTTACCTGAAAGAGTTAATTTTATTCCCTGGCTTATATCGGAAGTCAATTTTAACGACCAATTGTCTTCTACATAATCATCTCTTGTTAGAGGAATTAAAAGCATTTCTCTTGTTCTCTTATAAGAAAGGAAGAATCTTAAATCTCCTAATGGTACTCCTACTAAAGGAATTGGTCCTCCAATACTCGCATCAATATCATAATCAGGTTGATCAGTAACAGGTCTTTTGCGGTGCTGCCATTCAAATAATCTTTTTGCGCCTTCAGGAGATAAATCATTAGTTGGGTCACTATCTTCCAATAATTTTCTTGATACTTCATTCCAACCCTCAAAAGGATGGTACTGAGCCTGTGTAAATTCATCCCAATTTCCATTCTCAGTTCCAACATATGCAACAGAAGGATCTAAGTAAGGACGAAGCCAGAAAGAATTGGGGTCATAAGGAGAGATATCAAAATGCTTATAAGCAGGAGGACTATACCTGGCTATGAAATTGACAGAGTAATTTGTTCTGCTGCCTTCTTTTGTTATCACATTTAAAATTCCTGAACGCACCTGACCATATTCTGCATTAAAGCCTCCTCTTTCCAGTGAAACCTCTTCAATGGAACTTAGTGCTACAGTTGTAACCGGAAGATTATTTCTTGCATCCCTCATTGCAAAACCATCTACCAAGAAAAGAGATTGATCAGCACCTCCACCGCGAATAACTAACCCATCTTCAACACCAGCTTGTAGTTCAATTATACCCGTAACACTGCTTACAGGCAGTTCTCTTATTTCCTGAATATCTATTGTAGTTACACTTGAGGAAACGTCCTGCTCAACAAGTCTACGCTCAGCAACAACAGTAATTTCTCCTACCTCAAATAATCCTTCCTGCAGAACAAAATCTACACTTGTTGTCTGATCTATCTTTACCCGTACTTCCTGTACAGCAACTGTTTGGTAACCCACCATTGATGCTCTTATAGTATATTCTCCGGGAGGAATATTTAATATTGTGTAGTAACCCTCGAGATCTGTTGCAGCTCCTAATGAAGTACCATCAATTATTATATTAGCACCGGGTAAGGAAGCTCCTGTATTATCTGTGACTCTTCCGGCAATCTTACCAGTGGTTCCCGCAAACAGGTTTACAGCAATTAGTAGAAAAAGGGAGAGTGTTTTTATTATGGTTCCTAGTAGATAATTAATCATCAATTCCTCCCCTTAATAGAGAGTAATAATTGAAACTAATGAAAATCATTTTTGATACTGATTTATACATATATCATGCTCTAATATTTTTAAGTTCATTGGGATAATTCTTATTATTAATTAAGCTGCTTGCGCCAAGGATTGCAGTCATCCCGTTTTTAATGGAAGATTTCAAAATCTTCACTTTGCCTTTATGAATGTCTAATAAATTTTTTTCAAAATGAGTTCGTGTCGGCTTTAGAAGCAATTCACCGGAACCTGCAAGTCCACCAAAAAGAATTATAGCTTCCGGGACAAAACTCGTAGCAAGATTGGCTAAAGCTTTACCTAAAATTTTGCCTGTATAATTAAAAGCTTTTATTGCTATAGGATCTCCTTTTACAGCCAGATCATTTATTATCTCTCCTGTCATTTGAGTGAAAGGAATATTTTGTAATTCACTCTTTTCATTATAACGGGCAATCAAATCAAAAACCGTCCGGCGGATACCATTTGCTGAAGCATAGGTTTCAAGGCATCCTTTCCTGCCACAGTTACAAAAACGCCCATTAGGTTTAACAATAGTATGACCAAATTCGCCAGCCAAACCACCTTCGCTGTAAAGAAGCTTTCCATTTATTATAATTCCACTGCCTAATCCTGTACCGAGAGTTATAACAATAAAATTCTTAAGTCCTTTACCTAAACCATATTCGTATTCTCCAAGCGCTGCGGCATTTGCATCATTGGTAAGTGCAATTGGAATTTGAAAATGCTTTTTCAGTAATGTTACGAAATTCACTTTACCCCATTTGATGTTCGAAGGAGTTTCAATTGTACCCTGGAAATTATTTGCACTTGGGGCAGCGATTCCAATTCCCCGTAAAGTATATTTATCAGCATATTGTTTGTAGCTGCTTTTAATTTCATTTGTTAATCTGTCTATGAATTTGAGGGCATCTTCATTTGGTTGGGTTGGAATTGAATTGCTGAATAAAGATTCTCCATTCTCTTTTATGAATCCAAAAGCAGTATTGGTTCCACCTATATCTATACCTGCTGTTATTTTCTGTTTTCCCATTAGCTTAAATAGTTTGTTGAAACAACAAATTAAATTGATAAATTTTTATGTATCTCTATATTTCTATAGTTAAAACATAATTTTATAATCATCAAATATTACTTTTATGGCAAGAGTAGCAGCACCAAGTAAACGAGGGCGAATTTGTAATGACGTAGGTAATATAGAAATAACTCTTCTTTTGCCGTAAAACGCTCTCTTTTTTACAACCTCGCTAATTTCCGGATAGATTATATCCCAGGCTTGAATTATTCTTCCACCAACAATAATAACATGTGGATCTATAAACTTTATAATATTTGCTATACCTAAACCTAAATAATAGCCTGTTTGTGTTAATACTTCTCTGGCAATTCCATCATTATTTTTGGCAGCTTCAATTATATCATCTATTGTAGGATTCGTAGCATGATTTAATAATCCATTTTTTCGGGCAACATATCTTTTAACAGTAGCACGATCAGAAGCATATCTTTCCCAGCAGCCATGATTTCCACATATGCATAGTTCTCCCCCTTCATAAAGTACCATATGCCCTACCTCGCCTGAGGCATGCAATTCCCCATCAAGAATCTTATTTTCAACAACAATCCCGGAACCAATACCTGGACCGACCTGGAGAAATACAAAGTTTGAAAGGTTGAGTTTATGGGTCCCAAACCAGAGTTCAGCCATAGCTGAGCATTTTGCATCATTTCCCACGGCTAATGTTTCGATATTTGGCCATATTTCACTTATAACATTACCAATATTGAAGTCTTCCCATCCTAAGTTTGGAGCAAAATTAACTATAAGATTTTTTGAGTCAACTATACCGGCAATGCTAAAACCCAAACCTTCAAGATTTTTTACATTTAACTTCTCACAAAGCAAATCTAATTCTGTATGACATCTTTTGAGAAACTCTTCAGGATTTTTTGGTTCTGAATCAATTGATGAAGTACCGAGAACGCTTCCGTCAATATCGGCAATAGCAAACCTGGTTAATGCAGCATCAATTGAAATTGCACCAACAAAATATTTACCGAGCTTTAAGGAAAGATCAAAAGGATTTCTTCCAACATTGGGATCGAAAGCTTTTTGTTCATAAACTAAATCTTCATTTATAAGATCAGTAACAATACTTGAAACGGTACTCTTATTTAGGCGGGTCATTCTTGCAATTTTAGTTCTTGAAATTGGCTGTTTACTTCTAATAATATTTAAAATCATAGACCGGTTTATATTCCTAACAACTTTTGAATTTCCGCCAATTACATTTTCTGTCTTCATATTCAAGAATAAGAAATAGTTTGTTGTTTATACCAACTAATTGAAACTTAATTTATTAATTTTTAAATGTCAAGAGTCAGGATAAAGAATTAATACTAATGTAATAACTCATTAGAAATGTCAGTACTTTCAGCAAATCTACTAAATCATTACGGCCATAGAAACTCACTCCTTCACGCTTCCCATCATTATCCCTCTCACATAATATTTTTGCAGCACAAGAAAAACAATAATAACAGGTATAATAGTTATAACACTTCCAGCCATCATTAGCTCCGGATCTTTTGTATGCTCTCCCATAAGATTTGCAAGAGCAACAGGCAGTGTGTACATAGAGTTATCTGTTAATGCAATTAAAGGCCAGAGGAAATCATTCCACGTTCCCAGAAAAGTAAAGATAGCCAGTGTAACAAGGATTGGAGTTGCCAAAGGAATAATTACTCTCCTGTAAATCTGGAAATCAGTTGCACCATCAATCCTTGCTGCTTCAAGAAGACTGTCTGGAATTGACATCACATATTGCCTTATTAAAAATATTCCAAAAATATTTGCAAGTCCCGGAATTATTATTGCCATATAGGTATTTATTAATCCCATTGATTTCAGCATTAAAAACAGAGGCAGCATTGTAACCTGGCTTGGAATGATCATAGAGCTAAGGAGCAAATTGAAAAGCTGGTTCTTTCCTTTAAACCTGTATTTGGCAAATGCATAACCTGCCATCGAATTAAAAAATAAAGAGATAAATGTTACTGTTACTGATAGGAAAAGAGAGTTAAAGAAATTTTTCGCAACATTTAATCTTTCAAATAAAATTTGATATTGAATAAAAGTAAATGGATCAGGAATAAATGTTGGCGGAAAAACGCTTGCATTGCCATCAACCATAAATGAAGCAGCAAGCATCCAAATAAATGGAACGAGTGTTATCAATGAAGTAATTATCAAAAATGTATATAGAAAAATTTTCTTCACCTTGTACTCTTCTGCAATTTAAATTGAATAAGAGTCCCGATAAAAATTATAAAGAACAAAACAAAGGCTATCGAAGCCGAATAACCCATATTCCACCAGCGGAATCCTTCCTGGTACATATACTGAACAATGCTTAAAGTGCTGTTCAATGGTCCTCCCTGTGTCATAACATAAGGCTCAGCAAATAACTGGAAGAAGCCTATCATAGTTATGATACTTACGAAGAGTGTTGTTGGTGCAAGCATTGGTAACGTGATGGATCTGAACTTCTGTAAACCACTAGCTCCTTCCATATCCGCTGCTTCATAAAGATCTTCTGGTATATTCTGAAGACCGGCAATAAATATTATCATATTATAACCAAAGTTTTTCCAAACAGACATTAAAATAATTGCAGGCATTGCCCAAACAGGATCGCCCAGCCAATCAATAGGATTTATATCAAACCAGCTAAGAAAATAATTCATTATTCCGAATTTAGGGTGATATATAAAACGCCATACTATTGCTACAGCAACAAGAGTTGTTACTACGGGAATAAAATAACTTAGCCTGAAAATCCCTTTTAATTTTACAAGCTTTGAATTAAGAAGAATTGCGGCAGTGAGCGAAACTACTATTGATAAAGGTGAAGCAGCTATCACATAGTAAAATGTATTTTTAAGAGCAGTCCAGAAGAGAGGGTCATCGAACAATTCAAGATAGTTTGAGAGACCGATGAATCTTACTGTTGAATAATCTCCAAGAGCATAGATATCAAAATCTGTTAAGCTTATAACAAACGCAGCTATTACCGGGATAAAGAAAAAGATAAAGATTGCCGACAATGCCGGTGCGAGAAAAAAATAAGCTGCACGAGTTGAAAAATTTTTCATCTTGATTTATTTATTTTTTGATAATATCCAACGTCGCTTTTCTAAAATTCTATCAACATCTCTATCAAGATTTTTAAGCGCATCATCAACATTCGAAGCATTTCTTGCTGCAAGCTCTGCATACTGCTGAATCTTTGAGAAAGCTATCTGTTCCCATTCAGGAACTTTAGGCGTTGCTACTACATGAAAAAATTGTTCATAAAATGCTTTCATATATGGATCGTCTTTAAGAACCGGATCATTCCATGCTTCTTTTATTGCAGGAAGGTCATTAAGAAGCCTATAGAATTCTATTTGTATATCGGGTTGTGAAAGAAACTCAATTAATCTCCACGCTTCTTTTTTATGTTCCGAGTTATTAAAAATTATCAGGCTTGAACCTGCTGCAAGTGATACGCCGGGATATTCATCTTCCTGATATCCGGGTAAAGGTGCGGTTGACCATTTATCTGCAAGAGAACCTTTCATCCATTTTTTAAACTCGGGTATATTCCAGGGACCAGAGATATACATACTAAAGTATTCATCGGCAAAAGCCTGGTAAACATTTGTAACCTGTGAAATACCAATAGGAGCCAATTTTTCTTTGTGGAAATTAATTACGTATTCAAATGCCTCTTTAAATTCTTTACTGGAAAAATTTCCTTTTGTATCCTGAGCTTTAAGTAAATCAGCGCCAGCCTGCAATCCAAAAATTACGAACGGAGCCCACTCATTAGTGGGAAGATATATTGCATATTTATCTTCCCCTTTGTAAAGTGCTTTTATTTTTCTTGAAAGATCGAGAAGCTCTTCCCAGGTTTTTGGCGGATGATTATATCCTGCTTTCTCAAAAACATCTTTCCTGTAAAATATAATTCGTGTGTCTACATACCAGGGAATTCCATAAACTTTATTATCTATAACATTTGTTTCCCAGATTCCTTCAAAATAATTTTCCTTTTCTATAAAAGAAGATTTGTCAATCCATTCATTAAGCGATGAAATTGATTTAAGAGAAGAAAATTGAGGAATCCATGTATTCCCAAGCTGACATAAATCCGGAGTGTTATCGCTTGCAACAGCAGTTATAAGTTTTTCCTGTGCTGCAGTCCAGGGCATCTGCTGGACAAGTACTTTAATATCCGGATTTTGTTTTTCAAATTCAGTGATGAGTTTTGTAACAACTTCAGCTTCAGAACCCATTGCCCAGAATTTAATTACAGTAACATTGTCTTTTTCTTTGTTACATCTGAAAAAAAAGATAGATTGAATTATTATGGTAGGTAATAAAAAATATTTAAAAATGTAGGGTAACATATACTAAGCCATTTTCATTTCATCGCTGAAAGGTTAAAATCATTTAATAAAATATTTCTACTGTTGCCGGAAATTTATCAATTTTTATCTTGTTTTCAGTAAATCCGATTGCTTCATTTTCACTACTTAAAACTTTCTTTGGCATTTTGGAACCATTAAAATTTTTCAGAATAATTCCACCTGATGGAAGTGAAACATCACCATAAAGTTTAACCGTATATTTATTTTGATCCTTCTTAATTGAATAACTCAATTCTCCATAATAAGTGGGAAGATTTTCAACTGACATTCCTGTGGGAGAATCAATCCAATCCTGATATAGTGCTGCGCCAACAACAAGTGAAGAATCATTTTCTCCGCCTGAGGCGGATTCATAAACAAACATTGAACGAATTGCATTTGTAAAATCGGAGCCAACCCAGGTATGGGGCATATCTCCAATATAGCCGGGATGCCTTTCATCTTTCCAAACAACTTCAGCCCAGTGATTCCATCCCTGTGGTCTTTGATCATCCAGAAAAAAATCTATTAACTCGTGTGCTTTTCCCGGTTGATCTAAAAAAATAAAAGAACCTATCAAACGATTCTCATACGGTGTGTAGCCAGTCCAATCAATTTTATTATCCCGCCTGTTCTTGAAGAACTCATAATATTTATCAAAAGTATTTTTAGCATACGGCTGAGGAAGATTTTGTAATTCATTACATGGAGAGATAGCAATTGTAGTTGAAGTTGCATCAAAATCCCCCAGCTCAACACAGCCAGGAATGTAATCTATTCCTTTATTTTTAATAGCAAGATCTAATGAGTTATAAAGATTTTTTTTGAACACATCTCTTTGTTGTGAAAAAGATTTATATGTCTCTTCTTCACCTAAAATTTTCTGAATCTCGACAGCATCCTTTAAACCTTTCATTCCAAAAAAATCATCCCAGTATGAGTGCATGGGTTTTGCAGAATAACCCTCATGACTTATTGACTCAGGCAAAATTCCATAATAGGCTTTCAAAGTATCCTTCTTATATTCATCGGTTGATCTTTGAGCAAAAAGCTCTTTCATATAAGAAACAGCCTGCTTTACATTTTCATTTTTTGATTTAAGAAAGGAAGTATCTTTTGTAAAGTTGAAATATTCCTTGATAAGATAAATAAACTCTCCGTGACTGTCATTTTCAGGAACAGGATCCGGCCCTCTTGTATCAACAACACAAGGTACTTTACCATTTTCATATTGATATGATGAATACCAATCAATAAATTCTTTAACCTCATCAACTATTCCGGATTTTAATAAAGCGGAAGATGTTAAAGCACCGTCTCGTATCCATGATCTTTCATAAGATCTTGAACCGGGTTGTATTCCCGCTTTGTCCCTGTTAATTAAAATATAAGCAAGATTAGATTTGTAAGTATCAATAATCTTATCGGCAGATTTAGGAAGATTAAATTTTACATGATTTGTTTTATTCTCCCAAAAATTAATTGTTTCAGAAAGGAGTTCGTTCACAAGTTCTTCATTCAAACTTTGATTACCGGTTTCATATTTATAGAAAGGAACTGATAAGTAAATAGTCTTCTCTTCTCCGCTGCCTAAATCAAAGGAATAGCTTAAACAGCCGCTTGCAAAATTTCTTTCATCTTTAATCTCCACTGATTCAGGAAATTTATTCTTAGAAAGAAAAGAAGTTATATCTCCTTCATCAAAACCTGCAGCACCAAAATCATCTTCTTTTGTTATTGGAATTACAACTTTATCATCATTAACAAATATCTTTCCCTCGTCATATTTTATTGAAGAAAATTCTGAAACTCCGCCGGTTATGTTCAACCATTGATAATATGGATTGACCTGGAAAGGTCTTATGCTAAGATAGAGATTTCCTTTTTTTTGTTTAGAAGAATTATTCGTTAGCGTATACATTAGATAGAGAACAGAATTTTTATTGGCTTCTCCTGCGGCAAATATTTTTGTCTCGAGCAGAAGATTATTATAATCCCATGTTACAGATGGAATAGGAAGATAATCCTTTTCAAGTGATTGTTTTTTCTCAACATCATTCCAAGTAACAAATTTTCCATCCACCGAAAGAAAAGGTTCAATAGAAAAGTGCTGCTTATCGACTTCAACCAACCCATCTTCATTTATCATTGCTTCTTTAACATCGTTGTTTACACCCACAACTGTCCAGAAGGTACCTTCTTCATTAAGATATCTAGGGAAATATCCGCGTGGGTGATCTTTTGCTATGTTAATAAAAAACCTGTTTATATCTAACGAATAATCAACATTCTTAACACTTATTTCTTTAATGCCATATCCTTTTCCCCGGCTGCTTTTCAATAGTCTTATTTTGATGTTAATTGCATCCTCTTCTTTTAACCTGATATAACTTTTACTACCGTTTGCTTCTCTTACAGAATAAACATTTTCCCATTCTTTATTATCCTGTGAAATGTAAACATCAAAATCTTTTGCATAATCTTCTTTGTTCCAATCAATTACAATTCCACCAAACTCTCTCCTTGTGTTTAATGAAAGTACAAGCTCTTGCTTTTCATCTTCATTGCTTTTCCATTCTGTAGCAGGATTTCCATCATTTATATTCTTAATTAAAAAATTTTCATTTAATTCTGATGAAGCAGAAATTACTGGAATAATAGGAGAATTATTTTCAGGCGGCAGAGGTTCAAATTTCAATTCATCAATGTAAACAGTTCCCTTTCCTCCAACAAAGGAAGCAATTGTAAATTCAAGTCTGTCTATTCTTTTTAAAGATTTATCTTGAGTAGGTCCCCACGCAAAACTTATGTGTCGTTTTTTAATTTTTATTTTCGTCCACTCAGTTGGGAATGTATAATTCCTGTTATTACTCCACCAGACATTTTCCCCGCTGCTGTCAATAAGCTTGAATTCAAAATTATTTGCAGGTGATTCCGCTTTGATATAAAATGTGAACTGGAAGTTTTCGGGAAGATCGAGAGGAATTATTTTCTGGATTCCTCCATAACCAGTACCTTTAGTAAAATCGTATTCGAACTTAATCCCCTTTCCGGAATGCCCTTCAGCTAAAGAAACTTCTGCTGCAACTCCATCTGCTTTGTAAATTTTCCATCCCTCTTCCGATTCAAAATTATCAAGGACAGTTTGAGGGAAAAATTTTGTGCTAAATAAAATTACCAGTATGAAAACTTTTCTATTTAACATTTTCCCCCAATTTGAATTGGCTTTAAACTTAATTTTGTTAAGAATTGTCATAACTATTAAAATTTAATTTAAATACGATTATCGGTTAGCATTTATTTTTTTTATGAAACTCCTAACGGAGTTCATTTATTCGGTTTACTTGCTTCTTCTACAAACATTTAACTCCTAACGGAGTTTTGAACTTAAGAGGCTTATAACAAAAGGCTCCAGAGGAGCTAAATGTTTATAGAAAAAAAGAAAAAACCAAGACAATTGCACTCCGTTAGGAGTGCCATATTCACTTATGTTGACCGCTAACAAATTCTACCATTTCCCCTCTTTCATTATATCTTCAATATGTTTTAATGAGCGACTCTTCTGGAATAATTTGATTTTTCTTCTGACATTATTTATTCAGTTACTTCAAACGAAGTCGAAATAAAATCAACAGAATTCCCACCTATCATTACATTAAACTTTCCAGGTTCAACTACGGGTTTCATGTCCTTATCAAGAAAAGAAATCAAATCGGGCATAATCTTAAAACTTATAGTTTTTATCTCACCTGGTTTTAGTTTAATTTTTTGAAATCCTTTTAATTCTTTCACTGGTCTTGTAACACTCGCAAATTCATCCTGAATATATAACTGAACAACTTCTTCTCCTTCAAATTTTCCGGTATTGGTTACATCAACTGAAACAGTAACAAAAACTTGTCCCGACACATCGGGATCATTTTTATTAATGTTTTTTTTATCTGTTTTTATATTGCCATAACTGAATGATGTATAACTTAAGCCATATCCAAATGGATAAAGAGGTGTGTTAGGTGAATCGAGATATTTGGAAGTATATTTATTACTTTCGACTATTGGTCTTCCGGTACTTTTCTGATAATAATAGATAGGAATTTGCCCGGTTGATCTTGGGAATGTAATTGGAAGTTTTCCTGAAGGATTATAATCTCCAAACAAAACCTGAGCTATAGCATTTCCTGTTTGATCGCCTAAAAACCATCCTTCGATAATTGCAGGGATATTTTCAGAAATCCAGTTTATTGTTAATGGTCTTCCGTTCATTAATACAACAACAACAGGTTTTCCCGTAGCGTAAATTCTTTTTACTAATTCCTCCTGAACTCCTGGGATATTGAGATCGGTTTTACTTGCTGCCTCACCGCTCATTTCCCTTTCTTCACCAACTACAAGAATTATTGCATCAGAATTGTTTGCAATCTTTACTGCTTCCTTAAAGCCGGAAGTGTCGTCATCATTAAAGCCGCATCCTTTCACATAATTGATTTTAACATCATTACTCAAAATATTTTTTATTCCCTGCAGAACTGTTACAACATCATCTGGTTTACCCGCACCGGACCAATTACCTAAAACATCCTCTTGATTATCTGCGAGAGGCCCGATTAAAGCAATTGAGTTAATATCTTTTTTTAGTGGAAGTAAATTGTTCTCCCCGCTATAGGCGGGATGTCCCTCATTCTTCAGAAGGACAATTGATTCTTTTGCAATCTGTAAGGCAACACTGTCTTTATATTCTTTGGTTAGATTATTTTTTTTATAAAACTCAATATCGGTATAAGGGTTTTTAAATAAATCTAATTTAAATTTCATTCTTAGAACATTACGAACAGATTTATTAATCTGTTCTACGGGTATCATCCCTTCTTCAACAAGATTTTTAAGATTGGGAGAGTAAATGTTGCCGTCAATTGTGTCGCCTGCCATGTCAATATCAACACCAGCAGTAAGTCCTATAAACGCAGCATCTTTTTTATTCTTTACAAAACGGTGGTTAACTAATTCACCAACAGAATTCCAATCGCTTATTACAACCCCATCCCATTTCCATTCGTTTCTTAAAATTTCCGTTAAAGTAAAATGATTTCCTGAGGCGGGAATCCCGTTCAGATCATTAAAAGCACTCATAATTGAAGCAACATTATTTTTAACTGCAGCATGAAAAGGCTGAAGATAAACTTCACGTAAAGTTCTTTCAGAAATATCTACAGTGTTATAATCTCTGCCGCCTTCAGCGCCTCCATAAGCAACATAATGTTTTGAACAAGCAGCAATCCGCCACTGGCGGATTGTTTTATCCTTCAGATCATTTCCCTGGAAACCTTTAACTCTTGCAGAAGCCATTACACTTCCAAGAAAAGGATCTTCGCCTGAGCCTTCCATAATTCTTCCCCATCTTGGATCCTGCGCAATATCAACCATTGGTGCAAAAGTCCAATTGGTTCCCTCAGAAGCGGCTTCAAAAGCAGCTATTTCACATGCTTTTTTCACCAATTCAGGATTCCAGCTTGATGCCTCTGCAAGAGGGATTGGAAAAATAGTATGGTAACCATGAATAACATCATTTGCAAAAAGTAATGGGATACCGAGCCTTGTTTCTTCAACGGCAATTTTTTGTATCCTGTTTGTTACTTCCGGTCCAGGAGTGCCAATTAAAAGTGATCCTACTTTGCCGCTGCGGATCAATTTCTCATTCTCTTCACTCACACCAATTTTTTGAACAAGCTGCCCGATCTTTTCATCCAAAGTCATTTTTGATAAAAGCTCTTCAACCTTTGCATCATAATTTTCCTGTGCAAAAACAGGAGAAAAAAACTCAAATAAGAAAAAAGAAAATAAATACAGACATGTTGTAAAGGTTTTTATTAGCATAGTATTGCAGTTAAAGTGATGATAATGTTTTTTTTAAAAATAATAATGAAAGAATTGGAATATTAGAGTGTTGGAGTAAAGGAATTCATATTCCATTATTCCATTATCCATTATTCCAATTTAGTAAAGCCTAATCTTTCCAAACCTTTCTGTATAACAGGATCTTTCATTGCATATTTCCAGATCAAACCTGTTCGGAAATTTTCAATCATAATTACAATTGGTCCCTGGTCTAATCCTAAATAATCCGGATCATACCATCCTGCAGTTAGATTAAAAGCATCTTTAAATCCATATTCGCCCCATAAACCTTTATCTCCATATTCATCATACAAATGCTTTAATGTTGGAATGCAGCCCTCGGGCAAAAAAGGAATTGAGCCACCGGCAGCCTCTGGTGTAATTGTGCCATCATCAGCTATATTATCATCGGGACTAGTCGCACCTCTTCCAGCATATCCAAAAAATTTTTTTCCATCTTTATTGTAACTTTCTCCAGGACCATCACAAGCACTTATTCCCCAGGTAAGAGAATCATAACCTATCCAGCCTTTAGGGTTTTGAATACAGTACAACCGGTTAGATAACGTCGCTCTCCTTGAGTTCTCAAAATAATCAATTCCTTTTTCTTTCAAATATTTATCTGTTAGTCCTCTGAAATCAATAAACATATGTGAATACTGGTGACCAAAAAGAGGAGGGAAAATTACATGTGCAAGACCTTCATACGGCTCTTTCCATTTATAACCTGAAAGCCATTGATCATAAGCTTTCTGAGGTTCGCTGAGATTTGTTCCTGCTGCAAGTATGTAGAGATATAAAGCTTCAGTGTATCCAAACCATCCAAAATCTCCAAGTCCCTTTTCAGGTTTCCAAGACATTGCGACTAAATCCTCGTGTCCTTTATGCTTAGATTTTTCAATTAAAGTCCAATCCCAATTAACCCTGTTAGTTATCTTATCTCCAAGATTCCTGATTTCCTTTTCTACTTCATTATCCTGATCATAGTATTGGGTTGCAAAACGAATTCCTGCCAGAAGCCACGCAGTGTCAATTGTAGAAAGCTCACAGTTCCATTCACGTTTTCCTGTTTCCATGTTGAGGAAATGATAATAGAAGCCATTGTAACCTGTAGCATCCGGTTCGGTACTTTGCTCTGAGCTAAATAGAAAACGCAGAAGACTTAATGTTAACTCTGAAGCTTTTTCACGGGTTATCCAATTATGTTCTGCACCAATTGCCCAGGCTACAACTCCCCACCCAACTGCAGCAATTGAAGCTGCAGATTCCTTTGTTGTGCGATCTTTAACCAAACCATTATCGGGATTTATTTCATTTATAAAAAAAAGAAAAGATCTATATTGGAGTGTATCAAGAAATTTATCTTCTTCCGGTGTAGGTATATATTGAGCAAATGTAAATTGTGTTATGAAAAGAAAGAGAATGAGCAGAGTTTTTTTCATCATTAACCTAAAAATTATTAAAAGGTTTTATCCAGTTCTACCTTATTTATTCAAGATCATTTTACTATTAAGAATTGTTTCATTCGATTTAATCCTATAGAAATATACCCCTGAGTTCACAATTTCATTCTGATTATTTCTTCCGTTCCATATTATCTCATTAATCCCACTACCAGCAAATCCATTAAATAAAGATCTAACTTTATTTCCAAGAATATCGAAAATAATTATTTCAACAGGCTGAGTTTCTGTAACCGAATAACTTATTGTGGTTGAAAGATTGAATGGATTAGGAAAATTCTGATTGAGTTTTAGGTTAAGGTCAATTGATCCATCTTCTTTAACAGATGTGGAAAGATTTTTTTCAAATGTAAACGGATTGAATCCATTTTTTGCAAAAATATACCAGGCACATGAAGAGGAGAATCCTTTGGTAATATCAACCCAATCGTATCCGCCCGTTTTATTGGCAGTATAAGGAACAGCTAAACAATTTAAATTTCCAAAACTGCGGTTTATCAGGAATGAATCCAACTGAATAGAATAAAAATTTCCTTTCTCTGCATATCCGGAAGAAAAAAATGCGCAGACCATATGACCTAAACCATCCAGCCAAACATTTTGAACCAAAGAATCAGCAGTTGAAAAAAAACCGGTTGCTTCTCTACCTAAAAAAGTAACATTCTTTTTAAACCGTGGATCATTTTCAGGAACCATTACTAATTCCCTGTAGTATTCGCCTTCATCACAAAATGCTAATGAGCGCCAACTATATAGATCCAATGGCAAACTAATATTTGGGATTCCTTCGAGTTCAGATATCCTGTAGTCCAACCATTGCTTAATCTTTTCGGATTTTTCCAATTCACCGCAAAGCTTTAATGCTGCATATGCATCAATATTTCCTTCTTCGTGACCAATAGGATTTCCTTCCAAATCTGTTTCGTGAAGCTGATAATCATTTTGTGGCTGAGAGGAATTTCTTGGTCCCCAGCGCCAGCCGTGTCGTACAAACCCTCCATGACCGAAAGGATCATCAATATAAAAATCAAGCAGAAAATTTTTTAAATATGTTGTTATAAAATTATAAAGCGGTTTTGAATCAAATCCATATTCTTTTTCATAATACTTATAGGCCAATAAAAGCCAGGCATTATCCCCCATCCAACGGTCGCAGATAAATGCATTATATGAACTATTGTTTAAATCAACATTCTGATAGAACCCTCTTGTCTCACCATTATAGAAGAAATTTTGTTTATTAAGATTGATATTTGATGTATCTGTTCTGCTTGCATAAAAATCCAGAATTCTCTCAGCTCTCTCTTTTTCTCTTACTAAGATAAAAGCCATAGCAGTAACTGCATTATTAAATGTTTGCCCCGAATTATCTTCCATTGCGGGAACGAGCCAGCTATCGTTTGAAAAATTATCCTGAATGTTTTTTAAATACTCAAGAACCAATTCTTCATTATTTGCTTTAACTGTAGATTGATTTGGGGTCGTATTTGAACCAGCAAAATTTTTGTTTTGATTAACATTGGGATATAAATATCCTGCAAGTAAAAAAAGAAGAAATATTTGTTTGATGGGAGATTTTTTTTTCATTTAAATTTTAATTTTAATTGATGTCCTGCTTATTTAATAAGGCACATTTTTTTACTAAAACTTTTCCCTCCGGCATTCAAAACATAAAAATATATTCCACTGGAAAGATTTCTTGCATCAAATTTCACTTTATATTCACCGGCAGTTTTTTCTTCATTAATCAGAATTGCTATTTCATTTCCTAAGACATCATAGACTTTCAAAGAAACAAATTCGAAATCCGCAATTCGAAATTCGATATTGGTTACAGGATTAAACGGATTGGGATAATTATTCTTCAGTTCATACTCAAGCGGAATTTCAGTTTCAACAGGTACATCTGTAAAATCAGGAAGAAAACCAATTGAATCAAGCATTGGCTGAATTTCCGGGTTAGCCATAAAATTATTCCAGAGTAACTGGGATCTGTAATTCTCTATCATTATTATAATTGGTCCCTGATCTATTGCCAGGTAGCTGCCTGCAAACCAGTTTTCTTGCAGATTAAAAGCATCTTTAAAACCATACGTTCCCCAAAGACTTCCTCCATACTCATAATAAAAACTTTTTAATGCATTTATTGATTCAACAGGCGTATAAGGCATAGAAGAAAGTGCTGCTGTGGGGGCAATTGTACCATTATCATTATTCGGCTCGAAAGCACCATAACCAAAAGGGCCATCACAAGCTGTCAGTCCCCATGTATCTTCATCATAGCCGGGAAAATTGTGTGGATTATCTATACAATAAGCCCGGTTTATAAGAGTATGGTTCTTGTTATTAAAAAAATAGTTTGTATATGCATCTTTCTTATTACGTGGATCGAAACCAAGAAAAGAATAATGAGCAAAGAAAAGAGGTCCGCCATAATCCCATCCAACATAAAGCGGAATTCCATAAAATGAATTTCCATTTAAATAATTAGAGCTGCTCGCCCATCCTAAATGATAGAGTGAGGCAGGAATAGAGTGAGTTGGTGATGCAATCGCAAGAAGATATGTTATCATTGTTTCATTTGGTCCCACTAAAGGGAAATTCATAGCCCAGTTATAATTTGGCGACCAATGCCAGTAAAGGAAATTGCCATTATCTTTTCTGTACCAATCCCATTCAACAGTTTCCCATATTGAAGTAATAAGATTTCTGATTTGCTCTTCTTCAGAATTACTTTGATTGAAATACTGCCTTGCCGTTAACAATCCCTGTATAAGAAAAGCAGTTTCGACAAGATCTCCGCCGTTATCCTGAGGACTGAATGGGATAACATTTCCTGTTGTTCCATTTAACCAATGAGGGAATACACCATGAAACCTGTCAGCATTTGTTGATAAGAAATTCAAAATCGTCAGCATTCTTTCAGCAGCCTGTTCCCTTGTTATAAATCCACGCTCAATGCCAACAAGAATTGCCATTACACCAAAACCAGAACCACCTGAAGTAACTATTTCATCACTACCACCAAACCTGTCTCTTGCTAAACCGGAAACAGGATGAGCAAAATCCCAGAAATATTTGAAAGTAGCTTCCTGCACCATATCTAATAAAACACTATCGGGTAAAGATGTTGTTGATGCAATTACTTCAGAACTTAAAGCTGATTCATTTCCGCTTAAATCATAAGCAGAAATTTTATAGTGATAAGTTTTAGGAGGAGCGCCTGTATTATTATTATAGGATGTGGCAGTTTCTGGAACAGAGCCAATTATCTGGAAATCGCTGCTATCAGCCCGATAAAGTCTGTAACCTGCAAGATCGTCTTCACTGTTTGGTGCCCACGTCAGATGTATATAACTTTCATAACCGGTAGCTGATAAGCCAGTTGGTATTGCAGGCGGCGTACTGTCAGTATCATTAACTGAAATCATCCTGATTTCATCAAGATAAATTGTATGCAAAATTCCATCAGGATTATCCTGACCAAAGTAAATAGTTTTTATGTTGGTTAAATCAACATTACCGGGAGATTGAATGAACTGAGACAACGGAACAGAAATTTTTACCCAGTTATCTTCTTCAATTCTATTAATAAGATTTGAAAGTTTCTGTTTTGGTGTTTTTCGGTTTTGAGTATCTTCTAAATAAATTAAAGGAAGAGCAGCAGAATCAATAACGGAAAAAGAAAAAGTCTGGAAAGTAATTGAATCCTTTATTGTAACATCATGCGGAATCCATCCTTGTTCTGCAACTGCAATACCCCAATCACCACCCGAAACAGATTTCCATCTTAACCTTAAAGCATTTATTCCCGAGTACTTATTATTAACATCTACAGGAAATTTGGTTCCGTTTATCATCACAACTATACTGCCACTGTTATTAAAGCCAAAGCTCGGATCATAATAATTATTGTTTGGGCTGTCGCTAAAAAAAACATAAGGCTGTGCAAAGCTTAAAGAAGATAAGAACATAAGTGCAGTGAGCAATAATTTCATAATCTTTTCCATCTAATTCTAATAATGCTCAATTTTCAATATTCAATAATGAATGTTCAATTCACGAAAATTGAGACTTGAGCATTGATTATTGAAAATTGATTTGTTACTTCAATAATATTCAATTCATCCCACTGTCATTTTATTGAGCCATATCTTTATTCTGATGCCAAATATTATACCACCCGGAGAATTGTTCTGTATATGGAACTGCAAATATTTCTCCACCAAAGCCCATATATCTTACTACAACCAAATTCATATAAATATTATCAATTCCTTTTAAAACATCATCATTAATTTCAACTCCATACTTTTGCGCTAACCTTGCATTATATTCGTTTACATATTTTTCAAACTTAAAAAGGGTAAGATGCATAATTAATTGATCTTTAACTTCATCGTAACTCTTTGAATTAGTAGTATCCTCTTTCCTGTCAATCAACTGAAAGACAGAATATCCTTCATCAAACTTTATAGGCCCATACACATCCCCAATTTTCATTTGGGAAGCAATTTTTCCAATTTCACCATGCATTGTAATTGGAAAGAAACCAAATTCGCCGCCTCTGTCTTTTAATGAATCTCTTTTTGTGTATTGCCTTGCCAAATCTTTTATATTCTTTCCTTCTGAAAGCTCATTTAATACAATCTCAATTACTTCAAGGCTGTCGGTGAGCACTTCTGCAATGTTTACTAATTCTAAGTGTATGCCCTTCCCTTCATTCTGCTTGTATATTGAATGCGCTTCCTCTTCAGTAACTTTTATAGAATCAAACATGTTTACCATTAACATTTTGGATAAATAGGAATCCTTCCACATACCAATATATTTTTTTACATCGTAAGTATTGTTTAACCCTTTTTTATTCGCTTCCGCTGCAAGTAATTCGTCTTCAATAAATTTTCTTATATAGGAAGATAGTGAAGCCCTTATGCTTATTTCACTTATATCTCTTACATAAAATCCGTCGTGACTTAATTGGTTTAAAAAGTATTTTACTTTTACGGGCTTTTCAACCTTTATAAAAATTTTATCCCGTGTTTCCGGATCTAATAACTGGAAAGTAGAACTTATCTCAGAACCTATTAAAAAGTATTTGGTATCAGATTTTAAATTCTGATTTTGAATTTCCAGTCCATCCGAAGAATATTTAGATTTCAATTTAGGAACAAAATTTTTAATAAGATTTTCAAAGATTTCCTTATCGGCAGTTACTTTATGTTCACTGAAGAAGCTGCGGTAGTAATCCAGGTATATTTTATGTTCTGCCCTGGTTTCAACAATTCTTTTTACATCTTCAAGAACCATATCCTGCCCCTTCAAATCAGCATTTGGCTTAACATCAATTAACTTTAAAATATAATAACCATCTTTGGATTCTACTGGCTCAGTGAATTCACCTGGCTTAAGCTTATATATGCTGTCTTCAATATCCTTATCCATTGTTCCAAAAGTAATTTCCTTAGGGAACTCCTGAACTCTTGCTTCAAGACGTAAAGAGAGAAGTGAATCGAAAGAAGCTCCGGATTTTAGTTGAAGATAAATTTTTTGTAATTCTTCACGGCTCTTTGAATGCAGGAATTTTACTTTGAGTAATCTATTAATCCTTTGTATTCCTTCATTTATTTCTTCGGAGGTGTAATCAGTTTTATTTTTTATTTCGAGATTATATAAAGCATCTCTTACGAACATATTTTCTAGGGGAGTCATCATATTTGTGAAGAGTTCAGATGTATCATAACCTTTTTCACATGCTTCTAGTGATAAAAGCTTTTCGGCAATTAGCTGTTCTAAAAATTCATGCTTTGCCGTTGATTTATCGCTGTTCTGAAAAAGATTAGGATGGATACTAAAATCGAATCTCTCTTTAAATTCGGATTCGTATATTTTACAGTTCCCAACTTTTGCAACTACTTTTTCTTCCTGGGCATAAAGTAATCCGCAGGTTATAATCAGTAATAAATAAATTCTAATTAACATTATAGCAATTAAGTGTTTAAAATTAGATATAAAGATATATTGGTATAAGGATTTCCCTATACCCTATACCTTTATTCCTTATACCTCTAAAAATGAATACCAACTGTAAATCTGTGTGTATTATTTAACCTGCCGTAGTCAGCCCAGGCGTAATCAAAACTTACATTAGATGTTCCTGAAAAACCAACTCTTGCGCCGGCACCAAGAACAAGCCCTCCTTCTGCATCTTCCAAAAATAAATCGCGGTAGCCTCCTCTTAATGCAAACGTATTAATGAATAACCATTCGCCGCCGAGATTAATCCTTTCTGAATTATCATTTGTGTGCATTGCATCGGAGGAAACAATAAGTTGATTCCAATCTGTAAGTTTAACAGAATAAGAAAGACCAACCCTAAAGAGTGTAGGCAGGCTAAATGTTCCCATTCTAAGTTCTGCAGGAAGTCTTGGATGATTACCATGTATATCTTCATCAGAATCATAATTGAAAAAGATATCCCTGCCTTCGTAAGATGCACGTGGGCCAAAGTTTGATACACTTGCACCAATTGTTAATCCTTCTATTGCGGTTTGGTATTGTACACCAAAGTTAAGGGCAAAACTAACTAAGCTGGTATTATAAATTGTTTCCTGAATATAATTAGCAGCAATACCGGCTGATACCCTGTCTGTAAGCAATATTCCATAAGCTAATCCTAACGATAAATTACTAACATCATAAAAGAGACCCGAACCACTCTCTTGTTCCACTGTCCTTACTTCAATATCACCGGAATTCAACGAGGTAACCTGAAGTGCAAAAGTACCCAGTCCTTCTAAATTAACTGCAACACTGGCGTAATTATATTTTATATCCGCCAGCCATTGATTATATGTAAACTGAATATCAATTCCCTGTATCCTGCCTAAGCTTGCGGGATTATAAAAAGCTGCAGAAGCTTCATTGGAAAGTGAAGTTCCTGCATTTCCCATTGCAACTAATCTTGAACTCGGTTCTATTTTAAGAAATTGTCCGACTGTTGTTCCTACTTTAGATTGACCGAAAGTTTCTACTGAAAATAACATCATTGCAAGAAAAATTATTAAAACTGAATAACCACGACCTTTAGGTCGTGTATTAAGTAGAATACCACTCATCGGCTTTAGCCACAATTCAGAAACTATTTGGGCTAAAGCCCAGAATTTGTTTGTTTGTTGTACCCCCGACCTAAAGGTCGGGGTTATTCCCTCAATATGAAACCAGCTAAATTTTCTACTTGTTGAGATTTTAAATTTCATTTTCATTTTATCACCATCTACTTAATTATAGCAAATTTGCCGATGTAATCTTCTAAGCCTGGAGCTTCAACATGGAAAATGTAAAGCCCGGGGGCTACTTCTAAATTATCTTTTGAACGTAAATTCCATGCGATATAATCCTGAAACCCGGTATCATGACGCAGCGTCTGAACCAATTCTCCTGTAACAGTATATATTCTTACAGTTGAATTTACAGGCAGTGCCCTGAACTCCATTCTTCTCTCTCCACGACCTGTTTGTGCATAAGGTGCTTGTTCAAAAGATGCCATTCCTAAATAGGGATTCGGAACTACATAAGGTTTCTCAATATAATCTGTTGTTTGTTTTGTCAGATCAATAAATGAAGAATCTGTTACAAACCTCCAGACATCTGATTCATTAATAGGAACATTAATTATAAGCTGATAAACATCTCCCTGGCGGGGAAAATTTGAATTTGCATATTTGGGTCCATTAATAGTGTCTACCGTTACTCTCCAAACCACTGATCTAGTTCCTGTAGGAGTGGTAGCAAGGATATCAATAAAATCATCTTTATCACTTAGAGTATTGTTTACATCACGATCAAAGAATCTGAAATCTACCGGAAATTGTCCACCTGACTTTGGTAATCCTAAAATTTGGAATTTAACAGGGACTGCAGAAAGACCACCACCTGCCAATGACGTATCTACAACTTCATCAGCAAATAATAATGAATAATCAGCCGGATAGTTTGGACGAACTGCATTGGGTGAAAGATTGGGATTATTTGAAATCCTGGTTTTTAAAACCAGATTTGACTGACTGTTTAGTAAAAACCCCGAGTTCAGAGTATCTGGTTCAATTTGGGGAGAGGTAAATACAAGCGGCAACATCCCATATCCAACCGGACCTCTCCCTAAAGCAAGTAAATCTGTACCTCCAACAAAAATTGTATCATCGCTGCTATTTGTAACATCATACATCTCATAACTTACTGCTCTAATTGAGTCCTGAGGAGATTTAAACCGGATTTCAAAAGTATGATTTTCAGGAACGAGATCCGGGTTAGGTATTTCTAATGCAACAGAACCAACTCCATACCCTCCTGAAACATGATCCAGGCTTGTGTAAGTACCAGGCTTATATCCGGGTGCCTGATCATTAGGATAAACAATTACAACATTCCTGGGAAGTATTATACCTCCTCTTAAAGTCTGATTAACAGAGATCGCACTTTCAGAAGGGAATATATTTAATTGCTCTATTCCTCTATCGAAAGATGTAACTGCGTAGAAATAACGCTGCCCGTTTACAACTGTTGTATCTTTAAATGAATGCCTTATCCCTGAATCAGTGCCAAAATAAAACTGTAATCCTTCAACAGAGACATCACTGTAATCAAGTATTTCGTTAACCAGATCAAATACTGCTAATGCTTTGCCTGGTCCAAGAGGTCCTAAACCCTGTGCATCATATACCACCTGAGGATCAAGAAAACTTTCATCCGTACTGCGGTAAATTTTATACCCTTCAAAGTCATTTGTATTTGTAATCGGATCGAAAGCATCTTCCGCCGCATTATTCCAGGTAAGATTAACAAACCCATCACCTGCATAAGCCTGAAGCGTTGGTAGAGGAGGAGGAGTTGCGAATTGGTAATTGGCATCATAAATTGTTTGAACGACCTGTACTGTTTTTCTCATTTGAAACAAGTCTGCTCCAAAGGCTAAAGCAAGACTAAACCTTTCGGTTTTTGCAGTGCCAAGAAAGAATGTACCTGATGCAAAAAAGAAACCGATATTATAATTTGTTATACTTGTTATAGGTTCAAATGGATTAGGACCTGTCCACATATCATATAAATTTCTTGGCCACATCTTTGCATCCATATAAAAAATTATATCATCTGTTTGCCCAATTCCACCAGCACCAACTCTAATCCTGTTTAATCTAAACCCTGTTAAGCCTATCTGATCAGATTCATTTATATCAGTTCTGTCAAAATTAGGTTCACCGTTAGTTGGAATAGAATCACCTTCACCCGTATCAAAGGTGCCAAAAATACCATCAACACCAGTGTCATTGTTTATAGTCCAGTCAATGTCTTCATCGCCGGTCCACCAAATCCCTTTTTGGAAAGCAGGGCGAAGCCTGAAATTTGCATATCTATTTAAATTAACTGTATCATAGTTATCTGCTAAATAATTTAATATTTCCCCTTGACCAACTATTTTTACACCGGGACCGCTGTCTCTTGCTTCATCAGTAATTCCATCCAAATCGTTATCTGCTGCATCAACAGCATTACCTGGGGTTTCTAAATAGGCATAACCAAGATATCCTGTTTTTCCAAATTGACCATTGCCGTTGTAATCCCATGTATAAACAAGGTCCATTCCATTCGTAGTATCATAAGCAGCATTGTCATCATCGCTCTCATAAACCAGGTCAAACGGACTTCGGGAACCACCACCTACACCGGAATCCATGTATAAACCGAATATTACATTATAATCATATACGGTTGTCCCTTCATTTGAAATATCATAATGCCAGAATATAACATCCCTTGATTGAATGTTAGCCCATTGGAAACCTCTTTGTTCTACTCTCAGCGCCATACCCCGCCGCGTATTATCACGAAAATCCGGATAGAAATTCCATTTACCATAATAATCATCATCATAAACACAAAAACTTTCCTGATCTGCATTAGGCAATTTTCCAAAATAACCGTTCCAACTCCCACTCCATCCAGGGTCATCAGGATCATTTAATTTATCGGGCCAACTACCTGGCCAGGTTCTGGGGTCATAACTTACAGCAGGAGATCTGCCAACATTTATTTCAGGATTAAGCTGAAGAAATCCAGGACGTGGATTGAATCTTTGCAGCCTGCCGGTATTAGGATTTACTTCCTGTCTTTCACGATAACCTGTTTCCATTATATAAAAGTCTTGCAGTTGACCATTAACATCTTCCTGAAGCTTAGCAAGAACAAAAGGAGTTACACCATCGCTGTAATTTTCTAATGAACCCTTCGGCCATTCCATTGAGTGGAAGATGGTATAATCAGGGGTGGTTTGATAATCTCCAACCATGCCGTAATTATAAAACATAGTTCTTATCCTGTTTGCATCGTGAGCACCCTGTCTTACAAAATCCTCATTGCCTCTTTGGTCGATAGGAACCACTTCAAAGTATTGGGCTTGAGTTTCAGGTACGAGAATAACCAGCATAAAAGGTATAAGGTATAAAGGTATAAAGGTATAAAGTGGATTCCATATACCTTTATACCCTATACCTATATACCTATTTACGGACAGAATAAATTTATTTTTAAACCTATAAGTTGACATATTATTTACTCCTGAATGAGATACCAAATTCAATTCTACGCGGTGGACTAAATCTGTTGGGATCTAAAGGTTCTCCGGGCCTTAGTGTTAATGATGTTTCCGGATCGCCTGTATCGGCATAAACAGCTCCATTAACAAAATTTTGATTAAATAAATTAAACACACGAAAGAATATGCTGAAATATGTCAGATCAAAATCAAAATATTTTTCAGCGCGTAAATCAACAGTTGCATAACCTGGTTTTCTTCCTGAATTCTGTTCCTGTTCTGTATTGAATCCAACACCCAACTCCGGTGTGTAAGGCTGCCCTGAAGCATACCTGATTATTGTACTGATTGAAAAATTATTTGGCACCTGGTAAAGTGCCGTAACGTTTAATGTATGTCTTTGATCCCACGTAAACGGTATATCCCGTGGACGAGGATCTTCTCCACCTAATGACCTGTTAGCAGTTTCATCAGGATCACTGGAATTTCCATTAGCAAAAAGAAGACTATAATCCACCGATGCACCAAAGTTGCCAATTGGACGTTGAACGATTGAAAATGTAATTCCAGAAACACTTCCATAATCTACATTAGTATTCCTTGCATATTGCCCGAAGTTATAAGTTTCTATAACCTCTGTTCCTAAAAGATCTCTTATATCTTTATAGAAGAAAGTTAGATCTACTCCAAGATTATCATTTAAAGCCTGCTTTAATCCAACCTCATACTGAACAGTAATTTCAGGACCGACATCAGGATTTCCCAAATAGTCTTGCTGGAAAGTAGCTCCACCCGTTAAAAATTCCAACACCTGGTAATTTGCATTTTCATAAAGTGCACTATACCTGGGCATCTGGTAAAAATGTCCGTAAGAAAAATGTAAAGCAGATTTATCCGTTAATGGGAATCCGAAACCGAGACGTGGAGCAATTGTATGCTTAATTTTAGCTTTTATCAAAGACGATCCCGGAACTCCTTGAATTGTATTTGCAGGGTTCTGAAGATTGCTTGGTATGAAAGCCTGCGGATCAAAATACTCATACCTCAAACCGGCACGAACGACTAAATCACCCAGCTCAATTCTATCCTGAATATAAGCAGCTCCCTGCACAGGTTTATAAGTTTCAACCTTTTTAAAACGCGGGTCAAGTGGATCTATTTCTTTAGGTTGTAATCTCACAATACCGGTTGCAGGATCAGAAATAATAACGAGCTGACCCGGAGGACCAAATTTTAATTCATTAATCTGTCCTTCAACTCCTGCTTCAACAAAATTAGAATTATTTACCTGCCAGGTATAATCAAGTTTTGTAATTAGAAAATTTGTCATTTGTGAGTTACGGCTATAATCAACACCTGAAATAATAGCATCAAATTCATATCCCGAAATTGCTTTTGGATAATCAGCCTGAATATATCTCTGATCATAAATAGATTTATATTTGTATTCTTTATAATCATAATAATTATGGCGGGCACTTATTTTGTAAAACATACTATTGGAAATGGTATGAGTAAAATCTATCCCATGATTTATGGAGAAAGTTTTCTTGTCTTTCTGTCCTTCCGGATTCAGCCTGTAAGCAAAATTATAAGCAGTACCCCAATTATAATTTGCTATTGCCACATAGCTCAGAGTAACATTATCAATAGAACTATTTGTCAGCTTGAATTGCCCGCTCCATTCATCATAAGGATTCATAGAAACTTTTTTCCCATCACCGGTAGGATAAATTGTTCCTGCTGAATAATTATTTGTATCTGTAGGCATAAATCTTCTTTCACCATATAAAAATCCATTGTTGTGAAATCTTCTGCCGCTTATTAAAAATGTTGTATTTGGAATATAAGTTGGCCCGCTTATCGTAAGCTGATAATTCTGTAAGGTATATGGCAAAAAATCTTTATTATCAGGATATATGTCATTATCTAAGGGTAAGTAATCACCGCCGTAAATTTCTCCTGAAAATGCAAACTTATCAGTCCCGCTTTTTAAAGTAGTATTAACTATTCCGGACATTGCCTGCCCATACTTGGCGTCAAATGTTCCGCTTACTATAGCAACTTCTTCTATTATAGAACGGTCAAGGGAAAGACTTGCCTGATTGTTAAAAGGATTATTAATACTAATACCTTCAACCTGGAACTGAATTTCACCACCTCTTCCTCCACGTATATGAAATTCACCATCAGTAGTTTGAACACTGCCAGCCTGAAGATTGACAATATCTGATAAGCTTTGAACTGGAAGAGTTGCTATATCTTCAGATGTAACAGTTTTAACTGTGCTTGTTTGATTAAATTCAACTATTGGTTTCTCGGCAATTATAGTAACTACTTCTCCCTCAATCACTTCTGAGTTAAGCGCTACATCAATGTTTGTAGTTTTGTCTGAATTTATAACAACATTCTGAATAATTTTAGTTTGATAACCGATATATCGGAAATTAACAATATAAGTTCCGGGTCTTATATTTAAAATAGAATAATACCCCTCAAAATCTGTTGCTGCTCCCTGTGTTGTTACATCAATTAAAACATTAGCTCCAAGCAGAGGTTCACCATTCTCATCTGTTACTCTCCCCGATAATTTCCCGGTTTGAGCGATATCAGATGAAGAATAAAGAATGATGAAAAGAAAAAGCAGAAGGTATTTTTTGTAAGATGAAAAGAATTCTTGTAAAAAATAATTCATAGTACACCAGGTATTTTAAATAAAATTGTCATATTAAGTTTCAGAGTATGGAGATTATTCATTCCCATACTCCGATATAATGATCACTTAAGAAGAATCATTTTGTTTACCTTGGTATTTATAACCTGTGAGCTGGATAAGTTTTTAACCTTTAACTGATAAAGGTAAACACCTGAAGATAACCCACTTCCATCAAATCTGAATTCATCATACCCCGGCTGAACATTAGTTTTCTTCATTGTAGAAACAGCCTGTCCTAGAATATTATAAACAGATAATGTAACATCAGCGCTTACATTAACTGAGTATTTAATTGTGGTTGATGGATTAAATGGATTTGGATAATTTTCAAACAGCTCTATTGATAATGGGATTTGGGTTCCATCATCAACACCAACAGTTGGATTTGGCGGACCAAGAGCGATCCAGGCAGGCGCATGCTGACCGGGCTGCTGTACAAACCACCATGTTTTTGCATAATAGTTAGAATTAATGTCATCGAATACATCTATATCATTTACAAGACCACCTATAAATACTACACTATCACCTAAATCTGTTGGATATGAAAATGCAGCAAATGGAATTTTAATTTCAACAGAATAGCCATCATCAACATCGTTAGGATCATTAACAGTTGTATTTGGCCCTAACACTAAACTAAATTCAACACCTGCTGTATCTACAAGAGAAACTAAATCATCTCCAGCCTGTCCAGCTCCAAGGGAATCAATATTTACAGTTAATGTTTTTGACGGGAATATGCCATTTCCATTTACATAATTTCGGGGAACCATAAAGAAAGTGATCCCATCTTTTCTGCCTCCTTCACCGGGTATGGTAACAATCTGGTCGGTAACTTGAGCAGAGACATAAAGATTAGCATCATCAAATGTTACCCAATAATTAACTTCGGGACCATCTATAACTGTTGGGAAATTATTCCAGTCTAATTGCTGATATCCGCTTGCCCACGCCCCCGTACCATTGATAGTATCAAAGCCTGCATCATCACCATATTTAGCGCGAAAATGAAGCGTATTATCAGTTTGCCATTCACCTATATTACCATCAACTGTAATTGAAGCACCGCTTCTGAGATGTGGTATTGTATAATCAACAGGAGGAATTGGTGATCCAATGGTTGCAGTTGTTACATTCGGATCTATAAAGAGTGCAGCATAGTACCAGTTTTCATTCCAAGGGCATCCCCACCATGTTCTTGAATGTCTATCATTAGTTGAATTTGAATCGAGATAACCGTCCGCATCAAACATACTAAAGCTGAAAGGCAAAACATCGCCATTGACATTGAAACCTAACGAATCAATCCTTATACGATGTTCTGATATCCATCCCAAATCAGGTAAGGAATCGTTTGACAGACCACCAAGAACATTAGTAACTGCTGACCATCTCTCTATTTGAGCTGCAGTTCTGTTCTCACTCTTACCACCAGCTACTGCCGAATGTCCCATAAATAATGGCGGGTCTCCAACTGGAGGAATGCTATCAGTACCTGCCCAAAACCAGCCCCATGTATAGAAATGTTCTATTCTTTTATCCCAGGCCACAACCCAGGAATGTGCCGAAGTATATTCCTTAAATGCCATAATAATAGCATCAAATTGAGCCCAGTCTCTGCCTCCAACATATTTATCTTCTACTTTAAAGAGAAGATAAAGATAAGGTGCTTTGTATAAGAACTTGCAAACAGCATTTGCAGAATCTCCCGGAACTGATTGTCCTGCCCATAAATCATAACCACTTCCAGGCAGATAGTTGGTTTGACCATAACCAACAACGACTGACTCAGCCAGTGCCCATATTGCATCTTCAACGCCGTCAACAACTACTTCTTCGGCTCCTTGAAGAACACGAGCATATTTAGCATCTTCACGGGCATATTTATTCTGTGCCCATTGTGCAAAGAGATTGTTTGACAAGCCTGTTATAAAAACTAAGTTCATCAAAAAGAATAATGCTCTCCTCATATCGAACTCCTTTCTTTTTGTAGATTTTTGTTTGTGTGTTACCTCATTAAGTATTATTACCCATATAGACTTCAACATCTACAGAGGCTTTATCTTTTACGTTAATGAAATTCTTTTCAATTTTTTCTCCATCAACAAGAATATATTTTACTCCTGTTGCAGCATGATCTTCATTAAATACTTTAATATTATAAACCGTTCCTCTGAAGGTTCTTCTGATAGAAAATTCATCCCACTCATTTGGTATGCAAGGATCAATAATTAAACCTTCCGGTGCTGCACGAACACCGAGTGTCCAATCAACTATAATTTTCTGAAGCCAGGAAGCTGAACCTGTATACCATGTCCATCCGCCCATTCCATAATTCGGTGAATCGGGACCATCAATATTTCCAGGTGTTACAAATGGTTCTGCGACATACTCGTCGGGATTAAGTCCATTATAAACCGGAGATAATCTTTTATAAGCTTCATAAGCAAGCTCACTCATTTTTAATTTTGAATAAGCCCATATTGCCCATGTAGCAGCATGAGTGTAAACTCCACCATTTTCTCTTCTTCCGGGTGCGTAACGTGATAAATACCCAATCATTTTATCAGGTTTTGTATAAGCAGGATAAAGCAGAAGAGTTCCATTCTTTTTAAGAAGGTGTTTTGTAACTGCTTCCATTGCTTTGTTTTGTTTTTGTTCATCAGTTATTTCACTAAGAACTGACCAGGTCTGTGCATTTAAGAATATTTTCCCTTCTTCATTTTCCTTACTCCCGATTTTTTCTCCGTTATCTTTTGTGGCTCTGAAAAACCATTCGCCATCCCATGCATATTTATTAAAAGCTTTCTCTAATTCATCAGCTTTGAAAGAATATTTTTCTGCAAGTTTTTGCTCCCCTGCCCTTTCGCAGACAGAAGAAAATTTCCTGAGAATTAAATAAAAAAATTCAGCTAGCCAGATGGATTCACCTTTCATATCAAGTCCAACTGCACTAAGTCCGTCATTCCAATCGCCGGCACCAATTAAAGGAAGCCCTCTTTCACTAAATCTTGCAAGCACTCTTTCAATAGCTGCAACAGAGTGATTGAAAAGGGAATCTTTTTTATTTGGATTATCATAATAGGATTCTTCTATTGAGAGGATTTCATAATTATCCGTTTCATCAAGGTATTGTATTATAGTGAAAGGAAGCCAGAGGAGATCATCGGTCATTTTTGTTTCAAGACCTGTTTCAGTAATAGGGTGCCACCAGTGAAGGACAGTTCCATCCTCTTTCTGATGTTTTGCATGGAGGCGAATTTGTTTTTCAGTTGATGAGGGATCTATGGGAAGGAAAACAAGACTATCCTGCAATTGATCTCTGAAACCATAAGCACCGCTTTGCTGATAATAAGCAGTCCTCCCCCACAACCGTCCGGAAATAGCTTGATACCTCAGCCATTTATTTACTAGTATATTCATCCCATCATCCGGTGTATCAATCACCATTGAATCAAACCTATTTAGCCATGAGTTTTTAACTTCTGCAAGTGCTTCATAAACTTTTTCCTGATCCTGAAATTTCTTCAGCGATGAAGATATATCCGATTTAGATTTAGAAATCCCCATAAAAAAACTAAAATAATCTGTAGAATTATCCTGAATATTACAATCTACTCTTACGGTACCAATAGAATCATTCCATTTACCCGTTTTTTTTGCAAGTTTCCCTGAAATAATTCCTGCGGGTTTTTCTAAAGAACCGTACTGCCCAATGAATGCTTCTTTATCACCTTCATAATCAACTATTTTTTTACTTGATGAAATAAATCCCAGATAGGGATACTCAATATTCCAATGCCCTCTGTCACCAAGCGGGATTTCCCACAAACGTTTCGTTGCAGTCATCGCATTCAGTTCATGATTAAAATCAGTTTCAATAAAAGTTTTATGGAATTCTCTATGATGATCTGCAGAAGAACCAAGACACCACTCAAAATAAGAGAAGAAAGAAAGATTTAATTCATTACCTGTTTTATTCTCAACTTTAAAATTCCATATTTCAAGTGATTCATTAAGAGGTATGAAAACGGTAAGATTTATTTTAACATTTTTATATTCAGAAAAAAATTGAGCATAGCCAAATCCAAATCTGCATTCAAAGCTATTTAGTTTTGTTTTTGCAGGCATCCAAGTTGGAGACCAAATCTCGTTTGTTTCATTATTTTTTATGTAGAAGTATTTACCCCAGTTATCAAGAACAAGATCCTGGTGCCATCGGTTAAGCCTGTTAAATTCAGAATGGGTTTCCCAACTGAATCCACCTCCGGATTGCGAAATAACCAAACCATAGCTGCCATTTGAAATAACATTAACCCACGGTTTGGGAGTTTTATAAGTATTAATTACATACTCATTTCCATTCTCAGTAAAATGCCCATACTTTGTAGCAAACTTTTTCTTGTCAGCCTGATAATTTTCAGTTAGTAAATATTCTTTCATATCAACCTGACTGTTCAACATGAACCTCTTACAATTAATTTAGTAGAAATCCTGGTTACAGGATGTGATGGATCATTCCGTCCTTGAATCTTTTTCATTAAAATATCCGCAGCGGCTTTTCCAACCTCTTCAATTTGTACGCGTACGGTTGTTAAACCGGGAGATAAATATTTCGCAACAAAAATATCGTCAAAGCCTATAATACCAACATCTTCAGGAATTTTAAGTCCTGCTTTTGCTGCTGCATCAAAGCACCCGAGAGCCATCATATCATTTGCTGCAAAAATTACCTGGGGTTTTGTTTTCATTTTTAAAAGTTCATTGAATGCTGCTTCTCCGGTTTCTCTTGTAAAATCTCCATTTATTATCCAGGAGTTATTAATAGGTAAATTATGTTTTTGGCAGGCATCCAGAAAACCACGTTTTCTTAATAAGGCATCATCATTATCCAAAGGCCCTGAAATGTGTGCTATCTTTTTAAATCCTCTTTCAACTATAAGATATTCAATGGCATCAAAAGCACCTTTATAGTTATCAATCGAAACTGCATCGTATTTCCCGGTTTCATTATGTCCGGAAATCATAACAATCGGTATCTTGCTTTGGTCCAGTATTCCTTTAATATTATTGTTTAAAGAAGAGACAAGAAGTATCATTCCACCAACAATTCCATTTTGCATAAAAGTAAGAATTGATTCATCAAGGGTTCTATACTTGTGAGAACTTGCAACCATAGTATAGAAACCATGAGTAAAGGTCACCTCATCCACACCTTTAATAATTTCAGTGAAAAATTCATCTGAAATTTCCGGGAGGATTAAACCGATAACATTTGATTTTTTCTTTACAAAATTCCTGGCAAGTATATTAGGTTTGTAGTTGAGTTCCTCTGAAACATGGAGAACAATATCTCTTGTTTTTTCAGTTACTCTTTGATCATTGTTGAGCACTCTGGATACGGTAGCTATTGAAACCTTTGCTTTCTTAGCAATCTCTTTTATAGTTGGTGTCAAAGGAAATCCTATAAATTTTAAAAGAGTAAAGGCACTCTGAAAAAATTCAGAGTGCCTGCAACTTTCATTTAAGCAAAGTCATTTTCCGTGTAATAACAGATGATAATCCGTTTTCACTACTTGATGACAAAGAATAGATATAAATACCAGAAGAAAGATTTGAGGCATCAACAGAGTAATTATATGTTCCCTCTTCCAGGTTACTTTTAACAACCGTCATAACTTTCTGCCCAACCAGGTTATAAATCTCAAGAGAAACATCTGCTTTACCTGGTAATGCGAAAGATATATTGGTAACAGGGTTAAAAGGATTAGGATAATTCTGATCTAAAACCATGCTAACAGGAAGAGATGCACCAAGATTAATAACATTAGAGAATGAATAATTACCATCAAAATCTATTTGTTTTAATCTATAGGAATATTCTGTGTGTGAAGAAATATTCTTATCTACAAAACTATAGTTTGTAGTTTCAGTTGAAGTTCCTTTCCCTTGAACAAATCCAACGGTAACAAAATTCCCGCTTTCAACACTTCTTTGTATATCAAAACCATTATTATTAAGCTCTGTCGCTGTAGTCCAATTTAATTTAACAGTTTGTCCCACATAGGAACCGGTAAAGGAAGTTAATTCAACAGGAATTACAACACCAAAATCAATATTATCGAAATAGTTTGTACTGCCTCCTGGCCTTGGATCCGGAGGAAAATCAGGTATAATAGTTATTCTTCCTGCTGTCAGACCTTCGTCTGCTGAAAAATCGAACGTTAATTCTTCCCATTGATTAATTACAGTATTAGGAACCTTTACCTCATGATTTACGGTACCTCCTTCCAATTTAAGAGCAAAATCAGAAATAACATCTTTATATACCATAACAGTAGGCATAAGGTTTTGGGGAATAGTAAAGTCAGGCAAATCATCAGAAAAAACACCAGCAAAGACAGTAGCATCAGGATTTACAATAAACTTTGCAGCATTACTGGAAGTGTTAATTCCGGTATTATCAGGATTTGGTGCAATAGAAAAATCTGTGGAATCACCAGTCCCATTTGCAAAGATGTTCCAGTCCCAATTGTTTCCTACAGTTTCAAAATCAATTGTAGAAAATTGTGCAAACATAGAAACAGAAACAGAAATGAAAAACAAAGAAAGTAACAACAAACGTTTCATGATGGACTCCTTTTAATTAATTTAAGTTAAGTGTGTTATAAATTATGAAAACATAATGTAAACGTTTACATTAGACTATTTTAATCTATTTTTTAAACTACATAAAGTCAATAGTCCCTAAAAAAAACTTTTATAAAACCAGGCGCTAAAGTGTCATTTGTCACAACTTAAAAATTAATTTTAATGAAAGAAAAAAAATATAAGTTAAGACTCTAAAAGAAGAAGAGTTTTTGCTATGGATGCGAGGTTATTTGCCTTTGTTGTGAGAGTCAGGTATCGAATTATTATTTTTGATATTATACAGCTCATAAAAAAATAGTATTAACACAGGGACATATTCGAAAACCAATACCAAAGTATAACTTTTCCATTGGCCGTACAATTGATAGTTTAAAATTGTAAAAACAGTTAAACTAATTAAAGTTGTATATAAAATTCCGCTCCATTGTGGAATGAAAGGAAGCAGAACTGCCAGCCATATAACATACCAGGGATGAACAATCGGTGAAAAGATAAATAGTAGAAAAACTGTAAGGTATATCTTACTTAAAAAATTTTTATGTGAAAAAATTATTGGAATGTAAACCAACAAAAAAAGAATTCCGCAAATTAACCTTGCTTTCTGATTATCTGATAAAAAAGAATTCAGAATTTCAAATGCAAACCCATTAAACGTCCAGTTAGCAGTATAGTTTATCAAAGCTTCAAACACGTTAACTGAAAAAGCAAATGGAAGATAGATTATTAAACACACAACTAAAGGAATGATGATAATTTTAATCTTAGCTTTAATTCCATTTTCAAGCAAGAAAATTATTGGGAAAAGTATTAATCCTAATGGTTTGATACAAATTGATAATCCTATAAAAACCGAGCTAAGAATTTTTTTCTTCTTTAAATAAAAAAGGATTGAAAAAATAAATAGTGTTAATCCAAAGCCATCTACATGTGCATCAATAAATAAGTGAAATATAGGAAGAGGAGCAAGAACATATATTAAAATATTTTTTTGAGGCAGTTTTAATTCCTTTAGAATCAGGAATAATCCCAGGAAGGTGAGCAGTTCAAAAAAAAGCAAAAGTATTTTTATTCCCCAAAAACTTTCTCCACCAATTAAATAGCCTATATAAAAAAGAGTAACGCTTAAAGGTGGATAAACTGTTTTTATCTCAGGAAATTTTACAAGCCGCGGGAGGTTTTCTGAATGCAGATTTAATAATTCTTCATCAGCAGGGGCATATTGATATGGATTAATTCCATATGCTAAAACTTTCCCATCCCATACATACCTTGTATAATCATCGGAGCCGGTTGGCTGGACAAATAATACTCCTATTCTTAAAATGACTCCACAAATTACCAGTAAGTAAATTTGGTTTTGCGGTAGGTTTATTTTAAAAATATAGATGCATAAAAAAATAAAGATAAAAGATGTAGTTAGATAAATAACAGCATAAGAAACTATAGGAGAAAATTTCAGAAAAAAGAATAAGGTGTAAATTAAAAGATAAATAAGAAATGGAAGTAGAATGATCAGCTTTTTAGATAATTTTTCTTCAGAGGGATTAAGAATATTTGATTGCATAAATCAAATATAATGGAAATAAAAAACATTTCGGATGCGGAATTAAAATCTGAAGAAATGAAACATTATAATATATTTTATAAATATTTCTTTAAAAATTCTCTCAAGAGCTTCATGATTAGTAGGTTTATTACCCAGCCATAAAAAATCTTTTAGACTATATAATGTTTAAGAAAAACTAAATCGAAGCTGCTTTAATATTTTCACGGCAAAATAATTTTGTTAAATTTAAGAACAAATTTAATTAATATTTACTAATCCTGAAACTTACTATTAAATCCTTACCTGTTAAATCTAGTAATCTTTTTAAAGCCGATAAAAATGCTTGTTGTTGAGAATTTAAGAAAAGAATATAAAAGCGTTGTTGCTGTAGATAATATCTCTTTCAAGGTGGAAGAAGGTAGAATATTTGGAATACTTGGGCCTAATGGTGCCGGCAAAACTACAACAATCAGAACAGTTTTAAATATCATTAAACCAAATTCAGGACAAATTACTTTTAATGGTAAACCTATTGCAAATGAATTCTTTAATATCATTGGTTATCTTCCTGAAGAAAGAGGTTTATACAGAAAGAGCAAAGTGATAGATGTAATTCAATACTTTGCAGGACTCAAGAAGATGCCTCGAAAAAAAGCTTTCAGTGAAGCTATATTCTGGCTTCAGAAGCTTGAGATCGAACAATATATTGATAAGAGAATTGAAGAATTATCAAAAGGAAATCAGCAGAAAATTCAATTTATAATTTCAGTAATTCATAATCCCAAATTATTAATTCTCGATGAACCATTTACCGGGTTTGATCCTATAAGCCAAACAATAATAAAAGAGATGATCCTTTCTTTTGTAACATCAGGTAAGATTATAATTCTTTCTACTCATCAAATGGAAACAGCGGAAAAACTCTGCCCGGATATTCTTCTTATGAATAAAGGAAAAGAAGTTTATTATGGAACTCTTAATAATTTAAAAAGAAATTTTGGCGTTAATACTGTTAAGATTGAATTCGAAGGAGATGCCGGATTTATCGGTTCTTTACCTGCTGTAAAAAATATAGACAGGTACAGTAACTATGCTGAAGTTCAATTAAATGAAAATGTTGACCCTTCTGAGTTTCTTAAAATGCTTGTTGATAAAATAAACATTAAACATTTTTCCGTTCTTGAGCCGACATTAAATAAAATTTTTATTGATGTAATAAAGCAGACGCAGGCACAATGAAAAAAATATTTGAAGTTGCGAGATGGGAATATGTTGAGAAGATAAAAACAAAAACTTTTATAATATCCTTAATACTTACTCCGGCAATACTGATTTTATTTTCTATTACGCCCACTCTTCTTACAAAACAAGAAGTAACACATACAAAAGCTATCGGGATTGTTGATACATCAGGTTTGTACATTAAGGAGATGAGAGATAAGCTTAGTGAATACACAATCAAAGAGAGCCAGCCAAACTATATTGTAATTAATCTTACTGCAAAAAATCGCTCTTTAGATGATTTGAAAAAATCTGCCGATAAAGAAGCAATAAATGAAAAGATAGAAGGTTATCTGCTGATTGAGAATGCCGGTACCGATTCTGTTTCTCTTTCCTACCGAAGCAAAAGTTTAGGAAACCATAAAGATGTTAATAGATTTGAAACAGCTTTTAATGTGATCCGGATTAAATTAAGGTTTGAAAAGGAAAACGTTAAACCTTATCTGCTGGATTATATTTCGCAATCTGTTGAGCTGAACCAGATTAAAATTGAAGCGACCGGCAAAGAAACAACACATGATTTTCTGCTTACTTTCTTTTCATCTTTTGTTTTTATAATGCTTCTTATGATGATGATACTTTATTCGGGTGGAATGCTTATAAGAAGTCTTGTAGAGGAAAAATCCAACCGCCTTATTGAGATATTAATTTCAAGCTGCACGCCAAATGAACTTTTAAGCGGAAAGATTTTAGGATTAAGTGTTCTTGGGCTAACTCAAATCTTTATCTGGATAATGATAGGAATTACTCTCGCCGGCACATCAATGGTACCATTTGAAGCTTTTAGTAATGTTCTACCTATTCTTATTTATTTTATTCTTGGATTCGTTTTTTATACGAGTCTTTTTGTTGGAATCGGTTCTATTGTTACAAGCGAGCAGGAAGCCCAGCAGATTACAACTTACTTAAGTTTCCTGCTTGTACTTCCTATAATTTTTGTGTTACCTGCATTAGAAAATCCCGATGCTTTTTATATTAAGATTTTATCATATATCCCGTTTACCCTTCCTTCATTTATGATGTTAAGAATAAACATAAGTCCCGTTCCTGAGTGGGAAATATTAAGCACTATTTTAATAATGATAATTTCAATTTATCTTATGATAGAATTTTCCGGAAAGATTTTTAGAATTGGAATTCTATCTTATGGTAAAAGACCTACTCTTAAAGAACTTTCTCAATGGCTGAAAGAAAAGTAGGAGCATAAAGTATTGTTCATAGCTGCTTCAGCACTTGCTGCAATTATTCCTATGACGTTCTACCTTTTTATTATCTGGTGGGTTGATAGATATGACAGGGAACCATTCAGGCTTGTTCTGAAAAATTATTTGTGGGGTGCTTTGGGTGCTGTTATTTTTGCGATTGTATGGAGCAGTATAATATCAGCTTTTATTTCTGTTTTTATAAAAGATGAAAATTATCTCGGGAGTATTGAAACTATTCTTGTTGCACCTTTCGTTGAGGAAATTACAAAAGGAGCTTTCCTTTTCTTAACAATCAGAAATAAAAAATTTGATAATATAACAGATGGAATTGTTTACGGCGGGGCAATTGGTCTTGGTTTCGGAATGACCGAAAACTTTCTTTATTTTATTACTTATGGCGACACACTTGTTAACTGGATTATGATTGTTACTATCCGGACTTTATTTTCCGCTGTAATGCATTGCGTAGCAACGGCAACCTTCGGTGCATTTCTCGCTTACAGCAGGTTTAGAAAACCTTCTGCTAAAGTATTTTATGTATTGGCAGGTCTTTTTATAGCAATGTTCATTCATCTTTCATGGAATTTAAGCGTTAGCTTCGAACAGACTACTCTGCTTGGTTTTTTGTTTATGATTTTTACAATTGCAATTTTTATCTCTGTATTTGCAGTTTCAATTTCAGGAGAAAGAAAGATTATTTTTATAGAACTTCTTGACGAAGTACAATTAGGTTTAATTCCCATGGAACACCTGCACATATTAAACTCACCTAAAAGGAACAAGTTTGGCTGGGTTGATGAAAGTATCCGTAAATTATATATTAACGCAGCAACCACTTTAGCTTTTAGAAAAATGCAGTTAAGAAACTCAACTGGTTTTAGCAAAACATATTATGAACAGGATGTAAGCCATTACAGGAATTTCATAAGTAACCTGTTAACAGATCCCAAGTTTAGAAAATGATAAAGCCCCATTCGTGCATTTATCTTGTACCTTTATTCCCTGTTTTTAACGAACAGGAAACAAAACTGTTTGATTCATTCAGCAGAGAAGATTCGGTAAACTTATATTCATCTCTTTATTTAAATCTTAAAGAGATAGCTGACAATCTTTCGGATTCGGCAGCTTCTGTATTTTGTTTTGATGAGAGAGATAAAAATCATATTGTTCCCGGATTTTCAATTTCAAATAAAATATTTATAGACCTTAATGATAAATCTCTACTGCTGAAATTTCTTTCTGAAAAATATTTTGGAAGATTCAACAATAATCTCATTATATTTGTTAATACAATTAGTATTTCACAAAAAGATATTATAAAATATCTGGATTTGCTTAACAGGGAAGATGAATCATTTATAATTGGCAAGTCGCATAATAGTAAAGTATCTTATATTGGTTTTAATATTTACAACCCGGAATTATTTCAACAGGTTGAAGCAACTGATTTGAAGTTTGAAAACTTTCTTCACCTTGTTTGCAGGTTTGATTATTTTGTGAATGTATTAAACGGATCTTTATTCATTGAAGAAATAAATGATTTTAAAATTCTTTACAGGGAGTTATCTAAAAAAGAGAGTCTTAATTACTGCAGTCAGAATATCCATGAAAAATTCACACATCTTTTTATAGAATATAAGGAACTACTATAATGTTAAAAGTAGGCATTTACGGCGGGGCATTTGACCCTATACATAATGGACACCTTATTACTGCACAAGCTGTAAAAGAAATGCGGGAGCTTGACAAAATAATCTTTATACCCACCTACATTTCCCCGCACAAGCAGGATGTTGAAATATCCGGCGTTGAACATAGGATTAATATGCTGCAAATAGCAATAAGCAAAATTCCTTATTTCGAATTTTCAGATATTGAGCTGCAAAGAAAAATGGTTTCTTATACAGTAGATACACTTCGTGAATTAAGTGAAAGATATAAACACATAGAGCTTATAATCGGGTATGATAATATCTTTAAATTTCATACCTGGCGGCAGCCTGACGAAATAATTAAAGTGGCAAAGTTGGTGGTTTTAAGAAGAAAACTAAATATACCGCGAGGTCAACAGAATAAATTTTATCGTGCGGCCGCTTTTGTTAAATCTCCTTTTATTCAGATAAGCGGTTCTGTTATAAGAAGACGTGCCCACGATAATTTACCTATAAATTTTTTAGTGCCTGAAAAAGTCCAGGAATATATTCTTAAAAATAAGCTCTATAAAGGAGAAATCCCTTGAAAATTCTGGTTACAGGAGGCGCTGGTTTTATCGCTTCACATATTGCAGATGCTTTTATTAATGAAGGACATTCGGTTACAGTCGTTGATAATCTCTCAATGGGATTTGAAAAAAATGTAAACCCAAAAGCAAAATTTGTTAAAGCAGATATTTGCGATAAAAGTCTTGTTGAATTATTCGAAAAAGAAAAATTTGATGTTGTAAATCATCATGCAGCACAGATGGATGTGAGGAAATCTGTTGCAGATCCTACGTATGATGCAAACACAAATATAATCGGCACAATAAATCTTCTTCAGCATAGCATTAAAACGGGAGTAAAGAAATTTATGTTTGCATCCACAGGCGGTGCAGTTTACGGAGATCAAAGCTACTTCCCTGCTGATGAAAACCATTCAACGTCTCCCTGTTCACCTTATGGCATTTCAAAACTTTCAGTTGAAAAATATCTTTTCTTCTATAAATTCCAGTATGATTTTAATTATACAGTTTTAAGATATGCAAACATTTACGGACCAAGGCAAAATTCAAAAGGTGAAGCCGGAGTTGTTGCAATTTTTACCACAAAGCTTCTTGCCAATGAGCAGCCAATAATTAATGGAACAGGGAAGCAAACAAGAGATTATGTTTATGTGGGTGATGTTGTTAAAGCAAATCTCTTAACATTGAACGATGATGTATGCAATATTTATAATGTAGGGACTGGTAAAGAAACTGATGTGAATGAGCTCTTCCACAAGTTGAATAAAATTAACGGAAGCAATAAAGAAGAAAAGCATGGCCCGCCTGCTCCTGGTGAACAAATGAGAAGTGTTATAACATCTGAAAAATTATTTAAAAAATTTAATTGGAAACCTTCAACAACTCTTGAAGAAGGATTAAGACCTACGGTGGAATTTTTTAAGAATGAAATGAAATAGGCAACCAACTAATTTGATAAAAAAACCCTTAATGGGAATTCTTAAGTGTCGCTTTTAAATCAATAGTATTTATAAGATTATTTATTTAACTTTTTTACCAGGATATAATGGTTATAATATGTTAAATGTACCTATTAATGAATTCAAGAAAAAAATTGAATTTTATCTGAATAAGATTAAAAGGGGAGAAACTCTTGTTATTAAAGATGAAGATAAATCAATCGCTAAAGTTGCACCTATAGTTAATGATATAAATGGTAAAAGACCCATAGGTTTAGCGAAGGATGATTTTATAGTGCCAGATGATTTCGATTCGCCACTCCCCACTGAAATTCGGAAGATGTTTGAAAAATAATGAATCTCCTGCTGGATACTTCGATATTCCTTTGGTATATAACAAATAGTAAGAAACTTTCTAATAGACATTCTAAAGAAATTCAAAATAAAAAAAATAATATTTTTCTCAGCGTTGTTTCTATATGGGAATGTCTTATAAAACAACAAATTGGGAGGCTCAATTTACCGGAACCCTCGGCAGAATTCCTGATAACTCAAAGAGATAAGCATCATATAACTTCTTTACCTTTAGAAGAAAATAATCTAATCCATTTAGCGGGATTGCCTCAAATACACAAAGACCCTTTTGATAGAATTATAATTTGCCAGTCAAAAGATAATGATTTCACTTTGATTACATCAGATATAATTATGAAAAAATATCCTGTTGATATTTTATAGAACATGAGAATTCTTCATAAGAAACGAGATAGAATTAAGTGTTATTTTTTTATAAGATTCTTCATATTAATGAATGATTAAAGACTCTTTTATAGAAAATTTATTTAATGCAGAAAAAAGAACCATAGCTCGTTCAATTTCGATAATCGAAGAAAATAATTCCCTTTCTTCTGAATTACAAAAAAAAATTTATAATAAAATTGGGAAAGCATACCGTATAGGAATCACCGGTCCTCCTGGTGCCGGTAAAAGTACAATTACAAATTACCTTACAAAACTATTCCGCACTCAAAATAAAAAAGTTGGAATAATAGCAGTTGATCCTACAAGCCCATTTACTGGCGGTGCTTTACTTGGTGACAGAATAAGGATGTCTGACTTAGTTCATGACAAAGGAGTTTTTATTCGTAGTATGGCAACACGCGGAAGTCTTGGCGGATTAAGTAAAAAAGCTGTTGATGCTGCCGATGTTCTTGATGCTGCCGGATATGATTATATCATTTTTGAAACTGTTGGTGTCGGTCAATCAGAGCTCGATATTGTACAGGCAGCAGATACGACTATTGTGGTTTTAGTTCCTGAATCCGGTGATACTGTGCAGGCAATGAAAGCCGGACTGATGGAGATTGCAGATTTTTTTGTTTTAAACAAAAGTGATCGTCCCGCTGCTCAACAGGCAGTAACAGCTTTAAAAACAATTCTTATGTTAAGGGAACATGATGCTGATTCCTGGATGCCAAACATTATTAAAACAATCGCAACTGAGAATAAAGGAATTGAGGAAGTAGCTGAAGAGATTTTCCGTCATCGTGAATATTTAGATGCTTCCGGTAAATTTATTAAAAGAAGGGAAAGCAGAGTAAAAGTAAGAATTAAAGATATAGTTGAAGAAAAAATTCGTCAGAAATTATGGGGTGAGAAACAGGAAAATTCATTAAATTCATCTTTGGAAAAAGTGGTTCTTGGAAATTTATCTCCCTATCATATTGCAGAAAAAATAATCGAAGATTTCAAAGAAAATCTTTAGTAAAATTTCTTTAATTCTTTATTACCGAAAGGAAAATTATGGATGTAATGGAAAGTCCATTCAACATTGAACTTACCGAAAATCAAGCAGCTATAAAAGAAACGATTAGAGAATTTGCTGAGAAGAAAATCAAACCGGTTGTAATGAAGTATGATGAGTCCCAGGAATTCCCGATGGAAATAATACAGCAGCTTGGAGAGCTTGGTTTTCTTGGAATCCTTGTCCCGGAAGAATATGGAGGAGCAGGCTTAGGTTATGTTGATTTTGCGGTAATCATTGAAGAGCTTGCCAGAATAGACCCATCCGTTGCATTATCGGTTGCAGCGCATAATGGATTGGGTACTAACCATATTTTACGTTTTGCTAATGATGAACAGAAAAAGAAATACCTTCCAGATTTAACCTCGGGAAAAAAAATCGCCGCATGGGGATTAACAGAATCTGTTTCAGGAAGTGATGCTGCAAGCTTAAGGTCAGTTGCCGAAAAGAAAGATGATCACTATTTGCTTAACGGCTCCAAAACTTTTACAACTCATGGAACAGTTGGCGATACTTATGTGATAATGGCTATTACTGATAAATCCAAAGGTAAGAAAGGGATTTCTGCTTTCATCCTTGAAAAAGGAATGGAAGGTTTAATTATAGGTAAAAAAGAAAATAAGCTTGGAATGCGAGCAAGCGATACAACCCAGTTAACTTTTGAAAACTGCAAAGTACCTGCAGAAAATTTAATCGGTGAAGATGGAGAAGGATTTGTTCAGGCTATGAAAATACTTGAGGGCGGAAGAATTTCTATTGCAGCTTTAAGTGTTGGACTTGCACAAGGATGCCTTGATGCATCAATCAAATATTCAGGTGAAAGAAAACAATTTGGAAAACACATCAATGAATTCCAGGGGATACAATTTAAACTTGCAGAGATGGCAACCAATATAGACGCAGCAAGACTTTTAACATTCAGAGCTGCACTAAGAAAAGATAAAGGTGAATCTATAATAAAAGAATCTGCTATGGCAAAACTATTTGCAAGTGAAATTGCAGAGAAAGCATCAAGCGAAGCTGTACAGATTTTTGGCGGCTACGGATTTATAAAAGATTATCCTGTAGAAAAATTTTATCGTGATGTAAAACTCTGTACAATTGGTGAAGGCACTTCTGAGATACAAAGAATAGTGATTGCAAGGAATTTGCTGAGTGAAGAATAAAAAAATCCCGTAACACAGATTAATAATCTGTGCTACGATATATTTCTTATCATGAGAGCTTAATGAAAAAAATCGGTTCATCAATAAATCAAAATTCATCTTTTAATAAAAGAGAAGATTACTATAAAGAACTTCTAAGAAAACTTAATGCCGAAAGAGATAAAATAAAACTTGGCGGTGGACAGAAAGCAATCGAAAAACACAAATCAAAAGGTAAGCTAACCGCAAGGGAACGTATTAATAAACTAATCGATAACCAAAAAGAATTCTTTGAACTTAATTCTTTTGCCGCTTATGATATGTACAAAGAACAAGGTGGTGCACCGAGTTCAGGAACTATTTATGGGATTGGAAAAATAAATGGTCGCTATCATATTATAGTTGCAAATGATGCAACTGTGAAGGCTGGCGCCTGGTTTCCTATCACTGCTAAAAAGAATTTACGTGCACAGGAAATTGCAATGGAAAACAGACTGCCGATTATTTACTTAGTTGATAGTGCAGGGGTTTTTCTTCCAATGCAGGATGAAATTTTTCCTGATAAAGAACACTTTGGAAGAATTTTCAGAAATAATGCAAAAATGTCTTCAATGGGAATTCCGCAGATTGCAGCTATTATGGGACCTTGTGTAGCCGGTGGTGCTTACCTTCCTATTATGAGTGATGAAGCTTTAATTGTTGAAGGTGAAGGTTCTGTTTTTCTCGCAGGTGCTCACCTTGTTAAAGCCGCAATTGGTGAAGTGATTGACAATGAAAGTCTTGGCGGTGCAAAAGTTCAGTCAAACATTTCAGGTGTTACAGATTATATTATGAAAAATGATGAAGAATGTCTTGCACAAATAAGAAGTTTAACAGAAAAATTTGGTGAGCAGCCTAAAGCAGGATTCAACAGAACTGAAAGTAAACCTCCTCTTTTCACTCCAAAGGAAATATATGGGTTGTTTCCTGATGATTCTGCAAAACCTTATGATACTTACGAGCTGATTGCAAGGATTGTTGATAATTCAGAGATAGATGAATACAAAGCGGGATATGGAAAAACCCTGGTAACAGCTTATGCAAGAATTGATGGCTGGGCAGTTGGAATTGTTGCCAATCAAAGAAATATTGTAAAAACAGAAACGGGTGAAATGCAGGTTGGTGGAGTTATTTATTCTGATAGTGCGGATAAAGCAGCCAGATTTATTATGAACTGTAATCAGAAAAAAATTCCGTTACTCTTTTTACAGGATGTAACAGGTTTTATGGTTGGAAGCCGGGCAGAGCATGGTGGAATTATTAAAGACGGTGCAAAGATGGTTAATGCAGTTGCTAATTCAGTTGTTCCGAAAATTACAATTATTGTTGGAAATAGTTACGGAGCCGGTAATTATGCAATGTGCGGCAAAGCTTACGATCCAAGATTTATTTTTGCTTATCCGAATGCTAAGATTTCTGTAATGGGTTCATCACAAGCTGCAAGTGTTTTGCTTGCTATTAAAATAAAACAAGCAGAAAAAAGTGGTGAACATCCTAAAGAAAAAGATAAGAAAAAACTTCTTGATGAAATAACTAAAGCCTATGATGAAAAAAACAGCCCTCTCTATGCTGCGGCAAGGTTATGGGTTGATGAAATTATTGATCCTGCGCTAACAAGAGAATATGTTTCTTTAGCAATTGAAGTTTCAAATAACAATCCTGAAATGCCAAGATTTAATCCGGGAGTGATACAGACTTAAATACTAGATTGAAGTTACTGCATGTCTTTTCCGGGGAAAAATTTAAAAATCCATCTTCCTGCTCAAAACAATTTCTTCCAGCTAACATCCTTTTCATTATTATTCCTTTCACTTATCTTTGGTCGATTCATTTACTCTATTTTTAGCGGCTTATGGAAGACAAAAGATTAAATAACATTGTCAAAATTCTTATTGATGAAGTCCATCCTAAAAAACTGATATTGTTTGGATCAAGAGGAAAGGGAAACGCTCCATTTAATTCTGATTATGATATAGCAATTGATTCCAGGCAGATTAACCTTAGTGAAAAAAGAGAGTTGAGGGAAAAAATTGATGAAATAATCGGGCTTCACAAGATTGACCTTGTATTTTTAAAAGAGGTTGATACGGACTTTAGGAATATAATTCAAAAAACCGGTAAATTATTTATGAACGATGAGTTAAAATATTCTTTCATTAAAAAATGCTGTAAAAAGATTTTGAGGGGTTAAGTAAAAATGAATGTTGACATCCCTATTAATAAATTGCCAAAAACAAACCCTCTCTAAATCTCTCCCTTTCAAAAAGGGAGAGACTTTACTTTTCTCCCCTTTTAGAAAGGGGAGAATAAAAGAGGGGTTTAAACGAATTAAATTTACAACACAACTTTTAATTTTTTCTTCCACTTTATTTTTACATTCTGCCTTCCCACAGCAAAGCAATTTATCCAAAGCAGTTAATCATATTTCATCTTACATCGCTTCAGAAGAGTTTATTGAATTAAAAAATGAGATCGGAGATTTATCCGCGGCAGATTCTATTTATATTTTTGCAATCAGGTTTACAAAGAAGGATTATTCAGAATCCTTGCTTGCTTTATCCGCTGCAACTCTTCCATATAGAGAAGTTCCGATTATAATTCCTTTAATAAAATCTATATGGAATTATCCTCTTGTCTCTGCAAGTGATTCAACTTATAATATTAAAAATAAAAATCTTCCAAACAGATTCTTTTATGATACTCCTCTAAACAACTACGGAGATAAAGATAAGCTTGCCCATTTTTTTGGATTTGCTTTTCTTTCATATTCAACTCTCTTTTTTGATTTAGGGAATCTAATTGGCTATTTTACAGAGGCTTTTGAGGAGGATTTTAAGGTTCAATCTTCAATTGATTACCGAGACCTTGAAGTAAACTTTTTGGGAAAATGTTTCGGTAAGATTTTGAAAGATGATAAATCAATCCTCCCTTCTCAAATTTTAGTTATGCGAACACTTTACTATTTCGGAAACCCGCTATGAAATCAATTATCATTATAGATGATGAAAAAGAAATCTGCGAAAGTATAAAATTCATTCTTGAGTATGAAAATTATAGTGTGGATTATTCCATCAAAGCATTTGAAGGAATAAATAAAATCTCCTCTGGAAATTTTTCTGCTCTCCTACTTGATATTCAAATGCCGGAGATGAATGGCTTTGAAGTCTTAAAAAAAGTAAAAGAAATTAATCCAAATCTTTCTGTAATAATTATTTCTGCTCACGGAAGCGTTGAGAACGCAATAAAAGCAACCAGGCTTGGCGCATTTGATTTTATTGAAAAGCCGATTGATAGAGATAAACTCCTAATCAGCGTAAGAAATGCTGTTCAACAATCCAATCTGATCGCTGAGAATAAAGAGATTAAAAAAACTTTATCGGGTGATGGAAAAATTCTGGGTAAGAGCAAAGCAATTACCGGCATTCTTGAAATTATAGACAGGGTTGCCCCTCTGGAAACAAGAGTTTTAATAACAGGCGAAAACGGAACAGGGAAAGAGCTTGTAGCAAGAGCCATTCATTTTAACAGCGAAAGGAAAGATAAACCTTTTATTGAAGTTAATTGTGCAGCAATCCCAAATGAATTAATTGAGTCTGAATTATTTGGGCATGAAAAAGGTTCTTTCACAGGTGCCTTTCAGCAGAGAATTGGAAGATTTGAACTCGCTAATAAAGGGACTTTATTTCTTGATGAGATTGGGGATATGAGCCTGCAGGCCCAATCAAAAGTTCTGCATGCATTGGAAAGCGGCAGGATTGAACGGGTTGGTGGAGCTAAAAAAATTGAAATTGATGTAAGGGTTTTATCCGCTACCAATAAAAATCTTAAGGAAGAGATTGAGAAAGGAAATTTCAGAGAAGATCTTTATCATAGGCTTAATGTAATTCCGATTCATATCCCTCCCTTGCGGGAAAGAGCAGATGATATTACTATACTTATAGAACATTTTGCAAATGATATAGCTGTGAAGCATAAAAAGCCCGCGATTAAATTCAGTGATGATGCCATTTCTTTAATGCGGAGCCTGCCATGGACAGGTAATGTACGCGAGCTTAGAAATGTTATTGAAAGAATTATGATCCTTGTTGATAAGAAAGAGATTAAAAGAAGCGATATTGATTTCCTTGCAACAACAGGTCAATCAAAAATTGATGATATTATTGCAGGAAGCAATTCATTCCAGGAGTTTAAAGAAAAAGCAGAGAGAGCATTTATACTTAAGCAGCTTAAAGAAAACGATTGGAACATCAGTAAAACGGCAGAGGCTCTTGATATTCAGAGAAGCCATCTCTATAATAAAATGAAGAAGTATGAAATTGAAAAAAAGGATTAATTATGGGCAATAATATTTTTTCAAAGATCATTACAAAAGAAATAAAAGCCGATATTGTTTTTGAATCGGATAATATATTAGCTTTCAGGGATATAAATCCGCAGGCACCGGTTCACATTATAATCATTCCTAAAGAAGAAATTCCAGGGATAAATAATTTCGACAGTAAAAAACATTCCGAACTTTTAGGAGAAATGATTGATGCTGCAAACAAGCTTGCAAAAGATTTAAAAATTGATGATGGCTTCAGATTAGTGATTAACAGCGGCGAAAAAGGTGGGCAAACAGTTTTTCATCTTCATATACATCTGCTTGGGGGAAGACAAATGCACTGGCCTCCGGGGTAAAAAGCTTTTCCAAATCTTTCAAAGTTAGCTTTATTTCAATAAATATACTAAATTAACATTAGTGTTAATTATCTGTATTTAGTTTAATGAGAATAAACGATCTGAATAAAAATAATAAACTTGTTCTTTCCATTGAAGATCTTGCTAAGAATCTTTCTATCAACTTTGAATCAGCAAAAGTAACAGCTACCAGGTATTTAAAGCGCGGTCTCTTAATTAGAATAAAAAGAAATCTTTATATAACACCTGAGAAATTCAATTCACTTAAAGAAATTAACCTGTTTCAACTTGCTAATCTTATTCAAACTCCATCTTATATTTCTCTTGTAAGTGCACTAAGTTACTATAACATCTCGACTCAACAATTACAGAGAGTTGTTGAATCTGTAGCGCAAAAAAGAAGTAAATCTGTCAAAGTTAAAGATGTTGAATTCAGATATTTCTTAGTCAAGAAAAATTATTACAATGGCTTTTCTTTAGAAAGAAATATTTTTATTGCCAGTCCTGAAAAAGCACTTGCAGATATAATTTATCTTTCGTCGCTTGGCAAATACAGTTGTGATTTTGCTGCGATTGACTTTTCTAAAATAGATAAACCGGGAATCGACAAATTTCTTAGTTATACAAATAAAAGAACAAAAATATTCTGGGAAAATTTATGCAGGCGTTACAAGATTTAGAAGTACTTGAAATTGAAATACTCGAAATATTTAATAGTTCAAAAATACTCGATAGTCTTTACTTTGGTGGTGGAACAATGCTGCGGCTGTGTCATAATCTTAACCGCTATTCTACTGATATGGATTTCTGGCTCGATAAAAAATCGGATGCTAAACTAATCTTTACAAAGTGCAAAGATTCTTTAGCTTCTAACTATCGGCTAACAGATTCTATGAACAAAAAATTTACAATACTTTTTGAAATAAAAGCACCTGATGTAAACAGGAGTCTAAAAATTGAAATCCGGAAAGATCAAACTGATTTTGACTGGGAAAGGAAAATTGCTTTTTCAAAGTTCACCAATAAACAAGTGATGGTTAAAGGACTTACTTTAAAACAGATGATGCAAAATAAAGTTGAAGCTCTCCTTTCAAGAAAGCTTATTCGTGATGCTTTCGATATTGAATTTCTTTTAATGCGTGGTGTTGATCTGACTTTTAAAAAAGATAGACTTGAAAAAGTGTTAAAGATTATAAATAATTTTAAGGAACAAGAATATAAAGTAACTCTCGGTTCAATTCTGGATGAAAAAGAGAGAAAATATTATCTTGAAAATAAATTTAAATTTCTAAAAGAAGAACTATCCGGAAAAATATTAATTCACAATATATCTTAACCCAAAAGAAACAGTATAAGCACGCTTTAATCCATCAACATTCACTTCTCTTTTTAGAAAAGGAATAGCAGCCTCGCTGAAAAGAGCATAACTTTCATTCAAATCATATTGAATAAGAGTAAGAAGATTAAGCTGAGATATATCACTTCCATCTACTTCAACAAAATTCTCATTTGTCGCATTAAGATCTAAAACAGTTGATTTGGAAAGCCTCTTTATGAATATCAGTTGCGGAGTTATTTGGAAATAATCTATTGCAAAAAAATAGTTAGCCCTAAGTATTAAATCATCACCACGTTCTAATCCTATTCCCTCTTTATCATTTCTTCCTCCAGCTAATTGATAACCTGCACCGAAACCAAATTTGTTATAATTATAATCAATCGTGAAAATTAAATCGTTAGAACCTAAACCAGGCTGGTAAACCTGTGGAAGTGCAGGTTCTTTATTTTCATCACCTGTTGCTAACCTTGTACCAATTGAAGCACTCAATGAAGAAATTTCGTTTGAAAATAATTCCTGAGTCCAGCCTAACAATAAATCTCCAATTCCATTAACATCTCCTCCAGGACCCGATTGAATGTTGTAAGGGACCAACAGACTTAATATACTTCCATTAAATAATTCATATCGTGTATCCAACTGAAATGAATGAAAGCTGACACCATCTTCTTTTCCGCTGTAACCATTTTTATAAGATAGAGAAATATTAAGTTGCTGTTCTTTTCCATCAACTAAATGGCCAAGCTGGCAAATTCCTGCATCTGAACATTGACTAAAACTTATGTTTGAAAAAAGTGCCGGGAAAATAAATGAACAGAAAAAATATATACGTATTCTTTTCATATCATTTTTTTATTATAAATGAAGTTGCTTCACTTACTTAATTAATATCCACCAAAAAAGTATAACAATATTATAACTTTTTTCTGAAATGCTATTCTATTAAAAAATCCCCCTTCCTTTGTACGAAGGACCTTATTCAAATTGCGTATTCAAAATCAGCTTCTTTGAATCATATGGGGCAGGATCTCCACCGAGATATTTGTTGAACCACTCAAGATGAGCATTATAATATAACGGCATTGATTTCACATGATCCGGCCAGTGACCATCATTCTTAAAAATCACTAAACGCGAATCAATCCCCAGGGTTTGTAGAGTGGTGAAATACTGAACACTTTGTGTATAAGGAACCCTGTAATCTTTTTCTCCAGTTATAATAAGAGTCGGTGTTGAAAAATCCTGGGCATAATTTGAAGGAGAAAACTGTTGGTAGTTTGCAGAATTCCACGGCTGTCCTTTCAAATCCCAGTTTACAAACCACAATTCTTCAGTAGCACCCCACATTGATTCAAGATCATAAACCCCCATCATTGAAGCAAGGCATTTGAATCTTTTTGTTTTTGCCTGGAACCAGTTCATCATATATCCACCGTAAGACCACCCCATCGCACCAATCCTGTCCTTATCAATATAAGAAAGCTGTTCAATTGCATCGGTTACTTTCATTACATCTTCATAAACTTTACCTCCCCAATCTCCTGAAATTGCAGCAGTATATTCCTGTCCATATCCTGTAGAACCATGCGGATTTGGAAAAGCCACAACGTATCCGGCTCCAGGATAAATCTGCCAATCTCCTCTGAAAGAATCCATCCACTGAGATTGCGGACCTCCATGAACATTAAGGATAAGAGGATATTTTTTTGATGCATCAAAGTTATGCGGCTTAACTATAAAAACATGAACTTTTTTTCCATCCGCGCCTTCAAACCACATTTGTTCTGCAGGTCTTACGTCAACTTCATCAAGAAGCTTCTGGTTCATTGATGTCATCTGCTGAATTAAATTATCTTTGGTGATTCTATATAACTCTCCCGGCTTATGAACTGCTCTTGCCACATAATAAATAGCATTCTGATCTGGAGCAATATCAAAACCAAATATTGATTGCTTACCTGTTAGCGCAATTATTTCTTTTGAATGAATATTAAAACTGTGCAAAGGTGAATATCCTTCTTTATCTGCAGTAAAGTAAAGAGTTTCAGAATCTTCTCCCCAGCAGAAATCATTAACTGTATAATCGAAATCTTCCGTTAGTACATCAATCTTTTTTGTTGATCTGTTATAAACAGCAAGTCTGTACCTGTCCGATTCATAATCGGCAATAGTCTGCATTTTAAAAGCAATAAAAAATCCGTTTGGAGAATAAATTGGATAACCATCCCATGCTTTATTTTCTTTTGTAAGGTTAGTTGTTTTTTGTGTTTCAAGGTTAAGCACCAGAAGATCTGAATTTGTTGATGCAGCAAGATTCATATCAGGATTGGAAATATAACAGATTTCTTTCCCATCAGGAGAAATAGTGAATTTCACATCTCCACCCAACATAAAATTACCTGATAGCCAATGACTTTCTGCAAGCAGTTGATAATAATTAGATTCAATATTGTATGAAATAAGGCTGCTTTTCTTTTCCCCATTATATTCAGTCCAATGCCTGAACATAAGTTCATCGGACATATAAGCCTGCACGGGTCCACTTTCAGAAGACTCAGATAATTTCTTGTTGCAGAAATTATCAGCCCCACATTCCGGAAAAATATCTGAAATAAAAACAATAGATTTTTTATCTGGCGCTAAAGAAGGTTTTGAAACTCCCGTTGCAAAATCTGTTACTTGTACCGTTTTCCTATCATTAACAGTATAGCGGTGAACCTGGGAATTGTTAAGAAAATAAATTTCATTATCAGAAGCCCAGAAAGGATCTGTCTCACTAACATCTTTGCTTGAAATATTTTCTGTTGCACCATCAGGATAAAGAATATAAATGTCGCTGTTTGATTTTCCTTCCTTTAAATTATAATCAGTAACAGTAAAAGCTATTTTATTTCCGGAAGGAGAAACAACAGGTGAACCAACATTTTTTACTCTGTAAAGATCCTCAATAGTAAATGCTCTTTTCTGAGCGATTAAGTTTAAGCTTGCGAAAAACAGAATGGTGATTAAGAAAAGACTTCTTTTCATTGACTAATTCCTTACATATTTATTTAATATTTTGAACCCGATTATTAAATCAAAAATAGTTTTTTTTACTCAGAATTAGAACAATGGAATCAAAAATCTTACATATAAAAAATATGGTCTGCGACAGGTGTATTAGAGTGGTAAGAGAAGAACTTGAAAAGCTCGGATATAAAGTTGATGATGTTAAACTTGGCGAAGCAAAAATAAATTCCAGCGGCAAAGAGATTGATTTAAATGAAATAAATAAAGTTTTCGAGGAAAATGGATTTGAACTGCTCGGAGATAAACAGGCAAAACTTATAGAAGAAGTTAAAATCTCTTTAATTGATCTTATTCATTCTCATCCGGAAACGCTTGAGAAGATTAGTATTTCAAAGTACCTAACTGATAAATTTCACACGAACTATCAACATATAAGTTCACTTTTTCCCTCTAAAGAAGGAATAACGATTGAGAAATATTTCATCAACCAGAAAATAGAGAAAGCAAAAGAGCTGCTGGTTTATAATGAATTAACACTTAGCGAAATATCTTATAAACTTGGTTACAGCAGTGTTCAGCATCTCTCAAATCAATTCAAAAAAATTACAGGATTTACTCCTTCTGATTTTAAAAAACTTAAGAATAAAAGCCGATCACCGATCGATAAAGTAGGTTGATTCCCCTTTTTACAATATTTAAGATAAAAAGGAATTTTTATGCGAGGGAACTTCGTTTTCTTATGAAGAAGGGTTATTTAATTTTTTATGTCAGAAAAGAAGTGTTTGAAGAGGAGATGAAAAAATTAATTATTTCAGATATATAAGAATAAAAAAAGAGAAGTCTCCCTTTAGCAAAGGGAGACAGTTCTGACGCAGTCAGAACAGAGGAATTCGATTGCGTTACATTGTAATCAAACTTAGCATTGTAATATTAGCGCACACAGTCGAATCTCCCTGATTTTAGCTTCGCTAAAATCTGTCCCTCTTTGCTAAAGAGGGACATTTTTAATTTGATTAATATGATAATTTATATCCTTGGTAACCTTTCCAGGTAAGAACTGTTACTCAACACAGCAAAAGTATCAGTGTTTCTCAGCTCATCAAGATTAAAGCAATCCATATAGCTCATTGTACTTTTTAACCCATCTGAAATATTATCAACAACGTTCTTGACTGCTCCTTTGTAAGCAACCATCGTTTCTTCCCCTTCAATAAATTCATTCCTCATCTTAACTCCGAATGATGCAGAGCCTCTGTATTTTTTCCAGAGCTGCCCCTGGTATCTTATAACTTCTCCCGGAGCTTCTCTTGTTCCCGCAAACATTCTTCCGGCCATTACAACATCGGCACCTAAAGCTAAAGCTTTTGCAATATCACCAGGATGTTTAATTCCTCCATCTGCAATAATTTTTATTTTGAGCTTCGATTTTTCTTTTGCGAAGTACACATTAAGTAAAGATGAAACCTGTCCGATTCCAATTCCTGTTTGAACAGAAGTTGTACAGACACTTCCGCTTCCAATCCCAACTCTTACAGCATCTGCACCAGCATTTTCAAGCTGCTGCAGAGTTGCACCATGAGCTATATTCCCAACTATAATAGGAACATTAAATTTAGTTTTTATCTCTTCGGTTTTACTCAGAACAGCAGAATTATTTGCATTTGCAGTATCAATGCAAATTATAAATCCTTTTTCTGCTAACTTTTCTATCATTTCAAATGATGAGTTTAATGCAATTGAAACAGCTTTGACTAAACCATTTTCTTGCTTATGATTTAATAACTCATCAAGAGAAGAATCAAACCTGTTAAGTATTCCAAGACACCCTAATCTCGAAAGCTCTCTTGTCATTTCAAGTCCGCTCACTGTATCCATTGGACTGGAAATAACAGGAAGATTGAGTTTGATATTCAGGAACTCGCAGGTGGTTGAAGTTTCTGTTCTTGATTTTATTCTTGATACTTTGGTTGGAATTAAACTAATATCATCGTAAGTCAGTGATTGAAGAAATTCATTTAAATCTTTTTTAGAATAAACTTTCATGTTTAAGCTACTAAGTTATTAAGTTAATAGGTTATTAGGTTAATGATTGTTTTTTCAGGTAAGCTATGTATCCATTAAGAACTTTAATGCAATGCAGAACTTTATCTCTGAAATATTTCAATTCATCATCAAAAATATATTCTTCGTTAAAAGCATCTATCAAATGATTAAGGGTTTCAAATAAACTACCTCTTGCATTCAAACAAAATTTAGAATTGTCTTTAAAATGAAATCGTCCAAAACCCTCAGCTACATTTGAGCCAATAGATCTGCTACTCCTGATTATTTGATCTATATCTCTCATCAACAGGAAATTTTTTATCAATTCCCGGATTTCTTTTTTGAGCTGCCTTGCTAATTTCCAAACTTCCAATTCTTCAAATGTCTCAAAAGTCATTTTGAGACCTCTTCTTATTTTCTGAGTAATTATTATCCAATTCTTAATAACTGAGTAACTTATTAACCAAGTAACTTAGCAACTAAATTAACGATTCAACTTCGTTAAGAAGCTCATTCATCTTTTGTGTTATACTTAAAACAGGTTCAGGTGAGCTCATATCAACCCCGGCAGCTTTAAGAATATTTAAAGGATAATCGGAACTTCCTGCTTTAAGAAAATTAAGATAGCGTTCAACAGAAGTTTCGCCTTCCGATTTAACTTTCCTGGAAAGAACTTCTGATGCTGCAAAACCTGTGGAGTACTGGTAAACATAAAAATTGTAATAAAAATGGGGAACTCTAGCCCACGTATAGCGTTCTTCATCATCAACAACCATATCAGGTCCCCAATATTTCTGGTAAAGAGAAGCATACAATTCGGATAGTGAATCGGGAGTTAAGGCAATTCCACTTTCGGTTTTTTCATAAACCATCATTTCAAACTCTGCAAACATCACCTGCCTGTAAAAAGTAAGCGTGATGTTATTCAAATATTTCTCAAGAAAATAAAGCTTCTCTTCTTTTGAAGAAGCATTTGAAATAAAATAATCAAGCAAAAGCGATTCATTGAAAGTTGATGCAACTTCTGCAAGAAAGATTGAATAGTTCGCATAAGGATAAAGCTGGGAAACTCCTGTAAAATGAGAGTGCATATTATGTCCCATTTCATGAGTAAGAGTAAAAACATCATTCAAAAGATCAGTCCAGTTCAAAAGTACATAAGGATGCACACCAAAAGTTGTTCCTGACGAATAAGCCCCGCTTTTCTTAGCCCGAGTTTCGTAAACATCAATCCACCTGTTATCAAAAGCAGCTTTCAAAATATTCAGATACTCTTTTCCTAAAGGTTTTAATGAATTATAAACAATATCTCTTGCTTTATCATAAGGATATTTCTCCTCCGGCACATCATTAAAGATAGTTACATAAGCATCATAAGGATGAAGTTCTTTTATACCTAATAATTCTTTTTTTAATGCGGCCCATCTGTGAAGAGGTTTTAAATTTTTATTTGCGGTCTCAATTAAGTTATCATAAACCAAAACAGGAATATTAAACCTGTCCAATGCAGCTTCCCTGGCATTTTTATATTTTCTTGCAGTTGAATTGAAAATATTCGTTTTAAGGTTACCATTAAATAATGAAGCAAAAGTATTCGCATACTGAATATATGTTGAATAATAATTTTTAAAAGCACGCTCTCTAAAATCCCTGTCTTTAGAATACATTGCAGCATAATACCTGGCATGGGAAATCTCTATTTCATTTCCTGTTTCATCTTTAATCTTTGGAAATTTTATATCTGCATTAGTAAACAATGAAAAAGTATTGTAAGGAACCTGAGTAATTTCAGAAGCATGAGCGAGCAGCTCCTCTTCATCTTTTGAAAGCGTATGCTCTTTTGTTCTGAGCAGATCTTCAATGTTATGTTTGTAAACTTGAAGCTCAGTTTTGGAGTTTATCATCTCCCATAATTTTTCATCAGGTATTTGCAGCAATTCAGGTTTTATAAAAGAGCCTGCTGCAGAAACTTTTGAATAAAGGGTTTTTATTCTCTCTTCCATTGCCTGGTATTTTGTAACCTGCATATCACTGTCCTTGAAAAGCATTGCATACAAATACAATCTTTCAAGCCTTATCCCGATTGAATCATCAAACTGAAGGCAATGAAAGAGGTTATCTGCGCTTTTTGAGAGAGAACCTTTAAACTTTTCATATCCAGATAAATTATTTTCAACCCAACTGAAATCTTTCTCCCATTCATCATCATTTTTATAAATATGAGTGAGATTCCATTTATATTTCTCTTCAATCTTTTCTCTTATTGGTAAAGAAGATACTTCGATTGCTGAAAACATTTTTTTGTAACTGATATTATTATAAAGCATTAGACAACGCCAATTATTATTTAATGAGCAGCATTTTTTTTGTTATTCTGTAATTAAATTGAGAATTGAAATCTGAAAACTCTATGATATAAAAATAAACTCCGCTGGATAAGCTCTTTCCATCAAAAAGTATTTCATAATTTCCCCGATTCAATTCTTCATCAAGTAAGATTGCAATTTCTTTCCCAAGAATATCATTCACTTTGATTGAAACATTTCCGCTATTATTAATACCAAACTTTATACTTGTAGTTGGATTGAACGGATTCGGATAATTTTGTTCAAGGTTAAAAGAAAATTTTTCCTCAGGATTTTCTTCAACTCCAGTTGCCTCAGAAATTATTTCTCTTTTTAAACCCGGGATAATATAGTCTCCAAGATTTAACAAAGTAAGATCAATATTTGTTGAAGGAATAATATCCTTAACGATCCAGTTACCTGGTGCAATCCAAACAGTGTCACTAAAAGTAACAATAGGGATAGGAATTGGTGGAAGCGGTGGAGGCAGAATTACTAAATAATTTAATGTATTTATTATTAAGAATTTCTTACATGAGAATGTTCCTATCTCAGTTTCCAGGTTTTCATCCGGAAGCCTTCTGCCATTCTTATTAAACCTTAAAGGGATTTCAAGAGAATCAATTATAACGGTTGTATCAAAACTTCTTATCTGGTATTGCTGGTTTACATTCTGTGCAAACTTGTAATTCAAATGCCAGCCACTTAAAGATTCAAATAAACCAAGGAAAGGAAGAATATTATTAAGTAAAGAAGAATCTATTAAACTTATTAAAAGATCAAGTTCAGAAATATCAAAATACTCATAACCATTTGAGCCGGTTAAATGAATATAGTTTGTATCTATATAAGGAAGAAACTGAATTGTTTCCTCAGTACCGGTTTTTGTAAGAATATGATAGGCAGATTTCCCATTATATTCTGAAAGAAATGCAGAAGAATCTTTCCGGAAGAAAATCATTTCAGGAATTGTATTATTGGTTGAGTCAAGAACTGAAAGCCGGTAATTCCATCTATACCCAGGTTGTTGAGGAAAATAATCAATAGCTTGCTGAGAATAAATATTTGCAGAAAGAATTATGAATAAAATTATTGCTGAAAATTTCATATATAAAGATAAGGATTAACTTTTTAAGTTTTTATTTTGAACTGCTCTAAATCCATCGCTTCCTTCTGAAGATAATTAATAATATAACTGCAACAAGCAGCATAAAACCAAGAACAAGCGGGTAACCAAAATACCAGTTTAGTTCCGGCATATTGTAAGGGCTGGCATCGGAATTAAAATTCATTCCATAGATTCCCACTATGAAAGTAAGTGGTATGAATATAGTTGAGATTATTGTTAAGACTTTTAAAATCTCATTTAGCTTCAATTGTGTAGAGGATCTGTAAATTTCTATCATACTATTAATCTGCTCTTTATAATTTTCAACTGTGTCAACAGCATTTTTGATGTGATCCTCAAGGTCTCTGATAAAAATCAAATTTGATTTATTAATTAATGGCTGAATATCTTTTATCATACTATAAATAACTTCTTTAAGAGGAACTACTGAGCGTCTCAGTTTATTAATCTCTTTTCTGAAATGATAAATTTCTTCAATCGTATCCTGGCTTGGTTTATCCAGAAGCACATCCTCAAAGTTTTCCATTATTTCATCTAACTGTAATAAAATAACAGTATAATTATCAACTAAAGAATCAAGAAGACGGTACATAAGATAATCTGCACCAAGTTTTCTTATTCTTCCTTTAGCTCCTCTTAAACGATCCCTGATAAGATCGAATTCATCTCCTTCTGTTTCCTGGAAAGTTATAAGATAATTTTTACCAAGTATAAAGCTTACATGTTCAACAGATATTTTATTTTTTTCAAGATCATAGTCAAGACTCTTACAAATCAGAAACAAATAATCCTCATAGTCTTCAAGTTTTGGAGTATGGGCTACATTAAGTATATCTTCCATTACAAGAGGGTTGAAATTAAAAATCTCTCTTACCTTTTCTAATTTATCCACTTCATGAAGACCACAGATATTAATCCATAAAATATTCTGAGGATTTAACAGCCCTTTTAGTTCATCAATATTATCAATCTTCCTTTCAATAATAGAACTCTGGTTATATTGAAAAATATCTATACTGATTTCCTTAACCTTCTGTTCACCTGTAAAAACAAGAGAACCGGGAGACATTCCACGTTTTTTTCTGGCAAGGTTTAAACTGGACATAACATCCTCCGAAAAATTTTATTGGCTTGAACTAAATATAAGGAAGCTATGGGAGATGGTAAACTAAAAAGGAATGGTATAGGGTATAAGGTATAGAGGTATAAGGTTCAAACTACAGAGATTCCAATTATCTTTGAGTTGAATAAAACTCCAATAAGTAAATCACAAAGACCAATTAAAGCTCAATTAAATCTCAATTATCAAATTCAAATCTAAATACTTATTCCTTTATACCCTATACCCGATACCTTATACCTATTATTCAATATCAGTCAATGTAGCCTTGAACTTACCTGTAAAATCATTAAAGTTGAATATTATAACTTTTGGCTGTTGTCCTTCTATTTCGGTGAATGAGCCGTTTGTGTCATTATCAAAAACAGCAGAGTAAAGAATATTATTCTGATCAACCTGAACGATAATCTCAACTGAACCGGAAGAGTGATCGCTTATTACAGTATAAATTTTTGATTTGAAAGTATTGAGGTAAGTATTATCTACTATATTTTCTGTAATCTTATTTGCATTGATAGAAAAAATATAAGAGAAATTAGTTCTTGTAAGCTGTGGTTCATTAATATTACCAGCAGGATTATCCGGTGGGACAATCTCCTGCCGGCAGGAAATAAACAGGAATAAAAAAGGAATAATAACCTGTAAAATAAATTTCATCTTATAAGAAATTTAAAGTGATTTTACTTTTTCAATACTCTTACTGAAGAACTCATAATCTTTCACTTCAGAAATAAATTCTTTCCTCTTTCCGTTTTCATCATAAATTACAGTAACAGGAACAGCACCATTCCATTCCGGATTTATAAGGTTAATAACTTCATCGCTTCTTTTTTCCTCAACCACAACCACAGGAAAATCTGCAGATTGTTTATTGAGAAATGGTTTTACTTTAGTTTCAATGTCTGAAGAAAGATCAACCGACACACTCAGGAATTCAAAATCAGAATCTTTATTTTCATTATAAATTTTTACAAGATCAGGAAATTCCTCGACACAGGGAACACACCAAGTTGCCCAGAAATTCACAAATAAAATCTTACCATTCCTGTTCTCTATTTTATTTTTCAACCAAACTTCGTCCACAACAGGAATTTCTTCTTTAATAGAATAACTTAATTCCTGTTGTTCTTTAGTTTCATTCTCTTTTTTTATACACCCTGAATAAAATATTAAAAGAAATATGAGAGTGATAAATAATTTCATTCTATATTCTTTTTATTGTGCAGCCAAAAGCTTTTGTTTGGGAAACAGAAACTTTTTTGCCGGCAAGTATTTCATTTAGCGCATTTTCCAGATCCTGTGTTTCAACATCGCTTTTATTTCTTGAATCATCAATTCTTCCATGATACAAAATCTTGTATGTCTTAGGTTCAACCACATAAGCTTCCGGTGTTACTCCTGCTTCAAACATATCTGCAATTACATTTTTTCCATCTTTAAGAACATGAAATTTAAATCCATTTTTTTCTGCATGGCTTTTACATTCACTCAGGCTTTCTTCTCTATTCGAATTAATCCCAAGTATTGCAATATTTTTATCATGATATTTGTTATAGAGTTCCACCATTCTTGAATTATAAGCATTTGAAACCGGGCATTCAGTTGCAATGAACATTACCAGGATTGCTTTTGAATCATTATAGTCTGATAACGAATGCTTCTTCTTATAAATATCCGTAAGAGTGAAATTCTCAATTGTAATTTTTGATGGAGCTGCTGTATTCTGATTTACCTCTGTTTTTGATAATGCTAAAACTGCAATAACCGCTAAAGGAACAATGAAGAATAAAATAATTCCTATTCTCCTTAACATGATACCTCCTTGATTGATTTATGAACTAATATTATAAATAATACAAATTTTATAATAGTGAAAAAATTCCCTCTTATTATAGATGTGAATAGGGACAAAAAGGTTTAAATAGCAATAAAGTATAATTTTTTATTCACAATCTTTCCTAAAATGGGAAAGAATATTTAAATAGATTGTTTAACAAAATAGAACTCCTCTGGAGTTCAGACTTGTGTTTTTGTTTTTTTGTCTACAAACATGTAACTCCTATCGGAGTTAAAGTTATCAGCCCAAAAAAGCAGAAAAAAATCAACAACTCCAGAGGAGTTGAATGTTTGTAGATATGTAACAAGGAAAAACAATTAGTACTCCGTTAGGAGTACAATGTAAAACGTTTAGATAATGCTCTTTGATTTCAGTCAGTATAAATATAAAACGATTTCATCTTCATCTTGAACTATTCCAGAGCCTGCAATTTTTCAATTGAAGGTTTTAATCCTTCTTTAACAACAATTCTTTTCTCCTCTTCATATAGTTTAATCAGAATTGGCAATTTATCCTTAGCTCCAAGCTCTGCTAATAATTTTGCCGCACGAATTCTTGTCCTGAAGTTTTTTTGTCTACAAACATGTAACTCCTATCGGAGTTAAAGTTATCAGCCCAAAAAAGCAGAAAAAAATCAACAACTCCAGAGGAGTTGAATGTTTGTAGATATGTAACAAGGAAAAACAATTAGTACTCCGTTAGGAGTACAATGTAAAACGTTTAGATAATGCTCTTTGATTTCAGTCAGTATAAATATAAAACGATTTCATCTTCATCTTGAACTATTCCAGAGCCTGCAATTTTTCAATTGAAGGTTTTAATCCTTCTTTAACAACAATTCTTTTCTCCTCTTCATATAGTTTAATCAGAATTGGCAATTTATCCTTAGCTCCAAGCTCTGCTAATAATTTTGCCGCACGAATTCTTGTCCTGAAGTATGGATTTTCAAGTGATGATGAAATTACTTCAACAACTTCTTCATAATGTGTACCTGCAAAAGATTTCGCACAATCGAGTGCTGTTATATCAAGCAAATGCATATCACCATAGCTGTATTTATATTTTGTGTATTCTTTAACCAAAGGTAAAATAGAAGGATCGCCAAGCTTTTGAAAACCTTCAAAGATTCCTCTGCGAATTATATTTCTGTGGGAATTCATTTTAAGTGCATCAGTTAAAATTTTTATTGCATCAGGATGTTTAACAGCTCCGATGGAATATAATGCTGCCCCTTTTACATAATAGTTATCATCATTTTCAAGCTTGTCAAAAAGAATATCGCTCACCTTTTCATAACTAAAAATTGAGAGAGCTTTTAATGCAGCTTCACGTACTCTCGCATCTTCATCATTACAAACTGTAAGAAGATGTTCAAGAGTTTTATCACCTCCTATTTTTTTTAAGGATTCAACAACTTCTAATCTTACACCGTAATGTCTTTCTCTGATAATTGCCCTGCTTAAAACCGGAATTGCTTTATCTTCAAGCTTAACTAATTCTTTTGCTGCTGTAATTCTTCCAACCACGTCATCATCATATTGCAATTGATAAGTCAATTCCTCCATGCTTTTTTCAAAATTAACTTTGCAAAGTATCCATTCATATTTATTGAAACTTACAAGATCAGGTTTCTGTTCAATATTAAAAGTAAAACTATTTTCTTTACCTGTTATTTGAATTGTTTCCTGAATAAGGTTTTTACCTGCAATAATTTCAACCAGCAAAGGTATTTCAAAAATTCCAACAGCAGGAAGTAACTGCTGTGTTTGCTGAACATTAAGTGTAAGTTTCTTAACTGCTTCGTTCCATGAATAATCAACTTTGAATTCAGGAAAGCCTGCACCGTAAATCCATTGCTGAAAAAAAGTTTTAAAGTCTTTTCCAGTCGATTCTTCCAATGCCACTCTTAAGTCTTCAGTAGTTACATTCTGATTTTTATGTTTATTCACATAATACTTTATTGCTTTCTCAAATTCTTCATCGCCAAGAATAAACCTCAGCATATTAAGAATTGCTGCACCTCTATCATAAGCTTTATCGCCGCTTAATTCAGCAGGAATAAATTTGGATTCTTTGAGTTTTATTGAATCCAATGGTTCTGCTTTTAATTCACTATCAAAATATTCCTTGTTTGATAAATACCTTTGATACCTGAACTCATCAACACCAAATTCATCTTCAATCCAAAGATCAGTAAAGTAAGTAGCAAAACCTTCATTAAGCCAGATATGATCAAAGGTTTTACAAGTTAAGTAATCACCAAACCATTGATGAGAAAGTTCATGTGAAATTAAACCATCAGCGCTATAATTTGGAACCGCATTTTTATCATGCAAAATTCTTCTGTTCAAAGTAGTTGCAGTAACATTCTCCATTCCACCCCACTCAAAATCCTGAACAGTTGTTTGTGCATATCTTTCATAAGGATATGGACAGATGAAATCAGAAAAGAAATTAATCATCTGTGGAGTTCTGCCGTAAAAGAGATCTTTTTTATCAACCCATTCTGAAGGAATATTATATTCCAGAGTTGTTCCTCTTACATTTTCTTTCACAGTAACATAATCTCCAACGATCACAGATGTAAGATAATTGGAATAAGGCATATCCATCTTCAATAAAAAGTTTTGGTACTTCCCTCTTCTTTTACATTTTGAAGAATACCATTTGAAACGGCAATAAGATTTGAAGGTACGGTAATAGTAATTTCAGAAGTTAATTTATCATCCGGCATATCATACGCCGGATACCAATATCTGTGATTTTCACCCTCTCCCTGCGACCAAATCTGATAAGGAATCTCCGGAATTTCTTTTGTCGGTTTGAAAAAATAGAGTCCTCTTGTAGGATAAGCCTCATAATCTATTGAAACAGTTATTGAATCATCAGGCGAATAACTTTTATCCATCTTAATAAAAAGATGTTTATCGTCCTGGTTGAATTGAAGCTCTTTGCCGGAGATTTTTACAGAACTAACCTTCATTGTTTTTGCGTGAAGAGCAAGCTCATTAAAATCTTTAGTAAGAGGTGAGAAAGAAAATTCACAATTGCCAATTACTTTTTCTTCATCAAAATCAAAAGAGAGAGAAAGCTTAATATGTTTCTGATCATAATTTCTTGTCTCAGAGTTCAGAAAAGAAATTGTATCAGCTTGTGAAAGAAGCTTAGTCGTGAAAAGAAAAAATATTACAAAAGTCTTTAGGATATTTTTCATTTTTAAAAATTTATTTCAAAAGAATTGATCCAAATGTTTAATTTTCAAATTGTCAAAAAAGAAAGTAACTCTAAAATATTTTGGGCTAAAGCCCATAGATTTAGGTTATTATTTAACCCCAGCCTTAAGAGCCTGTGTGAGAATAAGAATATTGATGGTAGCCGCCCCGCTATAGGCGGGGCGATAACAGCTTTATTTCGCAACCTGAAGGTTGCGACTACCGATATATTTAGAATTTTAACACAGCCTCTTAAGGCTGGGGTTACTGAGGATTAATTTAAATGGGCTTTAGCCCAATCATTAGAAACTTTTTTGAGGGAACTCAATCCTTAAATCTTTCTATTTCAATAATTCATTCTGGTGTTCTTGCCCAATCAGGAAATGTACCTAAGTCAAGAAGGATATTTCCTAATAAATAAACGAGAAGGCTTACTAAAATAATGCTCACAATATTGATTGCAAAACCAGCTTTAACCATATCTGAAATTTTCAATCTGCCACTTGCAAATACAATAGTGTTAGGCGGAGTTCCAACAGGCATCATAAAACCTAAAGATGAGGAGATAGTTGCTGTTATCATAAGCAGCAATGGGTTTACTCCGATTGCAACAGATACCGAAGCCATTATAGGAAGGATCATCTGAGCTACGGCAGTATTAGAAGTCAGTTCAGTTAAAAAGATTACAACAAAAGCGACGCTGATGGTAATTAAAATGGGCGAGAAATCTTTCACTCCATAAAACTTTATCCCGATAAATTCTGATAGACCTGAAGTTGTAAATCCCTCAGCCAAAGCAAAGCCTCCGCCAAATAGAAGAATTATTCCCCATGGAACTTTACTGAAAATTTCAGAATCAAGTATCATCTTTTTCTTTTCTCTTTTAGAAGGAATAAGAAATAAAATAAAAGACATTGTAATGGCAACGATACCATCATTGAGAAAATGCGGGAATGGAAATAAATTCTGCCAGCCGGGAATTACAGCAAATCCAACATTTAAGTCGGTTCTAAAAATCCAGAGAAATGCAGTTAAAGCAAACAGAATCCCGACAATTGATTCTTCAAAAGTTATCTTACCTAATTTTTTGTATTCATCTTTAATAAAGTTTTTATCTACTATTAATTTTCCAAGAGGATAAAAAACTTTAAGTAAAATAAAAGAGGTGAAAAGCAGAAGTAATAAAACTATTGGAACTGCAATAAGCATCCATGTTCCAAATGAAACTGGCGGTGCATCCGGAAAAGAAATTTTGAAAATTTTCATAAAAGCAAGATTAGGCGGAGTTCCGATAGGAGTTCCTATACCCCCAATTGAAGCACAATAAGCAATGCTCAGCATTAAAGCTATCGAAAAATTTTTAGTTTTCTCCTTTCCAAGTTCACTTTCCAATTTATAAATTATTGCCATCCCAATCGGCAGCATCATTAAAGCTGTTGCAGTATTTGAAATCCACATTGAAATAAAAGTTGTTGCAGCCATAAATCCTAAAACAATTGAGTTTGGGCTTTCGCCAAAAAGCATAATTATTCTTAAAGCAATTCTTTTATGCAGTCCCCATTTTTCCATTGCAAGTGCAAGAAGAAATCCACCGAGGAAAAGAAAAATTACATCATTGATATAGGTTGATGCTATATCCTCCCCTTTTATTAAGCCAGTTAAAGGAAATAAAATCAGAGGGATAAATGAAGTAACTGCAAGTGGAATTGCTTCAGTTACCCACCATATTGCCATTAAAGATGCAGAGTGAGTTCAATTTGTTTTGGATAGATATAAGACAAGCTAATTTTTTTTATCCCTTTATACGTAAAATTAAGAAATTATTTCAAAATGATTTTGGGATGGACTTGCTGAAAAAACATTATGAGGAGTTTAGGCACTGATTTAATTAATGATTAAAAAGATTTAAAGATTTCTTAAACCAGCTTATTTAATTTCTTTGTAGATTAGAAGAAGAATTAACAGTACCTTAATTTTCTGATTATGAGTATTACCAGAAGACATTTTCTTAAAACAGCAGGAGCAATTGCTCTTGGCTTTACCGGCTTACAAAAAATGCTGGCATTAAATGATTTTGAATCTGTCTTGTCTTCAGGAACATCATTAGCATCCCAAAAAATAAAGCTCGGCTTTGGTCCTTTAATAAAAGACCCAAAGGGAATTCTTGATTTGCCAAAAGGATTTTCTTACAAAATCATTTCTAAACATGGAGTTTTAATGAATGATGGCTTAATTGTTCCTGCTTTGGCGGATGGTATGGCAGCTTTTCCCGGTGAAAATGGAAGAACAATTTTGATAAGAAATCATGAAGTGAATTCAGATTCAAAAAATTCATTTGGGGCTTTTGGTAAAAATATTGAGCTGCTTAAAAAAATTGATAAATCCAAATTATACGACAGTGCTGCATTAGGAGGAGCCACCACAATTGTTTTCAATACGAAAACTCAGAAAGTTGAAAAGCAATTTATGAGTCTTGCCGGAACACTTCGTAATTGTGCTGGCGGACCAACTCCATGGAATTCCTGGATTTCGTGCGAGGAAACTATGGAAAAAGCAGAAGGGAAATTATCCAATGATCACGGTTATTGTTTTGAAGTTCCGGCAACTTCAGAAATAAAACTTGTTGAACCAATTCCTTTAACCGCAATGGGAAGATTCAGGCATGAAGCAATTGCAGTTGAACCAAAATCCGGAATTGTTTATTTGACTGAAGACATGAATGATAGTTTGATTTATAGATTCATCCCAAACAAAAAAGCAAAATTAAATGAAGGCGGGAAATTGCAGGCTCTCAAAGTAATTGAACACGCAAGCATTGATACAAGAAATTGGGAAGAAAATATAGTTAAGGTTGGAGAAAGATTAGTAGCCAGTTGGATTGATCTGGATGATGTAAAATCTCCAAATGACGATCTTCGTTATCGTGGATTCTCAAATGGTGCAGCAAGATTTGCACGCGGTGAAGGAATGTGGTTTGGTAATGGCTCAGTTTACTTTGTTTGTACATCCGGAGGCAAAGCTAAGAAAGGACAAATCTGGAAGTATACTCCTTCTGTCCATGAAGGAACTAAAGAGGAACTTACGCAGCCGGGCACATTAGAACTTTTTATAGAACCCGATAATAGTAATATTCTTGATATGGCTGATAACCTTACTGTTTCTCCCTGGGGAGATTTAATTGTTTGTGAAGATGGCCCACCGGAAAATTATCTTTTAGGCATAACTCCTGAAGGAGATATTTATAAGTTTGGCAGAAATGCTTTTGGCACTGCTGAATTTGCCGGAGCTGCATTCTCTCCCGATGGCAGCACATTATTTTTTAATATGCAGCAGGCAGGATTTACTTTTGCAGTTACGGGTCCGTGGAAGGCATAAAATAACTATCAATTAAAAAATAACCTGTCATTGCGAAACGAGTCTTCGAGTGAAGCAATCCAAATTTGGATAATGGGAATAAGCTTTTGAAATCCCTGACCTGTCTCCTGCCGTAGGCAAGCTAAAGTCGGGATCGCAATAACAGATAAATCTAAAAAATAAATTTATAAGCTAACTCAAAATTCCTTCCGGGCATAAAAGTAAATTCTTTAATTGCAGATAGATGATCTTTATAAGGCTGATCAAAAAGATTCTCTACTTTAAAATTAAAAATATGGGCAAACCTGCCGGTTATAAATTTTACTCCTGCATAAAGATCAATCAAACCAAACCCTTTAGTTGGAGTTTCATTTGGAGCTGTTTTATCCTGCTCGCTGACAAGTTTCCAATGAATACCTCCCCAGTAATAATCTGTTGCATATCTTTGCTCAATAGAAAATCTAAGCGGAGGCATCTGCGGCAGATTTGTATCAGTGCCTGCCTGTCCGGCAGACAGGCTTTCATTCTTGCCGCGGACATAATCAAATATAACTGTTGTAGTAAATCCTCTTAAAAACTCGTATAGGGCTTTAGCTTCAAAGCCATAAAGAGATGCATCTGCCTGGGAATAAATAAAGACCGGTAAACCTGTGCTGTCATTAAATCCCGGAAATCCGTTTTCTCCCTGAGCCTCTTCTGAGAAAAGCAATCCTGTATTACTTCTGAAAATAAAATTCTTAATGGAATTATAATAGACATTAACTTCTGCTGAGTAATTTTCTTTAAGAAGTCTCACCCCAAGATCAAAGCCAAGATTATTTTCCTGAACAAGATTTCTATTGCCAATATCAAAGCTCAATGTTGCTTCATGAACAGCAAAAGATGAAAGCTCTTCCACGGTAGGAGCGCGGAAAGCATTTGCGATATTTCCATAGACTGAAAGATTTTGTGTTAAGTTATAAACTAATCCAACTGAGCCTGAAAATGAGTGATAAGTTTTTTTCTTTTCCTGAAATAATGAATCAGAAAGAACTGCAGAAGGAATATCTGTTTTATTCATTTCGTATCTTGAACCAAATTGAATATGCAAAGGTTCAAGATTTATTTGCTCGTAAAAGTATGCAGCAAGACTTATATAATCAGCATTGGGAGTGAGAGCTTCTTCTCCTTCAACAGTATAATTCTGATTCAATCCCCAGAATCCAAAAACACCATTTAACTTGTTTAAAAGTGTATCATGCTTGAAAGAAAGATCGGCACTAAAAGTTTTAAGACCGAAGCTTGTACCCACTACTCCTGTTGTTCTCGAAATTTCCTGGTGCTTGTAATCCTGGTAAGCAGCTTTAAAGCTTAAAGATTTAATCCCGCTAAGCGGGATAGTTGAGAGCTCATTTAAAAACCTGAACTGCTTTTTATTCAAATCGAGAAATATAGGTCCTTCTTCACTTTCTTCATTAGTATTTACGGGAATGCCATATTCTGTATTGAACTCGCTGAAGCTTAAACCTGCTATTCCCCAAGTAGGATGAAAAGCAGCACCGAACTGGTATCCATCATTTTTAAAATCAGAATTTATTACTTTACTTCCACCGGGTATTTTGTAATCATTTCCATCTCTTCTGAAATAATTTCCATGAAAAGAAAACTTACCAACTCCATAATTGAGATGAGCACTTCCAAGGTATTCATTATTTACACTTGAACCTTCAATATCAACAAAGCCGTCAATGAATTGAGGTACAGATAGTGGAATAATATCAGTTATAACATTAACAACTCCACCGATTGCATTGCTGCCATATAATAAGCTTGCGGGACCTCTTAGAACTTCAATCTTTTCGGGAGTACTTCCATCTCCTGATATTGAATGATCATCTGAAGCATTTGAAAGATCACCTATTCTTAAACCATCCTCAAGAACCAACACCCTGTTATTGCTAAAGCCTCTTATTACAGGATAACTTGTCGCTGTGCCATTTGAACGAACAGAAATGCCCGGCTGAAAGTTTAGAGTTTCCCCAAGAGTAGAATTTCTTTTAACTTCTAAATCAAGTTTGGAAAGTAGTAAAGTAGTTTGTGCAATATTTTTGGGATTTATTTCCAGAGGATTTCCTGTAACTGTTACCTCGCCTAAATCAATTGTAGTTTCTATCATTTCAATTTCGATTTCATTTTCCAAAGGAACAGTTATTTCTTTTATTACAGTTTGATGACCAACGAAGGATATTCTTAAAGTGTAATTACCTTCCGGAATATCCCCGAATGTAAAGTTTCCATTTTCATCAGTAGCAGCACCGTATTTCAGTTCAAGCAGTAAAATATTAACCCCTGGAAGAGGTGATGAATTGTGAGAATCAATTACTTTACCTTTAATATCATTTGATGTTTGAGAAAAGATTTTATTACTGAAAAGGATAAAAAATAAAATGCTGATAATAAAAAATTTCTTTGGATACATAATCTTAATCCTTCCAAATTAAAGTTGAATAACTTATGGCGATTATTTGAAAACTTGCCTTTTAGTAGAAGGCAAAAGAAAAGAGAATTAGAGATTATGTATCTGAGGAGGGGCCCTGAAATGTTTATAAAAGTATGAGTCTTGAGATCTTAAATCAGAATTAATTAAAGAAAAATTATTATCTGAATTATCATTTTGCTTGTAGTTAAAGGTATTCGAGAAATCATATTTATGAATGAGTTTTGAAAATTCATAAATCTTGCAGTTGTAAATATTATCAAAACCTAAATAGGAATTCTGTTTACCGGGGATATTCTGATAGAAGCCAATATCAGCTGAATTAATATTTACATTATGATAATGGATAATGCTGATTAACAGAAAAGATGAATACCCGAAAAGGAGGAAAAGAGAAATGAATTTTTTATATGTCTTGCGGATATTTTTCATTTGTACAATCTTAACAAATAAACACTCTATTTTCAAGGTTAAATATCAAGGCAGGTAAACATGAGAAATCCATCCCTGGAATTTTATAGTGGGCACTATAAGGTTGGTACCAGGGATGGATTATCTCAATAATTATTTAAGCAGCACCATCTGTTTTGTTTCAATAAATTTTCCTTCAACTTCTACACTGTAATAATAAACACCGCTGCTAAAATCAATTGCATTAAAAATCACATTGTGATTACCGGCATTTAGTTCATTATTAAGTAATGTTGTTACTTGAAGTTTGATATACCCAGAATTGGGAGTAACTGCTGGTTTGCAGAAAAAGGATCGAAAAAATTACAAGTGTATAAAAATGTTTTTTCATTTTACCCTCCTTAGTAAATGTTTATTTGAATTATTTGAAAGATTAAGTATGCATTGAATCAGAAAAGTGACAGGGGAAGAAAAATATTACTTAAAATTTAAATTATCATTAGGTTCTATATGAACAAGTACATTACTTATTCGCGGGAATTCTGTAATAATTTTATTTTTAACTTTATGTGCTATTTCATGTCCTTCATAAACAGAGATTTTCCCATCAACAATTACATGAAGATCTACAAAAAAATCCAAACCCATTTTTCTTACAAAACATTTATCAAGTGATAAAACACCTTCAACAGATAAACCAAGTTCTTTAACTTTTCCCAAAACTTCTTCAGGCGGTGCTGTATCCATAATTTCCCTTAAACCAATTAAGCCAAGCTTATTGGCATTAAAAATAATTATACCCGAAGCACAGAGCGCTGCCCAGTCATCTGCCATTTCATAACCTTTACCACCTATCAATGCAATACTAATACCAATAAAAGCAAACGCAGATGTTATTGCATCACTCCGATGATGCCAGGCATCAGTTTTAATTACGGTACTCTCAACAGATTGTCCAACTTTTATAACAAACCTGAATAAGGATTCCTTAACGATCACCACAAGAATAAGAACCAGGAGAGTAAAAGGTGCAGGGGCATGATGAGGTGTAATAATTTCATGGATACTTTGTACTATTATAATAATTGCAGCAGCTAATAATGCAAGTGATATAATTATTGCAGCAATTGGTTCGGCTTTACCGTGTCCATAGGGATGATCCTGGTCAGCGGGTTTGGAGGCAATTTTTAATCCTGCAATAACTATAATGGAAGTAACCACATCTGAAACGGATTCAATTGCATCAGCAACAAGAGCATAAGAGTTTCCAACTATTCCTGCAACTCCTTTTATAACTGCCAGCAGAATGCTTACTATTATTCCTACTATTGCAGAACGAATCCCTTTTTTTGTTAAGTTTAAAATATTTGAATTACGTTTATTCATCTTATGAAAAATAAAAAAATACAAGCATATAGATATATTTTATTAGTTATAAAATCTTGTGTAAAATGGAAAAGGTATAACTAAAACGATTTGTTATTTAACATAAAACTCCTACGGAGTTCATTATTTTTCTTTTTTTCTCTCTACAAACATATAACTCCTAACGGAGTTAATCTTAAGGAAATAAAATTAATTCAACTCCAGAGGAGTTGAATGTTTGTAGAATAAGATAAAAAGAGAAATCCTGTACTCCGTAGGAGTACAATGAATATTTGATTTGTAATGACTATTCATTTTGGTTCTGGCTTCCAGTATATGATATAAGAAAACCATATACCTTTATACCTTATACCCTAAATTCTTTTTATATTTTATTACTTAAAATGAATTTATTTTCTGAAAAATATGAAGCTGTTATCGGCTTGGAAGTTCACGCCCAACTACTCACAGAATCAAAAATATTCTGCGGATGTTCTACAAAATTTGGTAATCCTCCAAATACAAATGTCTGCCCTGTTTGCCTTGGGCATCCGGGAGTTCTTCCGGTATTAAATATAAAAGCTGTTGAGTTTACAATAGTAATGGGATTTGCAGCAAACTGCAGAATTAATGAAAAATCTGTTCTCGCAAGAAAAAATTATTTCTATCCTGATCTTCCCAAAGGATACCAGATTTCACAGTATGAATTGCCTCTTTGTGAAGAAGGTTTTTTAATAATTGATTCGGATAATAAAATAGGTATAAAAAGAATTCATCTTGAAGAAGATGCCGGCAAATCTATACACGATCAGGGATTTGAAACTTTAGTTGATCTTAACAGGTGCGGAGTTCCATTAATCGAAATTGTTAGTGAACCGGATATCCGGACTGCAAAAGAAGCTTATCTTTATCTAAGTAAGATAAAACAAATAGTTCAGTATCTTGAAATCTGTGATGGTAATATGGAAGAAGGCTCGTTAAGATGCGATGCAAATGTGTCTGTAAGGTTAAAAGGAGCAGAAAAGCTTGGAACAAAAACCGAAGTTAAAAATATGAACTCTTTCAGGAATGTTGAGAGAGCAATTAACCATGAAATTGAAAGACAGATAAATATTCTTGAAGAAGGCGGAGTGATAGTTCAGGAAACTTTATTATGGAATGCTGATCTTAATGAAGCTATCTCAATGCGATCTAAGGAAGAAGCTCATGATTACAGGTATTTCCCTGAACCTGATCTTCTTCCCATTGTTATTAATGAAGAATGGAAAAATCAAATCTTAAAAAAATTACCAGAACTTCCTGATGCAAAAAAAATAAGATTCATTAGTAAATTTAATTTACCTGAATATGATTCCGATATTCTTACACAGGAGAAAGAAATTGCAGATTACTTTGAAGAGGTTATCTCTTTTACAACCAATTACAAAGCTGCAAGCAACTGGATAATGGGAGAAGTTCTTAAAATAATTAATGAACAAAAAATTGAAATTACAAACTTTCCTGTTTCACCTGGAAATCTTGGAAAGCTTATCAATCTTATAGATAAAAATGTAATAAGCGGAAAAATTGCTAAAGATGTTTTTACTTTTATGCTTGAGGAAAATAAAGACCCGGAAGAGATTATCCATGAAAAAGACCTTGTTCAAATCACTAATACTTCGGAAATTGAGAGTGTAATTGAAAAAATTCTTAGCTATCATCAGCAAGAGGTTAAACAATTCCTTGAAGGAAAAGAAAAGGTATTTGGGTTTTTTGTGGGAAAGATAATGAAAGAAACAAAAGGGAAAGCAAATCCAAAAATTGTTAATGAGATTCTGAGAGAAAAATTAGATAGGATAAAGAAGGATATTAGTCATTAGTCATTTAGTCATTAAATAGTTTCAAACTCCAAATAAAAAACAGGAGAAAAATTTGTCATTAAAAGATGGATTAAAAAGGTTTTTGGGAATAAAATCTCCAGAGGAACTAAATAAACCGAAAACACCAAAAGAAAAAACAAGGGAATTTTTTGAGCAGCTTCTTTTTGCTGCTATAGCCGCATTTATAATTATAACATTTGTTATTCAGAATACAAGGATACCAACCGGCTCAATGGAAAGCACTATACTTGTAGGAGATTTTGTCCTTGTAAATAAATTTATTTATGGTTCATCTTCACCAAAATATATTCCATTAACTGAAATAGAAATCCCTTATTTTAAGCTCCCGGCTATTAAAGATCCTAAAGCCGGAGATATTGTTGTATTTGAATACCCCGGGGACAGAGGCTTATTAGTTGCAAATGAAAAGGGTGTTAACTATGTAAAAAGATGTATCGGAACACCGGGAGATACTTTAGAGATTATAGATAAAGTTATTTTTGTAAATGGTAAAGAATTCTGGATCCCGCCGCATATAAAATATTTAAGTCCTTATTCAAAACCGGAAGGGATGATTAACCCCGGAATATTTCCTCCTGGAATGCCATGGAATGAAGATAATTATGGACCCTTGGTAGTTCCTTATAAAGGATATAAAATAAGACTGGCACCAGATAATGTTGAGCATTGGAGAACAACAATAGATAGAGAATACGGTAAGAGAGTTGTTGATGTTAAAAATAATGTAGTGACAATTGAAGGTGTCCCTGTATCAACATATACCTTTAAGAAAGATTATTATTTTATGATGGGTGATAATAGGGAAAACAGCCAGGACAGCAGGTTCTGGGGTTTTGTACCAAGAGATTTAGTTGTTGGTGAAGCTTTCATAACTCTATTTTCCTGGGATAGAGATATTCCTTTTTCAGATTTCTTCAGGTTATTAGGTTCTATAAGATTGGATAGAGTGCTTTTGCTGCTGCATTGATTTAAAGCGATATCAACTTTAATTTTTGAAATAAAAAAGCCTTTGAATTTCTCCAAAGGCTTTTTTGTTTTAAACAGTTAGCTATTATAAAAATGTATATCTAATACCAAACTGCATAGCCCAGCGTGAGTTTATATCATCAGCAGCAGAAGGAGTATTGTTGGCTGGTTTGCTGAAAGAATAAACAGCACGTCCATCCGGTGCAGGTAATCTCCCTTGTAATGAAACAATAGGATATATACTGAATACACCTTCATCCCAACCCCACTCACTATTTATTAAATTTAAAACATTTAATATATCAAGGGAGAATTGTAATCTTCCGTATCCAAACAAAGCAACATCCTGTCTAATTTTAAGATCTAAAGTATTTCTCCATGAATTTCTTGAACCATTTCTTTCAGATATTTTTCCCCGGTTTTCCTTTAAGTAATCATTATTTTCAATAAAAGCATTTAAGTCATTATACATTGTCTGGTTAGGTACATAATTTCCACTTTGTATTGCTCCTAATAATATATCACTGCTAGACGCGGGAATATAAAAAAGATCATTTTGGTCAAAACCATCACTATTAACATCTCCAAAATAAATGAACGAGAAAGGTAAGCCCGATTGTCCATTGTAATAAAGTGAAAGAGATGTTGGAGAGTTTTCAAAAAATGCATGGTTATAAGATAATGCAATAAATATACGATGTTTAATTTCAAATGTGATTTTTAATACTTTATAATCAACCTTATCAACAATTATAAATATCCTGCTATTAGATTTACTTGTCAAGTTTTTTTCTTAATGCAAAAAAATTTAACAGGATTTTAATATTGGCTTTTTGTTTTTATCTTTTTTGAAAGTTTTTAACTTTACATCAGCTTTAATTTTTCAACAGTTTTTATTTTGTGCTTATGGATTTACTCAACATTAAATACAGTAAACACACTTTCCTAAACGGATTAAATGTAGTCTTGTACCAGGATAGAAGTCTTCCGCTTGTTTCTGTTAATATCTGGTACAAGGTTGGTTCCGGAAATGAGAGATTAGGTAAGACAGGTCTTGCTCATCTATTTGAACACATGATGTTTCAGGGTTCTGAGAATGTTCCTAAAGAGATGCACTTCAGATTTATTCAGGAAGTTGGCGGTTCCTTAAATGGCTCAACAAATACCGACAGAACAAATTATTATGAAAAAGTTCCTTCCAATTATTTAGAGCTTGCCCTTTGGCTTGAATCGGACAGGATGGGTTATCTTATTCCCTCTTTAACAGAAGAAAAACTAAAAAACCAGATTGACGTTGTAAGAAATGAAAGACTTGAACGTTATGAAAACCAGCCTTATGGTCTGGCCGGGGAAATAATATCAGCAAATTTATATCCCAAGGAACACCCATATAATTGGCCTACCATTGGTTTTATGCATGATATAGATTACAATTTAGATGAAGTTAAAAATTTTTTTAGAACATATTATTCACCTTCAAATGCAAGCGTGGTTATTGCAGGTGATTATGATTCTTCTTTAGTAAAAGATCTGGTTGAAAAATATTTTGGTGAAATTCGGTCTAATATTGTTCCTTCTTTTCCTGCTCTTAATAATGTTGGACTTAAAGAAAATATCATAATAGAAAGAAAAGAAAATGTACAGCTTGGAAGAATTTATCTTGCCTGGCACACTGAAACTGCTTTTGAAAAATATGATGCATCTCTTGAGGTGCTTGCAGATATTCTGAGTGGATCAAAGAATTCGCGGCTCTATAAAAATCTTGTATTTGAAAAAGAATTAGCTCAGGATGTTTCAGCGTACCAGCATTCCGGAAAGTATGGTGGAAATTTTATGATCATAGCTACTGCAAAACCGGGAATTGATTTAGATATTTTAAAGGAGGAAATATTTAAGGAGCTAAAAAATATTGAAATAAATAGTGTAACCGATAAAGAGTTAACGAGGTCTAAAAACGGGATCAAATCCGGTTTCATACATTCACTTCAGAATATTGATTCTCTCGCAAACCAGCTTAATTATTATTCTTTTTATTTAAATGAACCGAACTCATTTACTTATGATTTAAAAAGATATGAAGAGGCTAACCCGTCTTTTATTAAAGAAGCTGTTAAAAAATATTTTTTAAAACCATTTGTTGAATTAAGAATTCTACCTGCCACGGCAGGCAAGCCTGAAAAGAAATGATTGAAAAGCAAATAAATAGAAAAATAAAACCACTGCCAACAGGTGAAATTAAATTCGCCCTGCCTGAAATAAATGAATTTGTAATTGAGAATGGATTAAAAATTCTTTTTGTTGAAAAGAATAAGCTGCCGATTGTGCAGTTTCTTCTTTTGTGTAACGCAGGCAGCATTTATGATACTCCCGGAAAAGAAGGCCTGGCAAATTTAACTGCCATGATGCTTGATGAAGGAGCAGGGGGGTTGGATGCTCTTCAGCTTAGTGATGAGATTGATATGCTCGGTTCACATTTAAGCATAAGAATTGATGAGGATAATATTTTTATTTCACTTCATACTTTGAAAGAAAATCTTGAACGATCTTTTGAACTGTTTAGCAAAATAATTACACAGCCTCATTTAAATGAAAAGGATTTTCTACGCGAACAGAGAAAAGCTTTAACAAGAATTATCCAGAGGAAAGATAATCCCGATGATGTTGCTGATGCAATTTTCGATTATAATCTTTATGGAAAAACCAATCCTTATTCTCATTTGTATTTAGGAAATGAAAATTCTGTTAATTCAATAACTGCAGATGAAGTAAAAAATTTTTATAACACTTTTTTCATTCCTAATAATGCTTCTCTTATAGCTGCCGGAGATACATCGCAGGAAGAATTAAAAAAACTTTTAAATAAATATTTAATCAATTGGGAAAGTGCAGAACTGAGAACAAACAGCATTCCCGAACCAAAAAGAAAAGGAAGCAGGATTCTTATCTGCCATAAAGAAAATGCAATGCAGAGTGAATTAAGAATTGGACATTTTTCTTCGAAAAGAAATGAAGGAAATTATTTTGTAAGACATTTGCTTAATACAATTTTAGGAGGACAATTCTCAAGCAGAATTAACCTGAACCTAAGAGAAAACAAAGGTTATACTTACGGAGCTTTTTCAAGATTTAATTATTTCAAGCATCAGGCTCATTTTTTTGTTTCCACTTCAGTCTCAACCGAAAATACTGCAAATGCAATTAAGGAAATATTATCTGAACTGCAGAAAATAAGAGAGGGAGTTACAATTGAAGAGCTTGATTTTGCAAAGTCTTCCATAATAAGAAAATTTCCAGCAAATTTTGAAACATACTCACAAATTGCAAGTAATCTAACCGGCAAAGCTATCTTTTCTTTACCTGATGATTATTTTAATACTTATCTGGATAATATTAGAAAAGTTTCCCAGGATGAAATAAATGAAACCGCAGTAAAGGAAATTCTAACTGAGGAAACATTGATTGCTGTAGTTGGAGATAAAAATAAAATTTTAGATTGGTTAAAAGAATTTCCAAATTCAGTTCTTATTGAAGTTGATGAGGAAGGAAACGAAATCTTAAGTTTATAAATCTTTATGACTTTAAAGACACTAATAAATGAAGATATGGAACCCGGTTTTTATAACATTTCTTTTAATGCAGGCAACCTGCCAAGTGGTACTTACATTTACAAAATTAATGCGCAAGGCTATTCACAAACAAAGAAAATGCTTTTGCTAAAATAATGGTTAGTTAAATAGAAGTGCAGAGGGATTTGTAAACCGGTAGCCAAGTTTCCTGTATTTTATAATTTCAGGATTAAGAGAGAGAAAATCTTCAGCAGATATTATATAAACTTTATCCTCACCGCTACTTAAATTATCAAGAGCATTGTTAAATATTTCAAATGAATTTTTCTTCTCTGTGGAAGATAAATTTTTGAAATTGCTTTCTTCTATTAGCCTTATTTTTCTTTTCTCAAATTCTTCTTTCAACATAGGATATACTTTTGAATTGAATAAAGAAGATTTATCATCAATCAGAAAAAAAACAGCCTGAGGAAAAGTACCTACAATTTCCCTTATAGAATTTTTTAATCTTAAAGCGGAATAATCATCACTTAGCTTAAACTTGAGTTCATCTATTTGATCATTAAGATATATGATATATTCTTTTCCATTTTTTAAAATTTTTTTAACAAACTCAGCAGAATTTTCTGAAGGAATCAGCATAAATGCGAACTGTTCCGGATATTGAAGCAGAAGAGAATCTGTTTCATTATCATTATCAATCCTGTTTAATATAAACCCGACTCTTGCTGTTTTTCTTTTTATTTTATTATTATAAATCAAGCTGGCTTTTAACTTTTCTTTCCCGCTGGATATAAAATTTAAAGTCATACTCCCGCCAATTTTCTTTTCAACTGAATTTATTTTTACCTCGTTAGTATCAAAAACATTATTCATTTCCTGGAGTACCAGAACTATCGGAAGGTCATTTGGAATGCGAACTATAAGATTAATCGGATCTTTTTCCCCCTTTTGCTTTTTAATCCAGTCTTCATGAATACCGAGATTGAAAAGTGCTGAACGGAATGTTGAATCAATTTCTGTTGTTATTAATTCAGAATCACTCCCTTTATTTTTATCTAAAAAAAATTTATCTAATACCAGATTAACTACAAGAATACCTACAGCAGCAATAAAAAGTATGTTTATTATTTTTTTCTGATCAGAAGACGTTATCATTTCATTTCTTTCACAATAAATAAGAACTCTCTCTCTCTAATCTTTCTTAATGTAAACAATCCTTATACAAAATTGAATAATAATAAATTGTATTTATTGAATTACAATCAAATTTAAAATTATACTATTGCTAATTTTTATATTGAACTCCTAACGGAGTTCGTTGTATTGGGGATTATTCATTTCTACAAATATGTAACTCCTAACGGAGTTAGGAATTCAATTCCTAAAAGATATAAATAGCTCCAGAGGAGCTAAATATTTGTAGAAAAAAAACCCTAAAAAAAACAAGCACTCCATTAGGAATACAATAATTGCTTTAAAAATATTTTAGATATAATAAACTAATTCGTTCAGATCATCGGTTCTTAAATGCAGGCTTACGTTTCTCAAGAAATGCAGATGTTCCTTCTTTAAAATCTTCTGTGCCGCAGCAAAGAGCAAAAAGACTTGCTTCATAGTTCAGCCCTTCCGCTGAAGAAACTTCATCAACAATGTTTACTGCTTTAATTGTGAGTCTAACTGCATTCTGTCCTTTTGAAATAATTTTTTTTGCCATCTCAGTTGCTTTATTTATAAGCTCACTCTGAGGATATACATGATTAACAAGACCAATCCTATAGGCTTCATTAGCATCAATCATATCACCGGTTAAAATATATTCCATTGCTCTGCCGGAATTGATAAGTCTTGTAAGCCTTTGTGTGCCACCATAACCGGGAATAATACCTAGGTTAACTTCCGGCTGACCAAATTTAGCATTCTCAGAAGCAAGCCTTATATGACAGGCAAGTGCAATCTCGCAGCCGCCACCAAGTGCAAATCCATTAACTGCAGCTATAACAGGTTTATTAAGATTTTCAATTGTATTAAAAACATCCTGACCTTTTTCCGAAAATTCTTTTCCGGAAATCATATCAAGCTTGTTAAGCTCAGAAATATCCGCGCCAGCAACAAAAGCTTTTTCTCCGCTTCCTGTAAGGATAACAACATAAACATCATCATTATTATTTAATTCTGTGAAAGCATTTTTTAATTCACTCATCGTTTGTGAGTTAAGAGCATTCAGCTTATCAGGGCGGTTTATAGTTACAATTGCAATTTTATCTTTAATCTCAATTAAAAGATTCTGATAATTCATACTCACCTCAAAAACTTATATATAATGGTAGACGAACTCTTAAATCAACCCCAACAAACTGGAGTGATTGGAAATAATTATAATTCAAAATAATCTCAACTAAAAACATTGAGATGCCAACCCCGGCATTAAAGCCAAATTTGGAAACTTCCTCGGTAAAATTATTTCTTCCTGATCCGGGTTTAAACTGATGAACCCTGCTGAAAAAATTATATACAGCCGAAACTTCAACCATCGGCATAAAGAGAACTACATTTTCTGTAAGAGGAGAAAAGTAATATCTTAATCCAAGAACAACAGGGAAAGAAGTTGTGGATAAATTATTGTACTCGGATGTTTGATAAAATTCTGCTGAACCCGGGTATTGCTCATAGCCGGCTTTTGCATAAATAAAAATGGGAAGGTATTCATTATCTGTGTAAGAAAATTCAAGATTAACTCCATAGCCAAGATCACTCTGGTTTGAGAAAGAACCTATTGGCAGTCGTGGTCCTACTCCTATTGATACAAAAAATCCTCTTGCCTTTTCTGCCGGAAGTTCTTCTCCATAAGATAAAAAAGCAAAAGTTAAAAAAAATAACAGAATAGTTTTTTTCATTTGCAGGCAAAATACAAAAATTAGTTAATCGTTGAAAAGCTGAAGTTGAATATTAGATGCAGAGACTGTTTTGTTTTTCTTCAATATAAGAATTGAAAAAATCAACAGGATACATAAATAAGCAGGTTGTAAATATTGAACATAAACAAATTTCTTTCCAAGATTTACAAAACCCGGCCAGCTTTCATATTGTGAAGCCTGTAAAATATTAATAATTGTTTCAGAACTGCTTCCAAAAGAGAGAACAGTTCCCCATAAGACTGAAAATAGAACCACAGCAAAGAGATAAATATTTTTTATACGAGAGATAAATAATCCTGTTAATAAAACCGCAAAAAAGAACGATGCAGCAGCAGTAAAATTTATTTCGGTATAATTTATCTCTGCAAAATTTATTTCGGTATCAACCGGAATAAATTCATAGAGAAAAAGAAAAAATATCAATAAAGAGGCTTTAATGAATTTGTACTTAGGCGATTCAAGAACTGTATTCATAAAAATGAAAAGCATAAACAACTGCGGCGCATTCCATATAAGATAAATCGGATAATCAACAATTGAAGATAAACCAAATTCAAAAAAGTAATCCTGTTCTGCTACTTTAAATTGTTTTAAAATAAACATATCTAAAGGGATAAATAATAATGGGAGAAATGATAAAAGTAGAATAAAAACAAATCTTTGTTTTGGAGGATGAATGAACATCCCCTTTACGGAAGCGAAATCAATATAACTAAGGATACATAGAAATGAGATAAGTAAACTAAAGTGAAAACGAAAACCAATAAAAATGAAATAAGTATCGAGATGGAAATATCTAAATAAAATTCCTGCTGAATTAACTATTACAATAACCAAAAATACAAGCAGGGAATTTCTCTTAATACTCAATTAAAAATTATAAATTAAAAATTAAAAACTTTCTTGCTCTTGCTTACCCGCCCGGAACTTGCTCTTGAACTCATCATCCATCCTACATATTTTAATCATTCTTCTATTTCAGCTTTTTTCAATTCTGTACCAACACCATGTTGATATACCAGCTTTGCGCCATGATCCCCTGTTTCATAAACAAAGTATATACCTACAATAGCAAACACAATGAAAATATATTGAAAAATTCCTTTAAAACTTTTCTTGAGAACTAAAAAAGTTCTCAGCACAAAAACTCCGGCAAAATACCAAATTGTAATTGTTGCCCAGTCTTCATGTTCACCGATTGCACGAAAAGGTATAATTGCACCCTGCTCTTCCAATAATTCTGCTGCTTCTTCTGCTATGTTACCTGTTAATACGGCAGCAAGCGCTCCAAGAACTCCAAAGAACAAAATCAGATGGGCAGCTTTGGAAAAAAAATCCTTCTTAAAAACAATACCCACTATCTCAAGCAAAACGTATGTGCTTAAAAGAGCTATAGGAAAGTGAACAAACCTCGGATGAAAAAAGAGATCTTCCATAATTATTCCTTTCTAACGAAAAGTTTAGTAAACAGAAAAATAAATATTGTTCTTTTAGTATTAAATTATTTCCTAATGTGACAATCCCAAGAAAAAAAGTCATCGGTTATTAGTCAATAGTAATTAGTCATTGGTCATTTTATGGGCTAAAGCCCCAAAGACTTGGTTTCATTTTTTAACCCAGCCTTAAGGCTGGGGTTACTGAAAATCAATCTAACGGGCTTTAGCCCAAACATTAGAACTTTTTGGAGTTAACTCAATCTTTTAACCTTTCAATCTTCTAATCCTGTAATCCTGATAATCTTTTAATCCTATAAATCCTGATAATCCTTTAATTCTGGTCAGTATTTAACTTTATACAAGAATAATCCTCTTGCCGGAACTGCTTCGCTTGCGGCTTCCCTGTTCTCTGCTGAAAAGATCTCTCCAATATATTTTTCATCATAATTATTTTTTTGTGCAAAGAGTAGAGTGCCAATTATAGTTCTTACCATTCCATGAAGAAACCTGTTTGCTTCAATAAAAAAAAGTACAAAACCTTTAGTCTCTTTCCATGCGGCATCATAAACAATACAATCTTTTTCTTCCATTTCAGTAGCCTTCCTGGAAAAAGAAGTAAAATCTTTTTCACCTAAAAATGATTTACTTAGGCTGTTTAGAAAATTACAATCCAGGTTATAAAAATATCTGTAACTATAGAGTTCGTAAAACGGAGATTTATATTTAATGAAAAGATAAAAATACTTTCTTCTTTTAGCATCATATCTTGCATGAAAATTTTCCGGTACTTCCATAGTATCAATTACAGAAATATCTTTAGGTAAGATAGAGTTGAGGGAATATTTAAACTTATATAAATCAAGCTTCTCTTCTATTCTGAAATTAGCTGCCTGTCCTAAAGCATGAACTCCTGAATCAGTTCTGCCGGAACCAATTAGATTAACCTGTTGACCGGTTACTATTCCAATACTCTCTGTAATTGTTTGCTGAATTGTTTTACTTCCCGCCTGAATCTGCCAGCCGGAATACTTAGTTCCATCATATTGAATAGTAAGCTTATAGTTCATTTTAATTTCTAATAAAACAAAATTAAGAAAAAATCTTCTTAACAGGATAAATCTAACCATCAAATAATTTGGATAAATATTCAAATCAATTGTAAATCCTCTACGAGGATTAATTCTTTATTGTATAGATTTTTTGTTACAATAATATGACCTCTACAAGGTCAGGAGGAACATAGATACAATCATTATCCTAAAACATCGTAGATGTTTAATAATTGTAATAGAAGAAAGGAACCCATCCTATCTTAAATCCTCGTAGAGGATTTACAGGCACGTTTTGATCAATCGGGGCTATACAAATTTTCGCATAAAGCATATCTCAGCCTCAGCCGTGGCCATTTCAAATTATTTAGTGAGGTAAGCAACAGGGAGAAAAATTTGTGACTAATTACACCAAATAAAATAGCTCAGAAATTTATCTTGGATTTGTTATTAAACTTATTTCATTATTTAGATAAAAGGAGCTTAAGATGCTTTGGACAATTTTTGTCATCCTGTTAATTCTTTGGTTACTTGGGATGGTTAGTTCCTATACACTGGGAGGATTTATTCACATACTTCTGGTGATAGCCCTTATTGTAGTTGTAGTTCGTTTATTGCAAGGAAGAAGACCATTATAGTTAATTAAATTAAATGATAGCTTGTTAAACATAAAGAAAGGAAAAAAGATGAAAAGGAACGGATTATTAATAATATTGTTTTTTACAGCAATATTATTTTTTGTAGGCTCATGTGGTCGGAGTGCAGATGATGCAAGCCAGGAAGATGAAATGACCAATGAGGAAAAAGATCAGGGAATGAATGACCAGCAGACTAATATGCAGGAAGAAAATCAGTTCTGGACAGCCAACCGCGATTATACATTTGACCAAAGGACTGAATTCAGGGAAGATGTAAATGCTGCACATGACAGGTTAAATAATAAAATTATTGATCTGGAAGAAACCGGTGCAAATGCTGTGGGTGATACTAAAGAATGGTATAATGACAGGATTGCTGAACTGAAAGAACATAGATCAGAAATCCAAAAGGAGATTAAGAACTTTGATAAAGTAACCGCAGAAAACTGGGATAGCTTTAAATCCGGCATTACATCCACATGGAACGACATTGAACAATCCTGGAGTCAAATGGCAGAGGATGAAAGAATGCAGGGAGATAAGCGGTATTAATTAACCCCACTCGTCCTCCCCTTTGGTAAAGGGGAGGTTAGGAGGGGTTTAGAACGTAAAAAAGTTTAATGTAAAAAGTAATTCCTTCCCACACAGGTAGTATCAATACTACAATTCTTTTAAAGTGTAATATCCTCGACTACAACCCACTAAAGTAAATTTGCATTATTAGCTGTTTTGATTTTTGCTGCCTAAGGCATGAAAATTGACTTATAGAAAACAAGATACGATGATTAACTTTTTGGAGAGATTAGCAGCGGTGTACGATACAGTTGAGAATATTTTTGATTACGACATGGATGTGATGGAGTCTGAAGTTTTTAATCTGACTCATAATAATAAAACTTCATACCTCTTATTCACTGCGCCCGTACAAATTCTAAGCGATTTACATCTTTTGTTTTTGATACGGAAAGACAGAGAAAATCGTAATAGAATTATGAATATGCTAAGACACTGTGAAGAATGGGGCGTCTGTAACTGATTTGAGGGGGTAGTTTTTCTCTTACTACCCTCTCTAAATTTCTTCTGCTCGCTTAAAAAAATCTCCCGTCATCTAACTTTACTTTAGCTCATCCACACTTTTCTTTTGCTCACTCTATGTTTTCTCTTACTAACTATATGATTTCTCTCACTAACTGTATGTTTTCTGGAGTTAACTATATCTATTCTGGAACTAACTATATGTTTTCTTTTACTAATTATATGTTTTCTCTCACTAACTATATGTTTACTCCTGCTTGCTATATGTTTTCTTTTGCTAATTCAACCCGACCAATGCAAACCTTACGGTTGCAAACTTTACAACATTCCTTGCAGGAATAGATACACAGAACTCAGCAGTAGCACAAAAGCTGGAAGTGTATGATAACTCCGTAGAAGCAAGAGCAGATTTATACAAAGAGTTAGGTGACAGGATAACTAAAGTAAAGCTTGCAGTTGCAGCACAGTATGGTAAAAGTTCTAATGAGTATAAGGATGTGGTAAAGTATTAAAGCAACCTCACCCTGCCCCTCTCCTTAGTAAGGAGAGGGATGAATAAATTTTGAAGATTTTTATTGAATTAACCAAAATAATTAATGAAATTTAGTGTGGAAAACAATCGAGGGTTTTTAACTGCTCAATTCCTGATAAATATGTTGATCTCTTAAATTAATGGGAGGAAAAAATGGTAAATTTCTTAAAAGTTATTGGAACTATTCTATCGGTTGCGGGAATATTGGCTGGAATAATTTTGTTAAAAAAAGCAACCGAAACCATTGACTATGCTATCGGTGCCGTTTTTATCGTACAAGGAATAGTTATAGGATCAGTATTTTTCTTTTTTACCAATATGCTGATGAATTCCGAATCTCAAACTGCTTCACTCAAAGATATAAGAAATCATTTTTATCCAGATGATGAAAATTCAGAAGAAATTAAAGAATGAGAGCAACTGACTGGCAAAAATCTTAAAAAATCTTTTGCTGCAGTTTCATTCATCACAGATAATAGTAAATATTTTATAACTTTAAATAATTTTTATTATATTTTAAGAAGAATTTTTCAATATAGTTGTAAGGAAAACCTCAAATAAAAGATTTTATTAATATTTATTAAGTAAATAAAATAATTTAATCGTCGGATTGGGGGTAAAATGAGTTATTATAAGCATTTTTTTCTAAAATACAACAACGCTGTAATTCTTTCTGAATCACAATCTGAAAAAATTCTCGATGTGAATGAGAAAGCTCTTTCCCTGTTTAACAAATCCAATGAAGATTTTAATAATCTGAAGAGATCAGATATCTTTCCTCAAAAAGCAATTAGAGAGATAAATAAACAGTTAAAAAATTCTAAAGATACAGCTTCAATTAATACTTTTATTTTAACTAAAGAAGGCACCAAGGTTGATGTGGAAATTAATTCCGAACTAATATTTGAAGACAATAAAGAATATTTGGTCGATACAATTTTTATAAAAGAAAATAAACCAGTATACTCAACAGGCGTGGGATTAATAGAAGCAAAGAGATATGTTACAGAAAAAAAGGAAGGGGATAATGAGATAAGAAAACTCTCCCTTGCCGTCGAACAAAGTCCAACTTCAATTGTTATAACAGATATAGATGGAAATATTGAATATGTTAATGCAAAATTCAGTGAGTTAACAGGATATTCATTTGAAGAAGTGACCGGGAAAAATCCAAGAATTTTTAAATATGGAGATTCTCCCAAAATTTATTATCAGAACCTCTGGGATACTATAAAATCAGGTAAAGAATGGCGTGGAGAATTTCTTAACAGGAAAAAGAACGGAGAATTGTTCTGGGAGTTTGCATCTATCTCACCTATAAAAGATGATAAAGATAATATTATTAATTTCCTTGCTATTAAAGAGGATATTACAGAAAGAAAAAATGCTGAAGAAGAACTTAAGATTGCTAAAGAAAAAGCAGAAGAGATGAACAGGTTTAAGTCGGTTTTTCTTGCAAATATGAGCCACGAACTCAGAACTCCGATGGTTGCAATGCTTGGTTACTCTGAGATATTAAAGAATGAAATCGAAAATCAAAATTTAAAGGATATGGCAAATGAAATTTACGAAAGCAGCCATCGTCTTATGAATACTTTAAATCTTATTATTGATCTTTCAAAAATTGAAGCTAATAAAGAGGTAATAAATTTAATTGAACTTGACGTTGTTTCAATTGCTGCTGAAGAGTTTGAATTTTTTAAACATCTTGCAGTGAGAAAAAAATTACAATTAAAAACCGAATTACCTAATGAACCAATAATAACATTACTTGATGAAAGAATGCTACGGCAAATAATCAGCAGTTTAACAAATAATGCGGTTAAATTTACAAATGAAGGAAATGTAAGTTTGAGCATTTCAAAAGAGTATGAAGAACCTTATAATCAGCATGTGGTTATAAAAATAAGTGATACCGGCATTGGTATACCTAAGAATAACCAAAGCACGATTTTTGACGCATTTCGGCAGATAAGCGAAGGTTTCAGTAGAATTTTTGAAGGAACAGGCTTAGGTTTAACGGTAGCTAAAAAGTTTGTTGAAATGATGCAGGGAAGTATAAATGTTGAAAGTGAGTTTGGAATAGGCTCAACATTTATAATTAAATTTCCTGTAATCAGAAAGTTTGAAATTCAGCCAATAAATATGGATCTCGATCAAATGAAGATAGAATTTCTTGAAAATAAAATTAACGATACTATTCCTCAGCTTCTTCTTGTTGAGGATGATCAGTCGAATGCCGGGGTGATAAAATTCTTTCTGGAAACTTTATTTAAGGTAGATATGGTTTTAACAGGTGAAGAAGGAATTAAAAAAGCAGGAACAAAAAAATTTGCCGCTATATTAATGGATATTGATCTTGGGACTGGAATGAGCGGTTTAGAGGCGACAAGAAAAATCAGAAAAATTCCAGGTTATGAAAGAATACCGATAATCGCTGTAACAGCACTCGCTATGCGCGGAGACCGAGAAAAATTCCTTACCGAAGGATGCTCGCATTATATTTCAAAACCTTTTAAAAAGGAAGATCTGGTAAATCTCATAAAAGAAGCTGTTGAGCAATCCAAAGAAAAAGCAAATTGATTCTTACCTATTCATACTTCAAAGATTTTACGGGATTTGCAAGAGAAGCTTTATTCATACCTTAATTATTTAACTGGATTTGCTGAAGCTGCTTTAATAGCCTGGTATGCAACCGTTGAAAGAGTGATAAGAAATGTTATAACTGATGCAATAATGAAAACTGCCGGATTGATATTAACTGGCTACTTGCTAATAGTGTACGCTTATATTACAATTGTGTACGTTAACGAACAGAAAAATTATTGTGCAGCTACTCTTAAAGAAGGGTTTTCTTCAAGAAGATTTTTTGAATGGTAGGTTCCAAGATTGGTTTTGCAGTTTGTACAAATGTAGATATATCTCAATCCAATGATTGACTCAACCTTGCAAACCCATACGCTTTCTATTACGGTTTTGCAATGGCTGCAAGAGATTCTTAACTCTTCTTTTTGTATCTGTTTTGTCATAGGATCGAAAAAAAGTTTTAGTGTTAGACTCAATAAAAGGGAATTTTGTTACACGATATTAATCATATTAAAATCATTTTACAATTGAGAAATTAAGTTAAGGCATATTAAATGAGCGAAACACAAAATTAAATTGTCAATCAATATGCCAGAATAATTTACCTCACCTAAATCCTCTCCTTATAAAGGAGAGGACATTTAAATGCAAGATTCCCCTCTCCTTAATAAGGAGAGGGGCAAGGGGGGAGGTTAATTTTCGGAAATAACAAACAAACTTATGACAAAAAGAAATACAAAAGTTTTAATTGTTGATGATAATGAAGATGTACTTGTAGCAGCAAAGCTTCTTCTGAAACCTTATGCTTCAATAGTAGAGACAGAAAAAAATCCTAATCAATTGCCGGAGCTGTTAACTAAAAATAGCTATGATGTGATTTTCCTCGATATGAATTTCACACAGGATATGACGAGCGGGAAAGAAGGTTTTTACTGGCTGAATGAGATTTTAAGAATTGATCCAACCGCAGTTATAATCCTCATTACAGCTTATGGAGATGTTGAAATGGCTGTAAAGGCAGTTAAAGAAGGTGCAACTGATTTTGTGCTTAAACCCATGGCAGAATGAAAAGCTTCTTGCAACTTTCTCGGCAGCGGTTAAGCTGCGGGAATCGAAGCTTGCGATAAGCAATCTGCGTTCGCAGCAGAAATATCTTAGCTATGATCTTGATAAAAAATTCCATGATCTTGTTGGTATTTCTGAGCCGATACAAAATGTTTTCAGAACGATAGAAAAGGTTGCCAAGACAGATGCTAATGTTCTTATTCTTGGAGAAAACGGAACCGGTAAAGAGTTAGTCGCAAGAGCTTTGCACAGACAATCTAACCGTACAGATAAAGTTTTTATTAATGTTGATATGGGAGCTTTAACTCCGACTCTTTTTGAAAGTGAATTATTCGGACATGTTAAGGGTGCATTCACCGATGCAAAAGAAGAAAGAACCGGGAGTTGGATTAAGCTTATCAAGACAAATAATGCGTTCACATGGAGGTAACATCAGGGTTAATTCAAAACCGGGAGAAACGTTTTTTACTTTGAGGTTTTAAAATGATTAAAGTGAAAGCTTAATAATCTTTCCTTTTTATGATTTTCATCTTCGACTATTTATAGTATTTAGCTCAGTAATTAATCTGTAAATATTTTACTAATTTAGTTATGTAATAAAAACTAATTTTATTGATTTTCCATAACCATTTATCAAATTTTTAACAAAACTTTTTACACTTAAAACAGATGCCTTTATTAATTGTAACCTGTGCAGTAATTATGTTTCTTCTTTCAGGCTGCACTGAGAAATTACCGGAAGCCGGTCCTGGACTTAATGAAAAATTTAAATTCAGTGAATCTGAATATCAAAATATTATTAAAAAAAGATTCAGCGATGAAAGTTTTTATGTTTTCTTAAAAGATTCATCATTTCAATACCTGGATACCTTAAAAGATTTTTATTCAGCCAGGGATTTCCAGCCGGTTTTTATAAAAAGCTTTGAGGAAAAACGTTTTGTTGATTCGCTTCTTGCTATTTTAAGCAAAGCTGAAGAGCATGGTTTAGAACCGGAATTGTATCACTTTAGTTTAATAGAAGATCAATTCTTTAATGCAATTAACGACACTATAAAAAATCCTGAAAGATTAACTCAGCTTGCAAATTCCGAACTTTTTGTGAGCAATGCCATTTTAAAATATTCTTACCATATGCGTTATGGAGTTGTTAATCCAAAAGAACTCTTCCCTGATAGTTATTTTATTCCTGTTACTGATTCCTCAAAAAGAGATTTATTTGGGCCGCTAAAGCAGAATAATATAATTCAGTATTTGCAGGATATTCAGCCAAAAAGTGAAAAATATAAAAGGCTGCAATCTGTGTTAAAACATTATAACACCTTTAAAGATCTTGAATGGAAAATTATTCCAGTCCCGGATAAAAAAATTGAGCCGGAAAAAAGCGATTCCTCTATTACACTGATTGCAGAAAGATTAATTGTTCTGGGTTTACTCGATACATCAAAAATAAAAATAACTGATTTTACAGTTTATGATTCGCTGCTCATAAATCCTGTGAAGAAATTTCAAAAAATAAATGGTTTAACGGAAGATGGGGTAATTGGTAAAACTACACTTGAGAGATTAAACATTACACCTGAAGATTATATTAAGAAAATAAAAATTAACTTAGAAAGATTCAGATGGAATGATTACTCAGATACTTCACGGTATATACTTGTGAACATTCCTGATTTCCGGTTACATGTTATTGAGAACAAAAAAGAATTATTCAATATAAAAGTTTGCACAGGAAAAAAACGTCCAGCAAATTTTGAAAAGCAATTAAAAGTTTTTAAAAAGACAAAACGTCTGCGGGATAAACCGAATGATTGGGAAACTCCTTGTATGTACGGTGAGATTTCAAATTTAATTCTTAATCCAACATGGAATGTACCTCCCAGTATAATGAGAGAAGAAATTTTTGCAGGAATAAAAAAAGATTCAACATATCTTCTCAAGAAAAATTTCAAAGTATATAAAGATGGAATTGAAATAAATTATACTGATGTAAATCTGAATGATTTTGCTATTGAAAATATTCCTTACAGAATTGTTCAGGATCCCGGCGATGGAAATGCACTTGGAAAGATAAAATTTATGTTTAAAAATCCTTTTGGAGTTTATCTGCACGATACACCTTCAAGGCAGCCGTTCACTTTTTCAAACAGGGCGGTGAGTCATGGCTGCATCCGGGTTGAAAAACCATTACAACTTGCAGAATTTATTCTAAGAGATCATTCTAAATGGAACATTGATTATCTTAAAATTGAGATCGGGCAAAAGGCTGATGATAAAACAAAAGTTGCTGAATATAAAAAGAAAAGAAGCATTCTCAGAAAAAATGCAAGTATTGGTGAAACAACCGAAGTTACACTTGATAAAAAAATTCCATTGTTCGTTGATTATTATACAGCCTGGGTGGATGAAAACGGCTACATTAATTTCAGAGATGATGTATATCGTCAGGATAAAATTTTGATGGAATATTTATTTCCTGAAAATAAACTTGAAAAACTTATAAGCTTTGTAAAATAATAAAATCTACTTCACATAAACAGTTTTAATATTTACAAACTCCTTAATACCAAAAGTAGAAAGTTCTCTGCCGTAACCTGATTCTTTAATTCCCCCAAACGGTAATCGAGGATCCGATTTTACAAAATCATTTACAAAGCAGCAGCCGGCATTTAATCTCTTGCTAGCAATTTCTTCTCCCTTTTTTTCATCCTTTGTAAAAACAGCAGCGCCCAATCCAAAGATTGTATCATTTGCAACTTTAATTCCCTGTTCCTCATCTTTAACTTTTATTAATGCAGCAACAGGACCAAAAAGCTCCTCATCGTAAGCAGGCATTCCTTTCTTTACATTTGATAAAACCGTTGGAGGATAATAAGCTCCTTTCTTTTTTGGAATTTTTCCTCCCAGCAAAAGTTTTGCACCTTTCTTTATACTTTTCTCAACCTGTTTATGTAAATCATTTCTGAGTTTTATTGATGCCTGTGGACCAAGATCATTTTTTTCATCAAAAGGATCTCCCATTTTTTTTGATTTCATATTTTCTAAAAATAACTTTTCAAACTCATTGTAAACAGATTCAACAATAATAAATCTTTTTGCTGCAATACAGCTTTGTCCTGAGTTAATTAATCTTGAAAAACCACATGATGCTGCAGCCTGTTCGAGATCAGCATCTTCCAAAATTAAATATGGATCGCTTCCTCCAAGTTCCAAAACTGTTTTCTTTAAAACCGCACCTGCTTTTTCAGCAACAGATTTCCCCGCAGGAACACTTCCCGTAATAGTAACTGCTGCTATATTTTTATTATTTATTATTTCCCCAACTGCTTTGGAAGAAACAATTATAGTTCTGAAAAGATTTTCAGTAAAACCAGCTTCGTGAAAAATCTCTTCAATGGCTAAAGCGCAGCCGGTTACATTTGAAGAGTGCTTTAGTATTCCTGCATTCCCTGCCATTAAGTTTGGAGCAGCAAATCTAAACACTTGCCAGAAGGGAAAATTCCATGGCATAATTGCAAGAACAACTCCAAGCGGATGGAAAGTTACAAAGCTGGTCGTTGCTTCAGTATCAATAATTACATCTGCAAGAAAAATTTCTGCGTTATCGGCAAAGTAATCGCAAACCCAGATGCACTTTTCAACCTCAGCAAAGGATTGTTTAATAGGTTTACCCATCTCTTCAGTCATCAGCCTTGCATATTTATCTTTTTTATCTTTTAGGATTTGCGAAGCTTTTTTCATACAGGATTTTCTTATTGAGAAATCCGTATCCTTCCAGCTTAAGAAAGCTGCTTCCGTTTTAATGATAATTGATTGAATTTCCTCCAATGACATTTCTTTATAAGATTTTATTTCTTTACCGGTTGCGGGATTAGTAGATTTAAGCATAATAACCTCTTTGTCTTAAATTAAATTATAAAACAGATTAACTAATCTGTTCTACGAACTGAAATATGAATACCAAATTATTATAAAGAAAATCCAAGAGATATGCTTTGAGGCAGGACAGGAAAAAGAAAAGATCAGGCGACTCTTTTAATCACCACAAGAGTTTTATCATCAGAATATTTACCATCCTTTGAGAATTTTATCACATCTTCAAGAATTGCATAAGTAATTTCTTTTGGAGTAAGATGTTTATTCTTTCTGAATGAACTGATAAGTCTTTCTTCACCATAACCTTCAAAATCTTCATTTGCCGAATCGGTTATTCCATCAGAATATATTAAGAGTACATCATCTTTCTCAAAGTTTATATTCTCAACAGTATATTTCGCATGAGGTGAAGGACCTAGAACAGGACCAGTGGGATGAAGATAAATCATTTCATCTGATCTGCTTCGAATAAAAAACGGAGGGTTATGTCCGGCATTTGAATAAAGAAACAATCCGCCTTTATCCCTGGAAAGCTCTCCGTAAAAAAGTGAAGAGAATTTATCATCGGCAAAAATTTTATTAACAAGCTGATTCATTCTTTTCATCAGGGAAGTAATTTTAATCTCAAAACTACATGCCATTCGCAGAGCACCGGAAATATACATTGCCTCGGCAGAAGCTGCTACGCCCTTGCTTGCAGCATCACCAATTGTAATTCCAAGCCTGTCCTCTCCCACTTCAAGATAATCGAAGAAATCTCCACCAACTATTTCAGCAGGATCTGTGACACCGAATAAAACATAATTATGAAACTTGTATTCATGTTCAGGCAAAATACTTTTCTGAAGCTCTCTTGCTTTATCAAGATCTGCCATTAGCACCTGTGCACTCTGTCTGTATCTCTTTGCTTTGATCTGCGATGTAAGTGCAGTTGCTATAATATTTAAAGTGATACGAAGATCTTCATCAATGTTATCGCTATTCAATGCAAGTATATATTCATAATATGTCTTGCCGTCAACTTTAAACTTCTCTCCAACACCTGAAGCTGAATAGTTAAAGATACCTTTGCTGCGAAGCTCTTCATCTGATTCGTGACCTAATATAGTTCTCTCTTTGGCAATTAAGTCAAACATTGGGTATTGAGAAATAACAATTTTAAAGTCCTCCTCTATCTTCTCAACACTTCCTGTCTGGTAGAGAAGATTATAAGCTTCCTCATTCGTGTTAAGCTTCCACAGCCTTCCTCCTGTAACATTAATTTCTTCATTCTCAATAATCTGGTTAATCACTTGTATGAGCATCTCTTTCTCTGAAGAGAAGTTCTGGTTGGCAATTGTTTCAACTGTTTTATATAATTTCTTTTGATCCATTAGTAAAATAATTCTTTTAGTGATTCAAAAATATTTTTTATCCGGGTAAAGAAAGAAGAATCCTGTGCGTACTTTTTACTATAATCTTTAATTGATTTTTCAATGCCGACATCTTTACCCGCTTCCCTGCTCATATAGTATTTGTGAGTCATTATATCAACATATAATCCCACGGAATTTTTAAAAGGGAAGTACTCAAATATATCTAATTTTTCAAACTCATTTATGATAGGATAATAAATGTTGTTCAGCCAGCTTTCAGAAGCATCTTTTATATTAATCTCTTTTCCGGCTTCTTCACTCAGGTACCATTTATGTTCATCAATCTGTTTTTTAATTGACTGCAAACCATAAATATCATTTATATAATGAAAATGTTTGCGGACATTTATTCCTGTTCCTTTTTCAAACTGAGCAATCTTTTTAAGCTTTGAATATTGCTGCTTATATTTTTGCAGAATATATTTTTTATCTCTTACAGTTGAAAAATTTTCTCTTGTATAACCTGCCTTCTTATAATCTTCATTCAGCCAGTTCATAGATTCAAAGAAATCGCTTAAATCCTGGGTTCTAATCCTTGGTGAGATTTTTTTCAAAACCCTCACTGTTTCAGCATCGGAAAGAATAGCTTTTAATTCTGTTCTGACTCTTCCTTTTTCATCCTTAGCTTTAACAAACTTTACAAGCATATTAGAAATTGTTGCATCACCCCAATAAACATTGTTAAAGTGAAGTACAGCTAAAAGTTCAGCAATAGCATTCCAGATTATATTCAGATTCTTTTCTTTAAAATTAAGTTTGTAAAGATGTGAATCAGGCCAGGCTTTATCTTCAAGAAGAGTAATTACAAAAGCATATTCATCATTTTCGTATGATGTTTCAACTTTTGTCTGAACAAGTAAGGGTTTTTTTCTATAAACAACATAACCAACAGGCAAAAGTGTATGAATACCCAGGGAGAGAAGTTTTTCATATTTGGCTATTTCTTTCCTTGCTGTGTACTCAGTAGTTTGCTTAATGGCAACTGAAAAATATCTATTCTTTAGAAATTTTACAGTGTGGCGGGAAATTCCTTTTCTGAATTCAACAAATTTAATCCCTCTTTTTTCCCAGCTCTCAAGATCAAGATGCCAGGGAAGATTCCTTAATTCCTGAAGATATGGTTCTTGTATGTAAAAATTTAGTTTTGGTTTATTCAAATTATTCTGAATAAAAATTAATCATATCTTCTATAGCTTTGTAGCAAACGGGACAAAAGTTATCAACAGAAATGGTGTGCATTGTACAGTCTATCCTTGGACGATAAACTCCTTTAGCAGTATAACCTCCACCTTCAAAAGCTCCCACAACATTTTTATATTTTTCTTCATTCGGTGTAGGAATCGGAACATCATCTGCAATTATATCTTTCCATTTGGAATCAAAATCTACAAGTGTTGTAAGATTCGGTTCAAGGGGTTCAACATTGAGAGGATAAAAATTTTCATAAGCAACATCTGAGGTGTAATACTCATCAGCAAGTCCGGCAAAACCATGACCAAACTCATGAACAGAGATATATTCTTCAAACTTGTTTTTATTAATGCAGACTGAGTAATGATTGTAGATTGCACCACCACCATATTTATCAGAATTAACAAGAATAAAGATCTGATCATAAGGCGCATTTGCAGCAACATCGCAAACAGTTTTATAATCTTCGGTCATTAAATATCTTTCAAGATCAAAAGTATAAAAGTTTGAATTCACAAGTGTTTTCTTCCAGGTATTCATAGCTGGAATATCTGTTCCGGATTCTTCTGAAGGAGCTTCAACACCATAGATATTGAATTTATTTTTGTTTTCCTTATAAGGAGACGAATTAAAAAGATGCTGTGAAAATTCATCACAATCTTTTTTAAATAATTCCATTTCTTCTTTTGTATATCCTTCGGGGATTATAACAATATCAACTTTTACAGAAGGATCTCCATTTTTCAGAACATCAAACGTTGGGTATTTATGCCTGTTATCTTTTTTAATAAAATAATTTGTGGGATCAATTTCATACTCAAATTTTTTAACGGGATTATTTTTTTTATCTCTGCTGTAGAACTCAACTCTTATGCTTTTTTTAGGATAAGGAATTATTACTGCTTCATTAAAACCCTTAGTTGTTTTTTTAGCTTCATCTACAGTTTGCCATTCACTAAAAAGAGTCGTGTAAGTTTTTGAAAAGATAAGCTCATCGGTTTCTTTATCAAAAACTTTGATTAAGTAATCACCGTAATTAAAAGTATCTAAAAGATTTTTTTTTGAACCGCCATAGTATGGTTCTTCAATTAATTCATCAATTGCATAAAAATCATTTTCAGCATCACCAAAATGGTAGTAGTCAATCCTTAATGATTTATCAAGAAAATAATCATCAAAGTTTACCTGGGCATAAGAGAGAGGGAAAATAAAAAGTACAAAAAGAGAAATATATTTTTTCATAATCTATTATGGTTAATGGTTAATTGTGTTCTATGTGCCAGTCACCTCTGAAGAGTTAACATAGCAAGGTGACTGGCACATACTTTTATGTTATGTAAGAAAAAATCATTTAATTTTTCTTGATCCGGGTTTAACAAGCTCAATCCCTGCTTTGCAAAGCTGGCAATCATCCTGAATATATGATACTGCATTAAGTTTTATTGTGCTGAACTGGGGGTAGCCAAAATTTACTTTCCTATTACTGCGATCAACTATATACCCTATACCAGCAACTGCGGCACCTAGATTTTTAACTATCTCAATAACTTCGAACACTGATCCGCCTGTTGTTACAACGTCCTCACAGATTAAAACCTTTTCACCCTTATCTAAAGTAAAACCTCTTCTTAATGAGAGAGTTTTATCTTCTCTTTCTGCAAAGATGGATCTTTTATTTAGCTGTCGTGCTACTTCCTGTCCTACAACAATTCCTCCAATTGCAGGTGCAATTACAGTATCAATTTCAGTTGAATGATAATGATCAGAAATTAATCCGCAGATTTTTTCCGAGTAACCGGGATATTGAAGAACTTTTGCACACTGGAAATATATATTGCTGTGGCGACCGGAAGTAAGCAGAAAATGTCCTCTTAATAACGCACCTGACTTTTCAAATATTTCCAGGATCATTTTTTCATTCAAGATCATTTAAGAATTCCTCCATTTCACGGGCAGCTTTCATATCCTTCAATTCTCTGGCAATAATAATTCCTTCTCTGTAAATTCTTTTTGCTTCTTCAATATCATCAATCTTTTCTTTAAGCATTGCATACTGCATATAAGCTGGAACATATTTAGGATCATTCTTTAAGAGAAGAGATAAATACTCTTCGGCTTTTTGATAATCATTTGCTGAAATATATTCGAGTGCAATTCCATAAGTAACAAAAGAATCTGATGGATCTTTTTTATGAAGCTCGAGAAGAGAATTTAACCTGTTGATCATTTAGCGAGTTTATCAATAATTGCAGCAAGCTTAAAATCTTTTTCTGTTACACCTCCCTCACTGTGAGTTGATACTGTTATTTTAACTTTATTCCACGAGTGAAGAAAAATATCGGGATGATGGTTCATCTTTTCAGCTTCTTCTCCGACTTTATTCACGAAGCTGAGAGCTTCTTTAAAATCTTTAAATTGATAATTGCTATGTATCTGGTTGTTATCGAAGCTCCAGTTATCAACATTTTTAAGCTTATTCATTATTTCATTTGAACTAAGTAATGCCATTTCAATCTCCATCTTATTGTTTACAATTCACACAAATTTAAACAAAAAAAAGCGTCCCGAAAAGTAGGGACGCTTTTTATTAAAGTTATGTTTATTTTTTTCAGGAACCTTCGGTAGAATCAGTCTTCGATTCACCGGCTACTTCTTCTTCAAGATGATCATCAACAAAAACCAGCTCTTCTGAAGGAGGATAATGTTTTGCAGCAATTTTTGAACCTTCTTTGAATGTTCCTCTTAAAATTTCTTCAGCAATAGGGTCTTCAACATACTTCTGGATTGCTCTTCTCAAAGGTCTTGCACCAAATTTCTGGTCAAATCCTTTTTCAACAAGGAAATTCTTTACTGATAAATCAATAGCAAAGTGCATCTTGTTATCTTTAATATTTTTAAGAAGATCTTTCAGTTCGATATCTATGATCTTAAGTATATCTTCTTTATTAAGATTTCTGAATACAACTGTTTCATCAACTCTGTTTAGGAATTCAGGGTTGAAGAGTTTCTTCATTGCATCTTCAACGGTATTCTTAAGATTAGAATATTTATCTTCAGCCTTTTCAGAACCGAAACCAAATGAACCTATATCTTTTATATCTCTGGCTCCGATATTTGAAGTCATTATTATTATTGCATTCTTAAAATCTACTTTTCTTCCCAGGGAATCTGTTAAGGTTCCATCATCCAGAACCTGCAGCAATATGCTGAATATATCCGGATGAGCTTTTTCAATTTCATCAAACAATACAACCGAATAAGGTTTTCTGCGCACTTTTTCTGTAAGCTGTCCGCCTTCTTCATATCCAACATATCCGGGAGGTGCTCCAACCAATCTTGACAAAGAGAATTTTTCCATATACTCACTCATATCAATTCTTATTAATGCATTCTCACTATCAAATAAATACCTTGCAAGAGCTTTGCAAAGCTCTGTTTTACCAACACCAGTTGGACCAAGGAAAATAAAGCTTCCGATTGGCCTGTTAGGATTCTTTAATCCTGCTCTTGTTCTTCTTATTGCTTTTGTAAGTTTGGTTACAGCTTCATCCTGTCCAACAATTTCCAATTTAAGTGCGTCTTCCATCTTAAGCAGCTTTTCAGATTCAGTTTGTGCAACTCTGTTAACCGGAATTCCGGTCATCATTGCCACAACGGTTGCAATGTCTTCCTCACTAACATCATGTATAACATCTTTAGTTTTATTTTCCCAATCACGTTTAGCAATTTCAAGCTCTGACTGAAGATTTCTTTCTTTATCTCTTAATCTTGCGGCTTCTTCATAATCCTGTTTCTTAACAACGGAAGCTTTCTCATGACGAACATTTTCAATTTTTTCTTCAAGATTCAGCACATCCACTGGTACTTCAAAATTACCCATATGAACTCTTGAACCTGCTTCATCTATAACATCAATTGCTTTATCGGGAAGATGCCTGTCAGTAATATATCTTGAACTTAATCGTACAGCAGATTCAATTGCATCATCTGTGTATTTAACTCTATGATGCTCTTCATATTTAATTTTAATATTATTAAGAATTTGCAGAGTTTCATCATAAGTTGGGGGATTAACCATAACCTTTTGAAATCTTCTGTCTAGAGCGCCATCTGTTTCAATATATTTTCTGTATTCATCAAGAGTTGTAGCACCGATGCACTGAATATCTCCTCTTGCTAATGCAGGTTTAAACATATTTGAAGCATCAAGTGAACCGGATGCACCGCCTGCACCAACAATAGTATGAAGCTCATCAATGAAAAGAATAACATCTCTTGCTTTTTCAAGCTCATTCATCAGAGCTTTCATTCTTTCTTCAAACTGTCCTCTGTATTTTGTCCCAGCAACTAATCCTGCAAGATCCAGAGTAACAACTCTTTTATCCTGTAATGTTCTTGGAACTTTCTTCTGAACTATTCTTAAAGCTAAACCTTCTGCAATTGCTGTTTTACCAACACCAGGTTCACCAATAAGAACAGGATTGTTTTTCTTTCTTCTGCTGAGAATCTGTGCAACACGTTCAATTTCTTTTTCGCGTCCAACAACGGGATCAAGCTTATCATCTATTGCAAGTTTGGTAAGGTCTCTTCCGAAATTATCAAGTACCGGAGTTTTGGTTCTTTCAACTTTTTTATCGGGAGGATGAGGAACGGAACCACCAATATCTTTTGAACCTTTACTGGAAAGCATCGCATTCAATTCTGCTCTTGCACCATCATAGGTTACATTAAACTGGTGAAGAATCTGAGTTGCAATATTATCTTCATCTCTTAACAAAGAAAGAAGCAGATGCTCTGTACCAATAACATCAGCTTTATAAATTTTAGATTCTATCTGCGTAATCTTTAAAACTTTTTCTGCTTGTTTAGTCAGAGGAATGTTACCAATAGTAAGTGTTCCACCAGAAGTTCTTACTGTATCTTCTATTGCTTTTTTTAATTTCATCAAATCACAATCAAGGTTACGAAGTATTCTAACAGCAACACCCTGACCTTCCCTGATTATTCCCAACAGAAGATGTTCAGTTCCAATATAATCGTGCCCCAGTCTTAAAGCTTCTTCACGACTTAATCTTATTACATCCTGCAATCTATCTGAAAAATTTCCATCCATCTAATTTTCCTCTTTAGGATTAACATTAACGAACATTTTGTAAATGTTCAGTGATTTAACATATATATTAAGTACTTTTAGTTCCTTAAAGAGAGCTCTTTTGCTCTCCATCAAAAATCATATTTACACTATATAATGATATTAGTAAAAAGCTTTATTAAATCCAATAATCAGCGAACTCCACCAACTTTAACAAATTATCAATGACAAATTAAAGGATTCTCTCATTAAGGCAAAAGACAATAATTATACCAGATATGTACCCGGATGTTTCATGAACAACTATCAACAATTTTCATTATATACACCTTTTGAGTGATTACCAGACAATGTACTATGTATGCTATTAAGTAAAATTTTGTACTGAAAGTATACAATTATTACTTTGAATCTTTCACTCTTTATTTGCTAAAAAACTAAATTAGTGGTAAAATTAAAAACACATTCTAAATAATTGGAGTTATTATGGAAGCAATTACAGGGGTATCCCTTATAGTTATTATTGGAATTATTCTTTTCCTTATCCTTTTTCTTTATTTCGTTCCGTTAGGATTGTTTATTACTGCATACTTTTCAGGAGTAAAAGTAAAAATATTTCGTGATCTGATTGGAATGAGATTGAGAAAAGTGCCGCCGGTAGTTATTGTCAGAAGCCTGATCACAGCAACAAAAGCAGGTATTAAGGTTGAGCAGGGCAAATTGGAGGCACATTTTCTTGCCGGTGGTAACGTAATTAAAGTTATTAATGCTCTTGTATCTGCCGATAAAGCTAACCTGGGATTAACCTTTGAAAGAGCTACTGCAATTGATTTAGCAGGAAGGGATGTTCTTGAAGCTGTTAAAATGTCTGTTATTCCTAAAGTAGTTGAGACCCCTATGGTAGCTGCAGTTGCAAAAGATGGTATACAATTAAAAGCAATTGCAAGGATCACTTTAAGAGCAAACATTGAACGTTTGGTAGGTGGCGCAGGTGAAGCTACAGTTCTTGCACGTGTTGGCGAAGGAATAGTTTCAACAATCGGTTCAAGTTCGAGCCACAAAGAAGTGCTCGAAAACCCTGATAAAATTTCTAAAAGTGTTCTTGCAAAAGGTCTTGATTCGGGAACTGCTTTTGAAATTCTTTCTATTGATATTGCTGATGTTGATGTCGGAGAAAATATTGGTGCTAAACTTCAGACTGACCAGGCGGAAGCTGATCTTAAAATAGCAAGAGCAAAAGCAGAAGAAAGAAGAGCAGCAGCAGTTGCTGTTGAACAGGAAATGATTGCAGAAGTTGCTAAGCAGCGAGCACGGGTTGTTGAGGCTGAGGCTGAAATACCAAAAGCCATGGCTGAAGCTTTCAGATCAGGTAACCTTGGAATTTTTGATTATTACAAAATGAAAAATCTTCAATCTGATACTGAAATGAGAGAATCTATTGCAAAACCTGAAAAGAAGAAGGACCCGAATAATTAATGGATGATTTTTTTCAAATATTAATTTATTTATTTATCATCATTAGTTTTCTTGCTTCTTTATTCAGGAAGAAGGAAAAACCACAGGATAAAAGAAGCGAACAAACTTTTAAAACTTCACCTCAAGCAAAAATGGAGACAAAACCTTCTCAGCAGGAAGAGTATGATATTTTAAAAGAAGTAGAGAAAATGTTTAAGACAAATATTCCCGTTCCTGAAAAAGAAAAAGTAAAGACTTTTGAAGGAAAAAAAATCGAGTCTGAACACATCAAAACAGAAGATTGGCAGCAGCCGGCTGAGCAAGAACATAAAGCTACAGTTTCCGAACATACTACTAGTGAAATCTGGGAAGAAAAAAGAAGAAAAGCTGATGAGAGCCGGAAAGCTGTTAATGAAAAAATAATCAGGCAGGCTGAAATGTTTGAGAAACGCCTTGCAAGTACAAGCGGAGAAAAATCAGATATCAAAAAAAATATAAGACAAAAATTTAAAGAACCAGGATCTTTAAAAGAATATATTATATTCTCGGAAATAATTGGAAAGCCAAAAGCATTACAGGAATGATTCAAAAAAAATATAAGCTGAAAAGAATTAACGAGACGGGCTTTACAAAACCTATTGTTGATGAAGCCCGTTTCGCTATTAATTATAAGAATGAACTGAATCCTGCACAATATGAAGCTGCTTCTGCTGTTGAAGGTGCATATTTAATTATTGCAGGTGCAGGCACTGGAAAAACCAGAACTCTCGTTTACAGAGTTGCAAGATTAGTTGAGCTCGGTTATGATCCTCAGTCAATCCTTCTTCTTACCTTTACGCGCAAAGCAGCAAATGAAATGATGAACCGTGCTGCAATTCTTCTTGATAACAGATGTTCAAAAATTCTTGGAGGGACTTTTCATTCTTTTGCTAATTCTGTTTTGAGGAAATATGCCAAAGCAGCTAATCTTGATTCTTCTTTTACAATTCTCGATCAGGGAGATACACAGGATGTTATTAATCTTATAAGAACACAAAGCGGTTTTATTGGTAAAGAAAAGAGATTCCCTAAAAAAGAAACTTTGGGAAAAGTTTACAGCTTAAGTGTTAACACCGGGAAAAAAGTTGAAGAGATTATTGCAGAAGATTACCCGCATTTTATTGATCAGCTTGATAAGATTCTGGATATACAAAAAATCTTTACAGAATATAAAAGAAGAAATAATCTTCTTGATTATGATGATCTGCTTGTTTACCTCAGAAATTTTCTTGAAGATTTTAATCCGGGAACAAAATCACTCTTAAGTTCAATCAAGTTTGTAATGGTAGATGAATACCAGGATACGAACAAGCTTCAGGCTGATGTTGTTAAAGGTCTTACTCAAATTAATAAAAATATAATGGTAGTTGGAGATGATTCACAAGCAATATATTCTTTCAGAGGCGCAAATTTTAAGAACATAATTGAATTCCCAAAGCTTTTTAATAATGTACAAATCATTAAGCTTGAAGAAAATTATAGAAGCACACAGGAAATTTTAAACTTTGCCAACCAGATTACAGAAGGTGCTATTGAAAAATATACTAAGCACCTTTACTCTATTAAAGGCGGTGGCGAACTTCCTTTTATAGTTGCAGCATCAACTGAAAATCTTCAATCGAAATTTATTGTTGAGAAAATTCTTGAACTTCGCGAAGAAGGAGTTCCGCTTGGTGATATGGCAGTTCTCTTCAGGTCATCATTTTTTTCATTCGATCTTGAAATTGAATTGACTAAGGCAAACATTCCTTTCCAGAAATTCGGCGGAATGAAGTTTGTCGAATCTTCTCACATCAAAGATGTTCTTGCATTTCTTAGAATTGCTTCTAATCCAAAAGATGTTGTTAGCTGGTACAGAGTTTTACTTTTGCATGAAGGAGTCGGTCCTAAAACTGCACAAAAAATTCTTGATGAGCTTGCAACAGCAAGATTGACAATAAAAGCAAATCCTGAAAACATTACTAACTTCAGTTATAATGATAGGATTGTAAAACTGTTTCAACTTTTATATACACTTCATACAAAAAATGATCTGCCTACCGAAAAGCTGGAATTGGTTCTTGAGTATTATTACCCAATCTTTAAAAATATTTATGATGATTTTAACAAAAGGAAAAAAGATCTGGAAATATTTCAGAATATAGCTGAAAATTATAAATCACTTGATTCACTTCTTGCAGATATGGCAATCGAACCAATAATTAACAGCGTAATTGATGTTGATGCAACTGACCGCGAAGATGAATATCTGACTCTTTCAACAATACATTCCGCAAAAGGACTTGAGTGGCATTCCGTTTTTATCATTCACGCAGTTGAAGGTTATTTCCCTTCAAGCAGATCTTATGATAATATTGAAACTCTTGAAGAGGAAAGAAGGTTGATGTATGTGGCATCAACGAGAGCAAAGCAGAATTTGTTTGTCACCTACCCGATGAACCTGTATGATCGGGAAGCAGGGATAACGCTTTCAAAACCTTCAAGGTTTATTTCAGAAATGAATCCGCAGCTTGCAGAAGGATGGCTTATTGATGAAGATTTCTGAAAAATAAAATCATTCTTATGCAATTCTCAATGATATATTTCCATCCTAACAAATATGGTAATACTAGGAGTTTGTTTGAATGAATGTATGGATGAATGAAGGATATTTTTCCATCTTCCATCTTCCATTTTCCATTTTCCATTTTCCATCTTACTCTATGTTATTTCCAATTTTACTAATCCTGACTTTTTTATTTCTTCTCATCAACCTTCTTTTTTATATTTCAATAAAAAAAACTTTCTCAAAAAAAATAAATCAGATTCCTGAAATTAAAATTTCTGTTGTAGTTGCTGCAAAGAATGAGGAAGCGAATATTTCAAATCTTATAAATACTCTTACTAACCAGAATTATGATAAAACTCTTTTTGAAGTAATTATTGTTGATGATAACTCAACTGATAGCACTTATGTAAGAACCCGACAACTCATTTCAGACAAAACAAATTTTTCTCTTATAAAAGAGGACTCAAAACCTTTTCCCGGCAAAAAGGGTGCATTAACTATCGGTATAAAAAAAGCTCAGAATGATTTTATAATGATAACTGATGCCGATTGTATTCCACAAAAAGATTGGTTAAAGATTTATTCGGGAATTTTTTCAAAAGGATATGATTTTGTTTTTGGCGTTGCTCCATTCTATAAAGAAAATTCTTTCATAAATAATCTTTCCTGTTTTGAAAATATCAGAAGCAGCATTCTTAGTTTTTCTGCAACAATTTTAGGATTACCATATTCCGCAGCCGCAAGAAATTTTGGTTTTAAGAAATCTTCTTTTGAAAAAATTAAGGGTTATTCAAACACGCTCGAAACAGTAAGCGGAGATGATGATCTATTAATCAGAGAAGCTGTTAAGAATAAAATGAGAATAGGTTTGTCAACTGAAAAGGAATCGTTTGTCTATTCAAAAACAAAAAATAATTTTAAAGGTTATCTGAAACAGAAAGCAAGACATACACAAACTTCACTGCATTATTTACCTATACATAAACTCTTTCTAAGTTTATGGCATTTACTGAATTTATTTTTTCTCTTCTCCCCCATTTTAATTTTTATTGATTCAATATTTTTATCACTATTTCTTGTAAAGATCATAATAGATATAATAATTGTTTATAGTATTCAGAAACTTTTTAGTTATGATTTTAATCCTCTAAAGATTTTTTATTTGCAGATTATATATGAAATATTTCTTATCCTTAATTTCTTTCATGCACTTATCGGGGAAACTGACTGGAAGAAATAAAATTTTTCAATTTTATGGAAAATAGCGATAAATATCTTTTCGATGAAGGGCACGTTCTAAAATAATTGTCTCATTATCTTTCCTTATTCCCAGCCGGTAATCGCCAAATCTAACTTTGTAAAACCCAGTATAGTTTTTTAACTGCTCAACCTTCTTACACTCAAAGAGTGTATTGTATTTCAGCAATTCTTCAAATACAAATGCTTCAATTTCTTTTCTGATCGGGGAAGGTATTCTTGAAAGTTCTTTAAGGAAGCGTTTTCGGTATTCTACTTTCACTCGTTCTTATCAAGAGATTTGTAGAAATTTTTGGCTTCATTCACTGAAAGTGTTTCTTCTTTTTCAGCTTCTTTAATTAACTGGACTAAAGCATAATTCTCAATTATCTCTTCTATCTTTTCAAATGTGTTTATATCAAGTTGAACAGCAATTCTCTTATTATTTTCATCTACAATATATTTTCGTTTGATATCAGACATGTAATAAACCTTTTTTGATAATAATATAGTAAAGCAAAATTATATCTACAATCTGGTTAACAAAGTGATACTTACAAAAAATTGAATAAAACTTTAGGGTTAAGAAAGGATAAAAAAAGACTCTAGGATTCCCTTTCGGAGGAACGCTGTCTTGCGCTGCAGACTGCCAGTTTAACACAGCAGGATGCCAAGGATGTGTATCACCAGGTTCTGCCACAAGTGTGTTCTAGATAGTAATTGCTGCGATTCAGCAACGAATTATTGCGCGAAACAAGTAGCGAATGATTATCATTGCTGTGCAAGAGGACAACAATGGGATGGTTTAACATGTGTACCTCACCAGTCATGTGCTCCTATATGCGATGGATTTAACTGGCTAAATTGCGTTCAATACCCTCCGACACCAGATCAATCTTGTTGCTCTGTAAATATTTATGGCATACCAAGTAGCGACTAATTTTTTCTTCAAACCATTCCAGCCAGACATACAATAGTTATAGAAGTAAAAAGATTACTTTCGGAAAAATCTGAATTTCTTTGAAATTATAATTCAATCGTATATTTTGCCGATGCATAAATTAAATAGATATGGATTATAAAGAATTAGCTGAACAAGCAGTTAAAGCAAAATCAAAGGCACTACCTCCCTATTCTAATTTCCATGTTGGTGCCGCATTATTAACTGAAGATGAAAAAATTTATTTGGGTGGGAATATTGAGAACAGTTCTTACAGTCTTACTGTTTGTGCAGAAAGAGTTGCAGCATTTAAAGCAATATCAGAGGGTGAAAGAAAATTTAAAGCAATTGCAATATCAAGCGATGATTCTGATTTCTGTTCACCTTGTGGTGCTTGCAGACAAGTTCTAAATGATTTATGTGGAAGTGAACTTGATGTCGTTATGGTAAATCAAAAAAATGAATTAAAGATTTTAAAGTTATCTCAGTTACTTCCATTCCCTTTTCAAGATAGAAACCTGAAATGAATACACAATCCCGCCAAATTTTTAATTCCTTATGAATGAATTCGAACTACACTCAATTCCTACAGAAACCGGTTGGATTGAAGTAATTGCCGGTTGTATGTTCAGCGGTAAAACGGAAGAATTAATAAGAAGACTTAGACGTGCACAGATTGCAAAACAGAAAGTAAAAATATTTAAACCAAAAATGGAAACCCGATTTTCAAAAAACTCAATTGTATCTCACAGTGAACAATCCCTTCCCTCAATTCTGATAGATGATATAAATGAAGTAACCGAATCAGTAAAAGATGCAAAGGTTATAGGGATTGACGAAGCACAATTTTTCTCTTCTGATATTGTTAATATTTGCAACTCTCTTGCTAATAATGGAAAGCGAGTAATTGTAGCCGGTCTTGATCAGGATTACAAAGGAATTCCTTTTGAACCAATACCGCAGCTTCTTGCAATTGCAGAATATATTACAAAGACTCTGGCAATTTGTGTTGTTTGCGGAAATCCTGCCGATAAAACTCAGAGAAAAACATCTTCACCAGAAAGAGTTGTTGTAGGAGCTGCAGATATTTATGAAGCCCGCTGCAGAAAGTGTCATTACATTCCAAATGAAAGTTAGGTAACCTTATGAATTTTGTAGATATCTTACAAGGATTTTTAGGAATACTGCTTATCATTTCAATTGCTTTTCTTCTTTCAAACAACAAAAGAAAGATAAATTGGAGATTGGTCATTGTTGGACTTGGACTCCAGCTTGTATTTGCAATTTTCATATTAAAAGGTGAGAATCTCAGAGAAGTCTTCTTCCCGCTTGGCTGGGTAAAAGATTTTTTTAATTGGGTAAGCGGTTTCTTTGTCCTGGTTTTAAATTTTACAACCGCAGGAGCAGAATTTGTCTTTGGCGCTCTTGCAAAAAGTCCAGGTTCTGTTGGAAGCCTTGGGATGTTTTTCGCTTTCCAGGTTTTGCCCACCATAATTTTCTTTGCGAGCTTAATGTCAATTCTCTATTACTTAGGAATAATGCAGAGAATTGTGCAAGCGATGGCATGGGTTATGGCAAAATCTATGGGAACCAGCGGTGCTGAATCGCTTTCCAATACCGCAAATATTTTTGTTGGGCAAACTGAAGCTCCTTTAATGATTAAACCATTCATAAAAGGCATGACACAAAGTGAATTATTAACTATTATGGTTGGAGGAATGGCAACTATTGCAGGTGGTGTAATGGCTGCCTATATACAAATACTTGGTCATTCTTATTCTCAATCACTTGGTATTCCACTCGATGAAGCAAGACATATTTTTGCAACTCATTTACTTGGCGCAAGTGTTATGGCTGCACCTGCTGCATTAGTAATTTCAAAAATCATTTTTCCAGAAACCGGGACACCCGAAACAAAAGGAACAGTGAAGATAAATATTGAGAAAAATGCTTCCAATGTTGTTGAAGCTGCTGCGGTTGGTGCAGGAGACGGACTAACACTTGCTTTGAATGTTGGTGCAATGCTTATAGCTTTTATTGCTCTTATTGCACTTGTTAATTATATACTTCAGGGTTTTGGAGATTTAATTGGAATAAATGAAACACTAAAAGCTAATTATGGAAAGCCTCTTAATTTTCAATTTCTGATCGGATTTGTCCTTCAATATCTTGCTGTGGGAATTGGAGTACCATGGCAGGATGCGCTTGAATTTGGAAGCCTTATAGGTACAAAAATCGTTTTAAATGAATTTGTGGCTTACCTGGATATGGGAACATTGATTCAATCAAAAGCAATCGTAACTGAAAAAGCAATTTTCATGGCTACTTATGCTTTGTGCGGGTTTGCAAACTTCAGTTCAATTGCAATACAGATTGGAGGAATAGGACCTCTTGCCCCAAACAGAAAATCTGAAATTGCAAGCCTTGGAATAAAAGCAGTAATCGGCGGTTCACTTGCAACTTTAACTACAGCAACATTAGCAGGAATTTTATTTTAATAAAACCCCTCCTCCCCTCCCCTTTGTTAAAAGGGGAGGACGGGTGGGGTTCTTTTTTTATGATTGATCTAAATTTTAAATACCAAGACCTAATAAACTTTTTCAAAGAAAACATTCCCTTTCAGCCGGAACTTGCAATTATACTTGGAAGCGGCTTGGGAGAATTTGCAAAGAGTGTAAAGACAAAAAAAACTTTTTCTACATCTGAACTTCCCGGTTATCCTCAATCAACTATTGAAGGACATGCAGGAAAGATTCACTTCTCAGAATATGATGGAAAGAAATTAATTCTCTTCCAGGGAAGAATACATTTTTATGAGGGATATAAAATTTATGAATGCATTTTACCAGTATTTATTTCTTATAAAACAGGATGCAAGAAAATCCTTCTTACTAATGCAGCCGGAAGTGTGAATTACAATTTTCATCCGGGAGATTTAATGCTTGTCAATTCTTTTAATGGAATAAATATTAAAAAGGAATTAACAAATTTAATTGGTCTTGCAGGAGTAGAAGAGAAAAACAGAATTCTTGATTTCCCTTCTTCATCTTTTAATAAAAAAATAAAAGCTGCTGCTTTGGAAGAGAAAATAGAATTGAAGGAAGGTGTTTACTTTTATTCAAAAGGCCCAAGTTATGAAACACCTGCAGAAATAAAAATGACACGCATTTGTGGTGGAGATGCTGCCGGAATGTCTACCGTTCACGAAGCGGTATTTTCTTCTTACCTCGGAATGGAAACTGCTGCGATATCTTGTATAACAAATTATGGTTCAGGCATTTCAAAAAATAAACTTTCACACTCAGACGTTACTGAAACTGCAAATCTTGTAAAAGAAAAGTTTGAAATACTTTTAAAACGAATTATCAGTTCGGTTTAAATGAACTGATTTTTTATTTAGTCATTAATAATTCTATCCTTTTGACCCACCCCTTAATCCCCTCCGTGGGAGGGGACTTCTATTGTTAGATTAAACATGCCATTAGTAAAGTTATCTCTACCAACTAAGGAAGTTGTCCCCTCTTGGGAGGGGATTAAGGGGTGGGTCAATATATTTTGTTAGAAAGAATATTAATTTATTGTATCACTATTTCGATGAAAGAAGGTCCTTGAAGGTTACACTATCCCCTCACAAAATTCCTTTCATTTGATTGACTTTCTTAGCTCATACTGGTAACTTTGGCAGTTAAAATTTTTAGAAAATCCAACAGAAATAAAGAAAAATGAAAGAATTCAGATTCAGGTTAATTATTATAGTTCTCGCCATTGGATTAAGTATCTATCTGCTATATCCAACATTCACAGACTACCAGAATTCAAAAGAAATTTCTAAAATTCTTGAGCAAAAAAGTAAAGAAATAAAAGAATCTAACCCTGATATTTCCACTGAAGAGCTTAACAAAACAAAAGAAGAAATAGAAGACAGTATCAAAGCTGCTGACCCTTCTATAGAGAAAGCCAGGCAAAAGCGCGTAAAGTTAGGATTAGATCTGCAGGGAGGTATGCGTGTAGTTCTCGAAGTTAATACCGCTAGGCTTCTGGAAAAACTTGCTAAAGATCCTGACCAGGTATTTAAAGATGTATTAAATGAAGCACAGCAGGAAGCCTCTCTCTCTGATGAATCTGTTGTTGATATTGTTGCAAGAAAATTCAATGAAAAGGGTGTCCGTTTAAGCCGTTATTTTGGAAGTGTAAGAGAAGAAGATGATGAAATAATAAGCGGTTTAAAAACTGATGCAGAAGATGCTGTGTCACGTGCAATGGAAATTATCCGGAACAGGGTTGATCAGTATGGTGTTTCAGAACCATCAATCCAGAGACAGGGCAGCAGGAGAATTATTGTTGAGCTTCCCGGTATTGCCCGTGAAGATGAAGCAAGGCAGCTTTTACAAGGAACTGCATTGTTGGAATTCCGTCTTGTGAAAGATCCTGAGGTTACAATTAATGTTATGCAACGGGTTGATGAAGTATTAGCAGGAAAAGTTCTTAATGATACATCCGCAACAGATACATCAGTTACAGAAACTGATACCTCTGTTACTGCAAATGATACCACTACTCAGGATACAACCGCACAGGATACAACACAAAAAGAGCTTACTGAAGAAGAATTCAGAAAAGAGCATCCTTTCTTTGCAACTGCTATGATAAATCCTGAAAGTAATACCGCAGATGCTTATGTAAGAGAAGATGAAAGAAATAAACTGCTATTAATGCTCAATCGCCCGGAAGTTCAAAAAATAATTCCTAATAATGTTGAATTTGTTTTTTCCGCTAAGCCGATTACCATACAGGATGGTAAAGGTATTTATCTTCTTTATCTTGTTAATAAAAATCCTGAATTAACCGGCGGTGTTATTACCGACGCAACCGCCAACATTGATCCAAATACATCTGCACCGATTGTAAGCATGACAATGAATTCCGAAGGTGCTACAGAATGGGCAAGAATAACAGGTGCAAATGTAAATAAGAGAATTGCAATTATTTTAGATGGTGTTGTCTTTTCCGCCCCGAACGTTAATCAAAAAATTATTGGCGGACGTTCGCAGATTGAAGGCATGGAAGATATGGAAGAAGCTAAGCTTCTTGAAATTGTTCTTAAAGCCGGAGCTTTACCTGCCCCGGTTGATATAATTGAAGAAAGAACTGTGGGACCTTCTCTTGGAGAGGATTCAATTAAGAGCGGATTTGTTTCAGTTGTTATAGGCTATTTTCTTGTAGCACTTTTTATGATCTTTTATTATAAGAGATCTGGTAGTGTTGCTGCTGTTAGTTTGGTTTTTACTGTTCTTTTTATACTTGGCGTTCTTGCTGGTTTTGGTGCTACTCTTACACTTCCCGGGATAGCAGGTATTATATTAACTATTGGTATGGCTGTTGACGCAAACGTTCTTATTTATGAAAGAATAAGAGAAGAATTAGCGACTGGTAAAACTATTAAAGCTTCTATTGACAGCGGGTTCTCAAGAGCTAATTCTGCTATTATTGATTCCAACTTAACTACTTTCTTCACAGGCATTATACTTTATCAGTTTGGCACCGGACCTATCCAGGGTTTTGCTTTAACACTTATGATAGGAATCGTTGCGAGTCTTTTCGGTGCATTAGTTATAGCACGGCTTATATTTGATTATATGGTATCAAAAGGTGCTAAAATAACTATCGGTTAATCAATTGGTGAATCCCGTTAATGTGGGACTATACTTAAAGGAGCTATTTAATAGATGCGAATATTTGAAAACTTAAATGTTGATTTCTTAAGTAAAAGAAAACTTTTTTATACTGTTTCAGCAGCTTTATTTCTTATTGGTCTTATCAATGTAATCTTTCGGGGGCTTGAGTTTGGTATTGATTTCAAAGGCGGTTCCGAAATTGTTCTTCAGTTTCAAAATCCTGTTGAGATAAGCGATATAAGGGCTAAGCTGGAAAATACAGGTTTGGGTAATATTGAAGTAAAAACCTTTGGAGGAGAGACAGGTGTTTTAGTCAGAACTGAACTTCAGGAAATTCCCAAACAAATTTACCCTCGTATACTGGCCACCATAGAAGAAACAATAAATAAAAATTTCCCCGGATTAGAAAAGCGTGTAATTGATTCATCTGCAAATTCACTTACTTATGAATTGCCAAATCCTGATACAACTAATAGATTAGCGGATATCCTGAATAAAGCAGGTTTCCAGGCTACCGAAGTTTCAGGTGAGCCCGATAACAAACAATTAATAGTTAGCGTTGGTATTGCTGATTGGATAAAAGAAAATCTTAAACAGAGAATGCCGGATAACCCTTTTAAAGTTCTCAGGGAAGAGAAAGTCGGGCCTAAAGTAGGTGCGGAATTAAAGCAGGATGCTGTTATCGCTATTTTTGCTTCTTTAATGGCAATTTTAATTTATCTCGGCTTTAGGTTTAAATTCATTTTTGCATTTGGTGCTGTTCTGGCACTCTTGCATGATGTTCTGATAACACTTGGACTTTATTCTGTTCTTTATGGTTTCATTCCCGGTTTAAATCTCGAAATTGATCTTACTATTGTCGGAGCGTTTCTAACATTGATTGGATATTCTGTTAATGATACTGTAGTTGTATTCGACAGAGTCAGGGAGAATTTAAAGATTCATAAAACTCTTCCCTTAGCAGATATAATAAATATGAGTGTTAATAGAACCATGAGCCGTACAATCCTTACCGGAGGCACTGCATTAATAACTCTGTTTGTATTGCTTATTTTTGGAGGCGAGGTTTTAAGAGCATTTTCTTTTACACTTTTCTTCGGAATTATTATTGGAACATATTCATCAATTTTCGTTGCGAGCTGCTTAGTATATGAATATGCAAAAAGAGCGAAGAAGAAAGTACAGTTTTGACCAGGATTGACCAAGATTAAAAGATTGATCAGGATTAACTAAGGCTTTAAGATGAGAAAAAGTATTTAATGAGTGACGACTTACCTTACTTAAAACTTTTGGAATGATAGGATATTGTTTTTTACCCATTATTCCAATAATCAAAATTCCACTATTCCAAACATTTTGTAAGATGACTGATTATTTTCCATCAATCATTCATTTCATTAATTCTCATCCTGTTAATCTTAAAATCAGGCAAATCCTGGTTAAGACAATTGCTCCTCATCATTTCACTACTAAATTCAGTTTAATCTCATAGGCTTTAATATCATTTAATTTTTGAGCTTTTCTTTTAACCATCTCTAAGGTGATGATAAGCCAAGAAGAATGATGATTGAGGATTGGGAAATAGGTGCCTTGTATTGGAACTCATTAAAGAGTCCAGCTGATTTCTCCAACCAGTGGCTGGAGATTTGGATCATCTTTGTATACCAGATAGAATTGACGCATATACCAAAGATTTTGAACGGAAAAGCCTTTAATTCCCGGAAATTCATTTTGAAGATCATATGAAAGGTTTTCAACAACTGATTTTTTCCATCCAAGAAATTCCTGTTTTTCAACGATACTTCTGCCTATATCCCAATAAAGTGTAATTAATTCTTTATTAATAATTCTTAAGGCATTGTATTGTGCCATTCGGATTCGTTCTTTGATTTCAACAAGAAACTTTTTGTATTCTGTTTTATCCAGATTAGCCATTACTATCTCTAAGTTAAATTTTCAAATTTCTGCCATCAATGGCGGCAGAATTAATAATTACTCCAGCCAATGGTTGGAGTAATAATGTAAATGAATATAGCTACTGATTTCCATTCCCGTTCAATTCAATCTGTTCAAGAATATCTTTCAAGCTATCAACCACCGCTTCAAGTTCAGTTATTGCCTCACTTGCTAAAACCTGTGGTTCGGGCAAATCATCGGCATCTTCAAGAGTTTCATCTCTTAACCAGGAAATATCTAATTTATAATTTCTCTCCTGTATCTGTTTCAGACTAAATTTTCTGAATCTTCCTTCTTCTCCTAAATCTTTTCTCTTACTTGTACCATTTGGGTTTTCACAATAACATTTTTCAAATTCTTCAAAATGTTTTTTTGATAATGGTCTCTCTTTTTTTGTAACTCCGGGAACATTTGAACGTGCATCAAATATCCAGACATTTTCGGTCGGCAATCCTTTTTGAAAGAATATAACATTAGCTTTAACTCCCTGGCTGTAAGGAGTAAATGTTCCTCTCGGCAGTCTTAAAATTGTATGAAGATTACAATCCTGCATAAGTATTTCAAAAACATCACCAGCTTTATCTTCAAATAAAACATTATCAGGTAAAACCATAGCGGCTCTGCCACCGGGCTTTAGAATATTCATTACGTGCTGTACAAAGTTTAATTGTTTATTGCTTGTCTCAATTGTAAAGTCATCTCTTACTGGTGCCTGGTTAGCTCCTTTAGTTCCAAATGGTGGATTTGTTAAAACACAATCATAAAATTCATTTTTCCTCGGTTCATAAATCGTATCACCCAGATAAATCTTAGGTTCAAGGCCGTGGAGATAAAGATTCATTAGAGATAATCGTCTTGGCCTTGGTACCAAATCCTGTCCATAATAAGTTTTAGTTTTAATACGTTTCCAATCTCTTCTGTCAATAGAAGCCCCATGATTTGTTTCCTTCATTAACCATTCATAAGCAGAAACAAGAAAACCCCCGCTTCCACAAGCAGGATCACAAATAGTAAAATCATTTTTAGTTCGAGGGTCTGGTTTCATTAATCTTATGATAGATTGTATTAGAACACGTGGAGTAAAATATTGTCCAGCACCTTTCTTCCCTTCACTTGCAGCTTTTTCAAGTAATCCTTCAAAAGCCTGTCCCTTTACATCAACATCCATCGCTGTCCATTCTTCTTCATCAATCAGGACCAAGAGTCTTTTCAGGTTTACAGGATTATTAAAACGTGGCATTGATTGGGCGAATATATCTCCAAGAATTCCTTTCTCTTCCCTAAGCTTTCTTAATATTTCCGTATAGTGATCAAGCAACTCTGTCCCCGATTTTTCTTTTAAGCTATTCCAATCATAACCTTTAGGAATAACAACTTCTTTTTCATCAGCCATTTTTAGAAAGAGAAGATAAGTGAGCTGTTCAATGTAATCGCCATAATCAATTCCATCGTGGCGTAAAGTGTGGCAAAAGCCCCAGAGTTTATTTACGATATCTGACATATTATTCCCCCTTATTGGATTGGTCAAATTCTCTCTTATTGGATTGGTCAAATTCTCTCTTAAAAAGGATATACCTATTTTTTCTATTTCACTTTGTCTTTCTTTATCCTTTTCTTCCATCCCAATATGACTGTCTCCATCAATTTCAATTGCTAACATTAATTTACTGCAATAAAAATCAACAATATAATTTTCTATTGGTTTCTGTCTCATAAACTGGTAGCCAAGCATCTTTCTTGCTTTAATCTCATTCCAAAGAAGCACTTCACTGAGAGTACTGTTTTTCCTCAATTCACGAGAGTGTTGTTTAAGTTTTGAGTTGTAGTATATCTTCATCTCTTTTGTTCTGGTAATATATTTTATATAGCATTTTGACAACCCCCTTCTTCCCCCTTTTTTAAGGGGGACTATGCAGCAATATTATAATTAATTTCTTCAATCAATTTTTTTAATTCTTTTTTCCCAAAAACTTTTTCTGCTTTTTTTAATCCACCTTTACTCTCAAAAACCGGAGCGCTTCTTAAATCTTCTTCATCAATAGTTAGATTCTGAATCAGGTGCTCTTTAATATAATTAAGCCATTGCAGTTGATTATAATTAAAGGATTTTCCTTTAGTGACTTTGTCCAGGGCTAATTTAACTCTTTCTTCAGAAGTTAAAATTGGTTCTTCCTCTTTAGCAGCATGCTTAACCATAGAAATGATATCAGCAAGAGCTTTGTTATAAACTAACTTGTGAGCTTCCTGTAAATACTTTTCAGGAAATTTATTGATTTTTAATTTTTCCCTTAGCTCGTTAAGTGCTGTTGTACTCCATTCTTTCGGTCTTTCTAATAAAATCTTAATTGCCATTATATGTTCAGGATTCTCATTTACAAATTTCATAAATGAATCGAGATAATCTTGTGGTTTTTCACCCATAATTAATTTTTCTGATGTTACTTCATCCTGAATTTCATATCCTTTCAAGAATTCTTTTTTTGCTCTCGGATAATTAACAAGCAAATCCTGAAAATCTTTATCTCTTAAAAGCTTCATTGTTTCACTAAAATTCTTTTTAATCTGCATATGAAGTTCCGAAGCAAATTTTCCAATATCGCCATCTTTAATAAATACAGAAAATTTCTCTCTTGCTTCCCCACTCATATTATGTTCAATTCTTCTAAGTCTTTTTACTAACACCTTAACATAATATTCCCTGTTAATGTTTTGATATATGTTTTCAATGATCTGGGAAATTGTCAGAGGTTCTTTCAAAGGTGCTTCTATTTTAAAGTCGGTTGTGTCCTTAAAATATTTTATAAGAGTTCCACCAAAACAATCAAACAATAAAAACTTTTCTTTATTAATCTCTGGACATAATCTTGTACCTCTTCCGAGCATCTGTACCCAAAGAATTCTTGATTTAACAGGTCTCATAAAAACCACAAATTCAAGAGCCGGAATATCAACGCCTGTACTAAGCATATCTACTGTTACAACAATTTTAGGATTAGGTCGGTTTCTAAACTCTCTTATCTTTTGCAGCGGTCTGTCTACATTTGGATTACCAGTTATCTTTTTAACAAAATCATCGCCCTGGTTAAAAACATCTTTACAAATCTGAACAATCTGGTCTGCATGGGAAGTAAACTGAATGTCATTCACTGCAAATATTAATATCTTAGGAAATCTTCCTGTTTCCTGTTCATGTTCATAAGCGTACTTTGCTAATTCTTCTATTATCTTACGGTTAGTTTCCGGTGAGGTAATTTTTCTTTCTATCTCCTCGGATTGAAACTCCCTTTCATCTTCCAATTCATCATAAACTTCTTCCCCTGTTTCAGTGTCTATAATTCCAACATGTTCTCCTTCTTTTAAGAATGCACCTTTCATTAATACATTCGAAGTAATTACTATAGGTTCATAATCAACTAAGAATCCATCTTCAATTGCTTCATCGGTAGCATATCTATAAACTGGTTTACCAAAATAAGCTGTTGTATGAGCAGCGGGTGTAGCTGTTAAACCAATTTTTATTGCATCAAAATAATCAAGCGTGTTTCTCCATATAGCTGTTTCTTTACCTGTATACCCTCTATTGACACTCATCTGCAATTACCAGATCAAAGGCATGTATTGGAATAGGTGTTTCCAACACGTCTGCATCTTCTTCATAATCAGGATCATTAGCATCCTGATCAAACGAATTTTCCCAGCCAAAAAGATTAACAGTCATTCTTTGTATTGTTGAAACATAAACGAAGGTTTTTGTAGCATCCGGGGAGGTCAAATATTTATTTTGTAAGATTTTCGGATTGAAAGATTCATCTTCATCAAAATCTTCTTTCTTAAACTTTTGGCTGTAAATTTCATATTCCTGGTCAAATTTATTTCCTTGTGGCGTTGTAAAAGAAGAAAATTCTCTAACTGCTTGAGCAGCGAGTGCCCTTCTATCAACTAAAAATAAAATCCTCTTAAACAATTTAGTTTCAAGCAAACGATAAATCAGAGAAACAAGTGTAAATGTTTTTCCTGTACCGGTTGCCATTGCAATAAGCAAAGCTCTTTTCCGGTTAATTATAGCTTCTTCAATAGCTGTAATTGCATTAACCTGGTAATAACGCAATTTATCATTTTCAATATTGAGACTTTGAAAAATGTTTTCATCAATGAGTTTCCGGTTAAACAATTCTTTAAGTGCTTGTGGAGTGTGGAAATTCGAAATTCTTCTGGATACGTTTTTTGAATCTCTTATATCAAGATGCCAGATCAATTCACCATTAGAAGAATATAAAAAGGGAACTCCATATTCATCCTTATGAAAATCATTTGAAATACCTTTGGAGTATCTTTTTGCCTGCTCAAGTACGTTCTGGGGATCAACTGCAACTTTCTTTGCTTCAAGAAATCCTAAAAGTTTTCCGTTTACAAAAAAAGCATAATCAGCAGGACCATTAGCAGTTGGGAATTCTTCAATTGCATGATTAGTAAGTGAGGCAAAATTTAAATCAGGAGAATATTTAATAATATTCCATGAAGCAGATAATTTCTTATCTATCCTATCTTTTCTTGTTTTCCATTCAAGTTCGGTAATCATTTTAATAACCCCAATAAAGATAAGTAAAGGTTAATTCACTTACTTCACTTTCACCAATACCATTGTCATATCATCACTTGCGGGTGCCTGGCCGCGGAAAGATTTTATTTCACTCCACACTAAATCCATTATTTCAGAGCTTCTTCGTGAGGTTTGGTTTTTTAGAAGCTCGGTAAGCTTATCTTCCCCAAACAAATCTTTCTTTTCATTCATAGCTTCCGTTATTCCATCTGAAAAGAATGCATAAATCTCCCCTACCTTGAGAGGGATTTCTTCTTCAATTAAAGTGCGTTCAAAGATTAACCCATACTCAAGTCCGAGTCCTATTCCCTGTGTTTTGTAAACATCAACTGTTCCGTTCTTTGCTGCAAGTATCGGCATATGCCCTGCACGGCAGAACTTTACTATTTTCTTTTCTGTATCAAATAAGGCAAGAGTTAAGGTTACAAACCAGTTCCGTTCGATTGATTCATATAAGCTTTTGTTTATCTCAACTAAAATATCTTTTGGAGCGCGTTCTGTTTTGCATGCAAGCCGCATCATTGTCTGCAGCTTGGTCATATATAATGAAGCGGAAAGACCCTTGCCGGAAACATCTCCAACAATTACATAAAGCTTTTTTCCTGCCTTGCCGCCTGCCTTGTCGGCAGACAGGTCAGACAGGTCTGAGATTGGGATCAGGTCAAAATAATCACCACCTACCTGCTGAGCTGGTATCATTTGTCCGCAAATATCAAGCCCGTTCGTTTCAGGAATACTCTTTGGCAAAAGCCCCTGCTGTATTCTTCTTGCAAGATCAAGGTCTCTTTCTATTGTATGTTTCTCCGCTTCAGATTCATACAGGCGTGCATTCTCAATTGCAATTGCTGATTGATTAGCAGAAGCAGAAAGCAGTTCTAAATCTTTACCGGAGAACTGTGAACCAGAATGTTTTAATCCAAATAATAAAAGACCAATCGCTTTTGATTTAATGACCATGGGAATAATTGTATAAATATTTTCCCCTGTAAGAAGCTGTGCATTTTCAGGAAATACATTTGGAAAATCCTGCTGTTCAATTACAATATTTGAAGAGATGAGAGATTTTTCTTTTATAAACAGGTTCAACCCCGGTGCACTTAATTCAAACTGTTCAACTGAAAGACCAATGTTTCTTACCATTCTCATCTTTCGGGATTCACGATCTTTAAGGAGTATGGCAAATGTTTTAAGCTTTAATCCATCAACATAAGTATTCTTCATTGAATCAAGAATATTATCATGCCCGATAAGTGTAGAGACTTCATTGCTGAAACTTAAAAGAACCTTCTGATATGCAAACTGTTCAGGATAAAATTTCTCTGTTAGAAAATCCTGGAACCTGTTCTTAGAAGATTGAAAGATAATTGCAAAGATGATAAAAGCTGCACCGGCAATAATTCCCTGGTACTCTGTTCCAATTGCCTGGCTTATAGTTTGTCCCAGCAAATAAACAATTAAAAAATAAATTGCAAGAATAGAAATTGTTGCAGTTCCATAAGTAATAGTATTTCTTACAACAACACTAACATCCATAAGTTGGTATTTGAAAATGGCATAACCAAATGCAAGCGGAACAATTAATACTAAAATTATTGGTGTATAAAACTCAGGTGAATTAAATATTGTATCTATTATGGCAGGTGCGACAATACTCGTATATAAGGAAGCAATCAAAGCCAAAGTGAATGCGGCTAAAATAATTTTTACAGGCTTTTTTTCTTCTTTAGTTTCCAGCCGCCGGTAATTTATAATCAATGAAATGTAGGCAACAATATTTGCAGCAGCGTTTAATAACTGAAGAGATAATGCAATTTTAATGAAATCAGCAAATGTTAATCTATTAAAAACAAATGTTAATACTATTATTATAAATATTCCAATGAAAAGAATTCCGGGGATTATGAATATTGAAGCTTTTACCCATTTTTTTTCAATAAATTTAAACTGCCTGGGAAAAATCCAAAAGAAGTACATTATAAGGAAAGGAAGGAAACAGGTGCTTAAAGCCCACAAGTAAGAAATAATTAAAAGAACAAAACCGCTTAATCCAATATCGGTGAGAAAATTTGATTGAAATAATACAAATGTTGTTGAAAGTACGGATGCAGCACCAATTCCATAAAAAAGTTTTTGAACTGTTCCCTCCGGTTTTGCAATCAACACGACAAAACCAATCAGCATCCAGAAAAGCCCCAGCAGACCAAGCGTAAATGGCTGAATGAAAAACAGCTTTTTAATCTTCACATTGGTTGTAAAAACTTCACCATTTTTTTTAACAGTATACTTAGCATATTCGCCTTCATTAAACTGATTAAGAATCCCCTGAGCCATTATTCTTCCTGTTATAGATATACTGTTAATAGCTAAAAGCTGATCACCATCTCTTATTCCTGCTTTCCAGGCTACACCTTCAACTTTTACAAGTTTAATTATGACTGCTAAGCTATCAGGTGTTATTTGTTTATCTATCCATAAGCATTCATCATTAGATACAGAATTTATGTTAACAGTAAAATAAATGTTGATTAAAGCTATCAGGATTAATATCACTGAAACAGCTACAATAAATCTTTTCCTGTTCCTGATAAAAAATTCTTTTAATCTTTTCATATACCTATTTTACTTTAATTACCATTAATGTAATATCATCAGACTGCACAGTACCATAAGCAAAGTTCTGAACTTCTTTTTTAATTGATGTTAAAATTTCTGAAGAAGATAATCCTGATAATTCCAAAACAAGCTTTTCGAGTCTTTCATCTGAGAATTCTTCATCCTTTGTATTTTTAGCTTCAGAGATCCCATCTGTAAAAAGCACGACAATATCATCTTTTTCTAATTTTATTAATTCCGATTCATAAAGCATTGATTTCACTACACCCAGTATCAGTCCCCCTTTTCCCAGCTTTTGTATCTTTTCTCTTCTAATTAATAAAGGAGGATTATGTCCCGCATTAACATATTCGATTGTTACATCTGCATTACTAAGAACAGCCCAGCAGAAGGTTATAAATTTTCCGTCAGTTATATTTTCACTAACAAGGTCATTTATTAAACCGGTTGCTTCACTTAATTTCATTCCCTGCTTGCAAATAATTTTTAAGAATGCCTGCAGGTTAGCCATCAATAATGCAGCAGGAACTCCTTTACCTACAACATCTGCAATTGAGATACAAAAACTTTTGTCATCAAGAGTTATTATATCATAATAATCTCCGCCAACCTGCCTTGATGATAAATTTTCTGCGGCAATATCAAAATGGCTGAAAGAAGGAGTTGTCTGGGGAAGAAGATTCCTTTGAATGTCACGTGCAATTTCAAGCTCTTCTTCAATTTTCTGTTTCTCAAGAGCTTCAAGAAAAAGTCTTTGGTTCTCAAGTGAAATTATTGCAAGGCTGGCAACTGATGAAATAAACTCAACATCATCTTGTGTGTAATGCTGGTTATTAATTCTTTTACCAAGAAGAATGAGACCTTTTGTTTTTCCCTGTATCTGCATTGGAATCACAAGTTCAATCTTAAGCTTATCAAGTTCAGGATAATCTTTCTGAATCACTTCTTTGTTTAAATGCGAATTAAGTTTTTTAAAATCATATTCTTTTAAAATCTTTTCAAGATCCTGGTTGGAAATTTTAGATTCGAGAATTTTCAGTTCACCATCTTCAAAAGAAATTACCGCAAATTTGTAAACTAAAAACTGCCCTATAACAGAATAGACTAAAAGTCTGGCAACTTTTGAACTTTCATTAACCAAACCGAATTCTTTACTTAATTCAAAGAGAGAACTTAGTCTTTGAATCCTGGAATCAAGTTTACGGTTAACTCTTGTAAGCTCATCCAGTACTTTAGAATTCTGAATTGCTGTTGCTGAAATATTGAGAATTGTTTTTAGAAATTCCCTGTCATCTTCAGAATAAGGAGATTGATTGAGCTTTTCTCCAAGACAGATAAAACCAAGGCATTCATCAGAGGAATTAATCTTCTCAACTGCCTGAAGCCTGCTTTCTGCTAAAAAAGATTGAAGTGATTTATCTTCAAGAAGGTCATCTCCATTCAAATTTATTTTGGGAAATTTTTTTTGCACCTCTTCGGATATCCCTTTTGCAGATTTTAATTGAAAGCTGACATTGGTTTTAAGAGCTACTAAACCTCTTGTTGCAAGGAATTTCCCCATACAGGTAAACAAAATATTATTAAGAATGAAATTAAGATCGAAGCTTGCATTTACCATTCTGCTGAATTCAACAAGAGCAGTAAGATTTCTCTTTACTTTGAAGCTTTCAGAGGTATCCATTTTTATTTCTTAATCCCGATATAGAATGATAAAAACTCTTTTCCAAATTTATGTCGCCCCGATGGGGCTTAAATCATTTTTATATTTTTCTTTTTTCTACCTGCCTGCCGGCAGGCAGGCAAACATTTAGCTCCTACGGAGCTTTTTAGTCCCGTTAGGGACGAAATGTTTATAGCATAATATCCAAAAAGACATCATAAAGTCCCGTAGGGACGACATAAATATTTTATTCCCGACGAGTTGGTCTGAATTCTATTATTATTGAAACTATGATTATTATCGGTTCTATATTCATTTTCATTTCTATATCGAATTAAAGGTTTATTGAGAAGAATTTAAACTTTTAGAGAGCAATACCTGATTATATTTGCCGGGGATAGAAATATATTTTACATCATCCATAAGTGTTTTCATTAAATACATTCCAAGTCCGCCAACTCTATGTTGACGATAATATTCCTGTATATCGGGTTCAGGGATTGATTCAGGCTGGAATGCTTTGCCAAAATCAATTATAGTGATAACCAGCTTATTATTTTCACACTTTAGCTTAATTACTATTTCGCCATCAGGGTAGGATTTATATGCATGCTTAATAATATTTGTACAAGCCTCATCGCATGCAAGCGTCATATTATCAATTGCATCTTGTTTAAAGCCCGCTGAAGAAGCAAAATCCTGAATAAACTCCCTTATCTTTGCGAGGTTTTCAGTTCTGCTTTTTACCCGCAACTCTTTTTCTTTTATGTTATTCTTCTTTTTCAAGTTTACCGGTCTCTTCAAATTTTTTAACGGCTTCATCTTCTGATTTATAGATCTCATAGAGTAAAGGGAACCCTAAAAGATCAAAAATATTGTAAACTTTATCGCTCATTGATGTAAGTTTTATATCACCATTGTTCTCCCTTATTTTCTCAATGAAAGCCATAAAAACTCCAAGACCTGCACTGCTGATATATGCCAATTCCTTAAAGTTCACAACAATCTTGAACTTATCTTTGGCAATAAGATCAGAAAAATTATTCTCGAGTAATGAAGCTGTATGAGCATCAAGGTACCCGCTCAGGTATAAAAGACTTACATCACCTTTGTCTTTAACTGAGGTGTTGAATTCTGCCATTCTTTATCTCCATTCCGTCGAGGCTCGGAGCCTCGCCGAGACTGACAATTTTTGTTTTTTGTTTCCATTTTAATATAACTAATGTAATATCATCATGCTGAGTATTATGCTTGCTGAACTGGGTAATCTCTTTAATAACTTCATTTGAGATTTCGTCAGCACTTTTTCCTGAATTATCTAACAATATTTTTTCAAATTTTGTTTCACCAAAATCTTCCATGTCAATATTTTTTGCTTCTGTAATTCCATCGGTATAAAGAACGATGATATCATTTTCTCTAAGGTCTAATTCAATTTCTTCTAAAGTTAGCTGAAACTGATTTCCATAATTCAATCCCAAACCTATTCCCTGCGGACGAATATTATCCACTTTCCCATCTCTTACAAGCAAAAGAGGACAATGCCCTGCACGTGCAATTGAAATAACCTCACGTTTGAAATCTATTAAACCGTAAGCTGCACTTACAAAATTTTTCCTGTCTAAAGATCTTTTTAGAATCTGGTTTGCCTTTATTAAAATCTCCCTTGGGCTTTCAATAGTTTTTGAAAGTGATTCAAAAATTCCTTTTACTTCAGCCATAATAAAAGCAGCAGAAATTCCTTTGCCCGAAACATCTGCAATAACAAATCCAAATTTTCCTGCCTGCCCGGAAGGCAAGTCTTCATCAATTTCAAAGAAATCATAATAATCTCCACCAACTTCAAAAGCAGGAATAAAAACTGATGAGACGCTTAGTTTTTCATAAGAAGGATCTTTAGAAGGAAGGATTTTTCTCTGGATCTCTCTCGCAACATCAAGCTCTTTTTCAAGTCTTTCTTTTTCAATTGATTCTTCAAGCAGCCTGGAATTTTCGATTGCCACTGAAGCGTAATCTGAAAAAGTATCTATTGCAGATTTATCTTCATCATCAAAAATAAAATCACCTTTCTTTGTTATAGCAAGATATCCCCCTATTTCGTTATGAGTTTTTATAGGAGCAACTAATACTGTTGAATAAAGTTCATTTAACTGTGGTCTCTTTTCAAACTTTTCTAAATTTTTAATAAAAGATGAAGGTGCTTCAATGAAAGATTTATTTCTGAATAGATAATCGTTAATAATTTCAGCATCAAGAAAGCCGATATTTTTATGAGCGATTGGTTTAAGAACTCTTTCATATTTCCAGACAATCCACGCTGCATCTGCATTGCTTACCTTTAATGCAATCTCAGTTATAGTTTCTGTCAGCTCATTAAAATCAAGCACCTGTGTTATAAGCTTGCTGAAATATTGAAGTGATGAAACTTCCTGTGCCTTACGGTCAAATGCTTCTGCCGTTGGTATATGAAATAAAGTTGTAAAGAAAAGAACCGCAAAATAGGCAGCACCATAAATCATTATAATCGTATAGAACTCTCCTAAAGAAGAAGAGAATCCTAAAAAGATCTGGTAATGAGAATTTTCATCTGAGCTTCCGAAAAGATTAACAAAAAAGAGTGCACATATTATTACTGATAAGAGAAGCAAAGAAAGCTTTTCTTTCTTAGTGATAAATGCAATCCAGGAGATTTTAATTGAATTAAAGATGATCAGGATTACAGAGATAATAAAAAAAGTATTTTTTATGTAGGATAAATCAGGAAAGAAATCCAGTACAGATGTAATTGAAGTAAAAAGAAAAAACCAAACCATTGTAGTGAAATAAATGCTGCTGCTTCTTTTCTGTTTCAGGAAATACAATTCTTTGAAAATCAGGAAGAGCTGGGAAACAATGGCAGCAAAAAATAAAACGTAAATAAATGAAATGATCTTAAAAAAGAAATCGGGATTTTTTAGAGTATCGCGAATCTCTCCAAACAATGCCGGGAGTAAAGAATCAGAAAAAAGAACAGCGAGGAATATTACTGCGCAGAGAATCCCAAGATTCATTACTAAAGACATAGGCGTGAATTTCTTTTCACTGAAAAGATCGTTAGCATACAGCACCATAAATAAAACTGTAGAGAAAACTATAATTTCATTTAGAATAAGAAGCAGAAAAGATTCATCTGCGTAAAAGAACATCTTATAGATAAACAGGAGTCCCGCAGCTATAAGGAATAACTGCAGCTTAAGGTTATGTTTTAATCTGATTGACTTTAGGTTCATTATATCCCGTGGTATAAGGTATAAAGGTATAGGGTATATGGGTAAAACTATTCCTTATACCTTTATACCCTATACCTCCAATTTTTGAATAGAGGTGATTCATTTATTTGCTCTCCTGCTTAATCCTGTTGAATATCATCAATTAAATTACTGTTAACTATGTTCAAATTAACTGAAAAATTGATTTTTGTAAAGAAAAGATAGATGAACGGAAAAATGGGTAAGGAAATGGTATTATTACTTACAATGCTCTTACCCAGGAATAGTGGAGTAATGGAATAATGGAATTAGGTTTTTATATTTTCTCATTCCACTACTCCAATATTCCATTACTCCCAATATTCCCTTTTAACCCTTGATATTCTAAAAATTTTAGCTTAATATTGAAACCATTGCAGTTATTCTACTCTTTGGAAACATATCTATTCACAAATAAGGAGAGCATATATGAAAAATTTGTTTGGTTACAGCTTGTTTATTTTTATTGTTTTACTAAATACTACTTTTCTTTTCTCACAGGAAAGACCAGATATCAAACTTCCTCATGAATTAAATAAACCAACCCTCCCGCACGAAATTGAAACAGAGGATCTTTCTCAGACAAGAGTTATTTCAAACCAGTATTACTCACCAGAAGGTTTCCAGATATCCGAGTACCTCTACCAAAACTGGGACGGTGCAGCCTGGTTAAATGCACAAAGATACGTAATCACTTTTACCCTATTCGGTTTATGGGACGAATACTTATATCAAACCTGGGATGGTACCGTATGGGTAAATTATTATATTTATTTTTATACATATAATTCAAATAATCTCATTTCCGAATTATTATATCAGACTTGGGATGGCGCTGTATGGGTAAATGCTGGTATATACTTTTATAATTATAACTCAAGCAATCTTGAAACAGGGTATATTTACCAGACCTGGGATGGTACAGTATGGGTAAACTACGCTAAAACAGTTTATACCTATAATTCAAATGATGATTTTACTGAGTATACATATCAGTCCTGGGATGGTGCTGTTTGGGTTAATGAGTATCTGATTTTATTTGAATATGATTCTAATGGTAATAATACATTATACACAGAACAGAATTGGGATGGTGCTGCATGGGTTAATGATTACAGATATATCTTAACCTATAATTCAAACAATGATTATGTCACTTATACTTACCAAACCTGGGATGGTGCTGCCTGGATTAATGTTTTCAGATACTCCTTTACCTATGATTCAAATAATAATGTTACTCTTCAACTATCTGAAACCTGGATGGGAGGAGCATGGGTTAATGATTACAGATATTCCTATACATACGATTCAAATAATAACCGCACAGTTCAACTCTATCAGCAGTGGAACGGAACGGGATGGGATAATTCCAGTCGTTATGTTCATACTTATAAAGGTCAAAATTTACTTTCAACGCGTCTTTATCAAAACTGGGTTGTCAGCGACTGGGAGAACAATTCTCTGACAACAAGCACTTATGATTCTAATGATTTATTAATTGATAGAACAACTCAAACCTGGAATGGCACTGCCTGGGTAAATGGTAGTAGAGTTCTCTATACCTGGGAAAAGGTTACAGATATAGACGATGAAACAGCAGAATTAAACGATTTTAAATTATTCAATAATTACCCAAATCCATTTAACCCTTCTACAGTAATAAAATATTCTATTCCTCAGCATAGCTTTGTTAAGCTAACAATTTATGATGCTCTTGGAAAAGAAGTAAATGAAGTTATTAGCGGAATAAGAGATGCTGGCGTATATGAAGAAAATTTTAATGCTGCAGATCTTTCAAGCGGTGTTTATTTCTACCAGATTAAAGCTCAATCATTAGATGGAAAGAACAATTTCATCTCTGCTAAGAAGATGATACTAATTAAATAATTTGCAAGACTAACAAACCCAATTCCTCAAAGGAATTGGGTTTGTTTTCTAAATCTCAACAGGGTTTTACTCTTACGGAATCTTTTCTAATTTCCTTCTTAAGCTTCTCCATTTCTTCTTTGAATTTTTCCATCTCTTCTTCAAATTCCTTCATCCTGAATTCAAAATGCTGTGGATTACCGGAATATGTACTGTCATCATACCTGAAAAAATTAAACCATTTTGATAAGGAATCATTTGGAAAAGCTCCATTCCAGCCTGCCTTGCCGTCAGGCAGGTTAAAATTATGGAGGTTTTTCATTTCATGTTCTATAATTGAGTCTATCTCAGGTATTTCAGGAATGTGAACATCAAAATCATATGTATTGCTCGAGTCATCAATTTTTATTTTATAATCATAATTATGGAATTTCTTGCCTGCCTTGCCGTCAGGCAGGTCGAACTTTGGAACTGTAAAAGTAAATGCTTTAATCTCCTTAGTAGCTTCATTAATTATTTCTTCAAGATTATCCATATCAGGCAGATCAATATCCGGAATTTCAATTTTATTAATCTGAACCCGGCATACATTAGAATCAATAAAGATGTTTATATTCTTATCAACACGTGGAGCTCTTTTAAGTTTGATGAGTGAACTATCAAGTTTTAGTGTTACAAGATTTAACTCCTCCATTTCTTTCTGGCTTCTATGGATCTCCCGGAAACTATATTGTATTTCTCTTTTAGCAATCTCCATTTCCTTTTTGAATTCCTCATCATCGAAGTCAAATGTATCCATGAAAAGAGAATCAGGTGTAAAGAAGATATACTCATTATCATTATTTGTTTTAACAGAATGAACTACTTGTTCAACAACAGGAGATTGAACATTAAAAATTACCGGTATTGCATTTGTAATACCCGGGCTATAATCTTTAGCAAAAGAAAGAATATCTGCAACTATTGCTTTTTGATAATTCCATAAATTAGGACTTATAGCAACAGTGTTCTTATCATTTACCAGTATTTGCGATTGAAGAGCTACAGCATAAGAGCCCATAATAGAATCAAACTGCTGCTTCTGGTTTTCATTCAGATCAAGGGTTTCAATAAACTTTTTGAGATTCCCCTCTTCAGTAATTAAACCCGCAGTACTTATTTCAAAATACTCATCACCCGAAGGATCAGAACCAAGCTGAATATATTGGGTTTTTGTATTATCCAATGGAAGCTGATTATAGAAAGCAAAATTAAATATATCCTCATTTGAAAGATCTGCTGCAAAGAGAAGAGGCTTAAGATTTTCTTTGTAAAAGCCTGCAAGATTGGATTTCTGCTCTTCAAAAATATTCTCAATAAAATCAGGATTGAATTTTAAGAGCAGCATTAGTGTAACTGTTAAAACAGAAACACCTATTACCGGTGACCACTTTTTAATTTTATTACCGTAAGGCTTTTCTTCAAGATAAGAAAAAAGTCTTGTCTCAAAATAAGGTGCTTCCGCAATTTTTTTGATTGAAGATCTGGTTAACTCTTTTACTCTTTTTAATTCGGCAAGCTTATCTCTAAGCTCAGAAGTATAGCTTAATTTTTCCTCAAGCAGTTTAATTTCTTCAGGTGATAATTCACCATCAAGATATGATGATAAAAGCTCAATATCTTTATTCATAATTTTCAAACCTTTAAATCTTTCTCATACGGTTTTAACAAATTCCTAAGTCCTTCACGTGCTCTGAATATTCTTGATTTAACAGTCCCAACTTCACATTGAACTGTATCGGCAATTTCCTGGTAACTGAACCCTTCAATATCTTTTAATAATAAAGGTACCCGCAATTTTTCAGGAAGCTTATAAATTGATTTACGCACAATTTCAGGAATATCAATATTATCATTTATATGATTATAACCATGATCTTCATTATCCTTAATTGGAACAAATACACTTCTGATTTTCATTTTCCTGAGATGGTCTTTACATTTATTAACTGTAATCCTGTAAAGCCAGGTTGTAAACTGGGATTCAAACCTGAAATGCTTAAGATTCTTATAAACAGTAATGAAAACTTCCTGGGCAATATCATCAACGTATTCAGTTCTGTTAATTGTTAAATAAATAATGCTGCGCACCTTTTCTTTATGACGGTACACTATTGTTTTAAATGTTGATTCGTCACCTTCAATAAATCTTTTTATCAAAGAAAAATCGTCGTTTATTTCAAGTATCCTTGGTTGAGTCTGCAGCACTTCTTTTTTACTTTTTGAATCCATTTTTTAGACGCATCCTTACTATTTATGTTCCGTAAAATAATTTTTTACAATGCTTTATTCCAGCCAACTGAACTTGCTTTAATTTAGCTATCTAATTAAATTGACCAGGAAATTTCAAGGAGATAACATGAAAATTAAAACCTCAGAAAAATACGGTGCTGTGGTTATCGAATTAAAGGGAAATGTGATGGGCGGTGATGACACAAAAGAATTTAACGAATTACTGCACAAATGTGTTGACGAGGGAAAAACTAATGTGGTTATTGATTTAAGTGATGTGAAGTTTATGAACAGCTCAGGTTTAGGAATGCTCATCGGCGGTTTAGCCACCATGAAAAAAGCCAACGGAAGCATGAAACTTGCACGTGTAACAGAAAAGATTGAGAGCCTTCTTATCATCACCAAGCTTGTAACAATTTTTGAATTTTACGATACAGTTGATGAAGCAGTAAATAGTTTTCCAAAATAGAGTTTAATGGTTAATTTTATTAACAGAAACTCCGGATTAATGAAATCCGGAGTTTTTATTTTGTCTTCAAATTACATATCCAAATTAGAAATCCAATGAAAGTAACCGTACTTGTAGGAAGCCAATGGGGCGATGAAGGAAAAGGAAAAATCGTTGATCTCCTTAGCGAAAAATATGAAATAGTTACAAGGTACCAGGGTGGTGCAAATGCAGGTCATACTGTTGTTATAGGAGATAAGCAATATATCCTTCACCTTATTCCTTCCGGTATACTAAGAGAAAAAGTTGTTTGTGTAATTGGCAACGGTGTTGTAATTGACCCCACTGCTCTTCTTGAAGAAATTGAACTTCTTGAGAAGCATAATATAAAAGTTAACGGCAGATTATTTATTAGCCAGAATGCACACTTGATAATGCCTTATCATAAGCTTCTTGATTCAATCAGTGAAAGCGGAAATAATAAAATTGGAACAACTGGCAGAGGCATCGGGCCCTGTTATATTGATAAATATGCACGCAAAGGAATTAAGATTGTAGATTTACTTAACAGAAAATCTCTTGAAGAAAAGATCAGGAAAAATCTTGAAGAGAAGAATAACCTGCTGAAAAAAGTTTATGATCATGCAGAGCTTGATGTGGAGGAAATTATAAAGCAGTATGTTGAATTTGATAAAGCCATTGATAAGTATATTAAGGATGTTCCCTCATTTCTTAACCAAGCTATTAGTGATGGAAAATCAATTCTCTTAGAAGGTGCACAGGGGGCATTGCTCGATGTTGATTTCGGAACATATCCTTTTGTAACTTCTTCAAATCCTGTTTCCGGCGGAGCTTGTACAGGAAGCGGAATTCCTCCGAATAAAATAACAGATGTTATTGGTGTTGTAAAAGCATATACAACGAGAGTTGGTCATGGTCCTTTTCCTACTGAATTAACAGATGAAGTTGGAGAGGGACTTAGAAAAATAGGTTCCGAATATGGAGCAACAACTGGAAGACCAAGAAGATGCGGCTGGTTTGATGCTTTCCTTGTTAAATACTCTGTAATGATAAACGGGATTGATTCGGTAGCCATTACAAAACTGGATGTATTAAGCCATCTTGATGAAATAAAAGTCTGTGTTGGTTATTCCATAAATGGTAAAACCCTTAAAACATTCCCGACAGATGTTGATAGATTATCTTCAGTGAAACCTGTATACCAAACTCTACCAGGATGGAAAACTGATATTTCAACCTGCAGAAATTATTCCGAACTTCCGCAGCAGACAAAAGATTATCTCGATTTCATTTCTATGAATGCCGGGTTCAAAGTTGATATTGTATCTGTTGGCCCAAAAAGAAGCCAAACTTTTTTTGTTAATTAAAATCCTTTAAAGCAAGTAACAATGGCTGGATTTTCTCATCTAAAAAAAGAATGTTGACAAGGTAAAATGTTTTTTCTTTTTCAACAGGTGATTAATTAAGATGAAAATGTCCGGAGGTCCTGCCTCCATTAATATAAAAATAATGCTTTTGGTTATTGCTATTCTTATAGCTGTTGCAACTCTTTATTACACTCAAAACCTTGTTCAGAAACTACAGGAAAAAGAAAGACAGATTGTTGAACTTTATGCTAAAGGGATTGAGTATGTTGCAAACACTTCTTCACCCGATGTTGATATTACTTTTCTATTTGATAATATCATTAAGCCAATTGACTTTCCACTGATCTTAACAGGACCAGATAATAAAGTAAACCTTGAAAGTAAAACAGACATCAGAAATATTAAATATGATACCACTCTTTCATTAAAAGAATTGGGAGATTTCTTTACAGAAAAAATTACAGAAATGGATGCAATGCGAAATCCGATTCTTGTAACTTATGAAGACACTCTTGTCTTAACTAAAATTCATTATGGGGATTCTGAATTAATCAGGCAGCTTAGATTTTACCCTTACCTTCAAATAACAATTGCTACGCTGTTTATTATTCTTGGTTACATAGGTTTCAGCAATATTAAAAGAAGCGAGCAGAGTAACATTTGGGTTGGAATGGCAAAAGAAACTGCTCACCAGTTTGGAACTCCGATTTCCAGTTTAATGGGCTGGCTTGAGATGTTGAAAATTCATTATAACAATTCTGATAAAGTTCTGGACATTGCCGAAGAAATAAATAATGATGTAGAAAGGCTGAATAAGATTACTTACAGGTTTTCAAAAATCGGTTCAAAGCCGGAACTAAAAAAGAAAGTTGTCTTTGATGAAATAAAAAAAGTTACTGAATATTTTCAAAGACGATTGCCTCAGACAGAAAAAAGTGTTGAGCTGACTATTAACGGGAATGATAAGATATGTGCTGAATTAAACTCAGAACTATTTGGATGGGTAATAGAAAACCTTGTTAAAAATGCACTGGATGCAATTGATCATAAAGAAGGAAAAATAACAATTATGGTTGCAGAAGGAAGAAAGACTGTAGATATTGAGGTTTCAGATAATGGTAAGGGTATTGAAATGAAAAGAAGAAAAGATGTTTTCAGACCCGGTTACAGTACAAAAAGGAGAGGCTGGGGTCTTGGTTTAAGTCTATCCAAAAGAATTATTGAAGGATATCATAGCGGTAAAATTTATGTTAAAAATTCAGTACCGGGACAAGGAACAACTTTCAAAATAATTTTAAAAAAGAGTTGAATTCTGCTTCAATAAAAATTAACTCACCAGAAAATTCCTAATCGTAAATACTTCCGGTAAATAGGTAATTCATTTTGAATTAATTACCGAAGCAACAAATTATTTCCTTCAAATAAATTAAAAGAATAAAAAAACTCTGGCACTTAAGTTGGATAATTATATGCGGACGGAAAATTAGTTTTAAGCATAGCACCCCTCCAAAATGACACACAAACTGTCGAGTCTTCGCCCTCAAGATTCGACAGTTTTTCCTTTTAAACCAAACCTTAATAATCCAAAAATGAGTTTGATACTATTATTGCGAAGATTACTTAATCTTTTCTATGAATGCTGCAAATACTATTTAAATTTTTTGCAAAATGTGTATAATTTTGATGGTATAGGAATTGAGTGTTTCAAGTAGAGAAATAGTTTTAAGCATAGCACCCTCCTAAACGACACACAAAAACTGTCGGGTTTATTGCCCTCTAAATCCGACAGTTTTCCTTTTTTAAAGGATATAAAGGAATAAGGGCATAAAGGATATAGATTTAATCATTTAATTCATATATTCCATAACTCCAACATTCTACTACTCCATTATATCAAAAGAGATGTACTTCCTGCAAGATATTTTTCTGTCATTTCAATAGCATAGTAAATATCTGATTCATTTACCTTTACATCAGAAATCATGTTACCTATTCCTGATAATAAAATAAATCTTATCTCTCCTTCCCTGTTCTTTTTGTCTCCATACATATAATTTAAAACAGATTTATATTCCTTAATTGAAAATGCTGATGATAATTTCATCCTGAGAGGTAATTTTAAAAACTTATTTAAATTCTTCTTGGAAAGCAATCCTTTTTTGTAAGATAAAAGTAATGCCGAGATAATTCCTGCAGCAACAGCTTCTCCATGCTTAATAGAATATTTTGAATAGCTTTCATATGCATGAGCAAAAGTATGTCCAAGGTTTAAAATTTTTCTCAGCCCGCTTTCAAACTCATCTTTAGAAATTATAGAACCTTTAAATAGAACGGATTCATAGATGACTTTATTCAATATATCTTCTTCAAGAGAATATATCTTATCAAAATTTTTATAAATATAATTGTAAAAGTTTTCATTAGTTAAGAAAGCGTATTTAATCAACTCGCCAACTCCCGAATTGATTTCTTCATTTGGTAAGCTTGAAATAAATTTTGTATCAATTAAAACAAACTCCGGCTGATAAAAAGCTCCGAGAATGTTTTTATAAGTGTTAAAGTTTATTCCCGTCTTACCACCAATAGAACTATCAACTGCTGCCAGCAGAGTGGTTGGTATATGAGCTAACTGAATTCCTCTCATATAAACAGAAGCAGCAAAACCGGCAAGATCTCCGGTAACTCCTCCGCCGATAGAAATTAGTAAAGTATCCCTTCCATACTTTTTTTCTATTAAATCAGAAAAAATTCCTTTTAAACCTTCAAGTGACTTTGAATGTTCCCCGGATTTTAATTTATGGAAATTAATTTTACCATCGCTCTTAACAAATGCATCTATAATATATTTTTCATAAAGGTCAAAAACATTTTCATCAACTACAATAAATAAGTTCTTATATAAACCCTGGTCTTTTATTAAATCAGATATTAAACCAAGAACAGAATCTCCAATAATTACCGGATAATTTTTATACTTAGTTTTGATTTTTATCTTTTTCATACCTTAATCTAAACCTGCTCTTGAAATTATTTTTACAATTTTATCTACCGTTTTTCCCACTGAAGATTTATCACTATCAATAGTAAAATCAGCCTGCTCATAATAACTAATTCTTGCTTTCATAAGCTCATCTATTGTATTTATCAATTCCTCTTTTGAAAAATCTTCAGAAGTATTTTTTAAGACAGGTCTGTCTCTCTTGTATTTTAATCTTCCATAAGCAGCTTCCATTGACATTTTCAAATAAAATAATTTACCGGAGCCTTTAAGAATTTTAATATTCTCTTTGCTGGCAACAGTTCCTCCGCCAAGAGATATAATTGCTTTATCATTATTAAATGATAATTCTTTTAATGTTTCTGTTTCAATCTTACGGAAAAAATTTTCCCCATCCTTTTCAAATATCTCCCGGATTTTATTCCCGGTTTTTTTTTCTATAACTCTGTCAAGATCATAAAAATCCCAGCCGAGTGTATTAGCCAGGATAGGACCAATTGTACTCTTGCCGGAACCCATAAACCCGGTTAGATAAATTATTTGTTTCATAAGGCTTCAGGGAAATTAAAGGATTGGCAGTAGAAAAAAAACCCCACAGAGATTTATTTAAAAATATATTGCAGCCCCTAAAATAAAAGTTACTCCATCAACATTTATTTTTGAACTGAACTGTTCTTGTGTTAATCTTATTGTTCCGCCCTCGTAATTAACTGTGCTCTTTGTGTATTTATTTGTCAGGTTAAACTGCGGATCCCTGAATTTCATTTCAGTTCTTAAACCAATATTCTGCCTTAATAAATATTCCATTGAAAGTGAAACATGAATTCCAAAGGCAGCTTTTCTTTCTACACTTTCTACCTGAGCATCTCCGAACTTTCTTATATGTTCTCCAAAATAATATCCGCCGCCGCCGCCCATCAGGAATTTAAAGCTTTCAGTTGAAAAAGGAAGCTGGTAATATAGAGATAATTCAATGGGAATAAGTTTAAAACCTTCTTCAACATTAATTATTGATGTAGTGTTGTTAATAAAAATCCTTAATGTTGAACCAAAATCTGTTTTAGTCATATACTCAACATTTAATCCAATGATTAAAGGTTCGGTCATCCCGTAACGAATATCCACAGAAGGATTAAATATATCTTCAAGAAGAAAATACTGATTTCTTAAAGTTATGTCAGATGAGTTAGGATTTAAATAAACTTTTGCAGTTGTAGTATAAACAGCACCTATTCCTAAACTAAAATTATTTCTGTTATATTGTGCATAAGAATGTGAACCAAACAAAAGCAAGGAAAAAATAAGTAATAAAGATTTTTTCATTCTTAACAGATTATATAAGATTTATGCATCAATTTGGAAAATTATTTTAAAAAATAAAACCCCAAAAATCACCTTAGAATTTTTGGGGTTTCTAATTTATTTATTTGTGTTTATTGCTCAAAGAAAAGATGCCGGTTATCTACAATCTCCGCTTCTTCTTTAGTTTTTGAAAGCCAAAGACTAAAATAAGCACTCTTCTTTTCATTCAATAACTGATCTCTGATCATTGTTCTCTGGATTGAAAACGCTGAGGAATCAAATTTTGTTCTTTCTAAAACCTTCATCAGGAAATATCCTTTATTTCCTTTAACAGGATCAGAAACTTTGTTTATTTCCAAATCCTGTGCTTTTTCCACAATGGCAAACTCCCGGCCAACTTTAGGAACAGAACCGCTCGCTCCAGTAAATGTTCCTGTAGTATCAACTTTAACTTTTCCATTTACCTGGCTTGCTTTGCTAATATCGTTTCCAACTTTCTTTTTAACATCATCAGCAATACTTTTTGCTTTTTCATATTTCTTTTCCTTCATCACTTGAATTTTTACCAGTTCCTTAACTTCTTCGAAAGGTTTAACTCCGCCTTCAATAATTTCAGATACCATCAGCACAGAATAACCTGTTGGAACTTTGAATAGTTCACTGACAGTACCAACATCGTTGTTAAAAGCAAATTCCATTATTCTTTTATTTGTACCTAAGCCGGGAATTGAATAAGCTTTTTCTACAAAGGCTGATGTTTCTAAAATTTTATAATTAACTAATTCAGCTTCTTTTTCAAAACCATTTTTTTCAGCAACATAGGAAAAATCATTTGCTTTGCTATATGTGGCTTCTTTTGTTGCAGCAGAGGTAGCTACAGGATTTACAATTTTTTCAACCACAAATTTATTATTGGTTTTTCCTGTTACTATAATTATATGATAACCAAAATTCGTTTTAACCGGTTTTTGAACCTCTCCTACTTTTCCTTCAAATACTGCTTTCTCAAATTCAGGAACCATAGCACCTTTATTGAACCAGCCAAGATCACCGCCCTTTGCCCCACTTCCGGGGTCTTTAGATTTTTCTAAAGCGGCTTTCTCAAAACTGGCCCCTCCTGCAAGCTCATTATAAACCTTCATTGCTTCCTTGTAGTTTGCACTATCGCTTCCAAACTGGTTTATCAAAATATGTGATGCTCTGGCATATGTTTCATTTGAAGGAACTGAACTGATATAATTATAAAGAACATATCCTTGTGGGGATGCAACAGGCCCGATTAAATTGCCCGGAGATGATTTTAGTATTTCATTAACAGCAGTTTCAGGTAAAGCAGATATTAGAACAGTATCTCTTGAATATGGTTCAGTAGAATAAATCTCAACAAAGTATTTAAAGCTTGCAGTATCTGATTTATAATTGGATGCAACATTCTCTAGAATCTTTTTTGAGCTTATTGAATCCGCTTCAGAAGGGCTATCGGAGAAAAGGATATATTTTAATTTTCTTTGAGGTACAATTTCATATTTATCAGGATTAGAGTTGTAATATTCTTTAAGGTCAGCATCAGTCATATTTATTGTTGAATCAGGAAAAAGATTTAAATCCACAAGAACATATTGAACATTCATACTAATGTTCTGATCAATATACTTTCTTTTAATTTCAGCATCACTTACTGATATTGATGCATATAATAAGCTTTGAAGCTTTTCATTTAATCGCTGATTCCTTACATAATCTTCAGCATTAACTAATGCTTCTTTATTTCTTGGATCATAAAGAGCGGATTCATATAACTGCCGGTTAAAATTTCCCAGCGAATCAATAAAACTCTGCTTTAAAAATTCAGGCGGGTTATCACCAAGAATAACATCTCTTATTTCATCATCTGAAACCGATATTCCGAAATCTTCTATTTCTTGTGCAATAAGCTTTTGACTAACCAACGCATCCCAAACCTGCTCTCTTATCTGCGGCATTTGACCTTCTTCAACATCTTTACCTGTCTGAGTCTTCATATTTTGTATCTGCTGATCAACCGCATTTACAAATTCCTGGTAAGAAATCTCAACACCGTTTATAGAACCAACATCATTAGTTCTTCCTCCCAAAGCCTCAAGAACGTTAGAATCGGAAATAACCATAAAAAGAACAAAAATCGCACCCACAGAAAGGATAAATACAGGGGCTAAACTCCTCATTCTTGCCATCATACCCATTATCTGAAAATCTCCGTTTAAATTTAATTAGAATAGTGAAAATAGCACATACCACTCAAAAAGCAAAGAAAATTAAAGGTTTTATGTCTAAAAAGGTCAATGAGCCACATCATAGAGTGAAATTAAAAAGTTTTATAATCAGTTATTTAGTTTGACTTTACGCACACTCAAAATTATATTGCCTTCACCTAAAATTAAAGAAGGGTAATAATAATGCAAGATAAAAATGATTTCCTGCGGTATGTCCCTATATTTTCTGAACTTAATGATGAAACAATTGAACAAATTTCAAAATTAGGTTCTAAAAAAACTTATTCTAAAGATTCTGTAATCCTTTTTGAGCATGAAACAGGATCTGCCTTATTTATTATTGTAAAAGGAAAAGTAAAAGTTTCCAGGGTGAGTGATGACAGTAAAGAAGTCATCCTATCTATACTTAATGAATCTGATTTCTTTGGGGAAATGTCAATCCTTGATGGTTCATCCAGATCAGCAAATGTAACTGCAATGGATGACTCTGAAATTTTTATAATTCAGAGAAATGAATTTATTAATCTTTTGCATTCTCATCCTGAAGTATCCGTAGCTCTATTAATGGAGCTGACCAAAAGATTGCGGGATGCCGATATGAAGATAAAATCTCTTTCTCTTAAAGATGCCGAAGGAAAAGTCGCAACTGTTATCCTTCAGTTAGCAGATGATATCGGTAAAATAAAACAAGGTACTGTTGAAATAGAAAAACTACCATATCAGCATGATCTTGCAAATATGGCTGGTACATCAAGAGAAACTATTTCAAGAACCCTGCATACCTTTGCAAAGAAAGGCCTTGTTGAATTAGATGGCTCAAAATTAAGAATTCTTAATTATGAAAAATTTAAGGAAATGTTTAGCTAATAAAAGATATAAGGGTATAAAGGTATAAGTAAAGTGAAGTGAAGATTGATCTTATACCTTTATACCAGTAAATTAATAATAATGATTAACGGGAAAGCTGATTTACATACACATACTCTTCACTCTGATGGTTCCAATTCTCCAAAAGAGATTGTTAGAAAAGCAAAGCAAGCTTCAATAGATATAATTAGTATTACAGATCATGATAATATAAATGGATTTAAGGAAGCATCAGAGGCAGGTAAAGAACTTGGAGTGGAAGTAATTCCCGGAGTTGAGATAAGCTCGGATATAAGTGATCGTGAAATTCATATCCTGGGTTATTTTTTTGATCCTGATAGTCCGGAACTTGAGCGCTATCTCAGCTTCTTCAGGGAAGAAAGAATTAAACGCGCAGGAAGAATTGCAAATAAATTAATGAATCTTGGATTTGAGATTCATCTTGATGAGATTCTTAATAAAGCAAAAAAATCCTCTGTTGGACGTCCGCACATTGCACAGATTATGCTTGAAAAAGGTTTTGTATCCTCATATTATGAAGCATTTAATAAATATATAGGAAATGGCTCACCTGCCTACGAAAAAAAAGTTCACCTTTCACCACAAAGTGCATTCGGGATTATTAACGATGCGGGCGGTTTATCTTTTATTGCTCACCCTGGGAATTTACCCGAGAATCTTCTGAAAGAACTCATTGATTCGGGTATGGATGGAATTGAAGTTATTCATCCTTCACATTCTAAATTACAACAAAAATTTTACAGGGGAATTGTCAATTCTTATTTTTTACTTGAATGCGGCGGCTCCGATTATCATGGCGGGAAAAGAGAAGATGAGGCAAACTTTGGACAACACTACACCAGCACTTCCTCTGTTGAAGCTATGAGAAAAAGATTAATGAAACATTCTGCATAGCTTCTTCAAAATATTCCTGGAAATCTTTTATGAAAATTATTGAAGGAAATAAAGAGGTAAAAAATCTCCATTTTGCCATTGTACAAAGCAGGTTTAATGAAAATGTTTGTGAAAGATTGCTTGCCGGAGCTTTAAGCTGTTTAAGAGAATATGGTTTAGAAGAAAACGAAATACCAATTATAAAGGTACCTGGTGCATTTGAAATTCCTCTTGTCGCAGAAAAGCTCGCCTTACAAAAAAAATTCGATGCAATAATTTGTCTTGGAGCAGTTATTAAAGGCGAGACCGCTCATTTTGAATATATCTCTAAAGCAGTAACTGATGGAATTTTGCAAGTTGGATTAAAATATAAAATCCCTGTTATTTTCGGAGTTCTTACAACTTATACTGAAGAGCAGGCAGAAGCAAGAGCTGGTGAAAAAGAAAATAACAAAGGATGGGAAGCTGCTGAAACTGCTATTGAAATGGCAACCCTGATGAAAAAGTTGAATAATCTATAGCTTAAGAATTTTACACTTTTCTAAATTAAAAATTATTGTAAATTTTCTCCTGCAATTATAAATAATCTCAAAGGTTAGAATAAGATAATTTCTACAACTTAAAAGTAATTAAGGAAAATTTGAAATGTATTTACTAATTATCTTATTCTTTACTGTATCCTCCCTCTTATATTCTCAACAGGTTTCTAACTGGCAGAATTATACAGACATGAAAAATGTTAAATCCCTTATGACAAATGGCAGCCTGATTTGGGGTGCATCTGATGGCGGGGTTTTTTCATATAATATTGATAACAGCTCCTATAATAAATATAGTAAGATTGATGGTTTGAATGGAGTTTCAATTACAGCAGTAACTGTAGATAAATATGGAAAAGTCTGGTTCGGAAGCAGCAATGGTATAATTGATGTTTATGATCCTCAAACAAAAAGCTTCAGAACTCTACTGGATATTTTTAATACTGATAAAAGCTCCAAAATAATTAATGAACTTACTGCCATTGGTGATACGATATTTGTTTCTTCAGATTTTGGTATCTCATTAATAAATGCATCCAATCATCTTTTTATTGATACATTCTCAAAGTTTGGCGAGTTACCTTCAAATATAGGTGTCAATAGTGTGTTTATATCGGGACTAATATATGCGAGTACAGATATGGGAGTGGCAATTCAAAAAACTGGAGCAACAAATTTATCAGCCCCTGAATCATGGAATGTTTACAGAACAAGTAACGGTTTGCCTTCAGATAGCGTAACTAAAATTGGTTTTTTTAATGGCTCTATTATAGCCGCAACTTCCAAAGGTTTAGCATCCTTTAACGATTCTATATGGACACCCTTTATTGTAGAATTAAATACACTTCTAATTAATGATATTATTGTTGCTGGTGATTCACTCTTTATTATTTCAGGTGCTCAAAATATTTCTAAATACCATAACGGATTATTAACCCCTGTTTATTCATCATCAGAAAGAAATATTTTCAAGCTCAATTACTCCCCAACTCAAGGAATTTTAGCAGCTACTTCAAAAGGCATATACAAAATAAGTGATGGAACTTATCTCTATCCCAATGGTCCTTTTGCTAATAAATTCCCTGATATAACAGTTGATAATAAAGGAATTTTATGGTCCGCCAGCGGCTCAGATGTTTCAGCAGTTGGTTTTTATAGTTATGATGGAAACAACTGGACCAATTACAATACTTCAACAACTCCTGAACTTACTTCAAATACTTATTTCAGAGTTTTCTCCGCATCCAACAATAAATTAATCTTTGGTAACTGGGGTCAGGGTATTGCTGTATATAATAACGGAGAAATAAGAACCTATAAAGAAAATCTGGGAATGCTGGGTACGCAAAACGATCCTGATTATATAGTAATCACAGGTATTGCCGAAGACTCTAAAAATAATATCTGGCTGTTGAATTATGGTGCAGCCGATAGAAAAAATTTAAGCAGATCTGCTGATCTGGAAAATTGGACATCTTACTCAATACCTTCAATTGGAAATTCATATGTAGACGAGTCATTTAATCTTGTTATTGATCAAAACGATACCAAATGGTTTGCGGTACAGCGCCATAAACAGGGATTATTTTATTTTAATGAAGGTGGTAATTCTGATCCCGGAAATACTGCAGATGATGTTTCGGGATATTTAAATGAATCTTCCGGATTAAATGATGATTTTGTTACAAGCATTGCAATTGACAGGCGGGGAGATATTTGGATAGGCACAAGCCTGGGAGTAAATATTATCAGCAACGTTGGTTCAGTTTTATCCGGCAATCCACAGTTAAGAATAAGCTCTGTTTTTTCGCTCAGACAACAAACCATTACAGCAATCCTGGTTGATCCCCTTAATCAAAAATGGATTGGAACGAAACAAGGTCTTCACTTAGTTAATTCCGATGGTACAGGCCTTCTTGCAACATTTAATTCAATAAACAGCGCTTTATTATCAGATGAGATTACAAGCCTGGAAATTGATGAAAATTCGGGAACCATTTATGTTGGAACTAATAATAGAGGTTTAACATCTTTTAAAACAACGTCTGTAAAACCAAATGAGTCTTTTGACGGACTTTTTGCTTATCCGAATCCTTTTATACTTAATAATCAGAATAACCTTATTACAATAGATGGATTGATTAGAGATACTGATATTAAAATCCTCACAATAAATGGTAAACTTGTTAAACAGTTTACAACTCCGGGAGGACGGGTGGCTTTATGGGATGGAAGAGATGATTTCGGTGATTTAATTCCAAGCGGCGTTTATTTCATAGTAGCTTTTGATCAGGAAGGAAATAATGTCGCTAAAACCAAAATTGCCGTTTTAAGAGAAGACTAGAAAATTCTTTCCTTTATTGAAAGAGATACCCTTCACTATATAACAACTTGGTGAAAAAAAAAGATCATAATTAAATTTGCCAAAAAAAACTTTAAGAAGAGTGAATTATTCTTCACTTCAATATAAGGAGTTAGATGGCAGTCAAATCAATAATACCATCTGAAAACGTAATAAATAAAATTTTAGTGATAAGAAATCAAAAGGTAATTCTCGATAGAGAACTTGCTATTCTTTATAATGTTGAAACACGTGCCTTAAAACAAGCGATTAAAAGAAATATAAAAAGATTTCCTTCAGATTTTATGTTTATCCTATCCGAGAGGGAAATTGATCAAAATGGTATCACAAAATGTGATACCATCAAAAAGTTATTTAGGTGGTGCAAAACCCTATGCTTTTACTGAACAAGGAGTGGCCATGCTTTCCTCAGCATTAAAAAGTGAAAGAGCAATTGAAGTAAATATTTTAATAATGCGGGCTTTTGTTAAACTAAGAGAGATTATTTCAACTCACAAAAAGTTGAAGAAAAACTAAAAGAATTTGATAGCAAATTAAAAGAACACGATGATCAAATAATACAGATAATCCAGGTTATAAATCAATTAATTACACCACCTGAAAGTCCTAAAAAGAAAATCGGTTTTACAATTGATTAAATTTTTAAGAGTAATTAACATAATTTGAGAAAATACTGATTTCAAAATATGATTGACCTTTCAAACATCTCACTTCAATTTAACGGCAGATATTTATACAGAGATATTAATTATAAAATTAATGCCGGGGATAGAATCTCCCTTGTTGGGGCTAACGGAACCGGGAAAACCTCGCTGCTAAAAATCATTTCAGGAGAGCTTCTGCCTGAGAAAGGAAATGTTTATAGGCAGAAGGGTGTAAACATTGGCTATCTCCCGCAGGAGAATATAAATCATAAAGGGAAAAGACTTTTTGATGAAGCAGTATCATCTTTAACTGATATAATTTCTCTCAGAGAGAAAGAGGAGCTTCTATCTGAAAAACTTTTAAATCCGGATCTTACAGAAGATGAGAGCAAAGATTTTGTAAATCAGCTTGGTGAAGTACATCATCGTCTTGAAGAGCTTGATTCTTACAGCGCTGATTCACGTGTTGAAAAAATACTTACGGGACTTGGCTTTACAGAAGATGATTTTAACAAGCTGACTGATGAATTCTCCGGCGGATGGCAGATGAGAATTGCTCTTGCAAAAATTTTAATCACACAGAATGATATCCTTCTTTTGGATGAACCTACAAATCATCTTGATCTCGATTCACTTGAATGGCTTATTAATTTTCTCAAAAATTATAAAGGGGCAATACTGGTCGTTTCGCACGATAAGCATTTTGTTGATGAAATTACTAATAAAACCCTTGAAGTATTTCTCGGCAGGTTCAATACCTTCAATGGAAATTATGAAGCTTACCTGAGATATAAAGAAGAACGTGATAGTTTATTAATTGAGCAATATGAGCAGCAGCAGAAAAAAATTAAAGAGACAGAAAAATTTATCGAAAGATTCCGTTACAAATCCACTAAAGCAAGACAGGTCCAAAGCAGGGTAAAGCAGCTTGAGAAAATTGAACTTGTTGAGCTTCCCGAAGAAGCAGGTAAAATAAAACTAAAATTTCCCGAACCTCCGCATAGCGGAAAAATAAATATTGAGCTTATAAATCTTTCCAAATCTTACGGAGATAATAATGTTTTAGATAATATAAATTTTTTGGTTGAGAGAATTGATAAGATTGCTTTTGTTGGCCCTAACGGTGCAGGCAAATCTACTCTTGCAAAAATAATTGCAGGAAGAATTAATTACGATTCCGGTGAAAGGAAATTGGGACATAACACAATTATAAATTATTATGCGCAGGATGTTGCTGATGATTTGAATCCGAATTTAGATTTAATTGAAACTTTAGAAGAATCAGCGCCGGATAAAACTCCTGTTTATTTAAGAAATCTTTTAGGCTCATTTTTATTTTCGGGAGATGATGTTTTTAAGAAAGTTGGTGTATTATCCGGCGGGGAAAAAAGCCGTGTGGCTCTTGCAAAAATACTTCTTACAAAATCCAACTTAATTATTCTTGATGAACCTACAAATCATCTTGATTATTCGTCAAAGATTATTCTGCAGAATGCTTTAAAAAATTTTACAGGTTCCTTAATACTTGTCTCTCACGATATTGATTTCCTGAGACCAATTGTAAATAAAGTCGTTTACATCAAAGAAAGAGAGATTAAGATATTCCCTGATGGAATAGATTATTTTCTCACAAAAAGAATTGAGCTTCTGGAAAAGGGAGAAAAAAATAAAACAGTAGATAATAATCTGCAGGGCGTTTCAAGAAAAGAACAAAAAAGAATTGAAGCCGAATTAAGACAAAAAAAATACCAGGCTACTAAAGATCTTATAAAAAAAGTTCAGCAGCTTGAATTACAAATTGCTGAGATTGAAGGGAAAGAAAAGCTGCTTGAGAAAGAGCTTTTAAATCCGGATTTATATAAAGAGCCTGAACTTATGAAAGAAAAAAATCTCGAGTTTAACAGAATTAAAAAAGAACTTGGTCAGCTAATAAGTGATTGGGAAATTCAAACAGCCAGGCTTCAGAAAGCAGAAGAAAAGTTCAGTTAAACTTTAACTCCTAAAAATTCCTCAGCCAGGGGGATCCCGCCATATAAAGCAGCATCATCTCCAAGTTTTGAGGCAATAATCTTCAATCCTTTTGCAGAGCCTTTCATAACATTTTCATTAAAAGCTTTTTTAATCAGCGGCATCATAAATTTTCCCATGGCTTCAATTATTCCCCCGCCCAGGACAATCATATCAACATTCAAAAGATTGGAAACACCGGCGAGCATTACACCAATTGATTCGCAGGCTTCACTTAATCTTTTTACAGCAACCGGATCTTTCTGATTAACTGCCTGGGATAACGCTCTGCTTTTAATCCGTTCCTTGTTTTTTACATAACCTGAAAGTACACTCTTCTTTCCTGACTTAATATCTTTCTCAATATTTCTAACTATTGCAGTCCTGCTGGCAATTGCTTCAATGCATCCCCTGTTTCCGCATCCGCACAAAGGTCCATCTTTTTCAACTACCATATGCCCAATTTCTCCGGCAACAAAATTTGATCCCCTGTATATTTTTTCATTAAATATTAATCCACCGCCTATCCCTGTACCGATAAAAACAACAAGCATATTTTTTGCGTTCTTGCCTACTCCAAATTCTTTTATTCCCAATGCACCAAGGTTAACATCATTCTCTATTAAAACCGGATAAGGTATTAAACTGTGAAGTTCTTCGCCAATATTAAAATTTTTTAAACGAAGATTTGGTGCTAAATTAATTATACCGGTAAAAGGATTAACAGAACCGGGGACTCCGAGGCATACGGCTTTAACACTGGATTGACTGATATGAAGCTTATCTACTACGGCTTCAACAATTTCTGCAAGGCTTTTTATATATTTTACTTTATTATTTCCAGGCGGTGTTTCCTTCTTAACCCTTGCTATTATTCCATCATGAGAATTTATTGCTGCTGCAAGAATTTTTGTGCCTCCCATATCTACGCTTATTACACAATCCCGTTTCAGAATACCTCCTTGTTTTTAACTGAGCAATGCTTAAACTAATTTTCTAATTGAATTTAATTCAAAAATAATAATAATTAACAAACTATTTGATTATTTTTTTCTCGGTTTAAGAGATAAATAAAATTAAAAATTTAAAAAATCTTAAATTCTTATTGCCTATCTGATTTTTTCCTTGTAAGTTTCTTTTAGCTTACAATTCTAACTTGGGTTTTGTATGAATTATAAATTCTACTTCCATTCTCTCTTTCTTTCTCCCCCAAGCAATAATGAACTATTCAAGACAGGAATAGGAGTATTATTATGATTACGATTAAGACTAAGATTGCAAACTGCCGACTGAAGACCGCCAACTTCTTCTCCCTACTCCTTACTGCCTACTGCCTACTTGCTTTTTCTAACTTATACTCCGAAATAAGATACGTCTCCCACACCGGCACCAGCACCCCGCCTTACACAACCTGGGAAACGGCAGCAGACAGTATACAGAAAGCAATAAATATTTGTAACAATGGTGATACTGTTATTGTTGCCAATGGAGTTTACTACGAAACAATTATTGTGGATAAAGAGATTTGGCTAATTGGTAGTAGTATGGACAGCACTATCATAGATACAAGAGAATTATTATACAATAAAGTAATTGAGTTTCAAGCTGATGCCTATATTGAGAATTTGAACTTAATAGGTAGATCCAAAAATGAAACCACTTATTGTTTATTTAGCCTATTTAATAATGTTATCTCTAAAAACTGCAGGCTAAGCAATGCATTTGATGGGGCAGCATTCGGTAATTGTTCGCCCATCCTAACAAACAATTTAATTAGTGAAACTAAAAGATCATTTTCATCCGAATGTCCTGCGGATACCTGCAATCCGTCATTGACTAATACAATAATAATTTACACTGGAGATTTTTTTAATGCTGTACACTTTCCTTTTGGAGGAAATCCCATTTTGGGAGGGAATTTAATGGTACAATTAAATAATTCTGATGCGTATGGTATTAATTCTGAATATAACAAAGGTTTAACTATAAAAAATAACTATGTCGCTGGTTTTGGAAATGCAAATATAAAAGTAGGGCAAATAGGAGAAGATACTGCTTATGTTATTAATAATAATACTTTGTATGCAAAAAAATTAACGACTGAACAAAAAGGTTCAATCGTTATAAATTCGGGTGAAAAAACTGTTCTAAAGAATAATATAATTGGAAATGGCTACCGGGGTATATATTGCTATGGACTTGCTGTAAATCCAGCCTATAATTTATTTTGGAATTTAGATGAATTAGCAGATGGAAATGTAAATATGGGTATTGGTAATATAACAGCCGACCCTATGTTCGTTAAAGATACCTTACCAAGTGCAACTTTAGATTTCGATTATCACCTACAGGAATATTCGCCTGCAATAGATGTTGGTGATCCGGATATTCCGGATATAGATAGTACAAGAAGCGATATTGGAATGTTTGGCGGACCCTTTGGAGAAAAATATACTTATAAAGACCTCGCCCCAAAATCTCCGGTAAACCTTTCGGCGGTTGTTGATACTAATGAAATCCGGCTTAGGTGGAACAGGAATACAGAAGCAGACACTTCACATTATAATGTTTACAGGGATACAGTAATTAACTTCACAATAGATTCAACAAAGCTAATATCATCACAGCCGGATACATCTTACATACAAACGATAACACCAGGGTTTAAGAGACTTGTTTATAAGATTACAGCAGTGGATAACCAGGGGAATGAATCATTACCATCTGAAGAAGTTGTAATAAATATAACTTCAATTGAAGATTATCCTTTTATAGTAAATGATTATTACTTATACCAGAACTATCCAAATCCATTTAATCCATCAACAAAAATAGGATATAAATTGAAAGATAGAGTGTATGTAAAACTGATGGTGTATGATATAAAGGGTGAGTTAATTTCGGTTTTGGTAAATAAAGAGCAGGAGACAGGGTATTATGAAGTTGAATTTGATGCTGGATACCGGATGCCGGATACCGGAATCAGGAATCCGGCATCAGGAATCTACTTGTACAGGATAGAAGTGATCGGAGAAGGAAATATTCCGGTTTATTCAGATATGAAAAAAATGGTTTTACTCAAATGACAGCGCTCATTTCCCCTCCCTCGGTATTGCCCCATTATGTGGGAGGGGTTAGGGATGGGCTTTTCTATAAACAAAAACAGAAAGGGGATTCTTATGAAGAATCTAATTCAAATATTGTTGATACTTCTAATTGCATTTTCAAATGCAGCTATTTCTCAGGATTTCATTAAAAACTTTCCTGGAATTCCGATAATCAGCATTGCACCCTATGATATTGGAACATCACAATATGATAAGATGAAAGAGATGGGGATTGATTTCATAATTACAGATAATCTTACCCAAACACAGCTTAATTATATAAAAACCCAGGGACTAAAAGTAATACCGAGCCAGAGGGATGAACAAATTGATAATTACATAATGGCATACTCTGAAGGTGCTTATACTAAATGGGAAGCAGAAGGAACACCAACAGGGAAAGGTGATGCCGAATTGAAATATAAAAGTACAATAGGATCATATTTTAATTCAGGCGGAAGGCAAGGGGTTGTAACTAAAATTGGGGCGGGTTCTGATACTCTTATTTATGGACCGGGTTATATGCAGGAAAGAAGATACTGGAGAATTGATACAGGTTATGTGCAATATAATGCTGATTTCAATATGAAGCTTTCCAATATCAGTTCCGGCGGCAGTCCAAATGATACCATTTGCATTCTTCAGGTAACCGATTCTAAAATTGTTTGCTGTCCTTATAAAGACAGTACTATTTTCGTTGAGAGTAGAGCACTTCTGAGGAATAATTTCACTCTTGGAACCTGGCAGACTTTCCAGATAAATTACGATTTTTCAATTGAAGAAATGGATGAAGAGGGTGAGCTGCCAAACTATACCTATCAAAGAGTTCAAAATGACCCGCCGAATAAAAATCTTGCAGATTATGTTCAGTTTAAAGTAATATGGAAGGGTGATCCTTATACCCGTCTTTATGTTGATAATGTTATCATTTATGATCAAAAAGGTTGGAATATTGTAAATAATGAAATAACTCAAGGGCTTATCGAAACACAAGCCTCCCAATCCTTTGCATCAAGTGATATTGAAAATTATGTTGCAGCGTGGAATACAATAGATGAACCAGAGACAATAGACAACTATGAACCAATAAGAAAGATAGACAGCCTGCTTAAAGCAGGCAGCCAGGGTAAAAGAGGAATCTGGGTTTCATTTCCCTCCTCCTGGAACGGAAGATACGGAGACAGTTATCTTGGGGCACAAGGCTTATATAAATCAAATGAATTTGTTCAGCGAACAGGCATATCTCCTCACCAAAACAATCACCCGCTGTATCATTACCCATTAACGGAAGAAAATAATCCCTTTGGCGGAGATTACAAAGTAAGAAATATAGAATTTCTTGGTGATTCAATTATGAACAGGGTAAATGACTGGGATTCCTTGTTTAGTATGACACTTCTTTGCGGAAGGTATGATGCCGCATTTTTATTTCACGACCCATTACCTCACGAGATGTTATATGAAGCAAATCTCAAATTAATGTATGGAGCAAAATCTCTCTCATTGTACAGGTATTATGCAAGTGGAACAAATCCAGGTTTTACCGGTTTGGTTATCCCGTTAGGTGGTGGAAATTATACATATACATCTAAATGGAGTATGGTAAAGAATACACTGTCCCCACGTCTGAAAGGTTGGTTCGGAAAAACAATCAGATACATAACTCAGGAATCGCAACATCTTGGCATCTCTTTCAATACAAGATACAATTTTATAGAAAATATAGTTTATTCCAGTTGTCCTCCGCCGGATGCTACCCCTGAACGTTATGATCTGGGCTTCTTTGAAAAAAACGGGAAAGATTATTTTATGATAATAAACGGATGGTATAACACTTATCTCTGTCCTTTATTAATAAAAATTAATGACATCGGAATATCTTTTAATAATTACAGGATTACAAATTATATTGACTCAACAATTACAACTATTCCAAACCACGGTATAATAACATTTAATGTTAACCCGGGTGATGCAAGGTTATATGAAGTTGTTCCTGTAGTTAAATATGGCGGGACACTTCTATATAGCGAAACAATCCCTTCCGGTTCAAACTTCCAGTTAGAGGAAAACCTGGTTGTAGCGGCAGGAGTTACTTTAACAATTCAATCTGGTGCAACTTTAACTTTCAAGAATAATTCTTCGCTGGTTGTTAACGGAAATTTGGTTGTAAACGGAACAACTAACAGCAAAGTAACGTTTGATTTTCTTGTAAGGAACGCAACTGTTCAAAATGGTATTAAGTTTAATCAGGGCTCTTCAGCAAACATTTCCAATGCAATAATAAAAAATGCGGAAAATGGTATTTATTCTTACAAAGTTTATCCGGCAATTAGTGATTGTGAAATTTTCAATTGTAACAGGGGAATATATCTTTATAATCTTAATTCTGTTCTGGACAATGGCTCATCTATACAAAACAATAATATTCATAATAACTCTACCGGAATTTATCTTTACGCTTCTTCACCGGATATAAGAAATAATGAAATATATAATAGTTATTACGGTATATATGCAAATCTGAATTCGTCTCCAAAGCTTGGTGAGTATGTGCAGTATGGAAACAACTATATCCATAACAACTTTTATGGAATCTATGCCAGCCAAAGCTCAAATCCATTTTTAGGAGAGGATGAATGTGTTATAAATGGAGGTAATAACCAGGTAACCAGCAGTACATTCTATCATATTTACACTAATACTAACTGCATTATAACTGCAGAGAAAAATTGGTGGGGAAGCAATCCGCCGCAACTTTCAAAGTTTCATCAAGGCAGCGGTTCTACGATAGATTATACTCCATACCTTACCTCTCCACCTTCAGATGGCTTTGCAGGTGGGCCTGAAGAGGAAGATTTCGATGAGGCTTTTGGAAATGGAGAAAAAATAACTTCTAATACTGATCTTCTAATAATTACTTTCAATCCAAACTGGCCAATAGGAAGAAAGCTGAGATTTGCAAGAAGTCTGGTATATCTTGGCAGAAATGGATTTGCTCAACAAATTAGTAAACAAGTTATAACAGAAAATCCTGATTCAGTATTATCATTTTTTGCTCTTGATATTTTATTGGAAGCCGCAAGAAACATAGATGAAGGAAGTGGCATAGGCTTGAATGCCCTTCGAGTTTATCTTGCAAATTTAATTCAGAATGGTTATCCGAACAGACTAATTGGCGCGGCAGGGTTATCTCTTGCAGGTATGCAGAGTAATGGAGGGTTGAACATAATAAATCAGATCATTAATCACTTTCCTGGAACACATATTGGTGAAGCTGCTTTGTTCAAGAAGTTTATGTATTACTTATTTGAAGAAAGTAATAGAGAATTGGCAATCGAAGTTATGGAAGAGATAGATCAGTCCTACCCAAACTCAGAATCTTCAATTGAAGCGCATAGATTTATAGAAGGAGTTGGTTCTTTACCGAAGTTTGCTGGAGAAGAAAATAATAAATTTAACATTCCTGATAAGTATGAACTATTAGGTAACTATCCGAATCCTTTCAACCCATCCACGATAATCAACTATAATCTGCCCTTTCAATCAGAAATAGAATTAGTTATTTATGATATAATAGGACGAGAGGTAAGAGCATTCAAAAATCTTATTCAATCTGCTGGAAGCCAAAATTTACTCTGGGATGGAAGAAATAATTATGGTGAGACTTTAGCAAGCGGTATTTACTTATACAGAATTAAAGCAAAATCCCTTGAAGGAAATAATGAGGAATTTGAAAAATCTGCTAAGCTAATCTTATTGAAATGATATCAGAAATAAACTTCTTGAGACGGAAACTAATTTGGTTTCCGGCTTTTATAATTTTTTTATTTTGCTTTTTAACCAAACCCATTAAAGCAGAAGAACCAGAAGAAGCTTTAAAAAAGATTAATGAGCGAATGGAGTTTATAAAAATTGCTTCAGATAAGTTTAATATTAATTACAAAATTCTATCTGCTATAATTTATGTTGAAAGAACACTAAACTACGATTGGAGAGATGATGCACTTGATGTAATAATAGCTGAAGCAGGTATGAATAGTTCAATAGGATTCTGTCAGGTTAAACTTAAAACAGCTTACTGGATTGAAAAGCAGTTAAACACCTCTGAGAGTATTTATAATCCTGGAAATCAATATAAAGGAATTCTAAAAATCAGTACGAGTCCGGAAGAGTTAATTTTAAAACTCACAAATGATTCTTTAAACATTTTTTATGCAGCAGCTTATATTAGAATAATTCAATCGAGATGGGAAAAAGAAGGATTTCTCCTTGATGATAAACCAGAAATTATCGGAACACTTTACTCAACAGGGTTATTCTATAGAGATGGAAAAGAGAGAACTCCAAGAATGAATCCTGATGCAAATGGGTTTGGTAAAAAAGTAAAGAATGCAGTCTCATTCTTTAGGAAATAAATAAAATTTATAAATAAGAGCATTCCCTTCCAAAATTTCCATCCGATCAAAAGTGATGATTGTTTCTATTTTCCCCGCTTCATAAGTTTGATCAATGAATTTAAAACCTCTTAAAAGATTCGGACAGAATTTCCTCACTGATCCAAATATACTTAATAAAATTGTTACAGAAATCTTTCCAAAAAGTGAGGAAAACATAATTGAGATTGGACCTGGCAAAGGTGCCTTAACCGGGAAGTTATTGGAGAAGGTAAAATCTATTTCAGCAATTGAAATTGATAAAAGAGTTCGGGAAGAACTGTCTGAAAAATTTCCTCAACTAAAATTAATCTCAGGTGATTTTCTGGAGTTAGATCTAAAGAATTTATATTCATTAAAGAATAAAAAACTCAGAGTTGTTGGAAATATCCCTTATAACATCACTTCTCCAATTCTTTTCAAGCTGATAGAAAATAATAACCTAGTAAATGATTCGGTTCTTATGGTTCAATATGAAGTGAGTAAAAGGATTAAAGGGACAAAAGGGACAAAAGATTATGGAATTCTTTCAGTGCTGTTAAACTTTTTTGCTGATGTAAAATTCTGCTTTAAAGTTTCACCCTCCTCGTTTTACCCCAAGCCAAATGTTGATTCTGCTGTTATTCATCTTTTCTTTAAAGAAATTGAAATTACTGACGAGATGAAATCTTACCTTATCAAAGTTGTTAAAGCATCATTTGGGAATAGAAGAAAAACATTAAAAAATTCCCTGAGTAATAGTATATTTATGGATATTGATTTCGGGAATTCAGGAGTGGATTTAACTAAACGAGCCGAACAGCTTGATATTGAAGATTTCCTGAAGCTTGCTGAATTTGTAAAGAGTCTTACCTCACCTAAATCCTCTCCTTATAAAGGAGAGGACTTTTAAAACATGCTTTCCCTCTCCTTGATAAGGAGAGGGACAAAGAGCTTGCCCCGAATTCATTTCCGGGGGTGAGGTCAATAATTAAGACTTACCTTAAAGCATAACTTGAGTAAATAGAAAATAAAAACAATGAACATTACCACCGGATGAAACGGATAAAATCATTCCTAAAAAATCTCAAAGCTTTTGATCTGGTAGTTGTTGTATTCTTCATCCTTCTTTCCTTAATAAATATTATTTACAGCTATAAAGTAGATCAGTGGTTAATTTTTGTTTTCATGAACACCGGGATAATATTTTATGCTTTTCTAATCGCTTTTCTTGAAAACAAATCTAATGCAAGAATCTGGAGAGTTTTACATTACTGGTACATCGCTCCTCTTATTCTTATAACTTTTAAAGAACTTTATTTTATGATTAAACCAATAAGACCTGTTGATTACGATGAGCTGTTCATACAAATTGACCGCTGGATGTTTGGAACTGACCCCACACATTTTCTTTACCAATATTCTCACCCGGTAATAACAGAAATACTTCAGATTGTTTATGGAAGCTTTTACCTGCTGCCTATGCTTCTTGGATTATTCTTATTGAAGAAAAAAAGATACCTGGCGACTGATTATGCGGTCTTTTTATTTGTTTACGGATTTTTCCTCTCCTATATCGGATATTTTGCTTTACCTGGAATAGGACCGCGTTTTACATTACACAATTTTGAAACAATGAATGAAGATCTGCCGGGTTTATTTTTTACTAATGCTCTAAGGGAATTTGTTAATGTGGGAGAATCAATCCCTGAAGGAACTTCAAATCCTGCAGAAGTTGTACAGAGAGATGTATTTCCAAGCGGGCATACAATGTTAACGTTGATTGTAATGTATCTCTCTGTAAGATTAAGAAGCAGGTCAAGATATTTTTTTGTACCGGTGGGTTCATTACTGATTATCGCGACAGTTTATTTGTGGTACCACTATGTTATTGATCTTATAGGGGGATTAATATTAATGATTTTTTCAGTCTGGTCGGGAAAATATATTTTTAACTGGTGGAGAAGAAAAATCGGTCAGGAAGAATTTGAATACGAGAAGGTAGAAGGCAAAGAGCAGAAAGCATTGAGTGGAAGAAAAGAAAATTAAAGTTAAAAGAATATTCGATTCAATTGCCGGAAGATATGATTTTCTAAATCATCTTTTAAGCTTTGGCTTTGATTTTTACTGGAGAAAAAAAGCTCTCAAATTAACATGGTTAAATTCTGATTCTATTCTTCTTGATGTGGCTTGCGGAACCGGTGATGTTGCAATACAAGCAAAGAAAATGGGAGTTGAAAATATTTTCGGTGCCGATTTTTCCCACAATATGCTTAAGCTTTTTAATAAAAAAAGTGATTGGATAAAAGGCAAGAATATACAAATGGTCGCTGAACATATTCCTTTAAAAAATGAATCTGTTACCAACATTACTGTGGCATTCGGTGTAAGAAATTTTTATGATATTCAATTGGCTTTCAATTCTTTTTATAGAGTCCTAAAGCTAAACGGCAAAGCAACTATTATTGAATTCAGAATGCCGTCAGATAAAATATTTAAAGCTGTCTATAAATTTTACTTCAAAAAGATTCTTCCTGTAATCGGAGGTTTTATTTCTGGAGATAAGGAAGCTTATAATTATCTTCCTTTATCTGTTGAAGAGTTTGATGAGAAAATAAAATTGCCCGAACTTCTGAGGAATTCTGGCTTTAAGAAAATTGAAATTTACAGTCTAACCTTTGGCATTACACAGGTTTTAATTGCCACTAAGTAATTAATCAATTCTATTATATTCTATAAGATTCTCTGTAAAAACACTTGTAGTATCATCAAGATCAACACCATTACCTGTGAAAACACCTACGATAGTACCATTACCCTGCCACTTCACAAAACCAATACCAGTGGCAATCCAGCCAAAAGCAGTATAACTTTTTACAGGATCAAATGGCCCAGGTTTGATTGTTAATGTGAATTTCAATCTTACAGTTTCGACTACCCTGCTCGGATTAACATTTAGGGTAAGAGTTTCTTTTCCATCAAAAGTAGTTTTCAGTTCTATAGGATTAAAGTTTATTAACCCCTGGTAATTAATATTCATTTTAAATACTGTCCAGTTACTATTATCCAACAGCGGGAAGAGAAGAAGTCTCAATTCTGAATCTAAAGTAATATATTGAATAAGAGTATCTAATCCAGGCACAGAAGCCGCAAGCCCTGTAGTATCCAGATTAAAGAAAACGCCTGTATTTGTTTTCCTAAAGTACATAGAGTCAGCAATTGCAGCTTGTCCTGTTAAAAATACTGAGTCGATCTGCACCTGGTAAGTAACTCCTCCTATTATAGTTGTTCCGCTATAAAATGTAGACCTTGTCCCGGTTATTTGATTATTGTTTGAATCAGGTCTTTCGATACTATATTTATAATAAGAACTATCGTATGTGGGGAAATAAGTTGAATCAGCTACTTGATTTCCTCCTGCCGGCGGTTCATTGGTACTGGATTCATCACAGGCATTAAAAAAATAAATCATACTTATTATAAAAACGAATAAGATAAATTTCCTTTTCATATAATCTCCTTAATTAATTTTATTTTCTTTTTTAATTTATTGAAAGCTTGCCCTCTATGACTTATACCGTTTTTTATTTCAGGTGAAAGTTCAGCCATAGTTTGCCTATATCCACCCGGAAGAAATAACGGATCATATCCAAAACCATTTGTCCCTCTTCCCTTCATAATTATTTTTCCTTTAATCTCTCCAAATTCTGTTATAAAATTGTTTCCATTATAATAAACTGCACAGCAAACATATTTTGCTGAATAGGGTTCAGGATATTTTCTTAATTCATGCAGAAGTTTTTGATTATTCTCTTCATCGGTTGCATTTTCTCCTGCATATCTTGCAGAATAAACTCCCGGTCCACTAAGCTGTTCAACTTCAATTCCTGAATCATCTGCTATTACCGGAATTTTATACAAACTGTAAACCTCTTCTGCTTTTTTTCTTGCATTGGCTTCAAAAGTCTTCTCAGTTTCTTCAATGGTAAATTCATAATTTAAATCAAGTAATGATGTGATTTCAAACTCTGTATCAGAGAAAATATTTTTGACCTCATTTAATTTACCCCTGTTTTTTGTGGCAAAGATCAATTTAGACATGAAAATTCAAATTCTTTTCAAAAGCTTGTTTAATTCTTCCAATCCAAGATGATAGATTTCATATTCATCATATATCAAAGAAACACCATCTTTAACAACCCATTTCCCATCAATCATCACGTGAATAACATCTTCACGGGAGGTTGAATAAACAATATTGGAATAAACATATTCTTCATCATTAGAATAAACTTTATAAGGATTATCAAGATCAACTAAAACAAAATCTGCTTTTTTCCCTTCTTCGATGCTTCCTGTTTCATTATCAATATGCAAAGCTTTTGCACCTTCAATTGTTGCCATCCTGAAAATTGTTTCGGCATCAAGAATTGCCGAGCCATAAACAGGTTTTTGTATTAATGCTGCAAGACGCATTTCTGTAAATGCATTTAATTTGTTATTGCAGGAAGCACCATCAGCTCCAAGTGATACTGAAATTCCCATCTTTAAGAATTTTGGTACGTCTGCTATTCCTGAACCAAGCTTCAGGTTTGATGAAGGACAATGAGCAACTTTAACCTGCCTGTCTTTAAGAATATCAAATTCATTCTCATTTATGTGAATGCAATGAGCCAGCACCGAATGATCATCAATTACTTCAATTGAATTGAAGTATTCGATATTCTCCTGCTTAAACTTTTTTCTTACTTCGGTAAGTTCTCTTGCATTTTCAGAAGCATGAGAATGAAATAAGCTGCCGGGAAAATCTTTCATCATTGCCCGTGTTTCTTTTAATAATTGTTCACTGCAGGTAAGAACAAAACGCGGAGCGAAAGCATATTTAATTCTACCGTTTTCTGTATTGTGAAAATTTTTTGCTAACTCAGCAGAGTGTTTTATTTCATCTTCTGTTGTTGAGCAGAAAGGTTCAAAGAGATCATTAATATCAATTAAACATTTTCCTGCAAAAGCTCTTATACCTGAATTAATTAATTCTTCAAAAATTATTTCCTGGTGTCTTAATGTTCCCATATCAAGAACCGTTGTAGTTCCTCCACGAATTAATTCATTCAAACCAAGTTTAACAGAAACTCCAAGTGAGTTTTTATTAAGTGCATTTTCGTACGGAAAAATTCTCTTCTGCAGCCAGTCAAGAAGATCGAGTTCATCAGCAAGACCACGGAATAATGTCTGGCACAAATGAATATGAGTTTGAATAAAGCCCGGAATGAGAGTCAGATTTTCACAAACTAAAACTTCTCCTTCAAAAGAATCTACATCCGATACTTTAACTTTCTTAATTGATTTAATTGTGTCATTATCCACTTCAACTGCAGTATTTCTAAGAATAGTTCCGGCTTTATCTGCGGTGATGACCTGTTTTGGAATAATCAGCTTTTTAGTTTTCTGTTTTTTCATTTTCTTAAAGTTAAATTATTTAATTATTATCGTAAGAGAATTATTTCACCGGCAATTTAACAATTTGGTTATAACCAATAAAACAATAAGACGATTCCACTATTCCAACCAAAGATAATTGAAATTTCTTTGTGGAACTCTGTCTTTCTCAGTGGAACTCTGTAAGAAAAAAATAGTTACGCAGAGAAACACCGAGATTTAAGAGTCTTTTTCTTAGCTTTTGCATGATCATTCCATCATTCCATTTTTTTCCTCTTCATCTTCTTTTTCCCAATCATATTTTATATAAGGATCTTCCTTTCTAAATATGAATGCGATTATAACTCCTGAGATACCTCCAAACAAATGAGATTCCCATGAAATTCCTTGCGTTACTGGAAGAACACCCCAGATCAATCCGCCATAAATAAAAGTTACTAGCAAAGCAATTGCAATTGATCTGTTATCTCTTCTGAAAACTCCGCTGAAAAATAAAAAGCCAAGCAGACCATAAATTATTCCGCTCGCTCCAATATGGTAAACCTGTCTTGCAAAAAGCCAGACGAGTATCCCTGTAAGTAAATATATCAGTCCCAAAACTTTTAATGATGAATTCGGATAAAAATAAATTACAGTGATACTTAAAATAAGTAAGGCAGGAGTGTTTGAAATAAGATGCGAAAAATCAGCATGAATTAATGGTGCTGAAAAAATTCCTGCAATACCTGATATTTCCCTTGGAAGGATTCCATAATGAGCGAACGGGATGTTATAAGTTGATTGCGAGATATAAATCATCCAGATTATGATTGTAAAAGCAACAGGAATTAAAATGCTCTTTTTGCCTTTAGTTAATTCAAACCTGTTTCGATTGATTTCTTCCTGCAATATTGTGATCTCTTAGTGATGATATTAAAAAATATAAATCTATCTTTCCACAAACTTAATTCGGAATAATTTATATTAAAAGCAATACTTCACTTTGCTCAGAATCAACTGAGATAATAATGAAAATATTTTATGTCTTTATGCTGATCTCCGTAATATTAAGTCAAAATATTTTTGCCGGAGCCTGGCCGCAAAAAAAAGGAAGCGGTTATTATAAACTAAATTTAAGATTTATTTATGCAGAAGATTTTTATGATGAAAGAGGAGAAAAAATTCCTCTTAACGGAACATTTACAGACTTATCAGTTGGTTTTTATGGCGAGTATGGATTATCTGATTATTTAACTTTAACAACTGGTATTCTGGGATATAGATATATCGAGTTTGAATCTAATCCGGGACCTGAATATGATTTAAACTCTGAATCCGGAATTGGTGAAGCAATAATTGGTGTTCGCGGGTTACTTCTAATTTTAGGACAGACTGCTGTGAGCGGTGGCCTTAATTTTAATATTCCTTTAGGCAAGAGCACTCCTGATGGCGGTTTGCTTTTAAGTTCAGGTGATTTTTACCAGGGAGTGAATCTCCAGATGGGACATTCTTTCTATCCGTTATCTGCTTACTTTAATGTTTTTTTGATGTACAATAACAGAACAGAAGGATTTTCTGATGAATTTAAATATGAGGTTGAAGGCGGTTATTCTTTCTACACAGATTTAACTTTGATAATGAGAATTAAAGGCAAACAACCGATGTATAATGGGCGTGATGATAAAATCGGCGGACTGGGAATTTTACTTAATCACCAGAAGTACATTACGATAGGCGGGGAATTAGTTTACCAGCTGACAGAAAATTTTGGATTAACTGCATTTTATGAAGGAGTAGCAACCGGGAAAAATATTGTCTCTACACCTGTCTACACTTTTGGGATTTTTTATGTTAATTAATTTTTGGATTGTCATTCCGTGAAAAGGGGAATCACAAGTTTAAAAAGATGGATTCCCACAGGTTGTGTGGAAACTTTAATTCGTGAGCGAAGTCGAAGACTGACATTTCGGGGCAAGATTCATACTTCGACTTCGCTCAGTGAGACGGATTTTCGCACAACCACTTTCGTGAGAATGACATCCTATCATTACCCATCTAGTTTGCTGCAAGGCCTTTAAGAATATTTGTTATCCTGTTTTTATTCGTTTCATCCTTAACCATATCATAAGCTTTCTGATAATATTCTTTTGCGAGTTTTTTCTCACCTTTAATCATATATCCTTCAGCTAAGCTGTCATAAGCATTCCAGGATTCCGGATAATCTTCCACATTTTTCTTAAAAGTTTCAATTGCTTTATCAACCTGGTTTGAACCAAGATATTGATAACCAAGAGTATTTATATCAGCTTCAGTAGAAACCGCCCAGGCATCGCCTCTCAGTTTTTCAGCTTCGGCAGTATTTCCTTTCTTTTCAAGCAGGTTGGCTTTTGTCCAGAGGTTCAGGAAATTCCTGTTCATATTTATAGAATGGTCTGCCCACGTCAATGCTTCATCAACATTAAGATTATTTTGAAAAGCATACGTAGCTGCCTGGTTCCATGGCTGCCAGAAAAATCCATCAATATTATCAAGCTCTTTCTTAAAATGTTCTGCAACTACGTTTTTATCCACTTCAACTTTGAAAGGGACTTTTAATTTCTCCCAGTGCATTATAACCTCAACACTGTTTGCAGATGGATTTTCAAAAGAATAATTTAGCCATTCCTGGTGTTCTGCGGAAACAGGATTAACTTTTACTCTAAGTGCATCTTCATTTCCATCATAGAAGAAGCTTCCCCATGACCAGTTATTTTTGCTGAGTATTACTGTCCATTCATTCTGAGCGGGAATCATATGTAAACCATAAGTTCCTGCAGGAAGAACTTTCCCTCCAATCATTACCTCATCTGAAAATGAAATGGTGGTGTTCTCATTTGCACCGGCTCTCCAAACAACATCATAAGGAACAAGCTCTCCCCAAACTTTCCTGTCTTTTACTCCAGGGCGATGGTAACTGATTGAAATATCAGTTAACCCAACAGTTTGAGTGATTGAAGCTTCCTGGCTTGCTTCTGGTAAAGTAAGCTGCTGAGCCGAAGAAATGTTTACAAGAAATAATACAAATAACAAAATAGAAAAAAACCTAATCATAACTCCTCCTCTTTTTTAATTTGGAATGCTTGAAAATACTGAATATAAATGTTTCTGAAATCTATTTTTGATAAATGGCAATATGGTTTGACGAAGGCGTTTTTATTTTTCTGATACACCTTCTATAGAAATTGAATGACCTTTTTTAGGATACCAAACAGTTCCATTTGTAAAATGAACTTTTTCTAGCAGAACTTTGATTTTTGCAGTATTCTCCTGTCCGTACAAAGTCCAAGTTGATTGGTAATCGATTTCATCAGGTGAGAGAGTCTCTTGTGATAACCCGCCGGACCTATTGGTTTTATCAGCATAATGTTGAACTTCATCACCATATCTATCATAACAATATAAGAGTATAAGCATCAATTTCTTTTTTACTAATATTCTTTAATGTTACAACAGCTTCAGGGTTACCAATGGAATTGAAAGTTACTTTTGCAGAAATAAAATAAATTGGGCTACCAATTTTCAACAACTTTTCAATATTTTTTTTATCAACTTCATTTTCTAAATCATTAACTCTTAATGGTTTAACATTGGCTGAACGATTAGAGTATTTAAGTGTGTCAACTAATTCATTTTGTTGTAAGTCCTTTATCTCTTTTTCGATTACTTGAATCTGTTCTAAATATCTTTCTTTTATTTTATTAAGACTATCAAGCTTAGTTTTATTTATATCGCTTGATTGAGACTTAAGACTAATTGTTATAAAAAGAAAGAAAACTATTAAAATGAATTTGTAACGCATTATTTAACGGGTGTTATTTAATTAATTTTTTAAAATACTTCTCAATTTCAATAATAGATTCATTTAATCTTTTCGCAAAATTATCATCATCATAGAATTCTTTTTCATTGTCCTTACCATAATTAGTAATACCATATAAAATATTATGAAATTGTTGCATCATTAATTTATCTCCGACATTTTGCAATTGATACTGATGATATAAATCTATTGCTACTCTTAAATGATGGATTACCTTGAATAATTTCTCAATTGATTTCATAGTTTCTTTGCCGAAATATGCTTCGGCTTCCACATATGAATTATATAAATTAGACCTTTCTTTGTAAACTTTTTTAAAACGGTTGTTAAAAGCATAATAACTGTCATGTATACGTTTTTCTTTTTCAGATTCATCGCTTGATTTTGGTCTATTTTCAAATTCTGAAGAAAACATAATAAATGATTGACAAGAAGATATTGCATCTCTAACGCGATAAGTAAACACTAATACATCGCGAGCTGTTTGAAAATGCGCTTTGCCTTTTAATTCTCGATACCAAAGTTTTAATCCAATTAATGCAACTAAAATACCAACAGAATAAAAGGCTAACTCGATAATGTTCTTCCAAAATTCAAGATTACTCGTACTTAATCTTCCACAAACATATAACTATTACTTATACTGCAAAACCGCTTTTCTTTGTGGAATATATTTATGCGGATTTTGGGTGAATATTCTCTTATAAAGATCTGTGTGTTCATAAAAGCACCCAAGGAAATTTTAAGCAAAAATAAATAAATATGTGGTAATAAACTTATGTTACATAGAACTCCTAACGGAGTTCGTGGTTTTTTACAGATGATTCATTCTACAAACATTCAACTCCGCTGGAGTTGATTTTAATTTACTCCATTAGGAGTAATATGTTTGTGAAAAATGGATAAAGAGAAAATTAGTACTCCGTCAGGAGTACAATGTAAAACGCAGATAAATTCAATGAAGAACATTTAAGCAATCGCCAAGGTAGAGTGTGTTCATAAAAACAACCCAAGTAAATTTTCAGAAAAAATGGATGTTGTAATATCTAAATCTGTAAAGACAAGGCATGCCTTGTCTCTACTTAAAGCAAAATTATTTCATCAACACCATCTTTCTCGTTTCAGAATAATTTCCTGCTTCAAGCTTATAAAAATAAATTCCGCTAGATAATTGTGAAGCGTTAAACTTAACTTCATAATCTCCTGCAGGCTTTTCTTCATTAACAAGAAGAGCAACTTCTTTTCCCAAAGCATCATAAACTTTTAATGAAACAAACCCCCCTGTTTCCCCCCTTTCAGAAAGGGGGGACGAAGGTGGGGTCAAAAGGATTGTGAATTTTATTTTTGTTGATGGATTAAACGGATTTGGATAATTCTGCAGAAGCTCAAAATTATTTACAGAAATATTATCTTCATTTACACCAACAGTAAGCTGGTTAAGATCAAGCCTGTACATTGATCTTCCATGTGTTCCTATTGCAAGATAATTTTCTGTCGGATGTATCTTCATATCGTAAACAGAAACGACAGGTAAGCCTAATCCGAGAACACACCAGCTTTGTCCGCCGTTAAAGCTTACAAACGCACCAACATCGCTTCCAAGGTAAAGCCAATCAGGATTATTATTATCAACGGCAAAAGCATTTACAGGTGCATCAGGAAGATTGGAGCTTATGTTTGTCCAGCTTAAACCCATATCAGTACTTTTAAACACGTGCGGCTGTGGATCTTTCCACTTTAATCCGGAGTAAGTTGCATAAATTATACTTGCATTATCCGGATCAATAACAACTCTTGTAACCCACCTGTCAGGCAGTTCAGGATGCAGGGAAATATCTGTCCAGTTGCTACCATAATCAGTTGTAACCCAGATGTGGCTGTCGTCTGTTCCTGCATAAATAATATTTGAATCTGAAGGAGCGACTGCAATAGTTGTAACAGTTCCAAGCCTTGTTCCCGGAATTCCGTTAGTTAAATCATCACTTATTGCTGTCCAGCTTGCGGCGCCATTTGTTGTTCTGTAAACTCTGTCTGTTCCATAATAAAGAACAAGAGGGTTATGAGAATCCATAATAACAGGAGTTGACCAATTTACAGGTTCGCCGAAATTAATACCATTTGTGGCATCAAAAAAATCATTGCCCCCATCTGTAGATTTTGCAAGACCGCCGAACTGAGATTCAGCATAAATGATATCCGGATTTGTGAAATCAACATTTACATACATACCGTCTCCGCCAAGTATTCTGTCCCAATTATCCAAACTTCCGGTATTTGTCCTGATCGTATTATTATCCTGGGTTCCTCCATAAAGTTTTTGCGGATTATTAAAATCCAAACCGATTTCATAAAATTGTGTATTAGGAAGCTGAACAGGCTGCGACCATGTAACACCTGCATCTGTTGATATATTTATTCCTCCATCATTTCCATTAAGTATGTAATCAGGATTTGATGGATGAAATGCCAATGAATGGTGATCAACATGCAGCTCAGAAGGTCCGCTGTATCCATAAATAACAGGCCAGGAAGTTCCGCCGTTTGTAGATCGCATAAAGGCAACGTCCATTGCATAAACAATCTGCGGGTTTGTTGGATGAATTCTAACCTGACCAAAATACCAGCTGAAATTGCTTACACCATCTCCAATTTCAAAATCTGTATCGGCGTTTATCCAGCTATCACCATAATCTGTCGTTTTATATAAACCGGAATAGTTGGCACCATCATTATAAAGTGCATAAGTTATTTCAGGATTAGATTTAGACATGGCTAAACCAATCCTTCCAACATCCTGTGTATTTGCATTTGGCAATCCTGTTGATGCTTCAAGTAATTGCCAATTATTTCCACCATCTGTTGTCCTGTAAATTCCGCTTGATGGTCCATAAAGATGAGATTCATTTGGTCTTCTTACTCTTTCCCACATAGCTGCGATTAAGAATGAAGGATTGGTTGGATCCATAACAATATCAATCCCTCCCGTTGAATCGGAAACAAATAAAGACTGAGACCAGGTGCTGCCTCCATTTGTACTTTTGTAAATTCCTCTTTCAGCATTAGGAGCAAAGTAGGAACCAACTGCTGCTAAGTAAATATTATTTGTATTGGTAGGATCAATTACAATTCTTCCTATTGAAACTGTTTCTTCAAGTCCTAAAAACTGCCAGGTATTTCCTGCATCTGTAGATTTGAAAACTCCGCCGCCGGCAAAATTATTGTGTCCACCATTTGCTTCTCCTGTTCCTACATAAATTATATTTGGATTTAAAGGATCAAGAGCAATATCACCGATAGGCAGAACATTTTGATCATCAAAGATAGGAAACCAGGTTACACCTGTATCTGTAGATTTAAAAACACCACCAGTCGCAGAAGCTGCATAAACAATAGTAGGATTAAGAGGATTAAATTCAATGTCAACAACTCTGCCGCCAATATTAATTGGGCCTGCAAACTCCCATTGAACATTGCTTAAAGCATTTTTATTCAGTTGTATACTTTTCATTTCCTTAACCTGTTCAATCGCATCTATATAAGCTCTCGGATCTGCATTATAATATGGATAAGTTCTTTGCATCCAAGCCCATTCATATGGATATGCATGAAGATCTGCGGCAGGGTTTAATGTTCTCTTTTCTATGGTAAATACACCTGTAAGAGCCGGAAAGATGATAAATGAAAGTATTGCAATTATAAAAGTTGTAAGAAGGTAAAAATATTTTTTCATAGTTTTTTGATGATTAGTTATTCAAAACTTCGATAATTATTATTTGTTTATCAAGCTACTTTTATTTAGAACTTCGAAATATTAACTCAATGATTAGATTATGCAATATTTATATTTCATCCCTAAAGGGATTTACAATTCATAATCCCGGAGGGATGATATATTTATAGAAAACAATGAACAGAACAACAAATAGAATCCCTTTAGGGATGACATATCTATCTTGATTTCTGTAAATCATAAGTTGAAGTCTGATCACTTGAATTATTTCAACGAAATTATCTTGTTAAGACCCTCTTCACTCACAGTTAATAATCCAATTGGAACCAAACGAGGTGTTAAGATTCTCCAATTTTCATCCTTCATAAAAACTTCTTTGAACAAAGGAAGAGATTCATCAACTTTGCCTTTGCTTGCAAGAGTAACAGCATGCCAGTATTTCATTTCAAGATTTTCGGGAAACATCTCTTCCGCCGCTGAATATTCCTGCATTGCCAGGTCCATATCACCTTTCTCAATTGCAAGATCTCCATTATTCATATGTTCATAAGCACGATGAACTTTTAACAATCTCTTTAATTCACTAATAGGATCAGGATGATCTTCAACCCTTAGATCTATTAAACGGTCTTCCCAAACTTTCCCGGTTGATTCTCCTTTTACAATAAGAATTGAAGCTGACTGCTGGCCTCTAATATCTCCGCCGGCATTTTGTGCTGCTTCCAATGCTGCAATCATTCTTTCTGCAAGAGGACCTTTTGATTCTCTGAAAGCTTTATCCATTGCAGGCCAGATTTTATTATTCATCATAAGGTTAGCTTGTACAGAAAAATTATCCCCTGAAATATGTCCTGCATCGGGAATACATTTTTCACCTGTGTATGAAGCAACATTTCCCTTTGTATCAACTATTGCAAGCTGGCGGTAATCTCTTCCCTCATCTTCAGAGATAAGCTTATCCAGAACTTCCTTAGACGTCATTCCTTGTTTAAGAAGTTCCAGACCTCTTGGACCAAAAGAAACATTCACTAAAGATTGAGTTGCTATTGCTCCAACTCCTGGTTCTGCCCAGCTTACAATTGAGCCAACAGAAAACCAGTGAGACTGAACTGCAACTCCCATCTCGCCAGTAACAGGATCTCTTGCAACAATTGAATAAGTATGTGCAAGTGGATTCTCAGAAAAGAATACCTGGGCATAAATTGAATTAGATAAAAGGAAAACAACAAGTAATAAAATTTTATTAAGAGCCTTCATATTAAGATTCCTATTTTTTCAAATTAACTTATTAACATTAGAAAAGTTTAATTCTCTTTTCTTTTACTAAAATTACCTATTTAGTAATTTGGGTCAAAGAAATTTAAGATTATATCAAAATGAAAACATTACTATCAGAGAGTTTTCTAAAAAATATTTATAAAAAGATAGAAGAAGCAGAAAAATCCCAGGAAAAATCTTTTCTTTCTGAAAATATTTCAAGACAGCCTATTCACGTTGTTTATGGTGGTGCTGATAAGTTTAAATTTGACATTTCAACAAAGCTTGGAAGAATTGCATTAAAAACTTTGAATGAATATGCAGATAATCATAAAGATTATTTTGAAGCTTTAGGATTAACTGATTACGAATTTTCAAAAGTTGTTTATGAAAGAGTAATTGAAAAATTAAAAAGAGAACCTGTTGAAGATTTCAGGATAGATTTTGAAGACGGATACGGAATAAGATCAAATGATGAAGAGGACAAAAGCGCCGAATTTACTGCTATAGAAACTGCAAAAGGAATGAATGAAAATTCCTTGCCTCCATTCTTCGGGATAAGAATAAAACCATTAACAAATGATTTTAGTGAAAGAGCGATTAGAACTCTTGATATATATCTGACTACACTCCTTACCGAAACAAAAGGAAAACTTCCGGATAATTTTCTTATAACTCTTCCAAAAATTTCTTTCCATGAACAGGTAACATTTTTAGTTGAATTATTGCAGGAGTTAGAAGTAAAAAATTCTTTACCTGAAGGATCATTAAAATTTGAAATGATGATTGAGGTTCCTCAAAATATTCTTAACCAAAAAGGAGAATGCGGTTTGCCCACTTTAATTTCAATTTCGGAAGGAAGATGTTTTGCTGCTCATTTCGGAGCTTATGATTTTACATCTTCCCTTGATATTACTGCAAAAAATCAGTCACTTGATCATCCTCTTTGTGATTTTGTAAGAAATGTAATGAAGATTGCTTTTGCTGATTCAGGAATTTTCTTATCTGATGGAGCTACAAATATTCTTCCTGTTCCAAAATTCAAAAGTGAAAGTCTTATTGATGAAGAAAAGAAAATTAATTGTGAGATTGTCTTTAATGCCTGGAGAACTTCTTTTAAAGATATCAGACATTCACTTCGTTCGGGGTTTTACCAGGGATGGGATTTACATCCTGCTCAGATTCCCGTAAGATATGCTGCAGTTTATTCTTTCTTCCTTGAACAACTTGAAACATCTGCAAAAAGATTAAAAAGTTTTATGGAAAAAGCAGCACAAGTTTCATTATCCGGAAATATTTTTGATGATGCGGCTTCTGCACAGGCTTTATTAAACTTTTTTATAAGAGGTTTAAACTGCGGTGCACTAACTGAGGAAGATGTTAAGCAAACAGGATTAACAATAGAAGAATTAAAAACTAAATCTTTTCTTAAAATCCTTGAGTTAAGAAATTATTTATAAGAAAGTTGTCATTCTGAACGAAGAGAAGAATCTCCTTTTCTTGTTTTTAATTGAAAAAGATTCTTCGTTGTTTCGCTCCTCAGAATGACATTGATTTTAGATTTTCTAAATGTTTCTATAATTTGTAATCGCAATAAACAATAATTAAGAAAATATATTGTCTGATTTTATATCTGCATTAATTCTGTTCGGTGTCGGCGCTGTAGCTGGTTTTATGAACGTTGTAGCCGGCGGCGGTTCATCTCTTACACTACCAGCGTTAATTTTTCTTGGACTCGATTCAACTGTAGCAAATGGTACAAATCGTATTGCAGTTATTATGCAGAATGTTTCGGCTGTTTATGCTTTCAAGAGAGAAAAGTACAGCCAATTCAAATTAAGCTGGAGACTTTCTCTTATTACTCTGCCGGGAACAATTGCAGGTGCAGTTTTTGCATTAAACATTGGCGATGAACTTTTTGAAAAGATATTGGGTATTATAATGATAGGAGTTATCATTTCAATGATAGTTCCCAATCCAAAAATCAAATCAAATGAAAGCTCAGATAAAATTCCCTGGACAGTTCATCTTTCAATGTTTGGAATAGGTTTCTATGGAGGTTTCATACAAGTAGGAATTGGATTTATGATTATGGCAACACTTCAATACCTGATGAAATTAAACCTTATAATTGTAAATATGCACAAGGTTTTTATAGTTCTTTTTTTAACAGTTCCGGCTTTCATAGTCTTTTTAATTTCGGGAAATATTAATTGGCAGCTTGGAGCTAGCCTTGCAGCAGGAAATGCATTCGGTGGCTGGTGGGCAGCGAAACTTTCAATAAGAAAAGGAGAATCATTTATAAAGACCGCTTTGATTGTAGCTGTTTTTATAATGGCATTAAAGCTTCTGGATGTTTTTTAGTTTGAAAACTCGATTTCGACATTATCTCAAGTACATAGTGCACCTACGGAGCACTAAATTTTCCAATTTCCACTTTTCTACAAACATTCAACTCCTCTGGAGTTGTTAAATATTTGTTTGTCTAATCCTCCAAAAGGATTATTCGATTGTATGAAAGATAAAACGTTCAACTCTTCTGAGAAAATTTTTATTTTTAACTCCGATAGGAGTTATATGTTTGTAGAAAAAGATGTAGTTAAAAAAAACCTGAACTCCAGCGGAGTTCTATGTTATTTAATTTTTTTGGAGTCCGAGTTCGTTATTAAATAATAGATTATCACATTTACGTTTCTTAAAATTGATTCTTTATTTAACTCCTTTATCTTTTAATACCTAAGGAGAAATTTATGCATTTAGTTTAATCCTTTTGTATTTGAAGATGAAGTTAAAGATTACTGCCAAAATATTGGAATTGCTGTTGAAGCTCATACTCCGCTTACAAAAGGCAAAAAAATTAAACATAATTTGGTAAAAGAATTATCCAATAAATATCAGAAAACTCCCGGACAGATTTTATTGAGATGGTCGCATCAGCATAATGTTATTGTTATCCCAAAATCTTCTAACCCGGAAAGAATAAAGGAGAATGCAGATATTTTTGATTTTAGAATAATTGAAGAAGATATGGATGCTTTAAATTCTTTAGATGAGAGTTTAAGATCATCAGCAGATCCGTATACATTTGATTAGGTGGATTTTAATTCTTTCTTAAGAAATTTACCCGTTACACTTTTCTTATTCTTTACAATTTCTTCCGGAGTTCCTTCTGCAATTATTTTTCCTCCCCTTTCCCCGCCTTCGGGACCAAGATCAATTATCCAGTCTGCTGTTTTTATTACATCAAGATTATGTTCTACCACAATAACTGTATTTCCTTTATCAACAAGCTTGTTTAAAACTTTAAGAAGTATATTCACATCTTCAAAATGAAGTCCTGTTGTTGGTTCATCCAAAATGTAAAGTGTTTTGCCTGTACTTACTTTGCTTAGCTCAGTTGCAAGCTTAACTCTTTGGGCTTCCCCGCCCGATAATGTCGTTGCTTGTTGACCAAGTTTTATGTAACCAAGCCCAACATCATTAATTGCTTTTATTTTTCTATTGATCCTTGGAAGCTCGCTAAAAAATTCAAGTGCATCTTCAACTCTCATTTCAAGCACATCTGAAATTGATTTTGTTTTAAATAAAACTTCAAGTGTTTCCCTGTTATAACGTTTACCTCTGCAAACATCGCATTGAACATAAACATCCGGAAGAAAATTCATCTCAATTTTTTTAAGTCCATCGCCGCCGCATTCTTCACACCTTCCTCCTTCAACATTAAAGCTGAATCTGCCTGTGCTGTAGCCTCGCATTTTCGATTCGGGAAGCTGTGAATAAAGGTCACGGATGAAAGTAAAAAGTCCTGTATAAGTTGCGGGATTTGATCTTGGAGTTCTTCCTATTGGTGCCTGGTCAATCTCAATTATTTTATCAATATGCTCAAGTCCTATTATAGATTTATAAGGAAGTGGGACAGTTTTTGTTTTATAAATTTCTCTCATCAAAATTTTAACAAGAGTTTCATTAAGCAAAGTAGATTTTCCTGAACCGCTGACACCTGTAATTAAAGTTAAAGTACCAAGTGGGATCTTCAGATCAACATTTTTAAGATTATAACCAGTTGCACCTTTTAGAATAATGAATTTACCATTTCCTTTTCTTCTTTCATCAGGAACTTTTATTTCCTTTTTATTTTTAAGATAAGAAAGAGTAACAGAATCAATTCCATTTTCAGAACTTAAAAGCTCATTAGTTAAACCTGCAATACAAACTTCTCCACCATGCTCACCCGCTGCAGGTCCAAGATCAATCATGAAATCAGAGCTCTCAATCGTCTGACGATCATGTTCAACAACAATAACTGTATTTCCTAAATCTCTCAGGTTCTTAAGAGAATTAATCAGCTTAATATTATCACTCTGATGAAGACCGATGCTCGGTTCGTCAAGGACATACAAAACTCCTGCAAGCTGAGAGCCAATCTGAGTTGCAAGCCTTATCCGCTGAGATTCTCCACCGGACAAAGTTCTTGCGGAACGATCAAGAGTTAAATAATCCAAACCGACATCAAGGAGAAACTGAAGACGGGTAATAATTTCTTTAAAAATTGGTTTTGCAATTGCAGCATCCCTGCCGGAAAGTTTTATCTTATTAAAAAATTCTTTTGATCTCAAGATAGAAAGAGCCGTAACCTCACTAATATTTTTTCCCTGAAATTTTACGGCGAGAGATTCTTTCTTTAATCTTCCTCCGCCGCAAGTTGGGCAAGGAATTGTGTTCATATAAGATTCAACCCATTCGCGGATATTATTTGAGTTAGTACTTGAATAATAATTTCTCAAATAATTATTCAACCCGGAAAATTTATGCATATAAGTAACCGGCTTGCTGTTGCCATAAGTATATGCGAAGGGAATTTTCTCTTTAGTTCCATTCAAAAGAATTTCTTTCTGTTCTTCATTTAATTTTTTCAAAGGAGTATCAAAGTCAAAACCGTATTTTTCTGCAACTACATTTAGCTGATTGAAAAACCAGATTGTTCTTGGTTTCCCTATCGGAGAAAGACCTTCTTCATTAATTGATTTATTCCAATCCGGAACCATCAGGTTTAAATCAAGTTCCTTCTTTTCTCCCAGGCCTTCACAATCTTTGCAGGAACCGAAAGGTGAATTAAAAGAAAAAGAGTTTGGAGCAAGTTCACGATAGCTTATTCCGCAGTCAAGACAGGCTAAGTGTCTGCTGAAAACAAAATCTTTTTTACCATTATTAATAATTAAAATTCCTGTCCCATAATTCAGAGCTACTTCAACAGATTCAGTCAATCTGCTTCTTGATGATTCATTAGCAGTGATTTTATCAATCTGGATTTCAATATTATGGATTTTATAACGATCAACGCTGAAACCTTTAGTAATTTCATGATATTCATTATCAACTCTTACTTTTAGAAATCCATCGGAGGCAATCTCTTCAAACAGTTCACGGTAATGTCCTTTTCTTCCGCGAACAAAAGGAGCCAGTATAATTATTTTTTCTCCTTTAAGAGATGAAATTATTGAATCAATTATCTGTGCTGAAGATTGTTTTGTTACAGGTTTACCACAGTTGTAGCAGTGAGGAATTCCTACTCTTGCATAAAGCAATCTTAAGTAATCATAAATTTCTGTTACTGTTCCAACTGTTGAACGTGGATTTCCCGAAGTAGATTTTTGTTCAATAGAAATAGCCGGACTTAATCCCTCGATCAGATCAACATCTGGCTTTTCAAGCATATCTAAGAACTGGCGGGCATAGGCAGAAAGTGATTCTATATACCTTCTCTGTCCTTCTGCATAGATTGTATCAAAAGCAAGCGAGGATTTTCCCGAACCTGATAAGCCTGTTATAACAGTAAAAGATTCACGTGGAATTTCAATATCAATATTCTTAAGATTATGCTCTCTTGCGCCTCTAATAATTATCGTTTCTTTTTCCAATTTTTACCAAGAGATTAAATTTAAAACTGTATTTTAGCTATACACGTTCTGATAAGCAACTAAATTTGAGATACACCATGTCAAGCTCAAGTGCAAGTTCAAGAGCAAGAAGAAATGTTTATGAAAGAATTGACTGAAATAAACGTTATAGATAATTCCTATAAATCTGAACTAAAAGAAAAAGGTTCAAGGTTTCTAAGCTTTGCTATTCCGGTAGAAAATGAGGAAGAAGCTTTTTCAAACCTGGAAAGAATTAAAAAAGAATTTTATGATGCATCTCATCATTGTTATGCATTTAAGATAACTGATAATTTAAAATATTCTGATGCAGGTGAACCTTCGGGAACAGCAGGAATAAGAATTCTTAATGCCATAGAACATTTTGAGCTTGTAAATATTCTTGTTGTTGTTGTAAGATATTTTGGAGGGACAAAACTTGGAGCGGGCGGATTAGGAAGAGCTTATTATGATTCGGCTCTGCAGGCTCTTGAAGAAGCTGAAATAAAAAAGAAATTTCTCTACCAGAAAATTTTTATAAAACTCGATTTCAAATTCGCTCAAAAAGTTTATCACCTTTTTAGTGATTCTGAAAATAAGATACTTAATGTTAATTACAACGAACAAACAAATTTTAACTGTTTGGTAAAACCGGGAAACCTTTCACAAATAATCAAAAATCTTAATGATTTAACAAATGGTATAGTTGAAATCGGTAAAGGCGAGAAAATCTATTTTTAATAAAAAACTTTTATTGATCTGAGGAATCGCTAATAATCAGGCTGGCGTTTCTTCTGATTTAAATAGATCTTTGTCCATTCAAGATCTTCAAGAAGCTCATTGAGATTTTTAAGAGCCTGCTGGGTTAAATCAAAATAAGTTTTGTTAAAATGGATTTTGTTTTCTTCAGAAGAGAAATTCACTAACTCCTTTATCTGCCCAATTGACTTTATAAGATTATTAGTGTAATCCTCTTTTATTTTTTCAAGACTACTTATTTCAGAATTGCTGCTTCCCATTTTTAAAACTCTCTGTAAACCTAAAACATATTTTGCATTAAAGGAGAGATTCTCAAGTAATTTTTCTTTCTCATTCTTTTTACTTTCTTCAATAAGGGTTTTGAGATCATCTTTTCTTTTTAGTTTTTGATTTGAGAATTGTTCAATCTCCCCAATTAGCTTATCGGCATCCATAAAATTATTTCTTTATTCCCAACCCAATCCCATCGCCAATCGGTAAAATTGTTGAAGTAAGAGAGGACTGGTTCATAAACACTTTATTGAATTCTCTGATATGTTTTGTTGATATTCTATATTCCTTCGGAACTTTTTGTGTTGCTGCAAATCCATGCCATAACAAGTTATCAACAAAAATTACTCCTCCTTTTTTTAAAAGTATCATTGAGTAATCAAACAATCTTTTATAATCTTCTTTATCTGCGTCAAGAAAAATAAGATCATATTTCTTCTGAAGCTGAGGCATAATTGTAAGAGCATTACCAATTTTAAGATTAATTTTATTTCCTAATCCCGCCTTCTCAATATTTTCTTTTGCAATCGCAGCATTATCCTCGCTCATCTCAATTGTGTGAATTACAGATTTCTTCTTTAAAATTTTTGCAATTCTTATAGTTGAATAAGCTATTGCTGTTCCAATTTCTAAAACTCTTTTAGGATTTATCATCAAAACAACCTGCTCAAGAAAATTGGCGGATTGCCATGAAAGTATTGGGACATTATGCTCTTTTGCATATTGTTCCATTTCAATTATTAAAGGATCATCATCCTTTTTAAATTGCTTAAGGTATTTAAGTTGTGTTGGGTAGAGAATACCGGACATAAATTATTTAATTCAAAATTAAAAAGTCAGAAGTCAAAATAAAAAATTACTTGAGAAGAACCATTTTCTTTGAAAACCTTTTTTCCTGAGATTTTAATGTATAAAAGTAAATTCCGCTGGAAACATCTTTACCAAACTCATCTGTTCCGTTCCAGTAAAGGGTATTTTTCACAACGTTTGGAATTCCATTAAAAAGCTCTTTTACTTTTTGTCCAAGGATATTATAAATAATTAATTCAACAGGTTCATTTGCCGATGTATTAAACTCAATCTTAGTTTGGCTGTTAAATGGATTAGGATAATTCTGGTTTAAGACAAAATCTGATGGTACATTATTTACCGGATTAACGCCCAAAACAAGCTGGCCATAATTAGAGCTTACCGGTTCTCGGTAGTTCCCGCCTGAATTATCACTATAAGTAAAATAGAATGTCAGATATTGATTATTACTTAAATCAGGAAATACAAAATTATATCTTAAGTTTCCATCAAAAGACATATCCACTTGCTGAAAATTTCCACTTGCGACAGAATAGTTAAGTTTTACAGTTGATGGATTAATTGCAATATCATTTATAAAAAACTTATGCATTTTAAAAGAATCATTAACAAACTGCAGGTTAGGATAGTTTATTGCATTTTGTGCAGAAGCTAAACCATAACCTCTATCGTTGTTTGGAGTGGATGAATTATTATCAGCTGTTATTTGTAAGATTTCTCTTACCTGCACATTAGTTAAATGCGGATGAGCAGATAAAAGCAAACCTGCGATACCGCAGGCTAAAGGTGCTGCTGCTGATGTCCCATCAAAATTAGAATTGTAATTAGTAAATCCTGAAGCACTGGCAGCAAAAACACCTACTCCCTGAGTAACAATATCAGGTTTTATCCTTCCATCATAAGTTGGCCCGTGAGAACTGAAACTAGCAACTTGGTTTGAACTGTTTACTGCACCAACTGCAATTGTATTAAATCCGTCTGCCGGAGCTGTAATATAAAACCAGGAACTATTTCCTTCATTTCCTGCAGCAGTAATTGTAACTACGCCTCTATCAAAAGCTAACTCACAGGCTTGGGTTACAATTGTTGTCTGTCCATCCATATCTTCATATGTATAAGAAGTCTGACCAGGATCAAATTCACTGTAACCAAGAGAGCTGCTTGTTACATCTACACCATAATTTTCCATCCAGATTAATGCTGCTGCATAATTATCCTCTTCAACGTGTGTTTCTGTTGGTACATATTCTGTTTTTGCAAGAAGAAATGAGGAACCGAAAGAAGCACCGATTAAGGTTCCATCACTAAAACCTCCGACCTCAGACATAACACTTGTTCCATGATTATGCTGACCGGGACTATCTTCTGGTTCATCAGCAGTTATGGTATCATTAAAAACAAAATCATATTCGTCAATTACATCAACATTAACGAGAGCTTCATGATCGTTCCAGTCAAAACCAGTATCGAGTAAACCGAGAATTACACCTTCACCTGTAATTCCTTTTGAATGAACAATTGGAATGTTGCAAAGCTCTAACTGACCGAACGAATTTCCATAATCAAAACCAGAATTTGGTGACGTACCTTTCTTTAAATTATTCTCAGGAATTTCTTTTCTTAAATTATTTTCGGGAGCTTCTTCCTTTTTATATTTGAATTTTTTGACAGCTTCAGTCTTTTGAACAAATGGCAGGTTCTTCATACCAATCAATTGATCTTCATTAACATAAGCAGAAACAGCATTAAACCAGGTTAATTTGTGAACGATCTTAATTCCCTTAGATTGTAATTCAGTTATATAATCTTCTCTTAAAGGAAGGTCTTCATAAGTTATTATTTCATTACCCATAGTTTTTTTTCTTCTTTCAATTGCATGTTCGGTAAGATTATCCAAAGCCTGTTTATATATAGTAGTAGATTTATTTAATGTTTCTCCCGGTTCAATACCTTTATCATTAAAGTAGATAATATATTTTTCCTGTCCATACATTAATGATGAAATGAGAATCAGAATAAAAGTAAATAAAAAGTTTTTCATAAAGATTAAGACAAATGTTTATGGATAAATTTTGTTTTAAATATAGTCCAAATTAATTAAAAATGTAGCACTTTAATTATATACATTTTTTACGAATAGAGATGACATCTTTCCAAAAGATGTCATCTCTTTATTAAATATTTTCTCAATCCTCAATCTGCAACACAGCTAAAAAAGCCTCCTGCGGAATTTCAACATTGCCGACCTGTTTCATTCGTTTCTTCCCTTCTCTCTGTTTTTCAAGCAGTTTTCTTTTTCTTGTTATATCTCCACCGTAACATTTAGCAAGAACATTTTTCCTTAAAGCTTTAACAACAGATTTTGAAATTACCTTCGTTCCAATTGCAGCCTGGATTGAAATCTCAAACATCTGCCGTGGAATAAGGTCTTTAAGTTTGCTGCAAACTTTCCTGCCCCAGTCGTAAGATTTATTTTTATGAACGATCATTGAGAGGGCGTCAACGGGTTCATTGTTAAGCAGAATATCTAGCTTAACAAGTTCAGACTGCCTGTATCCAACATAATCATAATCTAATGAAGCATAACCTCGAGTCAATGATTTCAGCTTATCATAAAAATCAAAAATTATTTCTGAAAGTGGAAAATCAAATTGAAGATCAGCTCTCGTAGGATCAAGGTAAGTAGTATTCTTATACTCTCCCCTTTTATCCATTGAAAGCTTCATAATGTTGCCGACATATTCGCTTGGAGTAACAATCTGTGCTTTTACATAAGGTTCTTCGACGTAATCAATTTCTCCAACCGGAGGCATTAAAGCAGGATTATCCACAACAATTTTTTCACCATTATTTTTGAAGACATAATACTCAACGTTTGGAAGTGTTGTAATGATTGACTGATTATACTCTCTGAATAATCTTTCCTGAACAATTTCCATATGAAGGAGTCCAAGAAAACCACATCTGAAACCAAACCCAAGAGCAGCAGAAGTCTCTGGCTGATAAACTAAAGCTGAATCATTTAAATGGAATTTTTCCAATGCATCACGCAAGTCTTCAAATTCTTCTGAGTTAGTAGGATAAAGTCCGCTGTAAACCATTGGCTTTACAACTTTATAACCGGGCAAAGGTTCTTTAACTCCACCTTTTGTATGAGTTACTGTATCCCCCACTTTTGTATCATGCACATCTTTTATTCCTGCAATAAGATATCCAACATTACCTGCAGAAAGTTCATCAGTTTTGATTCTCTTTAATCCAAGAATACCGATTTCTTCTGCTTCCCATTCTTTATCTGTAACGAAGAATTTTATTTTATCATTTGTTCTGAGACTTCCATTAATTACTCTTATAAAAGCAACGGCTCCACGGTAAGAATCAAAAACAGAATCAAATATTAATGCCTGGAGCGATGCATCAGGATCACCTTTAGGGGGAGAAATTTTTTTTACTATTCTTTCAAGAACTTCATCAATTCCAAATTTAGCTTTTGCACTTACTAACAGAATATCTTCTGGTTCGCACCCAATAAGATCAATAATTTGCCCTTTAACTTTTTCAACTTCAGCACTCGGTAAATCAATTTTATTTATTACAGGAATTATTTCCAGTCCTGCATCAAGAGCAAGATATAGATTGCTTATTGTTTGTGCTTCTACCCCCTGAGCCGCATCAACAATAAGGAGAGCACCTTCACAAGCAGCTAATGAACGGGAAACTTCATAAGTAAAATCAACATGACCCGGAGTATCAATTAGATTAAAGATATAATTTTCACCATCTTTTGATGCATATTTCATCTGGATGGCGTGAGATTTAATTGTTATTCCCCTTTCTCTCTCAAGTTCAAGATCATCAAGAATCTGGTCTTTAGCTTCCCTTGCAGAAATAGTTCCTGTTCTTTCAAGAAGACAATCAGCCAAAGTGGATTTTCCATGATCTATATGCGCAATTATGCAGAAGTTACGGATGTTAAGCATTTATTTCCGAATTAAATTAAAGTGTAAATATAGTTACGGCTGGGCTGTAATTAAAGGTAAAGGATTGAGGTTATGAGTTATATTTTAGTATGTAATTAAAAGTGTTAACTCTAAGTGAGCCTCACTTTGAAAGTGAGGCTCACTTTTTTTCTAATTTATAAAGTAACATCAAAACCTGCCGAAATAAATCTTGGCAATCCAACCTTAATTCCCTGAGGTCTTCTGTTGGCAATATATCTTTCATCCAGCAAATTTTTTACTGAAAGATATATTGACGAATTAAATTCATTTATCAAATATCTTCCGGTAACATCAAGAATAAAATAAGAAGGCATTTTTCCAATTTGTCCATCCTGAGATGCCTCTACGGTATTTAGTTCGTCTGTAAACTGCTCACCTATATAAGTACCAGAAAACTGAACACCTAAACCAAAAGGAGAATTTATATCTAACATTCCCGAAAGATATGCTTCAGGTGCATAAGGAAGTTTATTGTTCTTAATATTCATCCTTTCATCGTTAACAGTGATAAATCTGTCTGCATCATATTTTGATTTGCTCAAAGTTAAGTTTACACTTAATGTTATTCCATAATCAGAGTTTATCAGTTTATCAACTGCAAGTCTCACTCCGGTTTCCAGCCCAAGGTGCAGTGTTTCGCCTCCATTTACCAATCCAGTTCCTGATCCTCCGGAAGATTCCGATACTGGAATTATCTGGTTTGAGAAATCGAGCATATATCCTGTTATTTCAAAAAATAAAAAAGATGAAACATTTGCTCTTGCACCCAATTCATAATTCCAGCTTAATTCCGCTTCAAGTTCAAGAGCTTCACCGCCGTTTGTAATAGCATCTTTAACTCTAGGTGGTGCAAATCCCTTATGAACTCCGACAAAAAGAGAATATATATCATTAAAGTTATAATTTATTCCTAATCCCGGAACAACAGAAAAAACACTGTTGTTATTTGTAAGACTAGTATCTCTAAAATTTATTCTGAAAATGTCTCTCTCATAATTAAAGTTTTCCGCTCTAACTCCTGGAATAACTGTAAATTTATCAGTCAAATAAATTCTATTTTGTGCAAAAACACTGACTGCATAACCTGTTCTTATTTCATCTTCTCTTAAGTCACCCGATAAAGCATCTGCTTTTCTTCCATCAACTCTCTGTTCAAATGCTCTTTCATATAAGAATCTTAGGCCTCCTTCAAGTTCATTTTTAACATTGCCTAAGAAATAGTTCAAATAGATTCTCGGTTCAACTCCGGCAACTTCAAATTCCCTGTTCCTGTTTCCAGTACTACTCCTCATATAAATTGCGCCATTAGCAACTGATGTATCCCCAAAAACAACACCGGTACCATTTGACACAGGACTTCTGCTGAAATCCTGTCGAAGCCAGTTTCTTGTTGTTGTATAACCAAAAAGAGTAGTTCTTAAATAAGCATTTTCAGAAAAGAAATAATCGTGTGTTAAACTTGCTGAGTACCTTCTAATATCCAGTTGATCATAAGGAGCTATAACTGGGAAATATTCTTCTTTATCATACATTGTTTGAGTAATGCCAATATAAGTAGAGTTTGAGATTTCATCATATGCGCTAAACTTAATACCAATTCTTGATTTATCGCCAAGCTGAAATTTTACTTTAGCTGTTATATCATTGATATCAAAATTAGTAACCCCGATTTTATCCGCCTGTTTATGCAGAAAGTTGAAATTCACACCAATATTTTCGAATGTTGTGCCATAGCTTGCTTGTCCAAGAAAATATCCTTCTTCGCCTGCGGTAATATTCAAATTTGTTCTCTGATCAACAGGAGGATCGCTGGTAATGTAATTAATTACACCACCTATAGTCTGGGGACCAAAAAGAATTGAACCACTGCCTTTCAATACTTCGACGCTTTTCATTCTGTCAATTGCGGGTGTATAATACATCTCTGGTTCACCATAAGGTGCAAGAGCAATCGGGACACCATCCTCAAGCATCAAAACAGTTCTGCTTCTATCAGGGTCTAAGCCTCTTATTCCAATATTTGTTCTTAAACCAATACCTTCTTCATCAACTACATGAACTCCGGTAACTTTTCTAAAAATCTCATTCCCGCTTAGTGGTTGTGTTTGTGTAAGTATTGAACTTGAAATAAAAGCAGCAGAGCCGGGGGTTCTGTTTATGAAAGATGGGCTTCTTCCAATTATATCTATCTGAGGAAAATCATAAGTTTTTATAAGTGTATCTTTTTTAGCTGACTCCCCTTCTCCTTTTCCGTTATCTTTAGATAAAATAAAATTGACAGGTAACAAAAGCATAAATATAGCGGTCACAATTTTTTTCATATATGATTTCCGATAAAAGAATAATTATTATTAAGACTAAATCTAAATAATCCCTATGTAGTTGTCAAGAAAATTTTTTACAATGCAGAAATATTTTGTTGGTAAATGATTTTTTAACAGTAGGAAACTAAACTGAAAGGGAATTAGATTTACTTTTTTTTTCAAGCATTGAAAGAACTACCCCTTCCCTCAATGCATATTCTGAAATTATCATCTCTTTTATATTAAACAGCTCAAATGATTTTTGAAGAATTAAAAGACCTGCTGGAATTATATCAGCTCTTTTATATTCCATTCCTTCAATATTGATTCTCTGTTCCGGAGTTTTCTTCTCAAGTATTTCAATTATTAATTTTTCGAACTCTTCTTTTGTAAAGATATACTCATTCAGAGATCTATCCCTCATACCGGACTTTCTATATTTTATCATTTCGGCAACTGCAAGAATTGTCCCTGAAGCACCCACGGCATAATCAAACCGATTATTAAAATTTATCTGCTCATTTGATTTAATATGTCGTTCAATATATTGATTGCATTTTTCAATTCTTTCATCATTCAATATAAAATCAGGAAAGAATTTTTTGCTTAATCTAACCGCTCCAATTTTTATGCTCTCACCAAAAATAATTTCATTATTGTATCCTAAAATAAATTCTGAACTCCCACCACCAATATCCAAACACAAAAGTTTTTTATCCTTATAGGGAAGCGCTTTTCTTATCCCTTTGTAAATATACTCAGCTTCCATCCCTCCGTTAATTACTTCTATCTCTATGCTCGTTTCTTTAAGAACTTTACTTAAAAACTCATTTTTATTTTCTGCCTCTCTAACAGCACTTGTTGCAACAGCATGCAGTTTTGCATGATAAAAATCTGAAAGCTTCTTAAATCTTTTAAGAATATTAATCCCTTTCTCAATTTCTTCTTCACTAATGTGGCTTAATTCATTTCCTTTTTGTGAACCAAGCCTTATAACTTCTTTTTCTCTGTCAAGTATAGTTAGAGAACCATTATCTTCAACCTTAACTATAATGAGATGCAATGAGTTGGTGCCAATATCAACTGCAGCGAAATTCTTACTTTGCAATTTTTATTTCCTTCCTGCCTGACGGTAGGCAAGCCTGCTTTTTGCCAGAACTATTTTACAAAGATTATATACATCATCTACAGAAATGTCATCAATCAATTCACTCTTACGAATGAAATACTTATTCGCTCCTATTGGCGCCCAGTTATAAGGGTTAGTCTGACCAAATACAGAAATCTGTGGAGTATCTGTTGTACCAGCAACATGCATTATTCCCGTATCATTGCCTATGAAAAGATCGGATTGTGAGATTAGTGCTGCAACTTCAGGAATGTTTTTATTAATAAAAGAAAATATTTTAAAAGGAACATTCATTTCAACAAACCTGATCACCTCTTTATCTGCTGAACTTCCTGTGATGTAAAATTTCGCAGGATAATTTTCATTCAGCTTTTTTATAAGTATTGCGTATTTTAATGCAGACCACCGATTTGGTATTTTTGCGGCACCAATATGAAGCCCAATAAGATATTCATTCTCATCATACTTCATAAAAGAAATAAATTTCTCTGCTTCCTTTAAATCTACTTCATCAGAAGTAATTTCTGAATGATAATTTGCTGTGTTAATTCCATATGGTCTTGCAATATCAAGAATTCTTTCAGAAACATGAGAATCGGGATGCCTTCGCCAATCGAGTATAACTCTCTTGTCAAAGAAAAAATCACTTTCATTTTTCTTTCCATCAAGATATTTTGGACCAATTCTGATTTTTGAATTAGAAAGTCTCGCAATTAAATTACTAGTAAAAGAGATTGAAACCACAACAGGAACAATTACAACATCATATTCTTCTTTTAAAAGCTTTACAAATTTTGTCAGGTAAAAAGGATTATAAACCCTCTTCTTATCAAAGATAAAAAGCCGGTTTATATATTTATTCTTTACTAAACCGGGATAATTGAATGGACTAACAATAAGCGTTAAATGGCTTTCAGGATATGTTTCTTTAATTGCACGGAAAAGTGAAACACTTGCAAGCAAATCTCCAAGCTGGTTATGCTGTCTTACAATTAAAAATTTTTTAGGATTTCCTAAATCGCTACTTTTATTTTCTTCGACAGAAAAAAAATTTTCAAATACAGTCAATACAAATTTTGAAAGTATTCTATTTTTTGTCATCAGGATTCAGCTATTGTTTTTCTTCTCCTCATCAGATTTTATCTCAGTGTACTTCGCATCTTCAACATTATCATACTTGTTTTCTTTCTTATTCATTCCGGAGCTATGAATTTTCGTTTTAGATGATGAATTAAGTGACCTAAAAACTAATTTGATGACATAATAAACAATGAAAAAAAGCAACAGATATAATAAAAATCTCATAACATTCTCCGAGTCTCAGGTTTAAAATATTCAGTAAAACCCCTGTCTTCCCTGAACATCTGCTTGAATAATTCGTTGAAATCTTCTTCCTTCTGTACAAAATCTATTTCAGTTGAATTTGCAATTAAAAGAGGGGAATTATTAAACTTGAAAAAGAAATTATTATAAGCTTCATTTAATTCTTCAATATAACTGCGCGTAAGATTTCTTTCTAATTTTCTTCCCCGCTTTTTTATATTGTGCATTAACCTGTCAACACTCGATTGAAGATAAACAATCAGGTCAGGTTTGCGGAGATTTCTTTCAAGCAGAGGAAAAATTGATTCATAGAGCTTTAACTCTTCACCCGATAAATTCAGATAAGCAAATATTCTATCCTTTTCAAAAATATAATCACTGACAAAATATTCTGTAAATAAATTACCCTGGTTTAATTCTTCCTGTTGTTTAAAGCGATTGATAAGAAAGAACATCTGTGTCTGGAATGCGTATCTCTTACGGTTTGAATAAAAATTTTCGAGGAATGGATTAGTTTCAAACTGTTCGAGGATTAATTCTGCATTTAATCTTTCTTTAATTTTTTTAGCAAGTGCAGTTTTACCGGCGCCGATAACGCCTTCAATTGCAATATATTTTACTTCAGAATTATTATTCAATTATCATTAACCAAAAGTTTATCGGGTAATTTTCTGATTATACATTTTTCAGAATCATCTACACTAATATCACAAATTTTTTGCTTTATTTCAGGATGAATAAGGTTCGGCTCAATTTCACAGAGTGGCACAAGAACAAAATCCCTCTTAATAATTCCTTTATGGGGAACAGTGATTATTTCATCAGAATAAACAATCTCATTATAAAAAAGAATATCAAGATCTATTTCCCTGTCTCCCCACCTATCAGTTTTATTTCGACCGAGTTCTTTTTCAATATTCTTTAGAAAATTAAAAAGATCAATAAGAGAATAATCCGTTAAAATTTTTATTACTGCATTTAGAAAATTCTCCTGGTTAAGATTTTCCAATGGTTTGGTTTCATAAATTGATGAAACGATTTCAACTTCACATTCCTGTTCTATCTTATTAACAGCTTTTCTCAAATAACCAAGTTTATCCCCTTTATTAGAACCGAGGGCTATGTAAGATGTGTTTTTTATTTTTTGACTCCTAAAGACTTTTTGAATATTGAGAATTGATTATTGAATATTTACAAACTTATGTCAATTCGCTTCTCTCTTTAACCACCTCAACCTCAACATGGTCAACAACACCTCCAAGAGGAGGATTATTTTTTCTTACCCGCACTGCTACTTTTTGAATTCCTTTAAATTCTTTTAAAAGCTCATCTGCAATTTTCATAGCCAGAGCTTCTATCAGGTAATACTTTTGCACAAGCGCAAGGTGATAAACAAAAGAATAGACTTTATGGTAATCAATCGTTTCAATTAAACTATCATCTTTTGCTGCCTTTCTAAAATCAGTATAGATATCAACGTCGGCTTCATACTTTCCGCCAACACTCTGCTCTTCAGATCTGGCACCATGATAACCGTAAAAAGTTGCTTTTCTTATCTTTATTATGTTCAACATTTATTTCCTATAAAAGAATTAATTAGATAATTAAATTTAACCAAAGCATCTTTACACGCCAATTAAAATGTTAAGCTGTCTTTTTTCTTCTTCTTTTATTAAATATTGCACTACCAAGATTAGCCCAAAGTAAACCAGTTAAAACCAAAATGCTTCCCCATAAATATCTCGAGGTTAATTGTTCGTTATAAATAATCCAGCCAAGAATAAGAGCAATTATCGGGTTTATAAAGGTTATAAGGGAAAGAATAACTACACTAATTCTTTTCAGCAACCAATAATATCCGGTAAATGCAATTACAGTTCCGAATAAAGCAAGATATAGAACAGAGATATAAGCAGTTGCATCAAACTTTAATTGATTAAAATCCTCAAACAAATGTGCAATAATTAAAAAGGAAATCCCTGCAATTCCCATCGGGATAAAATTCATTGAAAGCGGGTTTAGATATTTACCAAATTTTTTTATTACAACAGAATTACCTGCTTGTGTTGCTGCGCTTAATACCAAGGCAGTCATTCCTAAAAAATAAGAAGAAATATCTCCTCCTAAATTTTCAGAAAATATTACAAGTATTCCTCCGAAGCCAAGGACAATTCCTAAAACTTTAAAGAAGCCGATTGATTCTCCCGGTAAAGCAACATATGAAAACAGAAGAACAAAAAATGGATAGACACCAAAGAGAACTGCTGCAAGCCCAGACGGGATAAACTGTTCTGCCCAGTAAACCAAACCATAAGGAATTACATAAGAAAAGAAAGCCATTACAAGATAAAGTTTAATAGATGTTTTATCCGTAAGGATTTCTAATCGTTTATATTTTACAAAAAGCAAAACTAAAACTGAGGCTATAACAAACCGGAATCCAACTGAATAAAAAGGAGTAAGCGAATAGAGGCTTGCTTTAATCCCAAGCCAGGTTGAACCCCAAATGAGACAGCAAAGGGCAAAAATAGAAATTATTTTTATACTATCTTTCAATCAGACTCCTTTAATGCAATAACGGCAAATGAGCGTCCTGATTTTTCCCCATCTCTCCTGTATGAGTGAAGAATATCTTTCTTTGCATAAGTGCACAACTGCGAAACCTGGATATTATTTTTCTTTACACCTGAATTTAAAAGAATATCCAGATTAACTGCGGCAACATCAAGAAAAAATTTATTTTCTCTTTTATGAAGATACTTTTTTTCAAAAAGGTCAGCCACTTCTTTCCCTACTTCATAAATATTCCTGCTTATATATGGGCCAACATATGCAACAAGATTTTCTAATGAACATCCATATTCTTCTAATTTTTTCAAAGTTTTGAGAAGGATTTTCTTTTCTGTTCCTCTCCAACCTGAATGTACTCCTGCTATGACTTTTTTTTCAGGTTCATAAAGAAGAATCGGAACACAATCAGCAATACTTATTGCAAGCCCGATTCCAGATTTATCTGTTATCATCGCATCACTTTCTCCGGCAAAACCTCCTTTTGTTACAAAAGAAATATTATCACCGTGAACCTGTTTTTGATAAGCAGCATTTTCAGTTGTTAAACCTAAATTTTCAAAAAATAATTTTCTGTTCTCTCTTACAATATTATCATCATCACCAACAGACAAAGACATATTAAAAAAATATGGAGCCATTTTTTCTGCACCGATTTTTGTGCTTACACCGGAAATTATTTCCGGGTATTTCTTAAAGATGTATGGTTTTAATATCAGCATTGTGAAAAATTAATTACGCTAAAATACATAATTATAATTAATCAGGGAGATACATTTTGTATTGCTGAATGACTGAATGGCTGAATGATTGAATGGGAACCTACTTGAACTTGCACTTGCACATTACCTTGCATTGTTACTCTATAAGGCTAATGTTATATTTAGATATATTATTGAAATTATAGAGGATCACTTTTGAATATTTTAGTTTCGAATGATGATGGAATTGACTCACCCGGCATTTATACTTTAGTAAAAACTCTTAAAGAGATTGGTGAAGTTACAGTTGTAGCACCTTTGAAGGAACAAAGTGCAGTTGGGCATGCAATTACAATGCAGGTTCCATTAAGAGTTATAAAGTATCATAAGAATGGGGAATTTTTTGGCTACGCTGTTGATGGTACTCCTGCCGATTGTGTAAAAATGGGAATTAAAAATATAATGAAAACGGGCCCCGATATTGTTATATCAGGTATAAATCGCGGTTCCAACACTGCAATCAATATTATTTATTCAGGAACCGTTTCCGCTGCAAGAGAAGCTGCAATAATGGATATTCCTTCAATTGCTATTTCACTGGCAAGCCACGCCGCAACTGATTTTAATTTTGCTGCAAGAGTAGCAAAGATGCTTGCACAGGAAATTGCAGGAAAGGAACTTCCTGTTGGTACTTTACTTAATGTGAATGTTCCCGATATTTCTGAGGATCAGATTGCAGGAATTTTATTGACGAGGCAGGGAAAATCCAAATGGGATGATATATATGAACAGAGGAAAGATCCCTCGGGAAGAGATTATTTCTGGCTCACAGGAATTCTAAAAGAAGTTGACACTGAAATTGAAACAGACCAGGCAGCAATAAAAAAGAACTACGTTTCGGTTACCCCAATTCATTTTGACCTGACAGATTATAAAACTTTTGATATGATGAAGAGTTGGAATATTGAAAGACTTTTCGATGCAAAGAAAAATTAAAATTTTTCAAATAGATTCTTTCACAGATAAACCTTTTTCAGGTAATCCTGCTGGTGTGACTTTTTCTGAAGGACTTACAAAAGAAGAAATGCAATTCATTGCAAGAGAAATGAATCTTTCTGAAACCGCTTTTCTTTCTAAACCTGCCTTGTCGGCAGGCAAGTCTGATAATGCTGATTACAAGCTGCAATGGTTCACACCAACTACAGAAGTAGATTTGTGCGGACATGCAACTATTGCCTCTCTTCATTTTCTTTATGAAGAAAAAAGACTAAAGGATAAGGAGGATTTAACATTCCAAACTCTTTCCGGAATATTAAAATGCAAAGTTGAGAACAACAAATATTTTATGCAGATACCGATTTTCACTATGGAAGAGTATGAAGAATGCAAACAGGAATTAATTTCAGTCTTGGGGATTCATCCAACCATGCTGGATGATAAAGTACCATTTATTCAACTTTCAAATAAAAATGTTTACATCCATATAAAAGAACTTAAAGATCTTTATAGTCTGAGACCTGATTTCAAAACTCTGAAAGAGTTATCTCTCGAAAAAAATCTTGATGGTGTAGTTGTTTTCACACGGGAGGCTGTTGACAAAAATAATTTTGCTCATAGCCGTTATTTCACTCCATCGAATGGTATTGATGAAGATCCTGTAACCGGAATGACAAATGGTCCTCTCCTTTTGGTTTTAGAAAGACTCGGATTTTTAAAGTTTTCAGGAAACGATACCTCTGTTACTTTTGAACAGGGAGATGTTTTGGAAAGAAGAGGAAGAATTGGGGTATCATATTATCGTGATAAAAATGAGTTATACATAAGTGGTAACGCTGTTACAGTTCTTAAAGGAGAAATGATTTTCTGATGTTCGGAATTGAAAAGATTGATCTCACATTTTCAATCAATCCCTTCTTGCTGGTATTATTTTTTTTAGCTGCCGCCGGTTTTACATTTTTCATTTACAGGTATACCGTACCTTTAGTTGATTTATCAAAAAAAATATTTTTAATTCTTATCCGATTTACTGCTCTGCTTCTAATGCTTTTCATTGTTTTTGAACCTATGCTTACACTTGCCAAAAAAATTGTGATTGAACCTGTCAACCTTTTGTTTATTGATGACTCACGATCAATAAAAATTGATGATGGGACTAACAAAGAAGAAACTATTAAGAATTTCATAAATGATATTGAAGGTAATTTTGAAGAGAATATGTTAGAAATGAATCTTTTTGGAAATGTTGTCTCTCAACCTGATCCTGAGCAAATAGAGAATATTGATTTTTCTGAAGGCAGTACAAATTTCTCAAATATTTTTTCTTTTATTGATAAGCAAAACAAAAACATCTCATCAGTTACAATCATTAGCGATGGAGTAATAACTGACGGCTCGAATCCTCTTTACACAGCAGAGAAATTAAATATTCCGGTTTTTACAGTTGGAGTCGGAGATTCTTCAAAAAGAAAAGATGTTGAAATTCGTAATGTTCTTTTCAATGAATATATTTATGCTGAAACGCCAACCACAATTCTTACAACTATAAACAATACAGGTTTTGGTAGAGAAGATATAAACGTTGCTTTGTATGAACAAAATATTCTTGTCGAACAAAAAAGAATTACACTCAATGAGGAAGGAATCCAAAACGTTGAGTTTGAATATAAACCTTCTTCCAGTGGAGAAAAGAAATTAACGATAGAAGCTTCATCTCTTGAAGGAGAATTTACAACTGCAAACAATAAAAAAGTTTTTTATATAGACGTTCTTGATAACAAAATAAATATTCTCCTTCTTGCAGGAAGTCCTTCCGCAGATATTTCTTTTATAAAAAACTCACTTCAGACTGATGAAAATTTTAAAGTTAATTCGTTAACACAAATTTCTTCAGATAAATTTCTTGAAAAAGGAAACCCTGACAGGCTGCTTGATAGTACTGATATTATTTTCCTCATTGGATTTCCATCCAAAGAAACATCAAATAATTTTTTGAATAAAGTTCAGGATAAAATTTTTAATGGAAATAAACCTTTCTTTCTTACGCTTTCTTCAGGAATTGATCTTGGGAAATTAAATGTTCTTCAGAGAGAATTGCCTGTAAACATTAGTCAGAAATCTTCTTTTTATTCCGAAGTACAGCCAAATATTATTGGCAACCAAACGAGAAATCCACTGCTTCAGAATAAGATGCAGAATCCAATTGCTGCCTGGGAAAACCTGCCGCCGGTTTATCAGCCTGATATGAGAATCGCTTTAAAGCCTGAAAGCGAATTAATTGCCCGTTCCAAAATAAAAAATGTTCCTACAGATAATCCTCTAATTGTTTCAAGAAAGCTTGGGAATAAAAAATCAATTGCTGTGCTTGCAAAAGATATCTGGAAATGGAAACTGCAGACAGCTATGAAAGACTTAGATCTCTTTGACAGGTTTATTATCAGTTCCGTTAAATGGTTAAATACAACTGAAGACCAAAAGCAGGTTAATATTAAAACTTCCAAAAAGATTTATTCATTGGGCGAGCAGGTTGAGTTTGCTGCACAGGTTTATGATGAAACTTTCAATCCTGTTTCTGATGCTGAGGTTAAGGTTAACATAACCGGCAATGGACAGAGATCTGAGATTATTCTTAACTCCTTAGTGAACGGACTTTATGAGGGAATCTTTGAAACAAATAAACCGGGAGATTATTCTTTTTCCGGAGATGCGAAATTAGAAAATATATCTTTGGGAAAAGATAATGGTTCTTTTAATATGGGTGAAGTAGATATTGAAATGATAAATCCCCGGATGGATTATGAATTCCTCAGTTCTCTTGCTGAAAGAACAGGCGGAAAATATTTTGATCAGAATAATTATGCTGAACTTTTTCCAATATTAAAAAGAATAAATGAAACTGCTTCAAAAGAAAAGATTGAAACAAGTGAAATTAGTTTATGGTCTAACGAGTGGCTGATGGCGATAGTAATTTTTCTTTTGGGATTGGAGTGGTTTTTAAGAAAACGTGCGGGGATGCTTTGAGAAAATTGAAAGATTAAAAGATGCAAGATTCGGTTAGTAAACTATCTTTTTATGAATTTCTCTGTGAATCTCAGTGTCTTCCCTGTGGAACTCTGTGATATTTTTTTGGAACACAGAGGGACACAGAGAAAACCACAGAGTTCCACTGAGAAATAAAGAATCTTTAAACTTTCAACCTTTTGAATTATTCAGCCATCACATCGTTTTTTGATTTCTTCCTTCCAAGATTTTGCCCTTCCTGTAATATAAAATTACTTGCTGATGAAATTGTTATTTGTCCCGCCTGCTTATCAAAAATTAAATTTGCTGAAGATGAAAGAATTAAATCAGAATTTTCCAGAAAGTTTTCTTCAAATGGTATTATTTCGGATTTCATTTCACTGTATGTCTTTGAAAAGGATAAAGAACTACAGCATATCATCCATTCCATTAAATACAGCAATAAATTTTTAACAGGGAAATTTCTTGGTTTTGTTTTGTCTTCTCATCTTAAACATAAAATAAGCGAATGGAAGATTGATTTTATTATTCCCGTTCCTCTTCATCATCTTAAGAAAGCTGAGAGGGGCTACAATCAATCCTTTTATATTGCAAAAGGTTTAGGTAAAGGATTAAATATTCCGGTTGCAGAAGGATTTATTAAAAGGAAAAAATTTACAGAATCCCAAACCACAATGAACTTAAAAGAGAGACAGGAAAATATTGAAGGAGCTTTTAAGGTAAAAAGGAATTTAAATCTTAAAGGGAAAAATATCTTATTGGTTGATGACGTTATAACAACCGGCAGCACAATTGGAGAATGTGGTAAGGTTTTACTTAATGCTGGTACTAATAAAGTTTATGCTATTTCTGTTGCAATTGCGGATTGAGATTAAATTATTCATTGCCTTTTGATAATTCTGATATTCTCACAAATTCTTTGCATAGTTTATCACACTTTTCATCTGATAATTCAATATCATTTTCATTTTCTAAAATTAGGGCATGATAATTATTTATGTGTGATGGAGAGGGTTTTAAATAAGTACCGATATCTTTGCATATCTTAGCTTGAACATACAATAAATAACCTTCCCATTTCCTATCTTGAAAACTCTGAATAACTTCGTATTGTTTTCTATCACCATCTCTATCCACAGAAAGACCTCTTTTATCTTTTAAGGCTGCAGTTGAAATTCTATTGAATTTTTCCTTCCAATAATTGGGATTACTTCTAACAGCTCTATATAAATTTTCAGTATTTGCTATTTCAGAATTTGGATCGAATTTTTGGGGAGAATTATTTGCTATATCTTGATTGGAAATCATTAATCTCTTTAATTAATTCTTTTTCTGATATGTTATCATTTTTTATAATGGCATCATTTATTCTTTTATAAATTTTTGTCCTATCATTAAATACTTCTATTTCAAGATAATGATTATTATCAGGTTCGTATTCAAACTGAATACTATCTCTACCTGTGGGATATATCTTAGGCTGATATTTCAAATATACAGAAGCTATAATATCCATACATTTTTTAATTAACTTTGAATTAAACTTTTCAGCTCCATTGTCATTCCAATTGTCTTGAAGTAAGCTTATTTCATATAAAGTTTGCCAATTTTCATTAAATAATTTTCTTTCTTCATTAAAGTTATTATATAGATTACCTTCTATTTTTTGCAATCTCTTCTCAGTATCAATATGAAAATCAGTCGAAACTGATTCTAATGCTTTTTGTCTATCTTCAATATATCCCAATCTTTCAACTGTTTTATTTTCTTCAGTTGTTTTATCCTCTATAACTCTCATAGTAGAACCGTATTCAACTCTTTTCATAGTTATATAACCAGATACAGGATTAATAGAACCTGATGGAGGAATAATAGAACCAGTTGCCGAACTAACCAAACTAGATCCAGAAGTAACAGTAATTATTTCAAGCAATTCAAAGAATTCATCTCCAATTTTAATGATTTTACCTTCACCTTTCATTTTCTAAACCAATATCTTTCCTAAATTCTTCTTGATAATATTTTTCTGCAAACTCTAATACTTTTACAACTTCATTAGAATCTATGTTTCCTATTTTATTAAAATCTAATTTATTTATATCAAGTTTCATTTCTAATGTATATTTATTTTCAAATAACTCATCAACATCAAGTATTATATTATAATCTAAACCTTTTCTTTCATAAGCATAATTAATTTTTATTGAAACCTGTTTTTTCTTACCTGGTAAATCAAATCCTTTTAAGTAATTATCAAAAATCCTTGAGTTATATACTCCTTTGGGGGCTTTACTAAATAGTAAGAAGATTCTTTGTAAACCAGCTATTCTTAATTTTTTTGCTTTCGGATTTAGCTCTTGCCATTTTTTTAAAATCTCTAAAGAATTCTTTTGGAATTTAGCAAACTCAATATTATCCTGATATGTTAAAACCGTATTATGGAATCTCACTTCAAACAAACTATTGTCTCTACTTTTTAATATAAATGTTGAATCATCTATAGGTATAATATCGAATAGCTTTTCTGTTACCTCACTAATAAAATTAAATAATTCCCCACTAATTGCTTTCGAATTATAATCTGGTTTATGTAAGTGAAATCCGGTTAAATAGCTGATTGGAGTAAAAGTAATATTTTCCATACGTTTTAATATAATAAAAATTGAAATATCAAATTTTCTATTATTATCGGAATATTATTATTAAAAAAAGAAATCTGAGCCAGAACTTTACATTCTCTCCGGTGCACTAACTCCAAGAACACTTAACCCATTTTTTAATACAGCTCTTGTTGCGGTAACAAGTGCGATTCTTGCTTCTGCAGTGCAAATAAAGTTTATGCGGTTTCTATAGCAATTGCGGATTGAAGTTTAATTTTGTAAACTTGAAAAAACAATAAGGTAATATTCATAATTGGATATTAAAGAAAATGAAAAAATTATCAGTCATCTCCTTTCTTTAGTTAATAAGAATGAGTATTACATTACACAACATGCACATGCTGAAATGTATGAGGAAGAATACTCAATTGAAGATGTTATTTATGGAATTAGAAATGGTGAGATTATTGAGCATTATCCGGAACATAAACGAGGTCCGTGTTGCCTGATAAATGGAAAAACAAATAAAGATAGACCAATTCATGTCGTTACAACGACGATGCAAAAAAGTTTAGTTATATAACAGTATATGAACCAAAAGAACCAAAGTGGATTTCACCGTCCAAAAGAGGATAACTAATGAAATGCACAATTGACAACTGCCCCGGTGAATATGAAGAAAAAAATATTGTCCACACAGTAAAATATAAAGGAGAAGTAATCGTCATTAAGAACGTACCTGCATTAGTTTGTCAAATCTGCGGTGACGTTTTAATTGAACCCGATACTATCAAAATGATTGAGAGAATTTTGAATAATAAATCCAAACCGGAATATAAAGTGCCATTATATGATTATTACTCATATATTGTTGAGAGATAAAAATCGCTAGCTACCTATTGTCAACTATTTCTCACATCCTCTCAGGCGCACTAACTCCGAGTATACTTAACCCATTTTTTAAAACAGCTCTTGTTGCTGTAACAAGTGCTATCCTTGCTTCTGCAAGTTTTTTAATTCTTAGACAATCTCTTTTCGGTCTCAATAAGTTCTTTCTCTTTTAAAATCTCTTTCTTTAATTCATCTTCTGATGGAAGATAAGGAAGATATTTTGAAACAAAAATCCGTTTTTGATTTTCAGGTAAAGTGTATTTAACGACTGCTTCATTTTTCTCAGCGCAAAGGATTATTCCTATAGGATCATTCTCATCTTTAATTTCTCATTTCTCTGGTAATAATTTACGTACATCTGCATTTGCCCAATATCCTGGTGAGTAAGCTTTCCCACTTTCAGATCTATCAGTACAAAACATTTGGCTAACCTGTTGTAGAAGACCAGATCAATATAATAATGATCACTATCTAACGTTATTCTTTTTTGCCGTGCAACAAATGAAAAGCCTTTCCCAAGTTCCAAAAGAAAATGCTGAAGATGTACTATCAATGCTTCTTCCAGGTCGCTTTCAAAATAGTGCTCACGTTTTTGAAGTCCTAAAAATTCCAGTACATAAGGATCCTTAACTAAATCATCTGGAGTTTTAATTTCCTGACCTTTTCGTGACATCGAAATAACAGCATCTTTATTTTTACTTCTGGATAATCTCTCAAATAACAATGAATTAATCTGTCTTTCTAACTCTCTTGTACTCCAGTTATTACTCGCTGCTTCATTCATATAAAATTGGAGGGCTTCCGGTTTTTCAACTCTTAATAAAATCCTAAAGTGAGTCCAACTTAATTCATTTCTTAAGAGAAGAGATGGTGTACTTGAACTACCTTCCTTTAAAGAAATGAGACTCACTGCGTCTTGAATTTTCTTCTTACTTTTAGATTCAAGACTCACTGCGTCTTGAATTTTCTTCTTACTTTTAGATTCAAGACGCACTGCGTCTTGAATTGGAAATAACAAATAAAACTGCCTCATATGGCGTATATTTGATTGGTCAAAGCCTTTGCCGAAATCTTTCGTTAATCTTTTTGAAAGTTCTTCAATCAAATATTTTCCGTATTCTGCTCTTTCCTTTCCTCTTTGTTCATCTTCAAATATTATTCTGCCAATATTCCAATATGCCTTGGACCATTAGAAAATTAATTGAGCGGAAAGATCTGGAACGAGCTTCTTCTAGTATTCCACTTATCGCTAAATAAGTTTTGTTGATATTTTTAATATTTTTTTTCACAGGCTTAATTTTATGTTAAGAACTTACATCCTCTCAGGTGCACTAACCCCAAGTAATGTTAACCCATTTTTTAGAACAGCTCTCGTTGCAGTAACAAGTGCAATCCTTGCTTCTGCAAGATTTTTTTCTGAGCCGATTATCCTGCAAACTGTATAAAACCTGTGGAATAAGGCTGCGAGCTCTTCAAGGTAAGCACAAATCCTGTGTGCTTCAAATAGTTCTGTACTGTATTCTAATTCATCTTTAAACTTGTGGAGTTTTTTCAGCAATTGCTGTTCTTCATTTGTAGAAAGCAGCGATAAATTTTCTACAGAAGATTTCAGCTCTTCTCTCTCAGTCATTTTAAGAATAGAGCAAATTCTTGCGTGAGCATACTGCAAATAAAAAACAGGATTCTCATCAGATTGCTTTTTTGCAAGTGCAAGATCAAAGTTCATATGAGAGGTTATATTCCTCATATTAAAAAAATATCTTACAACATCGCTTCCAACTTCATCAATCAGTTCATCCAATGTAATGTAATTTGCTTTTCGTGTGGACATCTTAACCACTTCCCCATCCGCCATAATTGTAACAAACTGGTGTATAAGCACTTTCATTTTATCAGGATTGTAACCCAATGCTTTTACTCCTGCAATTACATCAGGGTAAGATGCGTTATGATCAGATCCAAAGAGATCAACAATTAAATCATAACCACGATCAAATTTTGTTTTATGATAAGCAATATCGGGAAGTCTGTATGTTGGTTCTCCAGTTGATTTAACAATCACCTTATCAGTTTCATTTCCAAGTTCGGAAAGCTTTAACCAGACAGCACCATCTTGTTCATAAGATAAATTCTTCTTTTTAAATTCTTTTAGAAGAGATTCAATTTTTCCTTCTTCATACAAACTGTTCTCATTGTAAAAAACTTTATGTTTTATATTCAACCGATCAAGAGTTGTTTTAATCTCCTCAAAGATTTCCTTCTCTGCTCTCTCCTTAAAAATACCTTCAGGACCTTCATCTTTAAGCTTTTCGCCAAATTCACCATAAAGGTTTTTAGCAATATCTCTTATGTATTCACCCTGGTAATAGTCTTCCGGAAAATTAATCTTTTCTCCAAGTATCTCAAGATATCTTAGCCTTACAGAATCACCTAGAACTCTCATTTGCCTACCAGCATTATTGAAGTAATATTCGCGATCAACTTCATAACCATTCCACTCAAGCATATTTGCAATTGTATCTCCGCATACTGCATTTCTGCCATGTCCAACAGTTAATGGTCCGGTTGGATTTGCAGAAACAAATTCTACATTTGCTCTTTTGCCTTTGTGCCTATTCGTTTTTCCATAATTATCTTGTGAAGCAAGAATTTCTTTTATTATCTCTGAAATAAATGAAGTAGTAAAGAAGAAGTTTATAAAACCAGGTCCGGCTATTTCTGTTTTGTAAATTATACTTTTATCAATCTTAAGGTTTGAAATTATCTCTTCAGCAATAAGTTTTGGATTTTTCTTTAATTGCTTTGTCAGCAGCATTGCCGCATTTGAAGAGAAATCCCCATGCTCTTCGCTTTTTGGAATATCAAAAACAAGATTTATTTCTTTAAGATATCCTAATCTTTCAGAGGCTTCTTTAAAAAGAGATTTAAGATATTCTTTCAACTTAACTTCCGGATTTGTTTGCGGCTTTGAGTTATACAAATATAATTTATAATGAGGTAGTCGCAACTTTTTAAGTTGCGATAATATTAAAACGCAAGCTGAAGCTTGCGGCTACCGGGTTAATTTCTATTACTGCAAGGATTTTATTTACGGGTAGTCTTGGTTTTTCTAACCGGTTTTTTTTCTTTTGCTTTCTTCATTTTAACAAGAAGAGGATCCTCAGCTTCAATAACAGGTGCATCGCCCCAGAGCTTTTCAAGATTATAAAATTCGCGCATCTCTTTTTTAAAGATATGAACCACAACATCAACATAATCAAGAAGAACCCAGCTTAATGCTCTGTAACCTTCTTTATGCCAGCATTTCAGTCCTTCATCTCTAAGAGATTTATCAATCTCATCTGCAATAGCTTTTACCTGGGTGTCAGAATCAGCCGAGCAGATTATAAAAAAATCTGTAAAAGAAACAATATCTCTGAGATCAAGTATTTTTACATCGTATCCTTTTTTACTAAAAATTAATTCAGAAATACTATTTGCGAGTGTATTTGAATCCAATAATTCCTCTTAGTTAAATGGTTTTAAACGATTAAAATCTTTCCCAATAATTAATGATACATCGAGAAAGTAATCATTATTAATTTGTTGAATAACATTTTTAGAATCTATACCAAGTGCTTCTGCAACTTTTAATGCATTGTTTTTATTTCCTGTTCTATCAACAACAAGTGTGTTGTCAATATCATAGGATCTATAATTTCCTACCTGAACAACATCAAAATCTTTTTGTCTTAAATAGTTTGTTAACTTTTCTGCGATTCCGGATATCCCACAACCGTTTAAAACTTCAAGCTGAATAATCCTGGAAGTTTTATTTAAATCTGTTTCATCTTCACCAGAAGTTAAAGTTGTAATTTTTGTAAAGAGAGAATACGACAAGAAAATTATAAGAACTGCAAGAAGGACTATAATTACATTAAGAAAAATATTTGCTGCGGAACCGGATGATTTTTTAATGGATTGTAAATCGGATGGATTTTTTCCCTTCACTTACTTCTGTTCACCTGCAGACTTATTCAAAACTATCAATATCCAAAAAATGGATCATAATATCCTAACCTGTTAAACATCGAATGGCCATAATACCTTGAGTAAGGATTATAATACGGAAGCTGGCTGTATTGCAAAGATACTGCAACATCTTTCCAGGGTTTGTAATTTATTGCAGCCCTGCTCAAATAAATTCCGTTGAGATTATTCTGAAAGTCCTGACCCAATGTGCTGTAAGGTGAATTAACGAAACTTATATCTGTTTGAATATTTAAATTATCAGAAAAGTTATAAAGCATACTATTTGTATAAACGCCCAGAGCAACACCATTATTACCAAATGAAGAATATGACATGCTGAATTGATGGTTCATATGAAAATTTTCTGAATTCAGGAATCCAAATAAATTACCTGATGAATAAGAGGGATCAATAACTCCGTCCTTTATACTTTCGTTAGGAAAGCCCGGATCTTTATATTGAGCAAAAGCTCCTGCATAAATTCCTAAAATCAACATCAAAATCAGCTTTTTCATATTTCATCCTTTGAATTTAATGTGAATTTTAAGTAAAACATTGCATAAAGTCAATGAGGGGAAGAATCTCCCTGGTTCTTAATAATATTATTATATAGTATTGATTAAATAAATTTCTATAATATATTTGTAACACAGATTATGAAAACAAAAACTGACTCATATTACATCAATTATTTTAACAACCTGTGGGTATGGTGGTGGTTTAATTTATTTAAAATGACTCAGTGAACTTGAGAAAATAATTATTAAAAAAAACCCTTCTCAGGTAAACTGGGCAGGGTTTTTTATTATGTAGTCAAGAATTAAAAATCATAACTATTTATGAACTTCGATCAATTTAAAGAACTTGCTAAAGATTATAATCTAATCCCCGTTTATGAAGTTATAACAGCGGATTTGCTTACTCCTGTTCTCGCTTATTTGAAAATACGAGAGATGAGCAAATACAACTTTTTGCTTGAATCTGTTGAAGGGATGACAACAAGTATGGCCAGATATTCTTTCATTGGTGCTGAACCTGAAACAGTTTTTTCAAATAAAGGATTAAAGCTTAAAGAAAGTTTGAACGGATATTCACGAGAAACCGAACTATCCATCTTTGAATATCTTCGTAATGAAATAAAAAAATATAAGCAGCCAAGGTTAGATGAGCTGCCTGATTTTGACGGAGGTATTGTTGGATTTCTGGGATATGAAAATGTCTCTCTCATTGAGAGAGTAATTAAATTTAACACTGAACCTTTCAATTCACCCGATTCAATCTTTGGTATTTATAAAACCATTATCGCTTTCGATCATTATAAGCATCAGATAATTCTTATTTCAAATGCTGATCTCACTAAAAATAAAAACATAGAACTATCCTACCAGCAGGCAAAAGAGCAGATTAAAAAACTTAAATATTATCTGAAAAGACCTTTATCCTTCAAATCGGATTTTAAACTTTCAGATAATATTAATCCTGATTTCAATAAAGATGAATTCTTTAAACAGGTTGAATCAGGAAAACAAAATATTATCGAAGGCGACATCTTCCAGATTGTTCTGTCAAAAAGATTTTCTGCCAATTATACCGGAGATATGTTTAATGTTTACAGAGCATTAAGAATAATTAATCCATCCCCATATATGTATTACCTGGAATTCGGTGATGAAATGAAAATTGCCGGGACATCTCCCGAAGATCTTTTAAAAGTAAAAAACAGGAAGGCAACTGTACTGCCGATAGCAGGAACAAGAAGAAGAGGAAAAAATCCTGATGAAGATAAACTGCTTGAAGAAAATCTTATAAACGATCCAAAAGAACTTGCTGAACACACTATGCTGCTCGACCTCGGAAGAAATGATCTTGGAAGAGTATGTGAGTTTGGAACTGTTAAAGTTGTTGAAAAGATAAAGGTTCACCGATATTCTCATGTAATGCATCTCGTCTCAAAGGTGGAGGGTAAACTTGCTGACGAAAAAGATTCTATAGATGCACTTATGTCCTGCTTCCCTGCAGGTACTGTAACAGGTGCACCAAAAATCAGGGCTATCCAATTAATAAATGATTATGAAAAATCTGAAAGAAATGTTTATGCAGGTTCGGTTGGATATTTTGATTTTTCTGGTAATCTTGATATGTGCATTGCTATAAGGACTCTTTTCTCAAAAGGAAATACAATTTACTGGCAGGCTGGAGCTGGAATTGTTGCAGACAGCAAGCCCGAGCTTGAAGCAAAAGAAATAAAAAATAAATCCGCAGTTATGATTAACGCATTAAAATATGCAGAGGTTATAGATGAAGATACTGGTAATTGATAATTATGATTCATTCACATATAACCTCGTTCAGCTTCTCGGAAGATTCAATCATGAATTGATAGTAAAAAGAAATGATGAGATAACTGAAAGTGAAATAACCAATATGAGGCCAGATAAAATTCTAATATCTCCTGGCCCGGGAAAGCCTGAAGACTCAAAGATCACTTTAACTGCCATAGAAAAATTTGGTAAAGAAATTCCATTATTAGGAGTCTGTCTTGGACATCAGGCGATAGGAATTGTCTTTGGCGGAAAGGTTATAAAAGCATCGGTTCTTATGCATGGAAAAATTTCTTTAATAAAACATGATGGTAAAACAATCTTCGAAGAAATACCGCAGGAGTTTGAAGCAACAAGATATCATTCTTTGATTGTTGAAAGAGAAACTCTTCCTGACTCACTTGAAATATCTGCTGAAACATCTGGAGGAACAATAATGGGATTACGACACAAAGAATTTCCGATTGAGGGAATTCAGTTCCACCCTGAGTCAATCCTTACAAATGAAGGTTATAACTTAATTAAAAACTGGTTACACTTATGAAAAATTATATTGAAAAACTTCTCGCCAAAGAAGATTTGACAATTGAAGAATCTTACAATGTAATGAACCAGGTAATGAGCGGGAGTGTGGATAACTCAAATCTTGCAGGATTTTTAATTGCTCTTAAAGCAAAAGGAGAATCTCCTGAAGAAGTTGCCGGATTTGCAAAAGCAATGAGAGATAATTGTATTAAGATTAATACTTCAGGAAATAATGTAATTGATGTTTGCGGAACGGGCGGAGATAATTCAGGAACATTCAATATATCAACCGCAGTGGCTTTTGTTGCTGCAGGTGCCGGAATTAAAGTTGCAAAGCATGGAAACAAATCTATCTCGAGTAAATGCGGCAGTGCTGATGTTCTTCAACAGCTTGGAGTAAATATAAATTTAAGTAAAGAAAATTCAGAAGAAGCACTGGAAAAAGTCGGCATTACATTTTTATTCGCACCTCTCTACCATCCGGCAATGAAACATGCAGCCCAAGTTAGGAAAGAACTGGGAATAAAAACTGTTTTTAATATGCTCGGACCTTTAACAAATCCTGCAGGAGTTAAAAAGCAAGTAATCGGAACCTTCAGTATTAAAGCAGCAAAGACAATGTCTGCTGCAGCTAAATATCTTGGACATGAAAGAGTCTGTTTCATTTGCTGCAATGATAAATTTGATGAAGTTCATTTGGGAGATGAGACTTCTGTTTTTGAATACAATGAGAACAGAAAGATATCTGATTATAAAATTAATAATGAAATCTTTGGATATACCAAAACCATTAGTGAAGATATTAAGGGTGATTCAGCGGAAAGGAATGCTGAAATAATTCTTGATATTCTTAAAAGAAAAATTAAAAGCCCGGCTTACTATACTGTTGCAGCAAATGCTGCTCTTGCTCTTTACGTTTCTGGTTATTCTGATGATCTTGTTAAATGTGCTAAGACTGCAGAAGAATCTATTCTGACCGGTGAAGCTTTATACAAACTTAATGAATTGAAAAAATTTAGTATCAAATTTTTATAATAATTAGTACCATACAAATAATTTATTGTTATGTCATTCCCGTGAAAACGGGAATCTCAAAAAATACCCATAAATGGATTCCCACTTTCGTGGGAATGACATAATTTAAGGATCTATTTTAATTGAATGAATATTCTGGAAGAAATAATCGAATACAAAAAGGAAGAAGTAAAAAAGCTAAAGCAGAAATATTCTCTTAACTCTTACAAAGAAATGGAGTTCTTTGAAAAATCTACTCTTAAGTTAAAAAATTTTATTTCTAAAGATTTTTTAGGAATAATTGCTGAAATAAAGAAAGCAAGTCCTTCAAAAGGAATTATCAGAAAAGATTTTAGTCATTTGAAGATCGCCGAAATTTATTTTGAGGAAGAAGTATCCGCAGTTTCAATTTTAACAGATGAATATTTTTTTAAAGGAAGTATAGAATTGTTAAAAGATATTGCCAGAATAAAGCAATCTCCTTTACTAAGAAAAGATTTTATAACAGATGAATACCAGGTTTATGAGGCAAAAGCATTTGGTGCTGATATCATTCTTTTGATAAGCGAAGTTCTTTCTGGATCTCAAATCGAAGAGTTAACTTGTGCAGCAAAAGAAATTGGATTGGAAGTTTTACTTGAACTTCATTCTGAAAAACAATTAGAAAAAATTAATTTTGGATTGAATAACATTATTGGAATTAACAACAGGAATCTTGAAGACTTTTCTGTTAACCTTGAAACAACAAAAATAATTGCAGAAAAATTACCGGATAAAATTCTTATAATTTCTGAAAGCGGCATTAACAAAAAAGAAGATATTGATTTTTTAAAGACAACAAAAACAAAAGCTATTCTTGTTGGTGAGCATTTGATGGCTTCAAAAGATATAAAAGAAAATTTAAAGCAACTAAAAGAATGGTGCTTAATTGAGAATTAAAATCTGCGGGATAACAAATATTGAAGATGCTCTCTTTTGTGAAAAGATGGGAGCTAATGCTCTTGGCTTTATCTTTTATAAAGAGAGCAAAAGATTTATTGAACCTGAAAATGCAAAGAAAATAATTTCTAAACTTTCGCCATTCACACTAAAGGTTGGAGTTTTTGTTAATAGTTCCTCTGAAGAAATAAATAAAACAACAAGCAAATTAAAGTTAAATGCTGTTCAACTTCACGGCGATGAAAAGCCTGAGATTATTGAGGGAATTGATTTCCCAGTAATAAAAAGCTTCGGAATAAATGGAGAATTTGATTTCACAATTCTAAATGAATATAAAAATGTTTCTTTCCTGTTTGACTCATACTCAAAAGAAGAATTTGGAGGGACAGGAAAAAATTTTAATTGGGATCTTATCCCAAAAGAACTGGATGGGAATTTTATTCTGGCGGGAGGAATCTCAAGCGAAAACATTGAAGAGATTTTCAATAAAGTTAAACCAAACGCTATTGATATTTCTTCTTCAGTTGAAAAATCCCCCGGTATAAAAGATCATAAAAAAGTAGAAGAGTTTTTTCAGAAAATTAATTTGCTCAGGAGCCAACAATGTTAATAATGATGAACCTGAATTCACCAAGAGAGCATATTGAAAAGGTGAAAGAAAAAATCAGATTGAACAATTGCACACCGCACGAAATTCCTGGTTCAGTAAAACTTGCAATTGGAGTAACCGGGCCATCCAACAAACTTTCTAAAGATGATTTCCTGAGAATGGATTCTGTTGATGAAGTTGTAAGAGTATCAAAACCATATAAGCTCGTAAGTCGTGAAATGAAACCTGAGGACACTATAATAAAATTTAATAATGCCTCAATTGGTGGAGAAGGTTTAACTGTAATTGCAGGTCCCTGTTCTGTTGAAAGCAGGCAGCAGATTTTTGATATAGCGGGTGAATTAAAAGAAATGGGAGTTAAATTTCTGAGAGCCGGTGCATACAAGCCGCGCTCAAGTCCTTATTCTTTCCAGGGATTGAAGGAGAAAGGTTTGGAATATCTTTCCGAAGTAAAAAAAGAACTTGGCTTAATGGTAGTAACTGAAGCAAAAGATTCAACTACTCTTCCTGCAATTTCGGAAGTTGCAGATGTAATTCAGATAGGCGCAAGGAATATGCAAAACTTTTCTCTGCTTGAAGAAGTTGGGCAACTGCCTAATGCTGTTTTGTTAAAAAGAGGAATGGCTGCAACAATTGAAGATCTTCTAATGAGTGCAGAATATATTTTATCACAAGGCAATTACAATGTAATTCTTTGTGAAAGAGGAATAAGAACTTTTGAAACTTATACACGAAATACTCTTGATCTTAATGCGGTTCCGGTAATTAAAAAGAATTCTCATTTACCTATAATTGTTGATCCTTCTCACGGCATCGGCATCTGGGACAAAGTTCCTGCAATGGCAATGGCAGCTATTGCCTGCGGTGCGGATGGAGTTATGATTGAAGTGCATAATAATCCTGAACAGGCTTTGTCGGATGGATTTCAATCTTTAACTCCTAAAAATTTCAAAATACTTCTTAGTAAGCTTGAGCAGTTAGCTCCAATAGTAAATAAGAAAGTTGATATTGATGTCCCAGTTGCCAGAATATAATTTACCTGATTCTTCAGGGAAGTTTGGAAAGTATGGAGGAAAGTTTGTACCTGAAACTTTAATCACTCCGTTAAAAGAGCTTGAAGAGGTTTATGCTTCTTTAAAAGATGATGAATTATTTAATAAAGAATTAAATCAGCTTCATAAAGAATATACTGGAAGACCGACCCCTCTCACCTTCGCAGAAAATCTTACCAAGCATTATGGAAAAGGAAAAATTTATTTAAAGAGAGAAGACCTTTGTCACACAGGCGCTCACAAAATAAATAATGCACTTGGACAAATTTTACTAGCAAAAAAACTTAGCAAGACAAGAATAATTGCTGAAACCGGAGCCGGACAGCATGGTGTTGCAACCGCAACAGTTTGTGCAAAGTTCGGATTGAAATGTGTTGTGTACATGGGTGAAGTTGATATGGAACGCCAAAGCCTTAATGTTTTCAGAATGAAGCTGCTTGGGGCGGAAGTAAAAGCCGTTACTTCGGGAAGCAGAACTCTTAAAGATGCAACGAATGAAGCAATAAGAGATTGGGTAACAAATGTAAACGATACTCATTATATAATCGGTTCTGTTGTTGGACCTCATCCCTATCCACTGATTGTGAGAGATTTTCAATCAGTAATAGGAAAAGAAACCAAAGAACAGATTTTACAGAGAGAAGGAAAACTGCCAGATTATATTTTAGCTTGTGTGGGAGGCGGAAGTAATGCGATCGGAATCTTTTATCCTTTTGTTAATACAAATGTAAAACTTGTTGGAGTAGAAGCTGCGGGATTGGGACTAAACACTGATAAACACAGCGCAACATTAACTAAAGGGAGAGAAGGAATTTTTCATGGAATGAGAACATACCTGTTGCAGGATGAAGAGGGACAAGTAAGTGAAGTTCATTCAATCTCAGCAGGACTTGATTACCCCGGTGTTGGTCCTGAACACAGCTTTCTTAAAGATGATGCAAAAGTAAAATATTTTTCTGTAACTGATAATGAAGCTCTGCTGGCTGCAAAATTACTTTCAGAGCTTGAAGGAATAATTCCCGCATTGGAAACAGCACATGCAATTGCTTATTTGAAATATCTAATGCCTCAAACAAAGAAAGCTGAAGTTATTATTTTGAATTTGAGTGGAAGAGGTGATAAAGATTTGAATACAATACGAGAAAACCTGGCTTTATAGAATTAAGGAGTCAAGACAGGAGTAAGGTTTTAATAGCAACAAGTTGCAGGAGATAAAAATTTTGTCTGTTATTTCAGATTACATTAAAAAGAAAAATGAATCCGGTGAGAAAATTCTTTCTGTTTTTCTAACAAGTGGTTTTCCCGATAAAAATAATTTTGTAAAGCTTGCTTTATCTATTCTTGATGCTGGTGCTGATATGCTGGAAATAGGCTTTCCTTTTAGTGACCCGTTAGCAGATGGACCAATTATACAACAATCATCACAGATTGCATTAGAGAATGGAATAAATCTTAAATCAACTTTTAATTATACAAAAGAGATACGAACGAAAACTGATAAGCCATTAATATTGATGGGGTATGCTAATCCTGTTTTAAGTTATGGCATTAACAAGTTTGCAGATGATGTAAAAAACTCAGGTGTAAATGGAGTAATAATTCCTGATGTTCCAATTGATGAGTTTGAGAATTTCTTTAATAACAGCTTTGACGGAATAGATAAAATCCTTCTTATAACACCAACAACAAATGAAGAACGAGTAAAAGAGATTGATAAAAAAAGCAGTGGGTTTGTTTATTGTGTAAGCGTAAGCGGCACTACAGGTTTGCATAACATCAACAAAAGCATAGAGTTCATAAAGAGAAATCAAAAGCTTGTAACCAAAAATAAAATGCTGGTTGGTTTTGGTATTTCAAATGAAGAAGATATTAAAAGATATATTTCTTACTGTGACGGAGTGATTGTCGGAAGTGCAATCATTAAATCCCTAATGAATGATGATAAAGACTATACTCAAACGTTAAATCTTATTAGAACATTAAAGAAAGCTACGACAGAGACTATTTAATTTTTACAATCATTTCTATTTCAACAGCGGCATTTAAAGGCAATTCATTTACTCCTACTGCACTTCTAACATGCTTCCCTTTCTCGCCAAATATTTTCTCTAATAATTCAGAAGCGCCGTTAGCAACTTTCGGCTGATCCGGGAAACCATCAGTTCCGTTCACAAAGACTGTGAGTTTCACAATTTGTTCGATCTCATCTAAATCTTTAATTACCCCTTTAATTGCTGCAAGACAATTTAATGCACAAACTTCTGCAGCTTTTCTTCCTTCATCAATCATTATATCTTTACCAAGCTTGCCTTTATATTTTAATTCTCCTTTAAGGAAAGGAACCATTCCGGCTGTATATATAAGCTTATCAACCTTTAACGCAGATATATAGGCAGCAACCGGCTTTGGTGCTTCAGGGAGTTCATAGCCTAATTCTTTTATTTTTTCTTCAATCATTTTAATCTCCCATTTTGTTATTTTTCAATATAACTATAATAATTATTTAGCTTAAGCTAAGGAAATTTAATTATGACCGGAAATAAATTTGAAGAATTTGTCGCCATTGTTAAAAGATTAAGAAAAGAATGCCCATGGGACCGGGAACAAACAAACGATTCAATTAAAGCTGCAACTATTGAGGAAGCTTACGAAGTTGTTGAAGCAATAGATCATAAAAATTATGACGAACTGAAAAAGGAACTTGGTGATCTCCTTCTTCATGTAGTGTTTCATTCAACTATTGCTAGTGAAGATAATCATTTTATGCTTGATGATGTAATTGATTCTATTCAGGAAAAATTAATAAGAAGACACCCACATGTCTTTGGAGATCCCGCAAATGCAGGACAAGTCATTGAGGTAACCGGTGTTGAACATGTAAAGAAAAACTGGGAAGCGATAAAAATAAAAGAAGGAAGAAAATCAGTTATAGATGGAGTTCCGGTTAGCCTGCCTGCTTTACAGAGAGCACAAAGGCTCCAGGAGAAAGCTTCCAAAGTTGGGTTTGATTGGGAGAAGAAGGAAGATGTTTGGAAGAAAGTTGAAGAAGAATTACTCGAAATCAAAAAGGCTACAAATGAAAATGATAAAGAAGAATTAGAAAAAGAATTCGGAGATTTAATCTTTTCAATAGTTAATTACTCAAGATTTCTGGGAATAAATCCTGAGAATGCTTTGAGAAATACAAACGAGAAATTTGTAAAGAGATTTAAATATATTGAAGAAAAATTTTCAGAATCAGGAAAGAAACTGACTGAATCTACGTTAAAGGAAATGGATGAATTTTGGGAAGAAAGTAAAAAAATTTTAAAATAAACCCCTCAGCTTGTTTTCGAAATAACATAAATATCTTGCGTCATTTCTCATGTTTCTCATAAGCATCTATAATATCTTTTACAAGCTTGTGCCTTACAATATCCTCTTTATCAAAATAAGCAAAGCCGACTCCTTCAATATTGCTTAAGATTTCTTTAGCCTGGATAAGTCCACTTACTGTTTTCGGCGGAAGATCAATTTGTGTTATATCTCCCGTTATAATTGCTTTTGAATTTGCACCAAGCCTTGTTAAAAACATTTTCATCTGAACATCAGTTGCATTCTGTGCTTCATCAAGAATAACAAAAGCATTATTAATTGTTCTTCCCCTCATATAAGCAAGAGGAACAATTTCAACAATTCTTTTTTCAACATATCCTCTTAGTTTTTCAGAAGGCATCATATCATCAAGCGCATCATAAAGAGGACGAAGGTAAGGATCAATCTTTTCACGAATATCGCCAGGCAGAAATCCAAGACTTTCCCCGGCTTCAACTGCTGGTCTTGCAAGAACAATTTTATTTACACTTCCTTTTTTATGAGCTGCAACTGCCATTGCAACGGCAAGATAGGTTTTTCCTGTTCCGGCAGGACCTATTGCAAAACAAATATCATTTTTACTTGCAGCTTTAACATAATTAATTTGCCCCGGCGTTCTTGCTCTAATAGCATCATTCTTTGTATAAAGAATGATAGAATCGAATTCCTTGTCACTTACAATCTCTTTACCTTCTAAAGTAAGGTCTATAATTGTTTCAACATCTTTTTTTTCAAGCTTACCGCTTGTATTAAGAACATAAACCATCTCTTTCAGAATTTTCTCAATCGTTTGAACTTCTTCAAGTACACCTTTAATAACAACATTCTCACCTCTTACAGTAATCGAAGCGTTAAAACGGTCCTCAATAAGTTTAAGATTAGCATCGTTTGTTCCCAGCAGTGAGAGCATATCAACATTATCAATAGTCATACGTTTTTCTGTTGCTGTCATTTCACTCCAGTTTAAAATAAAAAACCCTCATCCCGACTTTTCGGAATAAGGGTTTAAATAACTAAATATTACTAAAGAAAATCAAGCCTATTGAACCGGAGCCGGTTTATAATTTGTTCTTAATTTTTCGTACTTAGATTTTTCTTCTTCAGTTAGTTTTGGAACCTTAAATACCTGGTTTGGATAAATCAAATCAGGATCTTTAATCTGGTCACGGTTTGCTTCATAAAGGACAGGCCAAGCAAAGCTGTTTCCAAAATGTTCCGACTTTCCGGAAATACCCCAGAGATGATCGCCTCTAACAACTGTATACATAATTTCCTGAGGCTCTTCAACCCATGCATCGAGAGATCTTTGCATTTGGTTGTGAACTTTATCAAAGAATTCAGGAAGAGCACTTATCTTATTCATCTTAAGTGCATTAAGATCTGTCTGCCTGTCAGCTTTTGGACCTTCTTTCCTTTTAATTCTTCCATCAAGCTCGTTAACAGCTCTTCTAAAATTATCAACATCTGCTTTTGTAGCACCAACAAGAGCATAAAGCTCATTCATGCACACGTCAAAGTCTTTGATTTCCATAGTGTTAAGATTATCAATATCACTTCTTAAAGTGCTGATTTCCTGTTCAAGAGCTTGTTTTCTTGCTCTTAAACGATTCATTTCTGCTTCCCACTCTTCCTCAGTCATTTCTTCTTCTTCCTGAGCTAAAATATTTATAGAGAATAATGATAAGAAGAAGACGAGGGATAAAATGCCGATTAAATATTTTTTTAATACCATTGATTTTCCTCCGAATTCAATTATTAATTAATTTTTTATTCCACTTCTGTTTCTGTTTCTTCAGTACTTCCCATACTTGTAGGAAGTTTTTTCAGGTTAGCCCTTGTTTCTTCCTTATCTTTCTCACACTGCTGTAATTTTGCATTCTTATCAGCAATCTCCCTCTCTAAGCGGGATCTTTCTTCCTTTAAGGAATTGGCTTCTGATTCAAGGGAATTAACTTCATTCCTTAAACCATTAAGTTCAGCCAATTGAGCTTCACTAACACCACCGCATCCGCTCCAGGCAATTAGTATAATGCCTAACACTCCGGTAACCATGGTGTTTTTAACGACCTTGATTATGTTCATAAAACAACCTCCGATTTTATTTTTTTTGGTTTTCTAAGTTATTACAAATGAATATTGGAATCAACAATATTTGATATTAAATAATATTAACAAAAAGAGTTATGTCCTTTATGGTCATCAAATTTTGCCCTACTTATATAAGAAATTCATTGGTTAATAGCAAGTTAAGTTGATGTTATATAGTTTAACTTGCTTTAGATAACAATATTTAAATATTAATCTCAGGCACAGCAGAGTAAATTTTTAAAAAGAAATTTTATACAACCTCAGTTTCTTTTTTTTAAATGTATGATTACCTCTCAAGACTCTGTCTCAGCCCTTTGGTTTAAATAAGTCTTCTTTCCACAAACGAAGTAAAGGAATTTCCGGCAATAATTATGTGATCGAAAACAGGTATATCAAGTATTTTACCTGACTCTACAATCTTTTTTGTTATAGAGATATCCTCATTACTTGGCTCAGGGTTGCCGCTTGGATGGTTATGAAGCAGAATGATGCTTGCAGAACGATGATCAATTGCTGCTTTAAAAATTTCTCTTGGATGAACAACACTTGAATTAAGATTCCCAATAGATATTTCTTCTTTTGCAATTATTTTATTTGCAGAATTAAGACAAACAAGAATAAATTTTTCTTTCAGCTCATCTCTTAAAAGAGGAATAAAAATTTCTGCAACATCCTGTGGAGACGTAATTTTTCTTTCGTTGAACAATTTGGACTGAGAAAGAACTCTTCTGCTTATCTCAAATGCTGCAAGTAATGTTGCTGCTTTATCTTTTCCTATTCCATCAATTCTCATAAAATCGGATAAAGTTTTTGATGCAAGAAATGCAAGATTTCTGTTTGTTATTATCATTTCATTAGCTATGCTTACAACTGATTTACCTTTTTTACCCGTTCTTAAAAGTATAGCCAAAAGCTCAGCATCGGAAAGATTTTGCGGGCCTCTCAATATTAATTTTTCCCGTGGTCTGTCTTCTAAAGGGAGATCCTTTATCCCCATTTTTTAACTCCTTTCTATTTACCTACTTTAAATTTATCTACTAATTCAAAGTAACCCTCGTTGTAACGGACAATATTAATATAAACATTAACCCGTTCACCATTAAAAGAAATATTATTATGAAATCCGTTAACCGTAAGTCCGCTTTCCATTTTAGCTTTAATATTTTTTCTGTCTCTGCTGATATTTCTTAAAACGGTAAGAATGTATTTGGCTGTATCATACCCGTAAAGGACATTTCTGTTTGCATCTATTTTTGTTCTTGCAAAAAAATTCTTACTGAAGTCCTGGTAATCACTGTTGTTATATTCAATAAAATAATCGGATTCAAAAATCATCTTATTGCTTAATTCAGGGGATGTTTCAAATCCTCTTGCTAAAAACCAATCCTGGTTACCATACAAAGATAAATTAATATTATTCTGAACTAACTGTGAAAGGATAAGAGGCGCATCATTTTTATCAGAAAGCGGAATATAAAGACCTTCTGATGTGATAAGCTCTGTAGAATCAATCCTGATACCTGATGAAAGATTTTCACTTTTATAAGTATACTTTTTAATAATTTTACCACCCAATCTTTCAAATTCTTTTATGAATTCTGAAGCAAGTAAAGTAGAATATCCTTCAATTGAATTTAACACAGCCATATTTCTTTTATTCTCAACATAAAAAATATGCTGTGCCATCGCTTTAGCTCTTATTACAAAATTTGGATTTGCCTGGAAAAAATTTTCATTAATTAAAGTAAGATCATTATCAGTGGCCGTAGGAGAGATAACAGGAATATCGGTTGCTTTGAATTCCTGTAAAGCAATTTCAACTTCACTACTGAAAACAGGACCAATAATTAATTTTACGGAAGGATCATTTGCAATTTCATTTCTAATACTTATAATTTTATTGCGATCATTTTCTGTATCTTTTATAATCAGACCAATTTTATCATCTCTTTCTTTATTAAATTCATCAAGCGCAAACTTAATTCCTTCAAGAATTTCTTTTGGAGCAGCAAGAGCATCATTATTGGTTAAGCCGCTTAATGGCAGCATTACACATATATTTGTTTCATTACTTTCAGATATTGATCCCCTCTTAGATATTTGAGCTTTTAACGACTCAGCTTCATTCTTAAAGTTAGAGCCGGGATAAAGTTTTATAAGTTCATCAAGAGCGGCAATTGCATCTTCAAATTCACTTTTGTCTGTGTGAACCTTACCTGTTAATAAAAGAAGAAAAGATTTTATATTTTCATTTTTATAAGGTTTATATAATGATTTCAATTCTGCATCGGTTAAATACTGAAGTGCTAAATCCTCCGCAGAAGAAACAGCTTCATTTATATAGACTAAAGAATCGGAATTCTGGATAATGCTCAACAGTTGATTAATAGATTTCAGATAATCCTTTTCATCAAGATAAATTTTAGCAAGTAAAAACCTTGCTTCTTCAACATAATTGCTTGAAGGATACTTGTTCAGAAAATCTACTACTACAGTTTTAACTTCATTAATTTTGTTAAGTGCGAGTAAAGTCTTCCCCTTAAAAATAATTGCAGCTGTTGTTCTGGAATCTTCGGGATATTTTTCTATAACACGATCAAATAAATCCAGAGCTTCATAATACTTTCTCTCCTCATAAAGCTTAACAGCTTTTTCAAAATCAGAATTATCTTTTTGAGCAAAAGAGGCAACAGAGAAAAGAATAATGAACAATAACAGCTTTGGATTATATTTCATTCGCACCTGACTGTAAAATTGAGGCAGCTTTCTTTTTTCCTTCAAAAGCAAATTTATTAAGCGGATCAATTTTTAAGGCAAGTTCATAATATTGAAGCGCATCTTTTACTTTATTTGTTTTAAGGTAAGCTTCTCCAAGTTCAGAGTAAATTTCCGAAGCAGGATATTCAACCATTCCAATATGTTTATGAAAATTTTCTTCCGCTTTAAGATACTCTCCTGCTTTAAGAAAAATTTTCCCTGCCCATTGATAAATAGCAGGTTCACTTGCATTTAGCTTCAGTGCTTTGGAAATTGAAGAAACTGCATGGGTGTACATATTCAGATTATAATGAATAATTGCAAAAAGCAGGTTTAATTCCCAAAAATTTGCATAAACTATTTCAGATTTTTTTGCATACCCAAGTGCACTTTCAAAATTTCCTAATTGAATTTCAGTTTTAGCCAGATAAATATAAGTTTCTTGAAGTAATTCAGTCTTCTTTCCTGAAGAACTAAAATGCTGAAAATTTATTTTTGCATGTTCATAATTCTTCTGCATAAAATATGAATGGCCAAGAAAGAATGCAGCAATCGGTTCTTCATTAATACTAATTGATTGAAGGATTTCAATTACATCTTCCCATAGCAAATTTCTAAGAAGAAGCTGAGCATAAAATAATCTTACCAGATTATTCCCCGGATTTTCATTAAGATAATCTGTTAAAAGTTTTTTAGCAGCTTCAAGATTATTCTGCTTGTCAAATAATTCTGCAAGAGAAAAATATGCTTCAAAGTAATCAGGTTCATCTTCAATAATTGAATAATAGAGCTGCATAGCTTGAAGATTATCTCCATTGGCTTCATAATCCTGAGCGAATTTCATTCTTAATTCATTTTTATATTTTGAATTTATTCCCATTCTATCGTTGAAGGTGGTTTTGAACTGATATCATACACAACCCTGTTAATGCCTCGGACTTTATTTATAATTTTATTCGAAACCTTTGCAAGAAAATCATGCTCAAACCTGAACCAATCTGCCGTCATTCCATCCAAAGAAGTTACTGCCCTGAGAGCCAGAACATTTTCATAAGTTCTTGCATCCCCCATAACACCAACACTATTTACCGGAAGCAATACAGCAAATGCCTGCCAAATATTATTGTACAATCCTGCTTCTCCTATTTCATTTGTAAAAATATCGTCAGCTTCTCTAAGAATGTCAAGCCTTTCTTTAGTTACTTCACCAAGAACTCTTACAGCAAGACCTGGGCCTGGAAAAGGATGTCTTGAGATAAAATCTTCCGGAATGCCAAGTTCTCTTCCAACTTTTCGCACTTCATCTTTAAATAATTCTCTAAATGGTTCAATCAATTTCAGATTCATCTTCTCAGGAAGCCCACCAACATTATGATGCGTTTTTATAGTTACGGAAGCTCCTTTAACACTTACTGATTCTATAACATCAGGGTAAAGAGTTCCCTGCACAAGAAAAGATGCATCGCCATGCTTTAATGCTTCCTCTTCAAAAATTTCGATGAATAAGTTCCCTATAATTTTTCTTTTTTGTTCAGGATCAACTATTTCTTTTAGTTTAATCAGAAATCTTTCCGATTCATTAAGGTGAACATAGTTTAATTTTAAATTCTCCTTAAAAAGCTTACTGATTGTTTGACTTTCATTTTTTCTCATCAATCCCGTATCAATATGAATGCACAAAAGATTTTCACCGATCGCTTCCTTAACAAGCATAGCCGCAACAGTTGAATCTACTCCACCGCTTAGAGCACATATTACTTTTGATGAACCAATAAGTTTTTTTATTTCAGATATTTTTGATTGAATAAAATTATTAGGGGTCCATTTACTTTTGCATTTACAGATATTAAAAAGAAAATTCCTGATGATCTTTTCACCTTCCTGTGTATGCGCTACTTCAGGATGAAACTGAACACCATAAATTTTTCTTTGTGAGTCTGCAATTGAACAAATTGGTGAATGATCCGATTCAGCTATTACTTTAAATCCATCAGGAAGTTTAGTGAGATAATCTCCATGGCTCATCCATGCAACTGATTCTTTCTTAACATTCTTAAACAATTCATTTTCTTCTTTAATAATAAGATTGGCTTTCCCATATTCGCGGTTAGCCGCAGGTTCAACATTACCTCCCAATATTTTGCATATTAATTGAAGGCCATAACATATTCCTAAAACAGGAATATCCAGATTAAGAATAGCCGGATCAAGTTGAGGTGAGCCTTCATCATAAACACTCATTGGCCCGCCAGAGAGTATTATACCAGACGGAGATAAAGATTTTATTTCTTGTGAAGTAATTTTGTGAGAGTGAATTTCAGAATATACATTTGCCTCACGGACTCTACGCGTAATTAGCTGTGTGTACTGCGCTCCAAAATCTATTATTAAAATCAGTTCATCCGGTTTCATTATTTATTCATTAAGTAATTTGTAAGGAAATGACATCTTTAGTTAATTAATTTAATCTATTTCCAAAGTAAGCAGTAGGGAGTAAGGAATATTGAGTTTTTAATGACAAAAATTTATCTGGATTATTAATCATTGAACTAAGCATACGGGCAACTTCATCATATTTATTAATGAAATAAGAATATTTTTCATTATTCAAATATTTCAAATCTCTTGAGAAATCAAGTGAAACTTCTGTTTCAGATTCCTCGGCTAAGGAATCAATTAATCCCGACTTGTCGGGATGATTTCGGATATTTTCTTTTTCTCCATGCTTCTGCAATATTAGAAGGGACTGATCTAGATGATCTCCTTAACTGATCTGTTAATGAATATAATTCTTCTTTGGGAAACCCTTTTGTTAATTCAAAAATCTCGAGAGCCAATTGATAAGAAAGCTGATATACTTTCAAATCCCTAAACCCTCTATACTCCATACTCCCTACTCCTTACTCCTTACTTATTCCTGACCGAGTAACTTTTTATAATCTTCAGCATTAAGAAGATCATTTATGTCATTCAGATCATTAATCTCAACTTTAACCATCCACCCTTTTCCATAAGGATCATTGTTCACATCCTCAGGAGTATTTGTTAACTCTTTGTTTACTTCTAATACTTTACCACTGCAAGGGGCTAAAAGATCGCTGACAGTTTTTACAGCTTCAATTGTTCCAAAAGTATTGTTTTTAGTTATTTCTTTTAGATCAGGATCAATGTCAACAAAAACAACATCACCTAATTCACCCTGCGCATAATCTGTAACGCCAATGTAACCAACATTGCCTTCAACTTTAATCCACTCATGATCTCTTGTGTACTTTATGTTTTCCGGAAAATTCATTTTTACCTCAAGAAAATTTTTCAATTAATTTAACATTTGCGTAACACAGATTACTAATCTGTGCTACGTTTATTTTTTTAAGTAAGCCCATAATCTTTACTTAAAGACAAAGTTGTCCAGAAAGCTAGTATCAAAATTACCGCTTAAAAATCTTTCATCCTGCAATACTTTCAGATGAAAAGGAACAGTTGTTTTTATACCTTCAACAGTGAATTCTTCTAAAACTCTTCTCCCTCTTGCAATTGCATGCTGCCTGTTTTTTCCCCACACAATTAATTTTGCAATAAGAGAATCATAGTATGGGGGAATTGTATATGACTGATAAATATGAGAATCTACTCTTACTCCAAAACCACCGGGGAAGTGAAGTGATGTAATCTTACCTGGAGAAGGTCTGAAACCGTTTTCAGGATCCTCAGCATTAATTCTGAACTCGATACTATGTCCACTTGGCTTCTTTGGAAGAGTTTCAACTTTATGCCCCGCTGCTACTAAAATCTGCTGACGTACAAGATCAACATCATAAACTTCTTCTGTAACCGGATGTTCAACCTGGATGCGTGTGTTCATCTCCATAAAATAAAATTTCTTATTCTTATCAAGAAGGAATTCAATTGTACCTGCACCTTCGTAATTAACTGCTTTAGCACCAAGTATAGCAGTTTCACCCATTTTATTTCTTGTTTCAGCATCAATAGCCGGAGAAGGGCTTTCCTCAATCAATTTTTGATGACGACGCTGAACCGAACAATCTCTTTCACCATAATGATATGCATTGCCAAAAGAGTCGCCAAGAATCTGTATTTCAATGTGTCGTGGATTTTCAATAAACTTTTCTATATAAACATCTGAATTTCCAAAAGCAGATTCAGCTTCAGTCTTTGCCATTTGAAATGCTTTCTCAAAATCTTTCTCTTCCAATACTATTCTCATACCTTTACCGCCTCCGCCTGCAGAGGCTTTTATAATAACGGGAAAACCAATCTCGTGAGAAACTTCTTTTCCTTCAACGTCTGATTTAATAACTCCATCACTGCCCGGTATAACGGGTACACCATTTTTTCTCATTGTGTCTTTTGCGAACGCTTTATCTCCCATAGCATTAATCATTTGTGGAGAGGGACCAATGAATTTTATTTTTGATTCCTGGCAGATCTCGGAAAAATTAGCATTCTCAGCAAGGAAACCATAACCGGGATGGATTGCATCTGCACCTGTTACTTGTGCCGCAGAAATAATAGATGGTATTTTTAAGTAACTGTCTTTACTTGGCGGGGGACCGATACAAACGGCTTCATCGGCAAAGGTAACATGGAGAGAATCTCTGTCTGCATCGGAATAAACAGCAACTGTTTTAATGTCCAGTTCTTTGCATGTTCTTATAATTCTTAAAGCTATCTCGCCTCGGTTGGCAATCAATATTTTATTAAACAATTTTCCCTCTTAATAAGAACAGGAATATCAACTAACCTGGATTAAGAAAAGAGGCTGATTGTACTCAACCGGTTTCCCGTTTTCAACAAGAATTTTTAATATTTTTCCACTTACATCAGATTCAATCTCATTCATCAATTTCATTGCTTCAACAATACATAAAACTGAACCAGGTGAAACAATATCTCCAACATTAACATAAGAATCTGCATCCGGAGCCGGTGCTCTGTAAAATGTTCCAACTATAGGGGAACGAATTTCGTGAACATTTTCCTGAACTTCAGGTTTAGAAGGTTTCTCTTCCTCTGTGACCGGAGCTGACTGTGCAATCATCTGAGGTTGAGTTTGGAAAGCTCTTATCTTTTTAGCTATCTTAATTCTAAATCCGTTTTCTTCAACTTCAAGATCTGTAATCTCAGTGGTATCAACAATTTTTACAAGTTTTTTAATAAGATTTAAATCCATTTAAATACCTTTTGTTAAAATTTTACTCGTTCCACGTATTCCCCGCTGCGTGTATCAACTTTTAAAACGTCATCAACATCTACAAAAAGCGGGACATTGATGTTGGTACCGGTTTCTAATTTTGCAGGCTTTAAAGCTCCGGTAGCAGTATTTCCTTTAAATCCCGGTTCGGTTGAAGTGACTTTAAGATAAGCAAAAATTGGCGGCTCAACTGTAATAATTTCATCTCCGCTGAAAAGAATTTCTAATTCTTCGCTCTCTTTAAGAAATTTAATTCCATCTCCAATATATTTAACCGGGACATTGATTTGTTCATATGTTCCATTATCCATACAAACAAGAAAATCGCCTTCACGGAAAAGGTATTGATATTTTCTTCTTTCGACTCTTACAGCATCAATAGATTCTCCTGCCCTGAAAGTGTTATCGAGTACTTTGCCGGTTTTTAAATTTTTAAGCATTGAGCGAACAAAAGCTCCACCTTTCCCGGGTTTTACATGCTGGAACTCTACGATAGAATATAAATCATTTTTAAATCTTATTATTAATCCATTCCTGAAATCTGAGGTATCTGCCATAAAATTAAAATATTTATCCTATTAATAGTTTGAAAAAAATAGATATATGCGGTTTGAAAGTCAATTAGAACCTTGATTACCTACTGTATTTGTGAAAGATAACGGTCAACCTCTCTGAAAGCTGTGGAAGTCGGGTAATCTTTTCTTATCGTTTCAAATAATTCTTTTGCTTCTTCCTCGTTGCCGGAGTTTAAATAATTTATTCCTGCATTCAGCATATACTCAGGATTTAAGGGATTATCATCAGATACTTTTGAAGCTTTAAGATAAAGATCGGCTGCTTTTTCATATTCTTTTCTATCTGAATAAATACCTGCCTGCCCTGCAAGAGCAGTTGCTTTATAAGTTTCAATACTGCCGGAATAATCTTCATAATATTCTAAAGCTTCATCATTTTTTCCTAAAAAGCTGTAAGAATTAGCAAGATAAATCTTAGCGAGCTCTCCGTTATTTGTACTGCCATATTCTTCTACAATCTTTTTTAAACCAACAATATCCGTCCCTTCTTTTCCTTCAATAGCTTCAAGGTAAGAACCCTGGTCATAGAGGCTCATTATACGTGCAAGCTGAAGTCCCGCAAGCCTGTTATTTTCATTCTGGTTGTTTATATAGAAATAAACTAATACTATAACTCCAATTAGTACGGCTCCAAATGTTATAACACGGGATCTGTTTTCATCAAAATAGCCGTAAGCTTTATAATATGTAGATATTAATTTATCTTCTTTTATTTCTTTCCTTGAAAGCTTCTTCTTTTTAGTTAACATTATTATCCTTATTTATAGTAAAATCATCAATTTTAAGAGTTCAAATTTAGTAAAGTTAAGGTAAAAACCATAAACAGAGATAAATTGTCAAATTGTCCCATTGTTTTTTAAACAATTTAACAGTTTAGCAATTGAGCAATTTTTCTTAGTACGCCCAGAAGGACTTGAACCTTCAACCTCCGGAACCGGAATCCGGCGTTCTATCCAGTTGAACTATGGGCGCGGAAGCAATTAAAAATTATCAATTAAAAATAAATTTAGATATAACTGTTAATTTTTAACTAACTCTTATATGATTCGAAAAAATCCATGCTTTATTATTATAATAAACTTCTACTCTGTAAACACCTTTTTTACTGACAACAAATTTACCCTCATTGCTTTCTACCTGGTTAACCTTTTTGCCGTTATGGATTAATCTTATCTCAGCTTTTGACACAGGAAGAAAAACATTTAGGTTTACTTTCTTTGATAAGGGAACTGATTCTCCCATCTGATAAATCTTGCCATCTTCTTTAGCAAAGAATCGAAAACCTTTTGAATCATGGTGATAATCATTTGCAAAAAAGCATCTGCCCGAACCAAGCGAATCGTAAATTATTCTCTTAGTAGCTTCAATTGCTTTTTCACTTTTTCCCTTAACTAATTCTATCTCTGTTAGAATATGAGTTCTAATTGATTTGAAAAGAACTTTGTAAGGAAAAATTTCAACTTCTAAGAATCCAAGCAGATTATATTTATGTGCATGTGCATCAACACCGCCAATTCCTACAACTCTTCTTTTAAGATTAATTTCATCCCACAGTTTTAATGTTTCCTGTTGAGGAGCTACGATAGATCTTAAAGGATGAAGAAAAGCCTGGTATTTATTATGCTCTGTAAGATTCTCCATCCACTCAGACATATGATTCCATATTTCAATTCCGGTAAAATCCTCAGAATCCCATTCAACCCAGGGATATGGTGGATGCTCTTTCATATGTTTCCTTTTTTCATGAGGGTGAGCAATAAAACCAATTCCACCTTCTTCTTTAACTCTTTTAGTATACTGTTTAGCAGAGATCCTTGTTGAATATGCTTCATTAATTCCAAAAGCAAGGTAATGGTTTATATTGTTTTTATCATTAATCTCGCATCCAACGAGCACAAAAGTATTTTTATACCAGCCTTCATAACCTTCCTTCATTGCTCTGAGTGTATTATGATCAGTAAGGATTATATAATCCAAACCTATTTCAGATGCAGCCTGAGAAATTTCATCCACTTCCCCGCTTCCATCTGAAAAGACAGAATGCATATGTATTGCGCCAGTGTACTCGTACATTTTTAAGCCTAATATTGAATTAAAATATAGAGAGAATTAAAATTCTATAAAAGGAATGAAATCAGTTTAAAAAAGAAAAGGCATCCATATATCAGGATGCCCTTTAACTTTTAAAAGTAAAATTTTTCTATTAAGGAATAGAAAGGCTTGCTGATAAATAAGCAAATGTTGCTGAGCCGTAGGTGCCAATATTATTGAATCCCTGACGCAGAGCATCTTCATTAACTGTAGCATCAAGAGAGAAGTTGCCAAGCCTGAAACCAACACCAACTGTTGCACCTTGAGGGCCAAGAAATTGTGTAAATATCCTCTCATCAAAGGTTGTTGCGGATACTGGAGTTTCAACAGTAGTACTCTGTGTTGAGGCAATATATCCAATTCTTGCAACAAACCAATCATTCATATTCCACTCAGCGCCAAGATTCCATATTGGGAAAATAAAAGCTGAAGTTGATACTTCCGGAGTTGTGGGCGTTGAGCTGGTTGTAGCGGAAGCTGTCCCAAAGCCCGGGCCACCTGCCAGTAAGAAATCACCAACATGATAATTCATACCAATCCCAACTACAATTAAAGTATTTGAAACAAGATCTGTTGAAGTTGTAGTAGCAGTAGTGCCATTATCAACAGTACCTGAAGTTGTTGCAAAAGATATAACAGGAACAAATGCAAGCTTTGAAGAATATTGCCAGAATATTCTTCCGTTAACTAAAATAATAGTTTGAGAAACTTCACTCGTATTACCTGTTCCTCCAGGTTCAAACTTAGCGTTTGGCATCACTAAAGAAGCTCCCAAATCAAGCAGAAAACTTCCCGTCAATTTGGTAACAATACCGGCATTAAAACCAAGTTGGCTTGCTGATCCTGTTGAAGTAGTACCACCTGCAGGAGAAGTTTCATTTGTTGTTGAAGCATAAGCAACGCCAAAACCAAATGCAGTATTGCCAGCTTTATAAGATGCAAGCAATTCCAGATTATTATCTGGATTTATTACTACCGTATTACCAACAACAGAATTAAGCTGACCCACAACGCCAAAAGGATCTAGGTTACTAATCGAAATACCACTAAAAGTATTTCGTGCCAACATTCCACCGAGAGATAAACCCCCGCCAACATGAAAATTAGCAGCTACAAATTGTCCAGCACCAGGATTAAAAGGTCCATTGCTGCTTCCTAAATCACCAAATAAGAAATTATGATAATATCCGGCCCAGGCAGGATTAGCCGTCATATTATATGGGTCAACTATATAAAGATTGTTTCCCATTCCCTGAAGACGGGCAAAACCGCCGGTTTGTTCATACTGAGCAAAAGATGAAAAAGAAACTAGAAAAAATATAAACCCGAATAAGAAGTATCTTCGGATCATTATGACCTCCAAGTTTGTTGATAATTTCTAAACCTGTA
>CAZEWJ010000001.1:229745-250087 GCA_964515875.1 uncultured Ignavibacteriaceae bacterium | reverse complement strand
TATCTTTCCTTCTCTAATTTAACCTTTTATCTTTTTATCAATATACGATGACAATACTACAATTATGTTAATAGTAATTTAAACATTAGTTAACCTAATCTTAACTCCTCATTGCTTATTTAATTTTATCTTTATCTCATCTTTTAATCAAATCATAATTTATCAATAGAAATGAAAAATAAATTTTTAAACTTCAGGAAAATTATCTTTGCTCTAGTCAACAGCGTTTTGGGATTTACAGCTTTTCTGTTCGTTGTTCTTTTAGGTGAGTTAATATCAGGTTCATTCAAGTATAGTTATGAATTTAATTTTGAGGCTATTCATTTTCAGATTGGTTTTTTAGGTGGAATCCTGCAAGGGAGTTTGTATTTTTTTAAATCTCAGAACAAACCTGCATAAAGTTTCAGGGAGCGGAAGATTGTTTAATAGTTCTTCCAGAAAATAGATTCCCACTTTCGTGGGAATGACAACATGAGAATATCAGTTTTTTGGAGTCGACTAATAATTCAATCTTGTAACCTGAAGAAACCGCTCCCGACGATTTAGTCACAGAGTTTTTTTAATAATTCCTTAATAATTTCTTTACATTTTGTTTAAAATACTATCAGATATTTGTACTGTATACGAACGAGGAAAAGTTATGTTAGACGATTTAATTAAAATATTTGTTGTTCTTACGCTGCTTGTTATTGCTACTTATGACACCATAAAACATGGGAAGCGTAGTAGTTAAACTTCCGTGATAGTGATATTACGTTTTTCCAGGTAGCTAATTATTTTCCTGAAACAATTTTCATCTTCACCAACATATTCAGGAGGAGAGATTCCCTTTCTTTTATAATTCCCTTTTAAAATTAAATCAGCTACTGCATTACAGGTATATCCTGTTGTTCTTGCCATCGAAGATGTATTTGTCTCTTCATCAAAACGGTCAAACATCTTATAAAGGTATTCTTTTTCAGAACCCTTCTCTTTTCCTTTTATATGAAGCTGCATATAAGTAAACTCCTGTTCATTCTCTTCAAGTTTCCATAAAGGAAAAAGTAATTTTGCAGAAAGATCAACAGGTTTAATTTTTATTCCATTAACATCAATAGCTTGATGATTAAAATAACCTGCCTGCTTCAGAATTTTAATTGCATCAATATGCCCCGGATAGCGGAGAGTTTTTTCAATCATTGTAGGAATCTTCATCGTCTTTAACAAGGTTCGCAAACCATCTGTGTTAAAAGCTTCAAGCGTACCGACTTTTTCCACCTCAATTAATTCAGATCCGGTCAAAGCTTCTTTTACAACTTCAAAACCGTTTTCTCTTAAACGCGCAGGTCGTATATATTCTTCAATTACGTCAATCGGCGAAAACGGAGCTTTATACTGGAAAGGCTCTGTTCTTTTAAAAGGCAATCCGCCAATACAGCATTTGAAGAAATTAATATTCATTCTTTTATTATGATAGCCAAGAATTATATTGCTGAATCCGGGTGCCACTCCGCAATCAACAACAGCGGTAACATTTTTTTCTTTTGCAAGTGAATCGAGTTTAAAAGGATCTTCACTAAAGAATGAAATATCAACTATGTTTTTTCCAGCTTCTATAACTGTCTTTAAGGTTTTGAAACCCATAAATCCCGGAACAGCACCAATAACCAAATCATAATCTTTTATAAGATTACTTAATTCCTTTTTATCAGACAGATCACTCTGAGCAGTTAGAATTTTTCTCTTTTTAAGCTTAGATAAATTCTGCAGATTAATATCTGCAGAAGTAACATTGTAGTTTTTAGCAAGATCAATTGCTATTGCACTTCCAACCATTCCTGCACCGAGCACAATAATTTTTTTCATAAAAAAAATTTTTCTTAATTAAACCTTCATCAATCCAAGCACAATTCCAATCAATAATCCGTAAAAAAGATGTGCAGCCCAATGAGCAACTGCAACTGAGAAACCTGCTTCCCGGAATTCTTTAAGAGGGTGGTGTTCAGCAACTGAAGCAACAAGCATAAAACTTACAACAGCACCATGAATAAAACCAATCAGAACACCTGAACCCACATTACTTAAAAAGCCCTGAACCTCAAATGCCTGTATAGCAAAGGTATAAAGAAATCCAAATACCAGTCCAACTGAAAAATGAATTATTATTCCAACCCTTGCGGCATTATCAAGAGACTTGGTAAAAAGACTTCCAACAGCACGAATCATATCCGCATTTGCAATACCGGATTTTGTAATAGCATTTAAAAGAAGAGTCATCCCGGTTGTAGCTATTAATCCGGAAACAATTGACATCAAAATGAAATCGTAAAGCGGAATATTAAGCATACTTCCTCCGCCTGTTCTTGTTAGTTGATCAATTTATTTAAAAACTTTTTTAAAACTCTTTCTGCAGTTTCAGAAATGTTATCGGGAGTAAAACCGTACTTCTCCATATTAATTTCACCTGGTGCAGAGGCTCCAAACCTTTCTATGCTTACTGCTTCTCCAAATTCACCAATGTATCTTTCCCAACCCTGTTTAACACCGGCTTCAACGGAAACTCTTGCTTTAATATTAGCAGGCAAAACAGTTTCTTTATATTCTGATGACTGTTGTTCAAACAATTCCCAGCTTGGAAAACTTACAACTCTAACTTTAATTCCCGATGCTTCCAGCTTTTCAGACGCTTTTAATGTTACACCAACTTCGGAACCGGAAGCCATTAAAATTAATTCTGGCGAATTGGCATCTTTCAAAATATAAGCACCCTTCAATAAATTTTTTGCGGAAGGAAATTTTTCCTGGTTAAGAACAGGAAGCCCCTGTCTTGTTAAGATAATAGCAACAGGACTTCCTTTATGCTCAATTGCATACTGCCATGCATAAGCTGTTTCATTAACATCTGCAGGACGGATTACAATAACTTTTGGAATTGCCCTTAGTGATGAGAGATGCTCAACAGGCTGATGTGTTGGTCCATCTTCACCTAAACCAATGCTATCGTGAGTGAAAACCAAAATCGTTCTTACACCTGAAAGAGAAGCAAGGCGGATTGCAGGTCTCAGGTAATCAGAAAAGATTAAGAATGTTCCTCCATAAGGAATAACTCCACCGTATAAAGCCATTCCTGTAAGAACACTCGCCATCCCATGTTCTCTAACCCCAAAATGAAAATTTCTTCCGCTATAATTTTCTGAAGAGAAAACAGGATAATCTTTGAGCATAGTGTTATTAGATGGAGCGAGATCCGCAGAACCGCCTATCAAACCGGGAAGCGATGAAGCAATTGCATTTAAAACTTTACCTGAACCTGCACGGGTTGCAATTTGCTTTCCTTCATCTTTAAAAACAGGAAGTTTTGATTTCCATTCATCTCCATAATTTCCATTCATCAGATCAATAAAAAGATTCCCTTCATCAGGATATTTCACTTTATACTTTTCAAAAAGCTTATTCCAGTTTTCCTCTTTCTCTTCACCTTTGCTTTTTATTTCATCAAAAAAGTTTTGCACTTTTTTTGGGATCAGGAATTTTTCATCCTCCGGCCAGCCGAGATTTTTCTTTGTAAGCTTAACTTCTTCTTCACCCAAAGGAGAACCATGTGCTTCTGCTGTATCCTGTTTATTAGGGCTGCCATATCCAATATGCGTTCTCGTTACAATTATTGAAGGCTTATCATCTTTCTGCGCATTCTTTATCGCATTCTCTATACCTTCAATATCGTTTCCATCAGCTATATGCTGAACGTGCCAGTTATATGCTTCAAATCTTTTCCCGACATCTTCTGTAAAAGCAAGATCAGTGCTGCCGTCAATGCTTATATCATTATCATCATAAAAGAAAATTAAATTCCCCAGTTTAAGATGTCCTGCAAGAGATGCAGCTTCGTGAGAAACTCCTTCCATCAAATCACCATCACTGCATATTCCATAAATGTAGTGATCAATAATTTTGATATCATTTTTATTAAACTTCGCAGACAAATATTTCTGTGCGATTGCCATCCCAACCGCATTTGCAAAACCCTGACCAAGAGGACCAGTTGTAGTTTCAACTCCGAGAGTAAGATGATACTCAGGATGCCCTGGTGTAATGCTTCCCCATTGCCTGAAGCTTTTAAGTTCATTCATTGAAACTTCGTAACCGGTGAGGTGAAGTAGAGAATAAAGAAGCATACTTCCATGGCCGGCGGAAAGAACAAACCTATCCCTGTTATTCCATTTGGGATTTGAAGGATTGAAGTTCATATACTTTGCAAAAAGAGTATAACCAATCGGGGCACAGCCCATCGGCATTCCAGGGTGTCCGGAGTTTGCTTTCTGCACTGCATCAACGGCTAAAAATCTAATTGTGTTAATTGCTGATTCATCAAATTCTTTGGAAACGATTGGCATTTTTTCATCCTTACTGGATTAAGAAAAAGTATTTACTTTTTAAATATATTAAAAGGAAATAGCCTCCCCAAACCTTTTAAAACTGGAGTTTTGCAAAGAAAGCTTGTTATGTAAAAAGTAACAAACTTGCAGAGGCTGTCTCATAAGTCCAATTTTGTCAGTCTGAGCGGAATCGAAGACTGACATTTTGAAACGAATTCACACTTCGACTTCGCTCAGTGTGACAATAAAATAAATTTTAAGACAGTCCCTATGAAAGCAAATCCAATCATGTCAAAACACAACATTAAAATAAGCTATAACACCAAGATGAATTTGAAGAAGATCGGTTTTTGATTTTGACACTTCATAAGCGACTCTTCCGTTTTCTACAGTTACAGAACCTTCTTTAAGATATTCAGCTTCCGAACCAAAGAGATACCTGGCTTTAAGATCGAGATATAAAGTACCAACATCATCACCAACATTTTCCATTAAAAGAATTATAAACCCTCCGCCTGCACCATAGCTCCATGCAAAATCGTCAAAGTTTGTTGATCCTGCTACTTCTTCATAATCACGGCTTTTAATGGATGTTTCTGTAAATATATATGAGCCGCCAAATAATCCTTCTGCATATGGTCTGAACGTTCCTGTATGAGAAATTATCTGGAACAAAATATGAAAGTTCACAAGGTTATTAGTTCTGTCAACATCAACAAATACATCAGGTATTGTGTAGCTGAAAGGTTCTCTTCTTGATTCACTTCCATAATTTAAATATCCAAGATTCAATCCGAATGAAACAGGCAAACCTGGTTGTGGATCAAAAAAAAGAAACTGCAAGCTTCCTCCAAAACCAAGACGATCAACATTATCTTTAAATTCACCTTGCGGAAATGCAAGTGTGAAGTTTATACCGGCTGATTGTGCAATAGAATTCCCGCAATATAAAAAAGTAAAAAAAAGTATTAGATTCTTAATCATTTATTTAAAACCTCCATTTCGATGAAAACCTCAATTTTATTTTCTGCCATAAAATTCTTTACAAGAAAAGTATAAGACAATGGAACCTCTGTTTTATTCGAAATAAACAAAAATAACTTTTTTAATAAAACTAAGAAAGGTTCTTTTAAACAAATTAAAATAAATGGAATTATGCGGTTGATTTTAAGGATTTGGGAAACTATCTTCTAACAAGGTTTGTATCCTATTACAACTCAAAATAGTTTACCTGCAATTTGTAAAAAATGATGTAATGGAAATATCCGGAATGGAAAGCAAAAAAAAAGTATTAATTGTTGAGGACGAATTCATTATTTCTTTGGATATTGAAGAAACTCTAAAAAATTTAGGATACGATACACTCAACCACGTATTATCAGGAAAGATTGCAATAGATAAAATTAATAGTTATAAGCCGGATCTGGTTTTACTGGATATTTTTTTAAAAGATCAGATAACCGGTTTAGATGTCGCAGAGATACTTAAAGAAAAAAATATACCATTTGTTTTTATTACAGCATCAACTAATGAAACCATTTTAAAAAAAGCTAAAGAATTAAAGCCCGTTGATATTATTTCCAAGCCAATAACTACTGATAAAATAAAAGAGTTTCTGTCTAAGGTTTTCAATAACTAAAATTAGAATTTCAATTTCTTTTGTTAACACCTGACTTAAGTCAGGTGTTAATGTGAAACTTAAGGGGTTACTAACCGTTTTAACGGTTTTAAACTTTGATCAGTCTGAGTTAATCAATTTTTATAAAAGATTTTATACCCCCAGGGTTTAATATTAATATTTGATGGAATTAATTCACCTGTAAAAAGATCTTTATAATCTTTTTCAACTTCAAAGAATGTTAAGGAAAACTGATCATATTTATTCTCAGAAAAATTAAATATTGCAAATATCTTGTGTCCTTCCCGATTTCTTTCAAAAGCAAAAATACCAGGAGGTGTAACTAATGTTGGTTCGCCAATCTGAGGATATTCCTTATATTTTATTTCCCCACCTTTTTCACCATTCCATAAAGCTTTATTATCCTCTTTTAACTTGCATAAAATTGTATAAACATTTCTGAATTTATCTTCTTTCCATTCAATCGGATCTTTCTCAAAAAACTTAAGTCTTTTATCCAAACCTGCTTCCTGCCCACTGTAAATTAATGGCATACCTGGAATTACAAAAGTTAATGCTGCAAATGCCTCTGCACCTTCGCCAAATTTTTCACATACAGTTCCGTTCCAAGTATTCTCATCATGATTTGAAGTGAACTGCATCCTGAAAGCTGATTCAGGGTACATCCCTTTTTCCTTATTAAGTAAAGTAACTAAATCATAAACACCCTTTTTTCCCTTTGCAATATCACTCATTAAATGATAAATATCCCACGAGTAAGTCATATCAAAAGCCTGGTGAAGTTCAGGTTCCCATGCTTCTGCAAGCATAAAAACTGGTTTAATTTTATCTAGTTCTTTTTTTGCTTCCAGCCAGAATTCAACCGGAACCATTCCTGCAACATCGCACCTGAAACCGTCAATATCATATTCTTCGATCCAGAATTTCATTGCATCAAGTATTGCAGCCCTGAGTTCTTTATTGTCATAATTTAAATCAATCACATCAGCCCAATCAGCAACAGGTGGAATAAAATTTCCTAAAGAATCTTTTGTATAGAATTCCGGATGCTCTTTTACCCAAACGTTATCCCAGGCTGTATGATTAGCTACCCAATCTATAATAATATACATATCCATTTCGTGAATTTTATCTACAAGTGATTTAAAATCTTCAAATGTTCCATGTTCCGGATTAACAGCTTTATAATCTTTAACAGAATAATAACTGCCAAGAGTGCCTTTCCTGTTTTTTTCTCCTATTGGATGGATAGGCATAAACCATAAAATATCAACGCCCATTTCTTTTAATCTTGGCAGATGTTCTTCAAAAGCTTTGAAGGTTCCCTCCTCGGTATATTGCCTGAGATTTACTTCATAGATTACTTTGTTGTAGCTCCAATCAGGATGTTTAACAGAATTAATTTTCTGAGAGATTAATTCAGAAGGAATGAAAAAGAAGGTTAATAGTATAACAACTGTGGTTTTAATTTTCTGAGGCATTTTCAAATCCTATATAATGGATAAGAGTATACAAAAATAAGATAAATTGATTGATGATATATATATCCTTTAAAACTAATCATTCTTATTTGAAAAATATTTCTGAAGTGATTTTCTTTTTCTCAGCCATTTATTGAGAGCAGGAGAAGATTTGGCAAAACAAAAAGCGGAAGGTAAAAGAAATAACCAGCCCGGCAGTATTGGAAGAAGAAGTCCTATTAATCCTATAATTAAAAAGACTATTCCAAAAGAAAGATAAATTAATTTTGCTGTTTTACTTTTAGCCGGTTCTAATTTCATTGGTTTTAGAACATAACAGGTTTTTTATGTCATCCCTAAAGGAATTTTGCTAATTTATTTTTGGTTCCTTTTCTATAAATGTGTCATCCCTCCGGGATTATGAGTTTCCTTCCAAGGATTTCTAAAGACAAATCCCGTTAGGGATGAAATATTTATAGTTAAAGTTTACCACCACAGAATTAAAATCCCATAGGGATGGTATATTTATTAAAGAACTCGTTTGATAGTCTTGAGTAACTAAAAGAAAATTAATGTAACGTGATCTGATTTAGATAACAGAAAGTAATAATCTCCTTCTTAAATTCTTTATAAATATAAAACTGCAATAAGCAAAGAATGGTGCTGCAAATACATCTATTGTGTAATGCACATGCTGCACCAATACAGAAATTCCAACTATTATTGTAGAAACCAGAAAGAAAATTTTTAAAGATTTTGAATTGACTAAAAGATAAAGAAGAAAAAGCGTTGCTGTGTGACCGGAAAAGAAAAGATCCTTTGTAAGCAATTGCCCTGTTCCAAAATATTCAACAAAAGGATCTCCTAATGGAATCATTTTCTGTGGAGGATTTAATGGAAGTAAATACATTGCTGTAATTCTGAGTAGAGTCATTACAATATAACTTTGAAATGCAGTAACAAGTAATTCAGGGTTTTTTATGAAAGCTATTATTGCAACAACAAGCGAAATATAAATTAATCCAAAAGTCAGCCACGTTACCTCAATAGGCTCGAATAAATTTAGTAATGGATCATTAAGTACAACGCCATTGCGTGTTTCAACAAAGTTAAGAAAGTTTGCGAGTCCTATCAGAATTAAACCAAGAAGAACAAGAGTAACAGTAAATTCAATTTTGAACTTGCTTCTTCTGAAAGCATCTCTCCAGTTCATCAGAGATTAATTTTATCTATAAAATAAGGAAGCATTTGCCGCCACGTAGGCCAGTCATGTCTCATATCATATCCCCATAAATCCATCCAATGCTCAATTCCTTTTGAATGAAGAATACCCGATAATCTTCTTGAGGAATTTGGATCTTCATAAGGACCTTGCCCGCTCGCAATTATTATTGTCTTTGCTCTTAACTGTGATAAAACATGTTCATCTGCCAGATTGGGGAGATAATCATCGGGAGAATTAAAGTAGCAGTTATCATCATAATAGCCGTTTGTATATTTCTTTAAATCATAAGTACCGCTCATTGCAATTACTCCCTGGAAAAGATCAGGTCTGCGGAAAAGAGTATTTGCAGCATGAAAAGCACCAAGAGATGCGCCCGTTGTTATAATCTTAGTTTCCGGGGAAGAAAAATTTTTTATAAAAGGAACAACTTCATTGCAGATATAATCATTATACTGCTGATGACGAATTGCCTTATGAGCAGGATGCATATTGTGATTAAGCCAGCTTTCCATATTAATGCTGTTGATGGAAAAGACTTTAATCTTTCCGCTTTCAATATGATGTGAGATACTCTCTATAAGCTGGAATCTTTCATACTCAAGGTAATCTGCAGCAGCAGTTGGAAACATAAGAAGTGCAAAACCATAATGCCCATAAACCACTATCTCCATATCTTTATGGAGACTTGGACTCCACCATTTGTGAATCTCTTTCCTCATTGAATCTCCTTCCTTTGGTTATATGGTATATGGTATATGGTATATGGTATATGGTATAAAGGTATAGGGTTTTATATATAAGACAAAAGATAATTAAAATTTTATTACATAATCAGGATAAATGCTTAATTAATATTGTTCCCTTATACCATATACCTTATGCCCTATACCTCTTCCCTGCGCTCACAAAATTCTGTTAAAACACCAAAAGTAGATTTAGGATGAAGGAATGCGATATCAAATCCTTCAGCTCCTTTTTTAGGAGCTTTGTCAATAAGATAAACACCTTTCTGTTTTACTTCTTTCAGTTTTTCCCGCAGGTTATTTACGCTGAATGCGATATGATGAACTCCCTCTCCTCTCTTCTCAATAAATTTTCCAACAGGTCCACCTGGATCCGTTGATTCCAGAAGTTCTATTTTTGTCTGCCCGATTTTGAAGAATGCAGTTTTTACTTTCTGATCTTCAACTTCTTCAACCGCATAACATTTTAACCCAAGCACCTTTTCATAATAAGCAATCGCTTCTTCAAGATTTTTTACTGCAATGCCGATGTGCTCAATGTATTTTGGGATCATATCATTTATTTCCAATACTGGATTCCTGGAATAATGGAATATTGATTCGCTCTCATGACTCCACAACTCCACAACTCCATTATTCCATTATTCCATTATTCCATTATTCCAATTTCTGTCAGTTTTTTCTTTTTTCAATTGGAACATAAGGCCGTTTCGTTTCACCTACATAAATTTGTCTTGGTCTGTAAATTTTTGCTTTAGAATATTCTCTCATCTCTAACCATTGTGCTATCCAGCCAGGTAAACGACCAAGTGTAAACATAACCGTAAACATATTAGTCGGAATTCCCATTGCGTGGTAGATGATGCCGCTGTAGAAATCTACATTAGGATATAATTTTTTTTCAATGAAAAACTCATCCTTTAGTGCAACTTCTTCAAGGTTTTTAGCAATTTCCAGAAGTGGATCATGACTTATTCCAAGTTCGCCTAAAACTTTATTTGCAGAAGCTTTCAAAATTTCTGCACGCGGATCAAAATTTTTGTAAACACGATGACCAAATCCCATTAATTTAAATTTAGATTCTTTATCCTTTGCCATATCAACATATTTTTGATAGTTGCTTCTATCCTCTTTAATCATCCGTAGCATTTGGATTACTTTCTGGTTTGCACCTCCATGCAACGGACCTGATAATGCATTAATTCCCGCAGCGATTGATGCAAAAAGATTTGCTTCACTGCTTCCAACCATTCTTACAGTAGATGTACTGCAATTCTGCTCATGATCTGCATGCAGAATCAATAACAGATCAAGAGCTTCTTCAAGAACTTTGGAAACTTTATAAGGAGCGGAATGAACAGCAAACATCGTATTTAATATATCAGCACAATAGCTTAAATGATTTTGCGGATAAACATATGCCTGCCCAATTGATTTCTTATAAGAGAACGCAGCTACCGTTTTTAGTTTTGCAAGGAGACGAATGATATTCAGATATTGATCTTCTTCAAATTCAGATTCAGGATAATATGCCGACAAAGAATTTACCATTGATGAAAGTACAGTCATAGGATGTGCAGAAGGCGGGAATCCTTCAAAAAATTTTTTCATGTCTTCATGAATCAAACTGTGATGTGTAAGATCATGCTTAAAATTATCAAGCTCTTTTTTAGAAGGAAGATGTCCAAAAATTAAAAGATAGCTCACTTCAATAAAACTTGATTTTTCGGCAAGCTCTTCAATAGGATAACCCCTGTATCTTAAAATTCCTTTTTCACCATCAATAAAAGTAATTGAGCTTACACAGGAACCTGTGTTGGCATATCCGTTATCTAATGTAATTGCACCAGACTGGCTTCGCAGTTTTGTAATATCAATTCCAACTTCTCCTTCACTGCCAAAAGTAACCGGAAGTTCATATTCTTTTCCATCGAGAATTAATTTAGCGGAACTCATAAGCACCTGTATATTTTTAGATTGTACAAAGTTACAAATTTTAGGTTATTTATTCTTCAATGAAAGAAGGTTAAATTAAAATCATTGGGCAATGATTACTTATTTAATATAGAAAGAAAAAGTTTTTGTGAAAATTCTCCATTAGATCACAATGTGTTCCTGATACTCTCCAAAAACTTTCCTCATTGTATTACATATTTCGCCAACACTTGCATAACCTTTAACAGCATTTATTATATAAGGAATAAGGTTTTCATCAGTGCCTGCTGCCTTTTTCAAATCATTAAGAGCTTTATCAACTTTCTGCTGGTCCCTTTCTTTTCTTATTTTATCAAGAAACTTTATCTGCCCATCCTGAACTTTCGTATCAATCTTGAGAAGTTCAGGTTCCTCATCTGTTTCAATCTTGAATTTATTTAAACCGACAATTATCCTTTTTCCGTTTTCCATCTCTTTCTCAAATTCGTAAGAAGCCTTCTGAATCTCTGCCTGGACATAACCATTTTCAATTGCTGCAATCATTCCACCCATCGCATCAATCCTGCTGATATAATCCTCAGCTTCTTTTTCAATCTGGTCAGTCATAGCTTCCACATAATAGGAGCCTGCGAGCGGATCTACAGTATTAGTTACACCACTTTCATAAGCCACTATTTGCTGAGTTCGTAAAGCTGTTCTTACAGATTGCTCAGTGGGAAGAGCACGCGCTTCATCTTTTGAATTTGTGTGGAGGCTTTGCGTCCCGCCAAACACTGAAGCTAAAGTCTGGATTGTAACACGAACAATATTATTCTCAACCTGCTGTGCAGTTAATGTTGATCCGGCGGTCTGAGAATGAAATCTCAGCATCATCGAGCGAGGATTTTTAGCTTTGAATCGTTCCCTCATTATTTTTGCCCATAATCTTCTCGCAGCCCTGAACTTTGCGACTTCTTCAAGAAGATCATTGTGTGAGTTAAAGAAGAAAGATAACTGACCGGCAAAATCATCAATGTTAAGTCCGGCATTAATAGCTCCCTCAACGTAAGCAATTCCGTTAGCGAGAGTGAAACCTACTTCCTGTGCTGCTGTTGAGCCCGCTTCTCTTATATGGTAACCGGAGATTGAAATTGTATTCCATTTAGGAACTTCCTTTGCACAGTATTCAAAGATATTTGTTATAAGTCTCATTGATGGTTTGGGAGGATAGATATAAGTTCCGCGTGCAATGTATTCCTTCAAAATATCATTCTGTATTGTTCCGCTTATTATATCTTTTGATACTCCCTGCTTCTCAGCAACTGCAATATACATTGCGAGAAGAACCGAAGCAGAAGCATTGATTGTCATTGAAGTAGATATTTTATCTAGCGGAATCTGATCAAAAAGAATTTCCATATCAGCAAGAGTATCAATTGCAACTCCAACTTTACCAACTTCACCGTAAGCCAGAGGATCATCACTATCGTAACCAATCTGAGTTGGAAGATCGAATGCAACGGAAAGACCGGAAGTACCATGGAAAAGCAAATACTTGTATCGCTGATTGGATTCCTTTGCAGTACCGAAGCCGGCATACTGTCTCATTGTCCAGAGTTTTCCCCTGTACATTGTAGGTTGAATTCCTCTTGTGTAAGGATATTCACCAGGGAAGCCAATCCTTTCTATATAATCTTTCTCATTATTATCGAGAGGTGTATATAAAGCTTTTACAGGTGTGAAAGAAACAGTTGTGAATTCCTTTTCTCTTTCCGGATTTTTTTGGAGAGATTTTTTATAAGAATTTTTTTTCCAGCTTTTGAAGGCTAATTGAACTTTGCTCTTTAATTCATCGGTTTCTTTCATTGTACTTTACTCTCTTTATTTAAGAAAGATAATTGGTAAGGATTATTATTAAATGAAAAATTACAAAAATATTAGGAAATAGTTTGGAGACTCTTGTTCCTTTCGGAATTATGAATTGAAAATCCCCATAGGGATAAAATAATTATAGGAATGACTGCAGCAATAAAATTAAAATCCGTTAGGGATGATATATTGGTCTCTTTTTATACTTTGACCAACATATCCAATATTCTTCTGGATTAAAAAGGAAGGAAATATTTTTTAAAAAAAGTATTAACTTAGAGAGGTTACTTCTTCAAGCGTTTGAAAAAGATCATTTCTTGAGAAAGGCTTAACGATGAATTTATCCACGCCGGCTTCATAAAATTCTTTAATCTTTTCTTCCATGAACTCGCTCGATATTACAATAAGCGGACGGTTCTGTGTATCATTTCTTTTTAAATCCCGGCATATAAGAAGGCTTTGTGCCCAATGGTTATGGCTTACATCAAATATTATCACACCATGATCTTCCTGGTCAATATGGTCAATTTTGAAATCGCGGAAGTTATGAGCTTCAATTTCATATTTATTTTTCAGGAAAGCTCTAATAAGATCATAGGATTCGCTTGAATCATCGAGCATTAATATTCTCTTGAGATTCTTACTTTTCTTCTTTGAAGCTTTGCTTAAACGGGTATTCTGAGATACAGGAAGTGTAAACGAAAATGTAGTGCCAACACCTTTTATGCTGTCCACTAATAAAGAGCCTCCCATTCTTTCAATGTACCTTTTTGCAAGTGCGAGCCCTAAACCGTTGCCTTCATAATGTCTTCCTATATTTAAATCCTCCTGGCTGAATGGCTGGAAAAGATGATCAAGATATTTAGAAGAAATGCCTACACCTGAGTCTTTAATCTTACAAATTACGAGTTCTTTATCCTGTAGAACTTTTAATTCAACTTCTACAAACCCCTGTGTTGTAAATTTTATAGCATTACCCAGGAGATTATTAATAGCATTGTGAATACACTGGTAATCAACATCTACAAAAACAGGTTTATCGGAAAGCTGGTTTCTTAATTCAAGCTTCTTTTCCTGTATAATCGGCTGAAAGGAATTAATAGCTTTTTTCAAAACTAAATTAAGATCGTATGCTGCAATGTTTAGTTTATAATTGCCTGCATCAAGCTGGGCAAACTCAAGCATTTGCGTTATACCTTTAAATAACCTTTCACTGCCGCTGTACAGATTATCAATATAAACTAAATCTTCAGTAGATATTTTATCTTTAAGATTATCTTTTATAATAGATGCATATCCAAGAATTATATTTAAGGGTGTTCTTAGCTCATGAGAAAGAACATTTAAGAAAGTATTCTTTAATCTTTCAGCTTCTTTATATCCATCGCGTGCTTTTTTAACTTCTTCTTCAGCAAGAGTCATCTCTGTCAGGTCTATATGAAAAAGAACTACATAATCTTTTCCCTCAATATCTATATGGAAAATACTGGTTCTGAAAATTGGAACAGTAATTTCCTTATTCTTTAAAAGGGAATCTGAATAATTATTAATAATGAGGTTATTTTTTTTCTCAAAGCTTTTTTTGATAGAATTTAAAATACCATTTCTTTTCAGATCAGGGTCTTCGAAGATTGAATATTTTTTTAATTCATCTAATTGATAACCCCATTGGGATTTGAAAGCGGAATTAATATATACAATTTCCCCCTTATCATTAATAATCTGAATAGGGAATTGTAAGTAATCATAAAGAGATTCAAAATATTTACTTGCTGAATCCTGCATATTAAGAATTTACCGGCAAGGAAAACCTGATTGCTGCGCCCTGTGGGTTTTCAATTATATTTATTTCACCATTATGCTGATCAATAATGCTTTTACATAAGAATAAACCATAGCTTCCGGCTTTATGATTTAAAAGATCAGAGAATGAATTAACTTTATCAAGAGGAAAACCTGGACCATTATCATCAATCTCTACAAAAACCTGTCTGTTATCAGAAAAAGTTTTGATTGTAATAGTTGCATCTTTTTTTGCTTCTGCTGAATTTGTAAAAAGATGAACGAGCAGATGTTGTATCTGTTCAGAGTCATATGAGCATAAAGGTAGCTTCTTGAAATCGGTTTTAAAATTAACTAAGTTAAATTTTTTCATTGGTGAAATATATTTTATAACCGAATGTATTGTCCTGTTAAGATCACCGCTGTCTTTATGCAGGTTCATTACAGAAGTTTCCATAAGTACCTGAGCATATTTCTGAATGTTTCTTATGCTGTCCGCAGCAACTTTTGATTTTAATTTCAGCCTATCAAATAAAATTGAATCGCGATCTTTTAATTCAACTTCCAATTCTTTTTGTGCTTTTTCTATTGTCCTCATCAAACTTTCAGTTTCAAGCAATGCGATATGAACAAGTCCTTGTAATGATTGTCCAATCTCAGTATCAATACTCGATTTTAATGCCTTACGCTCTGCTCTTATAAGCTGAGTGTTAGCTTCCTGCAAAGCATTATAAGCACTGACTTGACCATGATAAAGTTGTGCATTCCGGATAGCAGTTGCTGCCTGTCCGGCTAATATTTCAAAAGTATCTGTTATCTCTCTAACTTTAATTTTATGAAGATGCTTGCTGTCAACATAAATTACTCCAATCTTTTTATCATCTGTAATAAGCGGGGAACATAAAATAGTCTGAAGTTCGAGACGAAGAATACTTTTACTCGGATCATAATTTGTATCGCTTTGTGCACCTTCAATAAATCTTGATTGTCCTTCCTCAAAAACATTTTCTACAACAGTGTTGCTTACGTTGAAAAGGCTCTCCGGTAGAATATTTCCCGTTGCATCGAGACCTAATTTAAATTCGAGGTTTCCGGATTGATTTTTTAAAACTATAAAACCGCGGTCGGAGTTAGTAAGAGTTATTGCATTCTTCAGAACAAGCTCTAAAACATCATCAAGGATTAATGATCTGTTTATACTGTTAACAATATCAAGAATTACTTCAAGGTTTTTTACTTTTTCGTTGGAATCTTCTCCACTATGAACTGTACCAAGAAGGGTTTCATCAATGCTTTTTTTAAATTCAGAATATTTCATATTAATCAATTTTTAATAAATAGACACGATAATAGCACATTTTATTGTAAACTTAATAATTTTCAACAAAATACATTCCATAATAAGGCTTACCCAAATCTTACTTTTAGAGGAATGATAAATAAAAAAACGTAGAATTTCCCGAATAAAAACGGAAGATTTTAATTCTTAAGCAGCTTAAAAGAAACAAACCATTCCCATGATTCCCCACCTTCATACCAGGCGTTTGCTATTCCTGCTGAAAGTGTTGATTCAAGATTAAACCAGTGCTTGAAGATTAAATCCATCTGAGCGCCAATATCAATCCATTTCTCACCTAAAGGAGATTTTGTATACAATGCCTGTGAAAAAATGGCAAAATCAATATGATTTAAGAAATGATTTCCGATTGATGCATTACCAAACCTTAATGGCGGCAAATTATTTTCAACCATTACTTTTACAAATCTTTCCGCATCAAGGCTATAGATCGGTATTCCGGGAAACCTGAAAACTTTTCTGAACTGTTTTACTTCAACATTTTCAAGAGCCCTGTTTCCAAAACCACCAAAGAAAAATCTTCCCTGGAAAATTTTTTCATTTGGTTCATGATAACCTCCTGCCAGCTTGAAGTGAAAAACATTGTGCGGAAAAAAGAAAGTCGTGTAATGATCCCACTCTGAATATATTTGCCCCGCATATTCTATTCGCTGCTGGGGCTTAGTACCAAACAGAATTAAGGTTATATTAAACTCATTGCCATATTCAAAATCAGAGCTTCCAATTGTTCTTCTAAGGTCTTTGGAATTAAAGCTTGTTTGTGCAACAGCAAAGTCTGGTTCAGATACTCTAACAAGGTTATCATTTATGAATATTTGGTCTGTATAAAAAGCTAATTCGGATTGTTGTTTAACTTTTAATGGATTATCATAAATCCAAAAGTAATTATGTCCTAAGCGAAATTTTGTTCCAATTAGACCACGCTTTCTTTTATTAAAAAGATCATAGAAATCGGGAGCGTTATGATCAACACCAATTTCCCACTGCTTTTTGTATTCATACTTTCCTTTAAAATGCCACTTAGGCCCCACTGGATTTTCATTAAATGGCGAATACCCCATTTCAATTGTTATATCATGATTTAGTAAAGGATCAGAAATGTGAGTGAATATTCCAAGCATCTTTTGTTTTTGAAACCCACTTATAACAGGAATGAAAGTTTGAATTTTCAGATTTCCTAGTCCGTTATATTCTTCTTCATAATTTTTTGTTTTAAGAGAGCTTGTTTCTGATGAAGGATTTACATACCAGTTATAAACAATAGAATTTTTCTTAACCACTTCCTGTCCGAGATATTGAATAGCAGGTAAAACTCCCGCAGGTTTATCCTGAACAATAACCGGAACAAGACCTTCTGAAGTAAACTCAAAAGCAAATAAAAGATCAGTGCCAATGTGAATTGGTTTAAAGAGCCCTCTTAAAGTGTGGGTTATTGCAACAGGATTATAATTAGAAAAGAATCCTTCTTCAATATTAACTTTATAAATATTTGAAACTCCGTTTGTAAAGGCATTCCAGTATAAAGTTTTTCCATCTAAGCTCCAGGATGGGTTTTCCGGTGATCCGCTGGATGTAACATATTTAAAATTAAATATCTTACCACTCAAAAGAGTATCGGTATTAATAAGTATGATAGACTGCTGCCCGTTTGATCTTAATAAAGTTGCTGCAAGATATTTACCAGATGGATTAACAGCTAATTGTTGAATCTCATCACCAATTGAAAATTCAGTTATCTGTTCAAGAACATTATAAGGATATGGAGAATATATTACTGAAGCCTTGCCGCCTGAATGTTTTATACCCCACAATTCATGAGTTACAGGTGAAACAGTAAGATGACCAATTCTTGAATCTTTAAAAAGAATTTTTGTTTCTTCTGTTTTAATATCAAGAACATAAACATCCCTGTAAAGCTGGTTATTATTTGTTGTATAGAAAAAAAACCCGTTCTCATAATCAAATGCAGTAGAGGCAACTTGATACTGGCTTGGTGTTGGCAAAGTTCCTATATCATTAGATGCAAGAGAACGGAGATCCAGCTTCAGAATTGAGGATAAATGATGCGGTTGATGATAACCAAAAATTACTGTTTCGGATACAGGATCAAAATGGGGTTGAGTTGTAAATCCATATGGTTCATCTTTTATTCTTTTAACATAAGTAGTTTTTGATGAATTAAGCTTTTCAATATTTTTTTTTTGAAATTCCTTTTCATAAAGAATAAAATTATCCCATTCTTCATCAAAATCTTTATTAAAAACAATTTCAAATTTATTTTTAAATCCTTGATAAAAATCCCCCGAAGAAATTTTAAACCATTCGAGAAGTTTTTGCGAATCATATTTTATTGCAAGATAAGCGGCAAACCGTCCACCATATAAATAGTATAAAGTCTCTAATAAAAAAGAATTATGAGTTGTTTTTGCATCAAGCCTTATATCTGAAGAAAATTCCTCATTATCAATGACCATAGTCCGGAAATACATTTCATCAAAGTTGCCAAGAATTCTTCCAAAGCCTCCGCTCATCCATGTTTCAAGAAAAACAGCTATCGCTTCCTGGTGCCATCTTGGAGTATAACGGCTGTAATTTGTCAGAATACTATAAAAAACAGTTATCGGCTGTACTTGTTCAGGAGCAACTTTTTGAAAAATTTTTCTCGAAAGATTTTCAATATTCGATGACTGATCGTTTACCACAATATGAACAAGTTCATGACTGATTAACCACTGCAATCTTTCATTATAAGGAATATTTTCATACCCGGGTTCCAAAGGTTCAATTTCAATACGGATAAAATTCCGGGGAATTGTTGTGGTAGTTCCAAAACCATAGTCACTTACATCATATGTGTTAATTATAATTTTCTCAGAAGGTTTATAATCAAAAAGATTCATCAAAACTTTTAAAGAGCTTTCGGCAGAACGAACAATGTAAGGGACCAATGAAGAATGATTTTCACGGTAAAGAACAATAAAGTTTTCACTCTCGGTTTTAAACCAATCCAAGGGATCAGGCACAACATTAATTCTGACAACAAGATCTGTCGTTCCGGGTATTTCTGAAACATCACTGAAGTTATAATCTATATTTATATTTAAAGTTATTTCAAGATTATTATCAACAATTACAGTTTTAACATTCGTCGCTAAACTTGTTTTCACTCCAACAACTGAATCTGCTTCCAACCCGGAATTATTAAGAATAATTTTGAATTCACCTTTATTATAAAAGCTTCTGTAAGAAGAAATTTTTTGATCAGAAAAAAGTCTGATTACAATACCGCTGCCTTTTTCATAAACCAGGATTTGTGAAATCTTTGCTTCGTTTAGTTCTATTTTATCTGATGAATCTTCTTTGAAAAAATCCCCAATAGGAATAACATTACTGCTTATTAACACATTTAATGAATCGGTAAGATATATTTTTTTACCCAAAGCAATACTTAATGCTTCTAAAGAGTAACTAATAGGAATATAGAGATGATTCTCTTCTGTGAAAGTGGAAACAGGAAGTTGAAAAGTTTTGGAATGATTTTCTTTTTTATTCATCAGCGTTATAAAAGGATGACCTGAAGCAAATATTAATTTTGCTTGTTCAAAATCAGCCTCGAAAATGGTTCCATTATTTATTTTTTGGTGAGGTATTGAAAGTTGATCAATAAAATCAGAAAATGAGAAATAATAGTTTTCATGAAGTTTTTTTACCTTAATTTTATACTGAGTGTTATTATAATCAATTTTTAATTCTTGGGTCTGGGAATAAAGATGATTGTAGAAAGAAAAAAGAATAAAAAAATAAAACAAAAATCTCATTACAAAACTATCTCATGAAATAAATAAGTAAACGTCCAAAGATAAATATTCGATACTAATCTAAAAACCATAATAAAAAAGCCTTCAATTTTCATTGAAGGCTTTAATTATCTTTTTTGCAAACAGATAATTTAGTTCAACTGTGTCAATTTCCTGTCTTCAGCATAATTATCTTGAAAA
>CAZEWJ010000001.1:195594-229645 GCA_964515875.1 uncultured Ignavibacteriaceae bacterium | reverse complement strand
ACCATAAACGCTTCCCAATTCATCAAGCTGTGAACCTGATCTTGAAAAACCATAAACGCTTCCCAATTCATCAAGCTGTGAACCTGATCTTGAAAAACCATAACGGCTTCCAAGTTCCTGAATTTGTGCTGAAGATTTGCTCTCAAGAACCGCGATATTCTGTATATCGACTGTTTCACTTGAGTTAGCGGAATTTTGGAGTTGAACTGCGTTTTGAGGAACTCTGTATCTAACAGCTTCCTCAACATTATTCATAGTTTGAGCATATCCTAAAGAATATACTCCAACTAGAATAATCGCGGAAAAAAGAGCTTTAAGCATAGCACACCCTTTTTTAAATATAACATAGCGTAGAAAATGACACATTTCCCTACAATAGCTCTGTGTTGTGTTCAAGATATATACCACCAGCTAAATTAGCTGATTTAAGTGCGGGTTTTGATTATTAAAGGTAAAATCCGTAAATGTTACTTTATATATGAAGTAAAAATAGTGGAATTGTAAAATATTCTTACAGCCTACTAACTTTTCAGAAGTTTATCTAACTTCGGTCTGGATATACCAAGAATCCTTGCAGATTTTGTTTTATTTCCCCTCATTTTTCTTAGAACTTCTTTTGCATAAAGTTGTGAGAGTATAAGTAAATCAATGTTTTCATAATTTAAATCTAACCGAATCAAATTTGGATGAAATGAAATATGTTCTTCTTTTTCAAGAATATTCAATGGGAGGTTCTTTAAAAGAATTGCAAAATCATTTACTCTAAGTAAATTATCTTCGCTAAGCAGAACAGCTCTTTCAACTGCATTTCTTAATTCTCTAACATTTCCGGGCCAGGTGTAGGAAAGTAAAAATTCTTTTAACCCATCTTCAAATGTATCAATCGACTTATTAAATTGTTCATTAAACTCTTCGACAAATTTTTCTGTAAGAAGAAGAGTATCATCTCCTCTTTCTCTTAAAGGAGGCAGCATTATAGATACAACGTTCAGCCTATGATATAAATCGTTTCTGAAAAGATTTTTTTCTACCATATCATTTAAATCTCTGTTTGTTGCAGAAATTATTCTTGTGTTTATAGGAATATCATCAACGCTCCCAAGTCTGCGAATAACTTTTTTTTCAATAACCCGTAATAATTTAACCTGGAGATTAAAACTTAAATCTCCCACCTCATCCAAAAAAAGAGTTCCGTTTTCCGCAAGCTCAAATAAACCCAGCTTCCTGTATAAGGCATTTGTGAAAGCACCTTTTTCATGTCCAAATAATTCAGACTCCAGTAAATCTTCAGGAATTGCAGAACAAACTATCTCAACAAATGGAGCATTTGAAGCTTTACTGTTTTTATGTATAGCTTTTGCAAGTAATCCCTTTCCTGTGCCTGTTTCTCCAAGTAGCAAAACACTAACATAACTATTCTCTGAAACTTTTTTAGCTATTCCTATTATAGATGAAAATTCTTTTGAGGTACCGACTATAGAATTAAAATCATATAATTCAGATTCTACTTGCGTAACTGGTGCGGTAAAGTAAGTATTATTACTTATAACCTCAGTAAGGTATGAAATGAATTTAGGTATTTCATGAGGGAAGAGAAAAATATTGATGAATCCCATTTTAACCAATGAAGTAATTAGAAGAGCCGAATCATTTCTGGTAACGACAATAAATTTATTATTTAACGAATCCTTTTGTTCAAATATTTTATTTAAAAAATTCGAATAGAGATTTTCAACAAGGAGAACAATAATATCATCTTGTTCTATTTCAATATTGCGGGGTATCTGGCAAACAATTGATGCTTCTTTAATATCAATCTGTTTTATTATAGAAGTAACCGTTGAAACTTCTTTTCTATCAGAATAAACTTTAACCTTAATTTTTTTCACAACCATTATGATAATTCCATCTGAAGGAAATCCATTCTTTTAATAGCTTTTTCTCTCTCGGGATTCATTAAGTATTTTTCTTTTAATCTGGTTTCTGTTATTTCATCTGCAATAAAATAAATAAGTTTTTTTGCATATACGATATATTCAACAGCCTTGGGGAAATTTCCTCTTTCGTAATAAATCTCTCCCAACTTTAGTAGTACCTTCCATGTTAACTCTGTAACGTAATTATTTTTTAGAATTTCATAGGCTTTTGTAAAACAATTAATTGGATTTGGAATATTTAACTTTTCACTCTTGGTAGAAATTTCTCCAATCAAAAATTCTCTGTATGCTCTTGTTATTGAATTTTTGCTGCAAACCTCAAGAAATTCTTTCTCATTAATAGCATCAAATGCTTCAAGATATTTTTCATTATTTATACAAGCTTCACACAGCAGGATATTCGTTTTTACAAAATTTGTTCTGTCATTTAACTCCTGGTATTTGTTCTTAATTTCTCTGATTAATTCATCGTCAGAATTTTCTTTTAGCAAATACTCCAGAAATTTAATATTATTTATATGTCTTTCAGAACCTTCAGAAACCAGTTCCTGATACTCTTTAATATTCTTAACTAATTCATCTTTATCACCAAGAATGAAAAATAATTTTCCAACGAAAAATATAACTTCCGCTCTTTCCTCTATATTTGATAGCTTACTGAATATCCCTTTTGCTTTTATTAATGAGTTGTAGGCATCCTGGTAATTACAAATATCAAGATTTACTTCGCCAAAATTCGTTAAGGCAAGCCCTTCACCATGCCTGTTACCAAGTATAGAAAATATTTCGTTAGCCTCGTTGTATTGTTTAATTGCTTCATCAAAAGCACCAAGTTCATAATAATAAATTCCGTAATTAAGAAGATGTTTTGCTTCCTGATCAAGATTGCCGATTGAAAGATTTTTTTCATGAGCAGAATCCCAGAATTTCTCAGCGCTGGTATGTTCTCCTTTCATATTATAAATATTGCCAATATTTCTTTCAATCTTTGCTTCCTGGAGAATTGAGTTAATCTGTTTATAGTATTCAAGAGATTTTTCAAATTCTTTTACTGCATTATCCAGATTATTCCTTAGATAAATCTCAATTAATCCCAGCAGATTATAGCATTTAGCTTTTTCTTCAATAGAAGTAAAATCGTTTTCAATAATTCTTCTTGCATAATCTTCTGAGACTTCATATTTACCCAAATCAAATTCCGCATACGCAATCTCAACCAATAATTTTTGCTTTCGTTCTTCATCACTAATTTTCTTTACAAGATGACTGAGAAGATTTTTCCCTTCATCAAGTTCACCGAGTTCAATCAGGCAGCTTCCTTTTAATATCAGCAATTCATCCTCAAGATCCTCATTAGATTTTGCTAATAAACTATCAATAATGCCTAAAGCGGATTTTGCATCATTAAGTTTGTAAAGAGTTTGAGATAGCCAGAAACCCAATTTGGTTTTATATTCATCAGGTAAGGGAAGTTCTAGGAGATGATTTAAAATATTTTTCTTATAAGAATATGCCGATAATCTTTCTGCTTCATCAATTTCATCTGATAGGATTTTGTAACTTGAAATGAATTGCTTACCAAGTTCATATTGTCTCGCTAATTCATTCCGGTTGAAATTACTAAATTGTTGGGCAATAGAATCAGCAATTTTAATATGATAGTCTTCTTTATCATCAATAGTTGAATAAACATATTTTTTCAGACTTTCCGAAGTAAAGGATAATGTGTTTGCAATATTTGATACCTGCAGAATATTTTTTTCTTCAAGGCTTTTTGTATTACCATAAACTTCTTCAGTTGATATATCATTTAACACAGCAATAACATTTACTTCGGGCAGATTTTCAAAAGAAGATAAAACCTGTGCTGTTTTTATTTCGTCCGGAGTTAAAAGAGAAAACCTTAGTTTGAATATTTCTTCATGAGAACTCTCAAGCAGCTTTTCTGTTTTTTCATCTTCAACTATATCTGGTCCATCAGGAGTAAACCTGATAATATTAAGTAGAATTAAATCCCTGATAAAATTGATGATGCTTCCGGGTAATAAATCAGCGTACCGGGTAATTAATTTTTTCAATTGATCTTTTGGAAAGAATGTCGCTAAAGCAAAATCAAGATATTCGGTTAGATCATCTTCTGTAAAGGGAGATAAATTTATTACACGGGCTTTATTAATAATCTTTTCTGCTGCCCCCGGAAAATCAGTTCTTTCAGTCAGAATTATATTTATTCCATTTACCTGAAATATGGGAAGCAACCCATTAAAAATATCAAGTGTAAATTCATCAAGAAGATTAAAATCATCTATAATAATGTTGAACTTTCCCCGACCAAAGTCGGGATGGTTACCAATTTCTGAAGAAATTCTTGTAAAAATGGATTTCAGATTAGCAAACAGATTATCTGAATTGCCCGACAAAATTAAATTTGCTTGTTGAATTAAATCTTTATTAAGGTGGGAATAAATGAACTCTGAGAAAATTATTTTTTCCAACAAGTAATGGATAAAAGCAGTCCCTGTTCTTCCCGTATTACTAATAAGAATAACTTTTTCATAATCAGAATATATTTTATAAACAAAAGATGTCTTCCCTGAACCTTCTGCACCTGAAAGGATAATTACTTCTTTATTTTTATTTTCAGCCAGGTAATTTTCAATCTGTAAAATAATCTCTTTACGATTTGCAAATACGTTTGCCGGAGTAAAATGTTTAATAACATCCTGATCAACATCAGCTTTAATATTCCTTAAAGCCTGTAAAGCATTATCATATCTGTTAACAGGATTCTTCTCCAAAAGCTTTTTAATTATTTCAATTAATTCAGGTGAATAATTACTTTCAGGAAATTCAAACTCTCGTTCAATATGCTCTTTATAAATTTCAAGTTCTGATTCAGATTTAAAAGGAAATTTCCCATAGATAATTCTGTACAGCATTATACCAAGGGAGTAAAGATCAAACTGGTGAGTGTGAGGTTCTTTTTTCAGGATTTCCGGCGCAATGTATTCTTTAGTACCTCTCGATAAATACTCATCTGTTGAGGATAAATGATGAGCAAATCCCATATCAATTAATTTTAGAAAAGGTTTGCCATCATAATCAGTAACTAAAATATTTTCAGGCTTAAGATCGTAGTAGATATAATTGGATTGATGAAGATAGTAAAGAACCGAACATATCTGCTCAATAATAACGTTGAGAGTTTGTTCATCGTTTATTTTTTTATACTTAAGAAGTTCGGTTCCGGGGAAGTAATCAAGAACTATAAATCTGCTCCCGGGATTTATTTCCTCTTCGTTATCCGTCTTAACAACAACACCCTCTTCGTGCGATGAAATTATGTTTGGGTGATTAAGCTTTTGTAATGTGAAAAACTCATCACGAAATGTTTTTATCTCAACTGCATCTGCTGCCGCTGGTAAAATTTTTATTGCATAATCTTTTTCAGGATTGTCATTATCGCTGCAAAGGAAAACTTTGCTTCTTCCTTCACCCAGTTTCTTTTTTATTATAAACTTGTTATTAATCATTTTGCAGTCTTTTTGATTTTCTTGGGTTTCTCAATTATTCAAGCAGTCTTGAACTCATCCCAACCCTTCTCTTACAAAGAGAAGGGCTTATTTTTTTACTATATCTTTTGATTGTCAATCTATCATTATAATTTTATTTACATTTTAAGATGACAGCATATTTATTTTATGTTTTAATGACTACAAGTCTCTCTCTTTGTAAGAGGGAGATTAGAGTGAGTTTTCTTTTGTTGGAACTAAGATACTATATGTTTAGAAATACTTTCTAAAACTTTATCAATATCTTTTAATTCTTCATTCTTAAATCTAATTACTGTAAAACCTAAAGAGTGTAAAATATCATCTTTTACTTTATCTGATAGTTTTCTTTTTAAATGGATTTTCCCGTCTAGTTCAATTACAAGTTTACATTGGAAACAAAGAAAATCAGCAATATAAAAAGTGTCTTGACCTAATCTATCATTGAAAATAGGATATTGTCTATAAAATTTTCCCCCTAATAATTTTCTATTCCGAATCCGCTCCCATAATATTTTTTCTTCAGAGGTTTGAGATTTTCGAAGTTCCCTACAGAATTGCTTTGCAATCTCAATCAATTTCGGGTTTCTATTAATACTCATAAATTACCCTCCATTTTGCAGACGAGGGTTCAGTTTCCTGTTTAATGATGTTCCAAAACTGTTTGCAGCTAAAAGTGTAAATATTAATGTAATACCGGGAAAGAAAATCATCCACCAGGCAGATGATAAATATTCCTGACCTGATTGTATCATTGATCCCCACGAAGGATAATTTTCTCCCAATCCTAATCCTAAATAGCTCAAAGCAGATTCAGCAATTATAACATTACCAAATTGAAAAATTATATTAACAACAACAGGAACAATAATTACCGGCAAAACTTCCCTGGTTAATAATTGGCTCTTTGTTAATCCTAATAATCTTGCAGAAATAAAATAATTTTTATCTTTAATTGAAAGCACTTCTGTTTTAACAATTTTAAATAAGCTCATCCATCCGGCAAAACCAAGAATAGCTATTACAGCAGCTAAAGAATTCCCAAACAAAGCAAGAATTAAAACAACAAGAAAAATAATAGGGAATGAAAGGAACATGTCTGTAATCCTGCTGAAGATGGCATCAAATATACCACCTATATACCCTGCAAGAAATCCAAAGATTAATCCTATTAGAAGAGAAATGATGACTGAACCAAATCCTACAAGAAGAGAAATGCGCGCACCATAAATTAATCTTGTGAAAACATCTCTCCCAAACTGATCACTTCCAAACAGAAACATTTGCTCTGTTATAAAAGGTTTGTCATTAATAAAAACTAAATTTTCTTTCTCTGCTTCATTGCCAATTTCATTCTGATAATAAATTATTTTTTTACCGACATTAATGCTGTCTATATAAATAATACTTTCATCAAATGATTTTTTAATAACCTTATCTCTGGAAGCAAAAAATTTTTCTAAAGGCGAATTTCCTTTATTAATTTCATCTTCTTTAAGATGTAAGACTTTTATTGCTGTTAATGGGGTAAGGAGCTTTGTCATTCCAATATTTTTATAAAAATCAGGATTCCTGTTAGTAATAAGAGGTGCAAATAAAAAAGATATTGTTAAGATAATAAGAAACAGAGAAGCGTAAGATAATTTTTCATTTAGAAAAGATAATCTGTTCCTGAATAGAAGAAAAAGGATGGGGAGAATAATAAAAAGCTTACCTGAAACAATATTATCCACCATATCAAAATTTAATTGTCCAAAAGCTGTTTCAGAATCATTAAATGATAGAATAGTCCATCTGAAGATTAACTCATAAATATTAATTAATAACTCAAATCTTATTACTAATATTGTTAACCAAAGTAAAAACAGGAAGTGCCATATTTTAAAAGTAAATTTCATTTATCTGAGGCTTCCTTCCAAAAGTCTTTTGTCTAATGCAGCTTTAATCATATCGGCAATAAGGTTGGCTAAAATTATTAAAGTTCCGGCAGCAAGCGAGCAGCCAATAACAAGAGGATAATCGCGTGTCAGAATTGAATCAATAGTTAATCTTCCCATTCCCGGCAAACCAAAAACGACTTCAATAATTAAAGTTCCACCAAGCATAATTCCCAGTTCGATTCCTGCAATTGTTATTAAAGGATTAATTGCATTTGGAATTACATGTTTTAATAGAATATTTCTTTCGGGAACTCCGTTTGCTCTCAGGTTCAATACAAATAATTTATTAAAAACATCTTCAAGATTATCTCTCAGGTATTTATAAAAGACCGCTATCTCGGCCAGGGAAAGTGTCAGAATGGGAAGTACAAGATGTTTAAGATAATCAAGCATCTTCTCCGCAAAATTATAATCCTGAAAATCGTATGACTTAAGGCCGGAAGAGGGGAAGAGATTTAATATCTCAGAAAAAATATAGACAAGAAAAACACCTGTAACAAAAACAGGTGCAGCATAAAGAAACAAAGTTAGTTTTGAAAATATCCTGTCAAAAAATCCGTTTATCTTTTTAAATGATTTAATAGCAAGTCCAAAGCTGATTATCATTTGAAGAATAAAACTAATTGCAACGAACAAAAGTGTGAAGGGAAGATAATCCATAATAACTGAAACAACTTCTCTTCTGAAATTATATGAGACTCCGAGATCACCCTGAATTGCACTTGTTAAAAAACCAATATATTGCAAGTGTAAGGGTTCATCAAGATTTAAAGATTCTCTTACCTTTTCTGCAAGATGTGGACTTAATGATGGAGAGATAAATTTCTGTGAAGGATCGCCGGGAGATAATCTTACAAGAAAAAAAATAAAGGTAATTATTAAGAATAGAATGATGAGTGAACCGATAATTCTTTTTACTAAAAGCTTCGCTGTTCTATTTTTCATTTACATAAAATAATCACTCTTTTGAACCTAACCAATAGGTTCCCACCTATAAAATGTTTTATTTTAGCTGAATGCAATGCGACAAATTTCTTAACAAATAAATAATTTGAATTAACATTAATTTTCTCTTAATTTAAAAGAGTAACTGGGGAAGTTTTTTGATAGGTTCAGTCTTTGGGAATCTTACAAATTACTTCTTAGTCAAATATTGTAACGAATAGGAGTCAAACAATGGGAACTTATAACATATCAAACTCCTGCTTCTTTATTTTTTTATTTATTTCAAAATCTATATCAAAATAATCACTAAGGGGGTATTATGGGACAAAATATTTATTCTCTGACTAAAAGAGAAATAGAAATATTACTGATGATTGCTGAAGGAAAGAAGAATTGTGAAATAGCAAAAACACTATTTATTTCTCACCGTACTGTAGAAGCTCATTAAAACTCATCTCTGCAGAAAGCTTAACCTCAAATCAACTTCAGAATTAACCTGCTTCGCCGCTACTAATAAAGAAGAATTAGAAAAAATCTGTGAATTGATCCTAGTTTGAACTAAAAATACGAGAAACTCGTACAAAAAATACGAGTTTCTTGTATTTACTATTCAATACTCTGCTATTAGCTTTTATTTAAGATTTATTTGAAACATTAAAGCTACAAAAGTATAAACAGGAACTTTCTAATGTTCTTGTACGTTACAGAATTAAAATTTAAAAGGAGGTATAAATGAAAATTTTTAATATAATTATTATAGTTCTTATTAATTGTTATAGCATAGCATTCCCGCAATTTTACACTGAGCAAGAAATTTCTCCCTCTGTTACTGAATTTATGAACTTAGCAGAAGAAACTGCTAAGTATTATGATGGAGAACATGGCTTGCAAAAAAGTTTTAATGATGAGGAATTAAAACATATCACTAAATTATATTTTAAAATTTATAATGAAGATCCTGTAGGCCTTTCCAAATATATTCATATAAAACATAAAGAGTGGGAACAGAAGTTGAAAGAGAGTGACAAAACAATTATGCAATATAGTCGGCCAGGCTTTACCGAAGGCATTCTAAAAAAGCAAATACGTAAAAAGTATGGCGGAAAATTTACAGAAATAATTTCTACACCTGCATTTATTCGAGGCAAGGTAATATCCATAGGCAGCCAGGTAAGAAAAGCCGATGTACGCGAACCTTATGATAACCTCGGAATAATTGCACAAATAGACCTTACTGTTTATATCGAGGAGGTATTAAAAGGAGAAAAATTCTTTAAGAAAGGAGAGACAATTACTATATCATATTCATTAGATTGGCTATCAGGGGATAGCTACCAGGTCAATAAATCTTATCTATTTCCTTTACGCCCATGGCTTTCTTTAAGAGAATATAAAGGGGAGGTAACATTACAATGGTTGTTCTATAAAGGTGAAAATTATATTCCTTTTGAAGGAGAAATAGAAGAAGTGTATCCGATTGAAAACGAATCAGTTTTTTCAAAGGAGGATTTTTTTGATACTGGTGAAAGAACCCCTTGGGAAACATTCAAAGAACATTTTCGAAATACATACATGATTTGGGGAGAATGAAATGAAAACATTAAATAATATATCGCTTTTATTATCATTTTATTTAATGTTTTTATTTCATATTTATTTAAAACTTCCTGGTAACAAAGTGTAAAAAGTTTATCAGAAATTACTTTTGCCAGAATTGATAATTCAGAAGTGACTTCAGTTACCTCACTTGTTCCTAAAATATCTTTTATACCTATCCGGAGTATTTCTCTTCTCTTTAATGATCTTAAAGAATTTACTTTTGAATGAAAACTTTTATAAACCGAAATTGTATCATTAACAGTTTTAGAAAAGTTTTCCTGAATTAATTTTTCCTTTAAATTATCAGGATTAACAAACCTGTAAAAGAATTCAGGATTTCTAACCAGGATATCTGTCAGGTAATTACTGTTTACTGAAACTGCCATCAGGAATTCAAGATAATGGGGATACTTGATGCAGTCCCTTAAAAGAGAAGCTCTCTCAAACATATTGCTGATAATTCTAAGGAGGTTTGATTCTGATGAATGACTGAAATACTTGGTTGCAGCTTCAGCTTCAAAAAGATTTATGAGTTTTTCAAAATCTTCCTTGCTAAAATAAGCCGGCAGAAAATCCCGCAAGTTTACTTATAAAATCCGGGGAAAAAATATTTTTTTTGTGAGCTTTTATTTTTTTATCTGAAGATTTTTGAAAATAACAATTGATAATCTACAATTTCCTTAAAGCAAATTGAAGTTAATTAAGTTATTGGATTGCCATCCTTTTGCTTGGAAATGGTTTATAAAAATGAACTTCATACAATTATTAATTCTTAACAAAATAATAATTTGAATTAGCATTAATTTTCTCTTAATTTAAAACCGCAACAGGGGAAGTTTTTTGATAGGTTCAGTCTTTGGGAATTCTACAAATTACTTCTTGGTTTAATATTGTAACTGAAGGAGTCAAACAATGGGAACTAATAACCTTTCAAACTTTTGCTTCTTTAATTTTATATTTATTTCAAAATCTATATCAAAATAATAACTAAGGGGGTATTATGGTACAAAATATTTATTCTCTAACGAATAGGGAAATTGAAATATTACTGATGATTGCTGAAGGAAAGAAGAATTGTGAAATAGCAGAAATACTTTTTATTTCTCATCGTACTGTAGAAGCACACAAAACGCATCTTTGCAGAAAGCTTAATCTTAAATCAACTTCTGAATTGACTTGTTACGCTGTAACTAATAAAGATGAATTAGATAAAACCAGCGAATTGATTACTGCATAAACTAAAAATACGAGTTTCTCGTATTTACTTTTCAGTAACCTACTAATATCTTCAACTCAAGATTTATTAATTAATGCTTACATAGTAATTTACTAAAAGGGATCAGGAACTTTCTACTGTTCTTGTTTGTAGCAGAATTAAAATTATAGTAGGAATTTATGAATTTTAGTGTGAGAGATTACTAAGTTTTTATTTCAACCAGCAAAGATCAATTTTATGAAATATTCAATTTAATTAACATTATAAGGATAATTTATTATGTACTATTTAAATAAATTTTGCAGCGCATTCCTACTTACGTTTTTAATTTTTTCAACTGTTGAAGCACAAATAAACCCTGTTTACAAAATAATGATAGAAAGGGGATGGACCCCGCTTTCTAAAAATGATAAAACAGAGTTGACCCACGAACAAATGGATAAAGAATTTATTATTATCATGGGCTATAATGATACAATAATTTCTAACCTTAGAAATATAGGAGTTGATTTATCATTATTACGCTCGATGTATGGACATTATAATGAAAAAATTATTGCAGCCCTTTCCGATTGCATTGTTATAGGAACAGTTGAGAGAAAAGAATATCCGCTTCAGGAAGATGACTTTTTTCATACCATAGCTTATATCAAAGTAGAAGAATTCCTTAGAAACGATTACAACCTGCCAAAAAATGAAATTCCAGTGATGATACATTCGGGACCGACTGCTTCAGAGGGGATAATGATACAAGTAGGTGAGGATACATTAAAAATTGGTGAAAAAGTTTTGCTTTTCTTGAGCGCTAATGAATTAATTTATGAGTCAAAAGTTAATAACCAACATAAACTGTATAATCAATTAATAAATGATCCAGTTATAAGATTTGGAGTTAGAGGAAAATATAACTTGGAAGATGGAAAAGTAATTGAAAGAAATAGTGTTAAAAATTTAGCCGATGTTAGAGATGATATTAACACTGTATTGAAAGCAATACCCTATAGCAAATCTGCTGGTAAATAACAATAAATTTTTAGGAGAATTATATTATGAATAACCCATATTTAAAATTTATCTTACTTTTAATTCTTTTTATAACATTACAAATATCAAAAATATTTGCTCAACACTGTTATATTTATGAGGGGCAAAGATGGCAAACAGGTTTCGTTACTTACCATATAAATAGTATTCTTGGGAATGCATTTGCAACGCAGGCGGAATATGAAACCGCTATTATTGCTGCTGCCGCAAGTTGGAGTAACGCAGGTGCATACTTTGAATTCATAAAAGGGAATAACGTTGATTATGAAAGAGGTCAAGAACCAGCTGGTATTTTTCAAGTAGGAAAGTTCTATGAGTTTCTTGGGGGCCTTGGAGTTACCGACATAAATCTTAATCCTAATAATCCTAATGAAATCATCAAAGCTTGTACCTATTTCAATACTTATTATTTTTTTACTACTGAACCTGATTTCACTGAGTACGATATTCAATCTAATATTTTACATGAATTTGGTCATTGGCTTCGTTTAGGAGATGAAGAAGATATTAATTGTTACGATAATGTTATGTATGAAGGTCTTCCTGCGGGAGAAATAAAACGAAATCTAACCCAGGATGATAAAAATGGAATTGCTTTTATATACGGACAAAACCCTGCTACACCGTTAGAAGTAAATAAATTATTAAATAAACAGCATTATTTCTTTGACTATGAACCTGAGATTTTGCTTTATTCTCAAAAGAAAACTGGCAATACTGTAAATTATAAAAAGAATTCGGCTCAAGGTAAATCATTTTATTCAGAGAAAATTCCAAAAGAAAATAAAATAGAAAGGGTTAAAAAATGAAGAAGATAATTAAAATATTATTCTTTTTATTTTCTTTTTTTATTAGCACAGCTTTAATTAAAGCACAAAATTATGATTATTTAATCATCGCACCTGATGTTTTTATGCAAAATGCAACCTGGGATGATGATCTATTAAACTTGCAAACATCAAGAGGATTTCAACCTGTTATTGAAGATGTTTCTGTATATACTACTGCAGAGCAAATTAAAGGAATAATTTATTCTTACTATAATAATAATCCCATAAAGTATGTTTTGCTAATGGGTAATGGAAAAAATCTAGAGGATCCCAATGCCCCTCCTGATACAAGCGTTCCTTATGGGTATTTACAACATGGAATAGTTAATCCACAAGTTGATTATTTAAATGGAACATATATTCCATTCTTTTCGGTAGAAAGTAATAATCCATGGGAGCCTTCCGGTATAGAAGATGTTGCCACAGATGATCCGTATGTTTCTGACTTAACAACACATGGTCCTGTTTATATCGGCAGAGTTCCCGTAATATCTATTACAGAAGCAAATGATTACGTTGATAAACTGGAAGCGTATTATCAAGCATTAAGTATTTATTCCGAAGCTTTTAACCGTGAAATTCTTCTTAACATAGATATAACTACTCCTTCAGGGAGTTGTACAGCAGAACTTGTAACACAAATAAATGACGAGCTTGTAAATGAACATATTCCGACCAGCACATCAATTGTTGAGTTAAATGTTTCGGAACATAATGATTGTCCCTCACAACAACCCTACACATACTGTCAGCAAAGGCAAAATCTTTTTAAAAGCACTTTAAATCAAGGGGCTGCTATAATTTCAATATTAGCAACCAGCGGAGGCCCTGAGAGTTTTGGCGGATGGTTCTGGGCTTATGACAACACTGGTCAATTACCACATCCTGAGATCACTTTTAATGATCTTAATAATAAAAATACCGGAATGCCGTTTTTAATTGCTCCAAATTGTCATCAGGGTGAGATAAACAACCCTGATGGTTTTGAATCTACAATGAGAAAATTGATGGTTTATAATAACGGTGGAATTATAGGTGCTATTGCACCGACAGTGGGAAGTGAACAGCATGAAAATGGATATGTTTTATACAGGTTCCACGATTTAATATTTCAGAATGAAACAATGACTTATGGAGAAATTTTTAAAGTTCTAAAAGAAGAAATGTTCGCTAATTTTGCCTGGTTAGAATTTTATAATAATGGACTCACATATTTTGGAGATCCATCTTTGGTTCCTTCAATATACAAACATCGTTCAGGAACTATAGCATCCTCACAAACCTGGTCTGGGAATTTTGTAATTGATAATTCTGTAACTATTGCATCAGGTCGTAGTCTTACTCTTTTACAGGGTACAAATTTGTTTTTCACAGGTAATTCATCTATAGAAGCTGTAGGTACTTTAACAGCAATAGGAACATTAACAAGTAAAACTTCTTTTAATAAAGCTGGAACTTCAGGTACTTGGGGATCTATTATTTTTAATGGATCAACATCTTCAAATTCAATTTTAGATAATGTTGAAATAAAAAACAGCACATCGGTAATGTGTTTAAATAGTGCAGATGTAGATATTCAACATTCTAAGATGGAGAATTGCACGTATGGAGTTTACATTTATAATTCTCAACCACAAATTATTGGTAATGAAATTTTAGAGCCTTATGGAAACGGAGTTTATGGAGAAGCATCAGGAAAATCTCCCTTAATCAAACAAAATAAAATTAAAAAAGTAACAAATAATCTTTACAACTTTCAGGGGGTCTATTTGCAAAATTATACTAATCCTTTTATAGTGGAGAATGATATACAAGGATTTGCTTATGGAATTTACTATGGCGGCGGTGGAAGCGGTAATTTGACTGATGCTGATTTTACCACTCCAACAAAAAACAACCGTTTAGTAAATAACAATATTGGTCTTACAGTAGCTTGGGGAAGTTATTTAATAGCTGGATCAACTAAAAGTCCAATCAGGGGCAAAAATAATAGTATTTATGGAAATACCAGCTATGATGCTACTGCCTATCAAAGTGGTAATATACTAGCAACTCGCAATTGGTGGGGAACGGATGGTGCACAAGTATACTCCTATTCTAATGGATATATTAACGCTACAGTTCCATTAACATCTGATCCCTGGGCAGGTATTCCTCTGCGTCCCATAGAGGAAGAAATTGTCTCAGATATTCCTATTATAGACTCAATTTATTTTGCTGATATTTTAACAGGACTTTCTTTGGAATCTCAAGGAAGAATTGAAGAAGCAATAATTCATTATAAAAGAATGATAATGAATTTATCGCACCCAAAATTTGGTTTAGTAAGATTAGTAGGAATAAAGAATAGATATTCAATAAATAATATTCAAAATTACCTGGAAACTTTACTAAATGGCAATTTAAGTTATAAAGCTACCGTTTTAAACCTAGTTGCAGGAATATATCTTAGCGATAGGAGATATGAAGAAGCTATGCAGCTTTATAATCTTATTATTACTGGATATCCAAGCAGCTTCGAGGCAACAAATGCAATGTTTGAAAAATTCTTTGCAGCTTTACATTATGCAAATGATTTAAATTTAGCTTCACAACTGCTTTCTCAACTTCAATCTCTGAATATAACAGATGAAGATTTCTTAATGAGATTAGGAACTGCAGAGTTTATGCTAAATGGAGCCTCATCAAATAAATTATTTAAAGGTGGTGTAGCTAATTCAGAAAATAATGAAATTAATTTACCAATGGAATATTCGCTGCTTGGTAATTATCCTAATCCATTTAACCCAACGACAACAATTAGCTATGCTCTTCCTTTTCAATCATCAGTTGAGTTGGTTATCTTCGATATTATGGGAAGAGAAATCAAAACATTCAATGTTCCTTCTCAATCTTCAGGTTATCAGAATATAATTTGGGATGGAACAAATGAGAACGGCAATTCTGTTGCAAGCGGAATCTATTTATATCGCTTAAATTTAAAATCCTTAGAAAACAATGAAGTGTTTGTTAAGACAGCTAAGCTGATGATGCTTAAGTAGTAATTGTTAGAGATGACATCTTTTGACAAGGATGTCATCTCTTGCTTTTCATTGATTTGAAGAATAATGATCAAAAGACATAACCAAAAGATATTAAATCATTGTTCTTTTACAGTCCATTCCCAGCAATGATGAATAGCTCCAAGCGGGTTTATGTTAATATTTTCTATACTGCTGTTGTAAGCCACAATGTTATCAACCCAGTATAAGAAGGTAACCGGTTCATCTTCATAAATAATATTCTGGAACTTTTTGTAAAACTCATTTAATTTTTCCTGATCCGTTTCATTTGAAATCTCATCAAGTATTTCGTCCACTTCTGCATTTTGGTATGATACGAAATTGTAGGGAGTTTTTTCAATATCAGAATACCATAAAAATTTCAGGTTAAGAGGAATAGTAACATACCAGCCTATCATCCATGCATCTATGTTCTTTTCATACATTTTATCAATCAGGACTCCAAGCTCGGTTGTTTCAATGGTAACTTCAATTCCAATCTGCTTAAGATTATTTTTTATTACAGTTGCAGCATAACTTCTTCTTGGATTACCCGATGGGATAAACAGCTTGAATTTAAACTCCAAATTCCCCTTCTCAAGAATTCCGTCATTATCAATATCCGTCCATCCTTCGGCGTCAAGTAAAGATTTTGCTTTTCCTAAATCATAACCATAAGGTTTTAAATCAGGATCAACTGCATCTTTAAATATTGGCGAAACAGGACCTACAGCAAGCTGCCCATATCCTAAAAGATATTCATTTAATATTTCTTTCCTGTTGATTGCATAAGTTAATGCTCTTCTTACAGCAGAGCTGCCAAAAAGTTTATGAGGCTTAATCTTTCCTGTCGAGTTGTATAATTCATAATCAATATTACTCCAGCCAACATAATCATATTCACGCCCCTTTTGTGGAGTTATTTTAAGATGCTCTACTTTCTGCAGGTCTTTAATATCTTCTGTTTTAATCAGTTCAGCCAGATCAATTTCTTTTTTCTTTAATTGAGTTATCCTCGAATTATAATCAGGAACAATTTTGAAAATCAGTTCATCTACACCATCAGGATTATGAAGAAAAGAATTCTTATTTGCTTTTAGTCTTATGGACTGAGTTTTATCCCATCCTGCAAGAAGAAAAGGTCCGTTTGTAACAGGATTAAAATTCGCCTCAGATGTTGCGATATTTTTCCTTTCGATATTTTCAAAAACGTACTTAGGAATAAGATGGAAAACCGTTTCAGACAAAGTAGGAGTGGAATTAGGCAAAAAGTTTATCTTAACCTTAAATGAATCATTCACTTCAAAAGTTTTTTTAACGTCAATATGATTTTTTTCATCAGTGTAAAAATCTGTAAAGGTTTCATAAAGCCTGCTTTGAACATCAGGGTCAGAGTAAACATCAAATGAGAAAACCACATCTTCGGCATTGAACTTTTTACCATCCGACCAGTAAACATCATCTCTCAGGTTAAAGGTAATTGAAGATGAATCCTCGCTCCATTCCCAGCTTTCCGCCAGCATTGGTTCGGAGTTAATATTTCCGTTCTCTTCATCCCAGGTAAAATTTATCAGGCTTAAGTAAAGCAGTTCTGAAATAGTGCCTTCATCAACGCTGAATGCAAAAAGAGGATTGAAAGAAGAAATGTCTGAAGATAACCCGATTATAACCCTTTTCTGACGGCCAGGAGATTCCTTTTCACAACCCCCGATAAAAAGTATTGAACAAAAAAGAATAATTAAGTAAAGCTTCTTAATTATCACAGGCAAAATGTTGTGAATATTTTTTAATAATTTTGACATCAATTTATTATTTTGTTATGTAAATACAAAAATAATCATGAAGGTATAAAGGTATATATTATAGAGGTAATAAAATATGAGATAGGGCTCTTATACCTCTATACCTTATACCCTATACCTGTATACCCTATACCTGTATACCATATAAGAAAGAATTTAATGCTTAAAGTTCTTCTAAATAGAGTAAGTATCACAAAGGATAATAAAGAACGAATAATTCTCAAAGATATTGTCTTTGAACTTGAAAGCGGGAAGATTTATACAATCCTTGGTAAGAATGGAACCGGTAAAAGCACTTTACTAAAATCCCTTACAGGGTTGCTGGATGACAGGTTTTATTCTGTTAACGGGAAAGTTATTTATGAAGAGAAAGATATTTTATCACTGAATGAAATTGAATTGCAAAAAGTCAGGAGGAATGAAATAAAATATGTCTTCCAGGATCCTGTAAACAGCTTTGATCATCTTAAGACTTTTGGCTATTACTTTAATAAATTAACTCCCCTCTCCTTAACAAGGAGAGGGGCCGGGGGTGAGGTCGAAAATGATGTTGATGAACTGCTTGAATTTTTTCTTTTGCCTGATTCCGAAACACTTTTTAAAATGTATCCCTATGAAGTAAGCGGCGGAATGGCGCAGAGAATAAGTTTTATTCTTGCTCTACTTGCAAAACCAAAAATTATTTTCCTTGATGAGCCAACTTCCGGGATTGATGCACCGATAGTAAATCTTCTACTAATTAAGCTGAGAGAATTTGTTAAAGAAGGTAATCTGGCTTTGATGGTAACACAGGATATTGAACTTGCAAAGAATGCAAGCGGTAAAATAGCTTTGCTTTCCAATAACACTTTATCAAAATTCACTTCACCTGAAGAATTTTTCTATCTCAATCCTTTAAGAGCAGAGATATGAACCTGATTTTAAAAGCAGAAACCCTTTCATATTCTGTCATTCAGAAGAATGAAGAGAAAATTATTCTTAAAAATATTTCTTTTGAGGTGGAAAGAAATTCTGTACTCGGAGTTTCTGGTGAATCCGGAAGTGGAAAAACAACGCTTGCAAAAATTATTGCCGGGATTATAAAGCCAACCGAAGGAAAAATTATTTATTACTTTGAAAAAGATCATAAAAAGCTCTCTCCTGTTCAGATTCTTTTCCAAAATACGGGAGAAATAATTAATCCTTTAAGAAATGTGGGCGATATTCTGAATGAATCTCTTAAGATTGGGAACAAAAGTAATGGCAATTCTACACAGCTTAATTCTATACTTGATGCAGTAAAGCTTCCCAGGCATCTTCTGGAAAGAAAAGGTTATGAACTTAGCGGAGGCGAGCAGCAGCGTGTTGCACTTGCAAGAATTCTTGCTGTAAAACCCGAGCTGCTGATTTTAGATGAGCCTTTCTCCGCACAGGATTATGAATCTCAGGAAAATTTTTTAAACTTCTTTCTTGAACTTAAAAAGAATCTAAATATTACAATGATTTGCGTTGCACACAATCTCCGCTTATTAAGAAAGTTATCTGATGAAGTTATGATTATGTACAATGGGGAAATTGTTGAGAGGAATAAATCTGAAGAATTGTTTACAAATCCTAAGCATCAATACACAAAGGTTTTATTGAAAGCTGAGAAGTATGATTTGAGCTACTATGAGTTTAAAGAATTCAAGAAAACATCTTGAGCAGCTAATCCTACTTCATTTAGAAGTAACTTCAAAAATAAAATGAAACTAATCATATTCTTTTGCAGGTTTAAAATTGAATCACTTAACGATGCTGATATTTTTCTTTCTATTTTAAAATTTCCCTTGACTTTTTAAAATTTTTTTCCATAATTTCGCCAGTTAGAAATAAAATTTATAGCAAGGGTTTTTGGGGTATTTAATACTATCCAAAGAGAGTCCCGAACTAAATCAAATTTGAGAGGTGCTGAATGCTAAAATATTTAATAATATTATTTTGCATTGTTATGCAGTTAAACAGCTTTGCACAGGTTGTTATTAAAGAAGAAGTAAATTTATCTCCTAAAGGAGGCGGCGATGGTATAGAAAGTGGTTTAACAACTCCTTTTTATGGAGATGTTTCTTTGGGAGCGACCTGTATAAATCTTGGCGGAAATAATAAAATTACTCTTACTGTTGGAGGCACTTCGGAGGTAATATATGGAAACTATCCGTGTAATCCACCACCTGCGGGTTGGGGCTGTTCAGGAAGCATAAATGGAGAAATTGAAAACCAGCCTGCATATTCTCCTGTAAGTGTAACAGTTGAAAAATGTAATGCGGGCAACTGGGTTAATTCACCAATACAGTATGGTGGAATTATAAATAATAGTGCCGAATTTTATGTTGACATAGCCTACCCTGATACACCGGCTGCCTGGAGAACGGGTTATATTGGATTCACAGAAAAAACACCACCTGGTAATTGCCCAAATGCTGGAGGGAATTATTGTGATAGTTCGAGTTGGGTACAAATTCCTGAGATTAATTTAACCGCATATACTGGTAATATTTCATCAATAATTACTACCGCATGTTCTAATGCTGGTGTATTTGCGTTTTTTACTAGACCTACTGGTAGAAAATTAACTAATTTAGATAGCATAACATCACAAGATATTCAAGCTTGTTATAATCAAATACAACAAACTTGGCAGTTCAATCTCAATAAAGATATTGAAATAAATTATGTTGTTGAATTATGTTCTACAAATATTGCCAACTGGTCAGCAACTATAATTAATTCGATAAATGATACAAGTATTATTCCTTCCAATATGTGCGATTCCGCATTGAAATCATTCCTTGGACACAAAAAATATCCTTATGAAATCCCTTATGGTGGCTATGTAATTAAAGAAGTATTATTACTACATGAAAATATACACAAACAAAGGTATGAAGATTTCATGAATAATTGGTTATTTAAATGGGAAACAGAGATTGAAACTTATCACCAAGAGTGTTCAACATTTGTTAATCTTAATGAAGCAAAAAGTGGAGGATTAATTTTCTATAGAAGTGCTTTTTCTAAATATTATGCGGAGTATACTGAAGTTCGTGATCGATTTGTTGGACATGAACCTAAAAATGAAATATTAGAAAGAAAGGAAGAGTTAAGGGTTAATAATTATAAGGAAGTTCAAAATTTAATAGACAAATATATAGATGCACTTAAAAAACATTGTAACATATAATTATGGTATTTAAATGAAAAAGTTAATTTTAATTATAATTTTATTACAAAGCTCAAATTATTTATCTCAGACAAATCAAGAATGCATTGATTCGCTGTATAGTCAAGATTACTTAACAAAACTCTTTGCAGTTGAATGTGTTAATGAGTTAGAAATACAGGATGCATTATCTGTACTAAATAATCTCTTGGAAACTCAACCTCCAACTTTACAAATTAAGTTCTTAAACGCTCTATATACACTTAACGATCCTGATATACAAACTAAAGCACATGAACTCATTTCTAGAGCAGATGATTTTGATGAAGACCCAGAATATCCATATGATCCTTTGGAGGCAAAATTGTTTGCAACAGCTATATTAGTTTATACAGGAGATTTTTCAACAATAGATTATGTATTTGAGCAACTAAATCAGGATGAAATCACCATCGAGGATGCACTAGCACTCCATCTTCTTCCTTATATTATGGATAGTGTCTCATCTTACATAGAAGAATCTGAAGAAATTCTTTTAAATGAACTTGATAATAGCAGTGAAGATATTAGATATTATGCTCTTAGTTATTTAGCTGAGGAATTTGGTGAAGAAATAAACGATGAGTTAGTGGATAAATTCGAGAATGATAGTGATTTACCTATAAAGGTGAAAGCACTAGAACATCTCTGTAAGAATAATTATAATAGTCTTGATTCTCTTTTAAAAGAACAATTAATACTAGAGGAAGAATACTCCTTAAGAATTGATATTGCAGATTCTCTGCTTAATATATTTGGTAAACCCTGGGATCTAAAATATGTTAAAGATTACCAACCAAATGAGCCTGATACAACAGCAAAATCTTTAATAAACTTCGCCATACTGGAATTCATTCCACCAGAACCAGATTCAACTGTTACTCCATATCAAATGTCAGTAAATCTTTTGGTTTATAACGACAGCTTATATACTTATGGATGGATTACAACACAATCTATTTATAATAATTACAAAACTAAACTACTTGATATTCAGAGATACATTGAAGAGGGCCCTATTTCAGGTGCAATTACAAGAATAAATAGTATGCTTACACTAATATATAAACATAATGGCGAAGTTATTACAAATGAAGCATATGTATTTCTTTACTACCATCTTACTTACCTAAAAGATAGGCTTGAGTAATGGTTGTAGAAGGCGTAAAATTAGAAACGTTCAATTAAGAAATATTAAATTTAATTTTAAGGGATGACATGAAAATAAAAATTTTAACAATGGCTATAATAATATTATTAGGGACCATCTGTAATTATTCTCAAAATATTGAAACAAGCTACAAAGTTCCTTTTAATTCAAAAAATAATATAATTGATCTTATTATTAACAATCAATCGACACAAACTTTAAAACAAATAAAAGTTGAAACGGTTGAATACCCCGAATGGATTCAGTTCAGAAATAATGAGATTCTTATTAATGAAATGAAAAGTTTCCAAAGTTATTCTGCCTCTTTTACTTTTGATGTAGATAAATTGGCACCTGCTGGCTCAAAAGAAAGAATAAGTTTCATAATAACAGACAATATGGGTAATAGCTATCTTAAAAAGATAAATATTAATATTTCCTCACCGGAAAATTTTGAACTCTTTCAGAACTACCCTAATCCATTTAACCCGACGACAACAATAGCTTATCAGGTACCCAAAACATCAGTTGTTAATCTTTCAGTATATAATCTCCTTGGGGAAATAATGGAAGTTCTTGCGAATGAAGAAAAGTCTCCAGGCTATTATGAAATTATTTTTGATGCAAACAAATATGCAAGTGGAATTTATTTCTATAGATTAACTGCAGCTTCATATATTGAAACAAAAAAAATCATTTTATTAAAATGATCCACTACATAAAGCGGGGCTCACCTTCAAGGTGAACCTCACTTTTTTACATTAACTAAATATAACCTCAAAATTAAAAACTGAACTTTCAACAAAACTTGTAACTTAAAGCTGGAAGAATTTCTTTACAGATCTTCTTGCATTTTTAAATAAGATATTGTAAAATGTTACACAATTTCAATACTCTAAGCATCTTTCAAGTTAGGAAATTGAATTCGGAGAATTTAAAATAAAGCCTTAACTAACTAATCTCGTACAAAATAAAAAGGAGTATATATGAAGATTCAGTACAAAGCACTATTCACTTTCCTTTTCCTATCTCTCTTCTCCCCAGGCTTATTCGCCCAATCAGATAACATTAAAATCCAGGAAGAACTGCAGTCCGCGCAGGAAACACTAATCCTATCGCAGCAAATTATTCTTGATCCTGCTTTATTCAGAGGAGGCGGGATTCTCTTATTGCAAGATAACTCAGCGGTTAATGCCGATTCAGTTGAAGCTATGTTAATCACCTTAGGATTATCTTATACAAGAAGTACAAGTGCAGCTTTTATTGCAGCCCCTGCAGCTTCCTGGTTAAATTATGATGCTGTAATTTGGGTTGGGACAACATCCACTGGGGCTGAGCTGGATTCCGCTACAGCATATCTCGATGCCGGTGGTCGTTTAATTGTTGCTGAAAATGATGCTGCTTGGTTCTTTGGCGGAGGACCATGTGGAACTTGTATATTATCATCGCTTTTTACTACTTATTTCCAGGCACTGTTTGTTTCAGATGAAGGGTCTGATGGTTTAATAACCGGTACAGATATTATGACCGGGCTTGCCCTGGATATTAGCGGTGATCCATTTCCTGATGATGTAAGCCTTACAGGAGCAACAGGAATATTTTTAGCACCGGGCGATACAACCTGGGCTGCAACAAGATCTTCAGGAAGTACTGATGCAGGATTGATATATCGTACCGGATTATTGTTATGGGATCCACAATGGGGCGGACAAGATACTGCTACTTCAATCTTTGGAAGAATAATTGATTATGTTGCATTTGGTGTTGTACCGGTTGAATTAACATCTTTCTCTGCTTCTGTTGTTGACAATGATGTTACGCTTAATTGGACAACAGCAACAGAAATAAATAACAGCGGATTTAATATCGAGAGAAAAGCTGTTAACTCTTCCTGGGAAACTATTGCATTTGTTGCTGGTTTTGGAACAACTACTGAAACTAAATCTTACTCTTTTGTTGATTCAAAATTGAATGCCGGTTCATATACATATAGATTAAAACAAATGGACTTCAATGGAGCTTATGAATATTCTTATGAAGTTTATGTGGATGTAACCGGGCCGGTTGAATTTGCATTAGAGCAGAATTTCCCAAATCCATTCAACCCGAATACTACAATAAATTATTCTGTTGCAAAAGATGGATTTGTAAATGTTGCAGTTTTCAACCTGCTTGGTGAAAAAGTTGCTGTTTTAGTTAACACAATCCAGCAAGCCGGAAGATATGATGTTACATTTGATGCTTCACAAATTCCAAGTGGTATCTATTTCTATTCAATTGAAGCAGGTGATTTTAAAGCTGTTAGAAAGATGACTTTACTTAAGTAAAGAAGAAGTAACAGGATATGAGGCTCACCATTTAAGGTGAGTCTCATCTAATATTTGAATCCTGCTTTCTCAAAACCTTTTTTAGCATTTCAATATCCTCTTTTGAACTTATCTTAAAATTAAAAACCGAACCTTCAACAGGTCCATAAACGAATTAATTATTTATATTAGATGATATGAATATGTCTAAATATCCAAAAGAATTATCTCGCGGTACTAATAATGTGGTTATTGCCAAAAGTAAAACAGAAGCAGGCAAAATATTTACTCCTGAATCAAGAGTAGAAATATCTGTTGAAGCTGATAATATGAAATATGCAAATAAGATTAATGACCTTGTTGTGAGATTTATTCGTATAGATATTGAAGGAGATAACCAAATCCTCGCGATGGAAAGGCTTAATATATTTGAACCAAGATCATTCGAAATTGAAGTACGTGAAACTATGTATTCTGTTTTTATAGAAAAATTAAAAGATTTGCATACAAATGGTTTTGTTCACCGTGATATAAAACGTCCGTCTGGATTCGGTGGAAGACCATTTGATAATGTTGTATTTACTTCGGAAAGAATAAGGCTTATTGATGTTGGAATATCTGCAATTAAAGAAAAAGCCGGTAAAAATCTTTTCGATAAATATATTGAGGCCGAATTAAATGAAGCTGAAGAATATTATTCCTTTATAATGGAAATTCCTAATGCTAATTTGACATAGAGCTTCGCTTTAATATCCTTTTCAACATCTCAACCTCTTCCTTAGATGTAACCTTAAAATTAAAAACCGAGCCTTCGACAATATTTACATTTATTCCAATCCTTTTTACCAACATTGATTCATCGGTCCCGTAATAATTTTCTTTGTAAGCAGTATCCATAGCTTTCTTTAAATCTTTATACCTGAAAACCTGCGGAGTCTGCACATAATAAACTTCATCGCGGTTAAGATATTCTTCAACTTTTGTTTTTCCTTTTACAAGAGTGTCTTTAGCTTTAATGCATACAACTGCATTCCCTTTTTTCTTTGCAGTTATTAAAGCAGATGTTAAAACATTTGGGGAGAGTAAAGGGCGGGCAGCATCGTGAACAACAATTAAATTATCAGAAGAAAGAGAAGGAAGAGAACAAAGCGCATTGTAAACAGAATCCTGTCTCTTTCTTCCCCCTTCGACGATTGAAGTAACTTTGGATAATTTATATTTCTTAACAAGACTTTTAAGCTTTTTATGATATTGAGGTTCTGCCGGAATTATTATTTCATCTACAAGCTTATTTTTCTGAAAAACCTCAAGAGTATAAACAATGAGTTCTTTTCCATTAATCTTCAGGTACTGCTTTGGAATTTTTGTCCCGCTCCGTTTACCTTTTCCTCCTGCAGGAATTATTGCGTAAGTTCTCACTTGTAAGCCTCTGGCTTATATAATAAGCATAGCATCGCCGTAGCTCAAGAATCTGTATCCATCTTTTAAAGCTTTCTTATATGCTTTCATAACAAAATCTGTTTCAGCAAATGCACATACAAGTATCAGGAGAGTTGATTCTTCTGCATGAAAATTTGTAACCAGCTTATCAACAATTTTAAAATCATAAAACGGATAAATAAATTTATCTGTCCACCCCCTGCCTGGTTTTACTCTGCCTTCAGCAGTTACACTTGTTTCCAATGCACGGGTTGAACTCGTTCCTATGACAAAAATATTTTTCTTAGCATCCATTGCTTTATTAATAATTTCTGCAGACTTAACCGGTACTTCAAAAAACTCAGAATCCATTTTATGTTTTGTAAGATCTTCAACTTCAACGGGTCTGAATGTTCCAAGCCCGATATGAAGTATTACCGGAACTATAGTTGCTCCTTTAGCTTTCATTTTATCTAACAGTTTTGTGGTGAAATGAAGCCCGGCTGTTGGTGCTGCAACCGAACCATCAACCTTTGCATAAACAGTCTGATAATTTTCTTTATCTGCAGGTTCCGGCTCTCTTTTAATATACGGCGGAAGAGGAGTAAAGCCGATTTTTTCTACAGCTTTAAAAACATTATTCGGCTGGTTGAATCTTACCGTTCTCCCTCTTGAAGTTGTATTATCAATTACTTCACACCAGAGCTTATCATTAAAATAGATTTTATTCCCGATCCTTACTTTGCGCGCAGGATCAACAATAACATCCCATATTGCTTCTTCTGAATTTAATTCCCGCAGCAGAAACACTTCAATCTTGGCATTTGTTTTTTCCTTCTTGCCATAAAGTCTTGCCTGGAATACCCGTGTTTCATTAACTACAACTATATCCCCCTTTTCTATATAATCAGCAACGTCTGAGAACTTTCTATTCTCAATCTCCTGTGTTTCCCTGTTAAGAACCATAAGCTTTGCTTTATCCCTTGGAGTAACAGGATATTTTGCAATTACATTTTTAGGCAGGTTGTACTTGAAATCAGATAACTTCATTTCGCTTTACCTTAATTATTTAAAATTTATTAATCGGAAGAGAATTACTCTCCACAATGATTATTCTTATTTCCTTGTCCCGATTTATCGGGATTCCTTTTTACTTCTTCCTTTTTTTTCTTTTGTGTTTATATTTTCTTTAATTACAGCTCTTGCTGCAGCAAGTCTCGCAATTGGTACTCTGAATGGAGAACAGCTTACATAGTTCAATCCGATTTTATGGCAAAACTCAACGGAAGAAGGTTCGCCGCCATGTTCGCCGCAAATTCCTACTTTTAAATCAGGACGGGTGGAACGTCCTTTCTCTGTTCCCATTTTAACAAGCTCACCAACACCATCCTGATCAAGTGCTTCAAAAGGATCAGTTGGCAGAATTTCTTTCTCAACATAAAGAGGAAGAAATTTACCGGCATCATCCCTGGATAAACCAAATGTAGTTTGAGTTAAATCATTAGTACCAAAGCTGAAGAACTCCGCCCGTTTTGCAATTTCATCTGCAGTAACACAGGCACGTGGAAGCTCAATCATAGTTCCAACTAAATAATTTACTTTTATATTTTTTTCTTTGAATACATCTGCTGCAACTCTCCTTACAATATTTTCCTGAAGCTTGAACTCATTAAGATCTGCAACAAGCGGGATCATTATTTCAGGTTTAACTTTTATGCCTTTAGCAGCAATATTACATGCAGCTTCTATTATTGCGCGGGCCTGCATTTCAGTAATTTCAGGATATAATATTCCAAGTCTGCATCCTCTGAAACCAAGCATAGGATTGAATTCATGAAGGCTGTCAATTTTAGCTTTTAATTTGTTTTCATCAATTCCAAGGCTGTTTGCCAAATCCTGGATTTCCTTTTCTGTATGGGGAAGAAATTCATGCAAAGGAGGATCAAGTGTTCTGATTGTTACAGGAAGACCTTCCATAACTTCAAAGATCCCTTCAAAATCACCTCTCTGCAACGGAAGAAGCTCTTCCAGAGCTTTCTTTCTTTCTTCAATAGAATCGGAAACAATCATTTTTCTAACGGACATAATTCTATCTCCGCCAAAAAACATATGTTCGGTTCTGCAGAGACCAATACCTTCTGCGCCAAAAGCAATAGCATTTGAAGATTGATCGGGCTGATCTGCATTTGTTCTGATCTTCATGGTTCTAAGCTTATCAGCCCATTTCATAAGGCTGTTGTAAGTATCAAATATTTCCGATTTATCCGGCTCAAGTGTTTTTGTAATCAGCACCTGTATTACTTCAGAAGGTTTGGTTTCAAGCTTGCCGAGAATTACTTCACCGGTTGAACCATCAAGAGAAATATAATCTCCTTCATTAATTACAATATCATCTTTTCCTTCAACTGTAATTTTTCTATCCTTGTAGCTTATCTTTAACGAACCACATCCTGCAACGCAGACTTTACCCATTTGTCTTGCAACAAGAGCAGCGTGTGAAGTCATCCCACCCCTGGCAGTTAAAATACCTTCTGCTGCATTCATTCCTTGTATATCTTCCGGAGAAGTTTCAATTCTAACCAGAATAACCTGCTCGCCCTTTGAAGCCATTGCAACAGCATCTTGTGCACTTAATGCAACACGACCTGAAGCAGCTCCCGGACCGGCATTCAATCCTTTTGCAATTAATTTTCCGCCTTCTATCCCTTTTCTTTTTTCTTCTATATCAAAGATAGGTCTTAACAACTGATTTAACTGGTTAGGTTCAATTCTTAATATTGCCTCTTTCTTATCAATCAGTTTTTCCTTCACCATATCAACAGCAATTCTTATTGCAGCAAAGCCTGTTCTCTTACCTACACGGCATTGCAGCATCCAGAGTTTACCTTGTTGAATGGTAAACTCAACATCAAGCATCTCTTTATAATGCTTTTCAAGAATCTTCCTGATTTTATCAAGTTCTTTATAAATTTTTTCATTATCATCTTTCAGATTTTTAATTGGCAGCGGAGTTCTTGCGCCGGAAACAACATCTTCTCCCTGTGCATTAAAAAGATATTCACCATAAAAAAGATTCTCGCCCGTTGCGGGATCTCTTGTAAAAGCAACGCCTGTACCCGAATCTTCGCCCATATTTCCAAATACCATTGATTGAACATTAACAGCGGTTCCCCAATCAGCCGGAATTGCGTGAAGCTTTCTATAAGTAATTGCTCTTTCATTCATCCATGAACCAAATACAGCACTAACAGCACCCCATAGCTGCGCCATTGGATCAGTTGGGAAATCGTGACCTGTTTTTTCTTTAATCTCAGCTTTAAATTCTTCAACCAGCTGCATCAGGTCTTCGGTTGAAAGTTCAGTATCGAGCTTAATTTTTTTTGAATGTTTCTTTCTTTCAATAATTACTTCAAAAGGATCTTCTTCATGCTTTGATGCTGGTTTTAATCCCAGCACCACATCGCCGTACATTTGTACAAATCTTCTGTAAGAATCATAAGCGAACCGCGGGTTATTTGTTTTTTCAATTAATCCTTTAACTGTTTCATCGTTCAATCCTAAATTAAGAACAGTATCCATCATTCCGGGCATTGATGCTCTTGCACCGCTTCTTACAGAAACAAGAAGCGGATTTTTTGCATCACCGAATTTTGCACCCATCAACTGCTCAACTTTTTTTAGTGCATCCTGAACCTGTGCTTTTAATTCTTTAGGATATTTTTTGTTGTTATTATAATAGTAGGTACAAACTTCAGTTGTTATAGTAAAACCTGCAGGAACAGGCAATCCAATATTAACCATTTCTGCAAGGTTCGCACCTTTTCCCCCGAGAAGGCCTTTCATCTCTGCTTTACCTTCTGCTTTCTTTCCTCCGAAAAAGTAAACATATTTTTTTTGCTTAGACATTTAATTATCGTCCTCCGATTTTAAGCGTTAATGGAATAAATAGAAGAAATCATGTTCAATTCAAATGATTTAAAATAAAGTTTTTGAATTTATCTTCTTCATCAAATTTTAATTCTATCTTAAGATAGAACACATCTATATCATCAAGCTCTTTAGAAAATTTCATCAGTTTAACTGCATCTTTTTGGGTCGTAACTACCGAATAGGAATTCGTTGCGTAAAATTCTTTTCTAATCCTTTTTACCTCCTTTAATGAATAATCTTTATGATCAACAAAAATTAATTTGTTTTGTGTATCTACTTTTGTTTGTCCAAGTATATTTAAGAATGAAAACGGGTTAGCAATCCCTGCTACAACAAGGCTTTTTTGTCCTTCAAATTCCTGAAGACCATATTCTGTTTTTCTTGTCATATCTACAAAACCAATGGCTTTATAATATGATGTGAACACAAGCTTATTATTAAAATACTTTTCAAGCTCAGCAGGGATTTTCATTTTCTCAGTAAACTTTCTGTTGATAACAATCAGGTCAGCTCTTTCAACTGCATCAAATTTTTCTCTCATATTTCCGGCTGGCAAAAGAATATGATTTGGAAAACCAGTTTCATTTAAAAACCTTTGTTCAAAGATCAGGATATTAATATCCCTGTGAATCCACCTATGTTGAAAAGCATCATCAAGCAGAATAGTATCAATACCGGTTTCAGAAATTAATTTTTTAGCACCTTCAAACCTGTTCTCTGAAACTGCAGCAGGTATCCGGCATTCTAAAACAGTATGAAACATTTCATCGCCGGCTTCATCTACAGATGAAAGTATTTCTTCACCATTGCAAACAAGCTTGTAGCCGGAAGTCTTACGTCTGTAACCTCTGCTTAAAACGCCGACTTTTTTATTCTCATTCTTAAGCAAATCAGCAAGATAAATTACCAAAGGCGTTTTACCCGAACCGCCAATATTAATATTTCCAACAGAAATAACTTTGGCATTAACCTTCTTTATCTTGAAAACATTTTTATCAAAGAACAAGTTTCTTATTTTTATAACAGCGGCGTAAACCAGAACAAAAGGGAATAAAATAACTCGCAGATTTTCCATTAGAGCTTATCTCTAAAATCTTTCTGCTTCAGTCTGCAGCTCATTCAATTTTGCTTCACAAAAATTTATCATCTCCGAAGTTGAATTGTAATCAAGATTTTGATCTACATAAACAGGCTCGGAATAAACAACATTAGCTTTACTGAAAAAAGCAGGTATCTCAAATTTATCCCAGTTTTTAAGCTCTCTTTTTTTCTTATAAGAAGCACCAATTAAAATAATAGGCAAACCACTTTTCTTTGCAGTTATAACTGCACCCGCTTTCATTTTTTTTGCAGGACCTCTCGGACCATCAGGTGTAATGGCAATTGAATTATCATTTTTTGCATAATCAATCATAATGCTTAATGCAATATCACCACCGGAAGAGCTTGAGCCTCTTATAACCTGGTAATTCCATTTTCTTAAAAGCTTTGCCAGCAAATCACCATCTTTGCTTTTGCTTATCAATGCGGCAACCCTTTCATTACGATGCAAATACCAGGGAAGCAGCATTGTTCCATGCCAGAATACAATAATGAAATTTTTATTTGCTTTTCTAAGCTTATCAATATTTTCTTTATTCCTTATTTCAACTTTTAAAGTTTTGCAAAGAAGATTAACTGCTTTATCAATTAAAAAATTTCCAATTGTACGAAGAAAATCCCTCTTTACTTCTTTAGCCTTCATTAATTAAAGAATAAATAGATTCGGCTGTTTTTTTTACAGCGCCTTTTTCACCAAGCTTTTTGTTTATTTCCATTAGCTTGTTTTTAATTGAATTGTATAAACTGGTATCGCTCAATATTTTTTTAGCTTCTTTATAGATTGAATCCGGATTAACTTTATCCTGAATCAGTTCAGGAACAACACTTTCTCCCGAAATTATATTAGCCATTCCTATATTTTTGAGATTAACAAGATTTTTCCCGATGAAATAAGTAAGCAGACTTGTTTTGTAAACGATAACCATTGGTAAACCAAATAAACCCGCTTCAAGAGTTGATGTGCCGGATTTAATAATTCCAACCTTTGAATATCTCATCAATTCATAAGTATGGTCTTTAATTAATTTATAATCATGTGGGCGGAAAATATTTTTATATAATTTCTCATCAATTCCTGAAGCACCAGCAACAACAACCTGCAAATTAAATTCTCTGCTTAATTTCAAAGCGGCTTTAATTGCTGCAGGAAATATTTTTTCAACTTCATGTCTGCGGCTGCCTGGAAGTATGAGAAGTATTTCTTGCTCAGGATCAAGTTCAAACATCCTAAAAAAATTTTCTCTTGATAGGAAATCATATTTATCTATTCTTTCCAGCAAAGGATGACCAACAAATTCAACATCTACTCCTGCGTCTTTGTAAAGTTTTTCTTCAAAAGGAAAAACTACAAACATTTTTCTTACAAGATTTTTTATTCGCTTTATTCTACCTCTTCCCCAAGCCCAGACCTGCGGCGAGACATAATAAATTATTTTTACTCCCAGCTGCTTTACTTTTTTCGCAAAGTTCAGATTAAAGCCGGGATAATCTATAAGAATAATATTTTTAATATTATTTTTTTTAATAATTTCTATCAAATCATTCTGCACTTTCCTGATGAAAGGAATATGTTTTACCACCTCAGCAAAACCAAGAAACGCAAGCTTGTTTATATGATAAATAATTTCCACACCAGCCAGCTTCATTTTGTCGCCGCCAATTCCAACAATATTTAAATGGTTGTCAATATTTTTTAATTCCGTTGAAAGCTCAGCTCCAAGCAAATCTCCTGAAACTTCTCCGGCAATTATCATTAAGTATTTAACCTTTCCATTCATCTATAAAATTTATTCAACACTTTCTCAATTAACATTTTAACCAGGGGAATGGATGAATGGATGAATGACTGAATGATGAATATTTTCCCATCTTCCATTTTCCATCTTACATCTTCCATTATTAAAACCTTCTAATAAACCATTTTAGAAAAATTGTTACCGTAACAAAACCAATTGCCTGAAAAGTTCGTTTCTCAGATCTAAGCCCTGCTTTAAGCTTAAAAGGAGGCTGCTTTACTTCGCCGATTCTATATGGAGTGAGCCTTGGAAATAATCTGGGAACATTTTTCTTATACTCTTTGAATTGCTCACCATACCTGTTTACTAAATATTCCTCTTCAGCTTTGATAATGTGATAATACTGAAAAATGAAAAAGAGCAACGCAAAAACCTGCAGGTAAGGGAAGATTGCAAAAGACATGATTCCTATTCCAAGGTAGATTAAAATATTTCCTATGTAAAGAGGATTACGTATATAAGCAAAAGGCCCGCTAACTATAAGATATGTTCCTTCCATATGTCCTGTTGTTCTTGTTTCACTTCCTGCCCAGCTTACTCCCCACAACCTTAAAAGTTCTCCGGCAGCCACAATTATAAACCCAAGTATCAGGCTCCAGATATTTGCATTTTCATACACAAGCATTACAATAACAAATGGTATTGGAGTATAGCTGCGGTATTTAAATAATATTGAAGCGGTGCTGGTCATTCGTAAATAGTCATTAGTAATTGGTCATTGGTCATTAGTAATTGGTCATTAGTAATTGTTAATACGTAACTTTAATCTAGTTTAACTATCATTTAATATGTTTTTGTTTTTCGATTGATTTTATATAAGCATTTAATTTTAAATGATTTTTATCCAATTGATAACTTAAATCTTTAAATGTTTCTACATTAATAAGATTTCTTTTATGAGCTTTTGTCAGCCAGGTTTTGCTTTCAGTTAAAGAGCCTCTACTGTAATAGCAAAACTGCTTATTTTCATTAAAAAAATATCTCCCATATCCTTCAGCAATATTGGCTGATATTGAATCTGCAGCTTTTAACAAACTGAGTTCCTATTGTATATTTTTCAAATGAATTCCAACCTATTACTAAATTCCAGATTTCATCAGACAAATCCATTGATAATTGATAAACTTCAAGTTCTTCTAATTTTAACATTGCAGCCTCCTTAATAATTATTTGGAATATTACATTTATTGATCTGCAATTTTAACTACATCATTAGTTGAATAAATG
>CAZEWJ010000001.1:0-195494 GCA_964515875.1 uncultured Ignavibacteriaceae bacterium | reverse complement strand
ACTAATTACCAATGACTAATTACCAATGACTAATTACCAATGACTAATTACCAATGACTAATTACCAATTACTCGGACATATACACTTCCCTGCGCTTAAGTTCAGCCTGGTGTCTTTTCTTTAATCTCTTTTTGGAAAGAAGTTTCGTCATTATATGCTGCACATCAATAAAATTCTTAAAAGGGAAATAAGAGATCCTTTCTTTCTCACAATATTTTAAGAGATCTTCTTTTGCAAAAATAAAATCACAATAATGAACTGTATATTTATCAGAATTACCATCGCCGATAAAAACTGTAAATTCTTCATCACCGCTGTTGTTGATTATATGATTTCTTTTACAATTTGCTGAACTGGGAAAATCAATATCATGATGAGGAAAAGAAGGAATTAATTTATTGTTAATGATCTGCAGCTTGTTGGAATAATATTTTATATCATCAAGATTTTCTCTTTTTAATATTCTCTCTATATAATAATCAAATCCATCGCTTAGAATAAAATGAACTAACTCATTCTTCTTGCAAAAGCTAATGAAATCTTTAAAGCCAGGATCAATTTTTATTTCATCAATAAAGCTGTCTAATTCATTTTTATTTATCTGATGAACAGATTCACAAAGTGAAATCCAGCATTCCTTTGAAGATATTTTTTCTGTCAGCAGGTCTTCAATTATTTTTTTTACTTTACTTTCATTACCGAATTTCAGAAAAATGTTTTCACCAACATCAGTAGTGGTTATGGTTCCGTCAAAGTCAATAAATATTTTAAACTCTTTTTTCATTTTTTAGATTTGCTGCGAAACAAAACTAAAATTTTCATTAAATCTTACCGCAACAAGTTTTGAAACACCTTCCTCCTGCATAGTTACTCCGTATAAAGTATCGGCAGCTTCCATCGTTCGTTTATTGTGGGTTACAACTACGAACTGTGTATCCTTGCTGAAGTCTTTAATTATTTTTGTGAACCTGTCAATGTTTGCATCATCAAGCGGGGCATCAATTTCATCAAGGATACAAAATGGACTTGGTTTAACAAGGTAAATTGCAAACAGAAGTGCAATTGCTGTTAAAGTTTTTTCGCCACCGGAAAGAAGATCGATAGAAGTTGGTCTTTTTCCTTTTGGCTTTGCAATAATTTCTATTTTAGCTTCAAGAGGATCAACTACACCTGTGGCAGGTTCTTCAAACTTAAGATCAGCCTCATCGCCGGGATTAAACAAGCTTCGGAAAATATTTATGAAATTCTCCCTTATCTTTTCGAAAGTATCCATAAACAAAGTTTGTGCAGTTATATTTATCTCTTCAATTGTTTTAACAATATCTCTTTCAGATTCAAGAAGATCATTTCTCTGATTAGATAAGAAATCGAACCGTTGTTTTTCTTCTTCATACTCAGAGTATGCAAGAAGATTTATCGGACCTAGATTTTTAATATGCTGCTTTAACCCATTTACTTCTTCTGTTCTCTGTACAAAATCAAATGTATCAAGATCACCAAATACTTTTTGCTCAAGCAAAAGTGAGTAAGATTCCTTTATATGTTCTTTCAGGTTCTCCATCTTTAATGAAAGTTCGTTCAATTTCATTTCTGAATGATGAATCTCCTCCAGAACTCTTTCTCTTTCTTTTCTTAACCGGTCTTGTTCCAATTCAATATCATTTATCTTTGATTTTATTTCACTGTATTCTGATTCAATTTTTTCTTCTTCAACTAAAAGAAATTCCTTTTTCTCTTCAAGATCATTTAGAAATAATTCATCTGCTTTTAAAGTTTCATTCAAAGAAGTAACTTCCTTAGAAGAATATTCAATATCAGTTTCTCTTCTTGCAATTGTTTTTTGAGTATTATCAATGCTTTCTTTTGCTCTTTGAACCGAATTTCCAGTATTTCTTTTTTCACCGCCGAGTCTTTCAAGCTCAAGGTTAAGATTATTTAGCTCAGAAACTTTCCGGTTAAATTCTTCTTCAAAAGAATTGAACTCAGCTTCAAGAAATTCCCTTTTCTTCTCTTCTTGTTTCATCCTCATTCTCATAGAATTAACAAGATCCTCAAGCTTTATCCTTTCATTATCAATCCCGTTTGATTCACCGGCAAAATCTTTAATCTCCTGTCTGGTTTTTTCTATCTCATCATTTGCTCTCTTCTTTTCAAACTCAAACTGGGCAATCTGTTTTTCAATATTGGCAAGATCATTAACCAGCATTCTCCCTTGGTCTGAAAGAACTTTAAGATCAATGCTGTTAATTTTTTCTTCAGTATTAATAATTTTTTCCTGGAGCTGCTCAAGCTCTTTTTCATGAACCGGAAGTTCGGTTTTAATCTTTTCGAGATATTGTTTTCTGCCAAAGATAGAATCATCTGCTTTTGGAAGTGAACCCCCTTCAATTACACCAGAGCTTTGAAGGTAATCACCATTTAGAGTAGTGAAATTAAATCCTTTATATTTTTCTCCTAACCTGAAGGCCGTATCAAGTGAATCAACAATAGCTATGTTATTTAAAATCTTATCAAAGAAAGCTTCCCACTTCGGTTCTGACTTTACTGAATCTTTTGCCCAGCTTAGAAAACCTTTTTCTTTAGATAGAAATCTGCTTTTTCTTTTAATGAAAATATTCTGAAGATTGTACAGGAAGCCCTTATTTTCTTTTTCGCTTATACCAGTAAGATAAAAACCCGCTTTGCCAATATTTTTTTCTTTAAGATATTTAATTCCCTTTTTAAGCTCTTCAATTGAATCAATAAGAATATTATTAAGATTATTTTTGAGTGCAGCTTCAATTGCGAAGCGAAATTCTTCTGAAGTATTGCCTGCATAAGCGAGAAGAGTTTTTTCTTTGCTTGTCCACTCACTGTTCTCAAGCAAAGCTTTAGCACCTTTGGAAACACCCTCAAGGCTATCAATAAGAGTCTGTATAAAACTTATTTTATCTATCAAACCATTAATTACAGTTTTTATCTCAAGTTCTTTTTCTTTTAATTGACTCAGTTCTTTTTCAAGTTCCTCTTTCTCTTTCTGCTTCCTTGAGTATTCGGCTTCAGCTTCAACAAGTGCCTCTTCTGTTTTTGATTTTTCATCATTCAGCTCACTAATAAAACCAACGGTCTTGGCAATATTATTTGTATATGATTGTATCTTTTCGTTTGCTTTGGTAATAGCAGCATTTCTTAATTCAATCTGCTTCTGAAGATTTGCCAGCTCATTCTCTTTATTAGTTATTTCTTTAACATGCTCAACAAGAAGTTGGTTTTCTACTTTAACCTCATTTCTTTTTTCTTCAAGCCTGGATTTCGAATTAGTTACCTCTTTTTCTAAACCAAGCTTTTCAGAAGTTTTAGTAATAATACTCTTTTCAAAATCCTGTATCGAAAGGGAACCTTCACTTATTATTTTTTCAGATTCTGCGAGCTGAGCTTTAAGTTCTTCCAGTTCCTGTTTATATCTTTCAACATTCTCCTCAAGAGATCTTTTCTTTTCTAACTCGACAGAAATCTTTCTCTGCTGGTTATAAATCTCATCTCTCTGTGCAGTAACTTCATCTCTCTTTATCTTCAACCTGGATTCAGCATTAGCAAGGTTTTGTTTAACATCTTTAATTTTATCTTCAAGTTCGGAAAGCTGAGATTCAAGGTTTATTTTAACCTTAAAGTTTTCTTCCTTTTTGTTTTTACTTTCAACCTTCTCCCTGTTAAATAAAGCTAATTCACGTTCAGCAAGATCAAGTTCCTGTTCTCTTAAAGTAAGTGAGAGCTTGTTATACTTATCAGCTCTTTTAGCCTGGCGTTCAAGCGAGTTTACTTTCTTCTCAACTTCGGTAACAATATCATTTACCCTTGTAAGATCTCCTTTAACCTCTTCAAGCTTTCTTAATGCAAGTCTTCTTCTCAGCTTATATTTATTAACACCTGCTGCTTCTTCAAACATCACTCTGCGTTCATCTGCTTTGTTGCTGAGAATTGTTTCAACCATCTTCAGTTCAATAACAGAGTAGGCGTTTGCACCGATGCCGGTATCCATAAAAAGATTTGTAATGTCTTTTAACCGGCAGATATTTTTGTTAAGAAGATATTCGCTTTCACCCGACCTGAAAATTCTTCTTGTGATAGTAACTTCAGAATAATCGGTTGGAAGAATTCCTTTGGTATTCTGAATTGTGAGAGAAACCTCGGACATTCCCATTGGTTTTTTAGTAGCGGTGCCATTAAAGATAACATTCTCCATCTTATCACTTCTTAATGCAGAGCTTCTTTGCTCACCCAAACACCATCTTATAGCATCAACAATATTTGTTTTTCCGCAGCCGTTTGGTCCAACAATCGAGGTTATACCTTCATTAAAAATTACATTAGTTTTCTGAGCAAAAGATTTAAAACCAAATATTTCAAGCTTTGATAAATACATTACAGCAGGTCACTAATATTATATTGTTTAAATGTCAGCAGAAGGTAATCAATAAAGGAATTTTTTATTTCGTAGTATAGAACAACACCACTTATTAATACTAAAACTATTACAATGCTATAGAAATAAACACGACCGGGATTGATATCGAAAATAACATAAATTCCTTTCATCAGGCGATTAAAAATCCAGACAGCAAAAAGAACGAAACCTAAATAAACGTATGTATTTACAGCTTCAGCAGCAAGAGCGCGGTATAGAATTATTCCTACAGGGATAAGAAGAACAAGAGGCAGCAAAGCCCAAACAACACTAAAATAAATACCGCTTAGATAAACCCTGTTCTTTACAAATAAAGACGCAAATTTTATTACGATCACTAATAAAATTATTAATGCAATAAAAGCTATTGATAACCATACTATTCCGCTAAATGGATTCCATGCAAGATAACTTACTGTGGATATCAATGAAATGCTTCCGAAAGAAAGCAATAGCTTTTCAAAGACGATATTATCTTTTAAATAATAAAGAAGGGAGCTTAAAATAAGAGCCATTACAATTGCCAGCACAATTGCCATTACAGTACTATGATAACTGGACATTATTCTCTGGTCTCTTACATCTGCAAAAAAATTGTACGGACGAAGCAAAGCCCGTGATGCATCTTCTCTGAATTTTCTTCCGGAATTTACCAAAACACCAATAATTAAAGCGAGTGCAAGACCAACAACAATGAATACCATTGGCGAGCCGTCATTTTTTGTCCCGATAGGGATAGTGACTCTCTCAGCATTTTGCAGTTTTGATTTAATAACTTTCTGACTTAAAAAAGCAGTGCCCCTGTCTTCACTTACTAAGCCAATATTATAAACATTGTCCTCATTATATCCCGATATAAGAGAAGAATAATCACCTCGGTAATTAAACATTGAGTTAATAAAATACCCGGAGGTTTTTCCTTCTGAAAATGTATTAAGAAAATCTTCAAAATATTTTGCCTGTGCCTCATAAGTATTCTCATTGGAATACCCGTTTGAATTTCCTGAGTTAACGAAGTAGGTAACTGAACTTATAAAAACTTTCCCCTTACCTAATTCATTAATCATAGCGCTCAGACTACTAGTGTCATCATTAAATGAATTGCCTGTTATTTCAACTCCATACAAATCAAGATTATTAATTTTTTCCTGATTTACTCCCACAAAAGAAGCATAGCCTAATAAACCTTTATCTTTAGGGATAGAACTTCCCAATTCATTAATTAAGTTTTGATGTTCTTTAAGATTAGCAAGATAAGAGCTGCCCAGACCTATAGCGGCAAATCTACCGAACTCCGAATAGCCTTTAATAAATTCTGTAAGATAGTTTTTACTTCTTGTAATGAAATCCGGCTCTGAAGAAATAGCGGCAGGAACATAATTAAGTGGTATTTCTAAAAATGTTAAAAGGCCATACTTTTCACAAAGCCTGAGATAATATGGATGCGGAACCGATTTTGCAAAACGTACGCTATTGAAACCAGTTTGTGCAATAAGCTTTATATCATCTTCCATCTGTTTGAACGAAGCAAGATTGCCAAACTCACCAAATGATGGAATATAAGTGACTCCATTAAAAGAAAATGGCTGCCCGTTAAGTTCAAGATCATCAAAAGAAGATGATAAAAAGTAAACAGGAAATTCCTTCTTTACTTTATCTATTAATACTCCGTTTAGTGATAAAGAAATTTCAAGAGTATAAAGCTGAGGAAAACCCGGGGACCAAATTACCGGGTTTGAGATTTCAAGTGTTTGCTTAAGCTGTTTCTCTTCATTTTTTTTTAATTCAAATTGTGGTGTTTTACTTTGGGCAGTAAGAGTCTGATCAGGATTGTAAATACTAATTGAAATTTCAAAGTTATTTTTAACAGCAAGAGTATCAGGAATTCGTTTAAACTCTTTATTTGAAACCTGTTCGGTGATATTCAACTGAAGCCTGTTTGATTTAGACTCCCTGCCGAAAGAAAAATCAAAATCCGATATTGAAATATTTGGTTCAAGATAGAGATACACATCTCTTATTATTCCTCCATAGCTGCCTGGGAAAAGGAACCTCTGTTTAAGTGGAACTGTATTTTCCGGATCAGGATTATAGAAGAGCTTAACTGATATTAAATTATTCTTTTCTGTACGTAAAATATCTCCTGGGATTTCAACAATAAAAGGATATTCGCCTCCTCTGTGCCTGTATATTACTACACCGTTTACAATAATATCAGCAAGGTAATTCAATCCTAAAAAGTAAAGCTTTATCTTTTTTTCTCTAATCTGTTTTTGCGTAAGATTGAAAGTTTTTTCAAAAATCAATTCGGCATTGCCTTTAAAGATTGATGGCACATTAACAGCAGCTTTCTTTGGCTCTTCATCTTTAGCAGAATATACTACCCATTTTCCATTAAGAGGGATAATGGCTCTTGTTTCACTTAAACCAAAAAAAGAGGAATCAGATAAATTAAGCTGATAGTCCGGTAATTCTTTAAAAATGATTTGAGAAAAAGAGATTTTAGAGATAAAAAAGAGAAGAAATATTATAAAAGAGTAGATTATTTTGGGAAATCCCATCCGGTATCGAGTATCCTAAGTTTATAAAACTAAACTTACAAATATACTAACGGAATGAGGGCAATGCAATGATAAATGAGTGTAAGTTCAAGATCAAGTTCAAGAGAAAGGCAATAAATAAACATACATACATTCTTAACGGGCGAAGCTGGCAACCAAAAAATGAATGGTTGAATGTTTTGATTGGATGAATGTTTAATTATTATTTACATTCAATCATTCAGTCATTCAGCCATTCAATCAATCGCTAATAACGATCACGTAGCTTTAATAATCTCTATAAAAGATTCAGCCTTTAAGCAAGCTCCTCCAGCCAATGCACCATCAATATCTGGTTGTGAAAGAAGATCTTTTGCGTTATCGGGCTTTACACTTCCACCATATTGGATTGTCAGATTATCAGCAGTACTGGAGGAATATTTATCTTCAATTAACTTTCTTATAAAAAGATGAACATCCTGTGCTTGCTGAGGTGTTGCATTTCTTCCTGTGCCGATTGCCCAAACCGGCTCATAAGCAATAATTATGTTTGCAATATCTTTTTCAGAAATATCCTGTAATCCTTCCATCACCTGTTTTTTAATAACATCATTAGTAATATTTTTTTCACGCTCTTCAAGAGTTTCTCCAACACAAAAAATTACTTTTAAACTATGCTCAAGAGATTTTTTAATTTTTTTGTTTATCATTTCGTTTGATTCTTTAAAGATTGTCCTCCGCTCGGAATGACCAATTATTACATATTCACATCCAACACTTTTAAGCATTAAAGGTGAAATTTCACCAGTGTAAGCACCGTTATCTTCATAATAAACATTCTGTGCACCAAGCTTAATAGCAGTGTTTTTAATAAGCGTATTTGCTTCACTTAGCGAAGTATAAGGAGGACATATAATAACATCGCAATTGATTTTTAGATTGGATAAACCGCTTGTTAATCTTGTTATTAGATTTTGAGATTCTGATAAATCATTATTCATTTTCCAGTTTCCAGCAATTATTTTTTTACGCATAAGCGCTCCATTAAATGTTTTATTTATAAATCAAAATTAGTAAACAAAAGTGTATTGGGCAAAGAGCAGTCATTAGGTATAAGGTATAAAGGGGGATATCTAACATTGTACTCCGGACGGAGTACTGAAGTTTTCATTTTTCTTTTTTCTACAAACATTCAACTCCTCTGGAGTTGCTCAACTTTTTTTGATAATCAGACTTAACTCCGTTAGGAGTTATATGTTTGTAGATTGTGGAAAAGAAACAATTTTATGAACTCCAGCGGAGTTCAATGTTAATAACAATCCATTTGTTATTTACCATTTTACACAAAATTTATAACAAAGAGATATACACCTATATACCTTTATACAAGAGTGCAAGTATGAGAGATTAGAATTATTTTCAATTTCAAATAATAATTGTTTATGCAGATCAATAAGATTCCACGGCAGGTAGTTCTTCTTGGCTTTGTAAGCCTCTTTACAGATATAGCCAGTGAAATGCTTTACCCGGTTACGCCGATTTTTTTAACTGTGGTTTTAGGATCATCAATGGCAGTAGTTGGATTGATTGAAGGAATTGCTGAATTCACTTCGGGAATTTTAAAAGGTTATTCAGGAAATCTTTCAGATAAACTTAGGAAACGATCAATCTTTGTAGTAATTGGATATGTTCTCTCGGCAGTTTCCAAACCTCTCCCTGGACTTTTTTCCTCTATCCCTGTTGTAGCAGCAGCAAGAGCAACCGATAGAATTGGTAAAGGAGTAAGAACCGCACCAAGAGATGCTTTGATTGCAAGTTATTCTGAGAAGAATACCGGTGCTATATTTGGATTTCACAGGGGAATGGATACTCTTGGGGCAGCAATAGGTCCTTTGATTGCTCTTCTTTTGTTAAATATTTACTCAGATGATTACCAATTAATTTTTTTGATTGCATTTATTCCTTCAATCATTGCTGTTGTTTTTTTCATTAACCATAAAGGACAATGTAATTGTAAAATCTAAAAGAGAAGAGAAGAAGCTTTTTCAATTCTTTAAAGAAGCTCCAAAAACTTTTAAACAGCTTGTAATTCTTTTAACCTTATTTGCGCTTGTAAACAGCAGTGATGTTTTCCTGATTTTAAAATCACAGCAAATAAGTAATTCTGTTTCAATCGCAATAATTGGTTATGTTTTTTACAATCTTGTTTATGCTTTTACTTCCTATCCTATTGGAAAATTCTCAGACAGGTTTGGAAAGAAAAATATTTACATAATTGGTTTAATTATTTATTCCATAGTTTATCTTGGGTTTGCCGTAAGTGAAAATTTTATTATTACTTTTATCTTATTTGCTTTGTATGGAATTTATGCTGCCTCAACAGAAGGAATAGCAAAAGCCTGGGTAACAGATTTAATTCCCGATGAACATCGCGGTAAAGCAATTGGAATTTTAACTATGACTACAAGTCTTGCAATTATGTCCGGTTCTTTTTTAGCAGGATTACTGTGGGATAAATTTGGTTCGTCAGTTCCTTTTATCTTTTCATCGGCAGTTAGTTTTTTATTAGCAATTAGATTTATTTACTTGAAGGAAGAAAAAATTAATTAAACATCTCTTGTTGTTTTTTAGATTCTTTATTTCTTTAACTCTTCTCAAGATTAGGACACTACCAAGAATTTTTTTTAATTAAATTTTAATTGTTATATTAAACTGGGTTTGTTTCAAGTTTAAATCACTAATCTATAAAACCGGAGGTAGCATGCTAAAATTATTTACTTATGTTTCCTTCCTTTTCTTCTTCATTTATATCACTCCAATATATTCACAAGGTGTTACAACAGCGTCTATAAGCGGGTATGTTAGTAGTACCGGGGGAGAATACCTGCCAAACGCCAATGTTATTGTTATTCATATACCTACAGGAACTCAATTTGGGGCTTCAACCAGGGAAAATGGTCTCTTCAATATTCCCAATATGAAGATAGGAGGGCCTTATACCATTACTGTTTCTTTTGTAGGTTATATTACACAAAAGCAGGAAGGTGTTTTCCTAAATCTAGGACAAAATGTAAGACTTGATTTTGTTTTAAGTAGTGAATCTCTGCAACTTGGAGAAGTGGTTGTTACGTCAGAAGAAGATGAAGTATTAAACAGCTCAAGAACAGGTGCAGTAACTTTTATAGACCCAATGCAGGTTATGACACTTCCATCTGTTAAAAGAAGTACACGAGATCTAATAAGACTTGATCCGCGAAGCGATGGCAATTACAGCTTTGGTGGGAAAAACTGGCTGTATAATAATATATCTGTCGATGGTTCTTATTTCAATAATCCTTTTGGTCTCGATGACCCTGCACCTGGCGGCCAAACTAATTCAGAACCTGTTCCTTTCGATGCAGTTGAACAGATTAAAGTATCAATTGCCCCTTATGATGTTCGCGAGGGTGGTTTCACCGGTGCCGGGATTAATACAGTTACAAAAAGCGGAACAAATAATTACAGAGTCACTTTATATTCTTTTATACGGAATGAAAGCTTTATCGGTAATAAAGTAAGGGGTAATGAGGTAATTGCTAATCCGGATCTTTCATTTAATCAATCAGGGTTTGCCGTAAGCGGTCCTTTAGTAAAAAATAAGTTGTTTCTTTTTATAAATGGTGAAATTGAACGCCGGGATGACCCGGGAACTAATTTTGTTGCGAGCGCCACCGGTCTCTCAGAATTCGGGATTTCAAGAGTCCGGGCGGCAATAATGGATTCGATCAGAAACAGGATGATTGATGTTTACGGTTACGATCCCGGCCCTTACCAGGGATTTATTCATGAAACAAATAATGAAAAATTTATTGTTAAGTTAGACTGGAATGTTAATGATAATAATCGTTTTTCATTTCGTTATAATTTTTTAAATGCAAACCGCGATCTTCCTCCTCACCCGTTTGTATTAAGTCCCGGCGGTTCCGGACGCGGACCTAATGAAAATAGTCTCCCTTTTAAAAATTCAGGTTACCAGATAAATAATAAATTAAATTCTTTTGCAACGGAGATAAACAGCAACTATACAGATTTTGCAAACAGGTTATTCGTTAGCTACAACCGGTTCAGAGATTTCAGAAATCCTTTCAGCTCACCTTTCCCGACTATCGATATTGCTGAAAACGGAGTAACCTATACAACTGTTGGTCACGAACCTTTCTCCATACATAATATATTAGATCAGGATGTCTGGCAGTTCACAAATAACTTCAGTTATTTCATTGGCAAACATGTAATTACTGTTGGCGGAACTTTTGAAAAATTTTCTTTCTTCAACTCGTTCAATATTTTCAGGCATGGAGTTTTCTTCCTTCCTGCCCCGCCAACAAGTATTGGAACTACATTTTCTTCTCTTGATGAATTCTTTACAAAAACCACTCCGGGCGACTCGAACTTTATTGATTTTAACGCTATGATAGGAACCGGACCTTTTAAGGGTGAATTTATTGATGTAGGTCAGCTTGCATTCTATGCCCAGGATGAATTCCTGATTTCAGAAATGTTCAACTTAACCTTCGGTTTACGCGTAGATATTCCAATTTATATAACCGAACCAGTTGATAATCCATTTTCAAGAGGACTAACAGCTTTGGATGAAAACGACAATCCTGAATCTGTTGATCAAAGTAAACTTCCTGATGCTTCACCACTTTTTTCACCAAGAGTTGGATTTAATCTGGCATTAACAGAAGACCGTACTACACAACTAAGAGGGGGTACAGGAATTTTTACCGGACGAATTCCTTTTGTATGGATCGGAAACGTAATCTCTAATCCTGGTGCAAACCCAAATCTTTACCCAACAGGTCCGCAAATACCAACACAGGATAATTCAACTTTAGCACAGTCATTTGATCTAAATGCAATGGATCCTGATTTCAAATGGCCTCAGGTTTGGACAACCAACTTAGCGCTTGACCATAAACTCCCCTGGGATGTACTTGGAACTATTGAAATAATTTATGGAAAAGATATTAATGCAGTCTTTGTAAGAAATGCAGACCTTGTTACGCCTGTACGAACATTACCAGATGGAAGACCTTATTATGGGGGTGCAGGAAATAATGAATTAAATGCCGCTTATCCCGGAGAGGGCGCCGGTATTTATGTTATTGATAATACGGATGAAGGTTATAACTTTACGGTATCAGCTCAGTTCCGCAAACAATTTGAACAAAGTTTAAATACAACTTTATCATATACTTTCCTCCAGGCAAGAAACACCCTAAAATCAACTGAGATTGCTTCTGTGTTATTTGCTGAAAACCCTGTGCAGGGCGATCCGAATAAACCTGTTGTAAGCTTTTCTGAATTTGGCAACAGGCACAGAATAATTGGCGGAGCTACCTACCGCAGCGAATGGTCTGAAAATTTTGCTACCAGTTTTGGATTGTTTATTGAAATTGCAGAAGGAAACAGGTTTGCCGGTGCGGGAGGAAACAGGTATTCATTTGTTTACTCCGGAGATGTTAACGGCGACGGCAGTGGAGCAAATGATCTGATATATATTCCGGCAAACTCAGGTGAAATTATTTTTGATCCTATAACTGATGGCGGTGGAAATGTAATTACAACTCCTGCTCAACAATGGGAAGTTTTCAATGCGTTTATAGAACAGGATAATTATTTAAAAGAAAACAGGGGCAAGATTGCAGAAAGATTCGGTGATGTTAATCCCTGGTTTGTTAATATTGATCTCCGGGTTCTCCAGGATTTTAACATATTCTTATCAGGGCAGAAGCATACATTCCAGTTAAGCGTTGATGTACTTAATGTGCCGAACCTGCTAAACTCAGATTGGGGCGTAAGGCAAGTTGCTACATCTTCAGCAACATCACCTCTTGAACTTGTAAGGTTTGATTCAAATGGTGCGCCTGTATTTAATTTCAATCCTGAAACTAAAAAAACATTTATTGATGACCCGGGATTGCTTTCAAGATACCAGGTACAGGTTGGCTTAAGATATATTTTTGAATAAGATTGTTATCCTTATAAAAACTCTCTGTCATAAACTGGCAGAGGGTTTTTTATTTACTAATCCGTTAAAAAAACTATAATTTTCAAAAAATTCATCTTTCATTTCCCACAGTATTTTCTCTTCTTTGTCTAAAGCGATTTCCTTATCTTTAATAAACTTTTTATTAGAAAAATAATGAAAAAAGCGGTAATTGCTTTAAGCGGAGGAATGGATAGCTGTGTTACTGTGGCAATTGCTAAGCAGGAGTATGAGCTTTTTGCTTTTCACGCTAACTATGGGCAGAGAACTCTTAAACGGGAGTTGAAAGCTTTTAATGATGTTGCTGATTACTTTGGAATAAAGAAAAAACTTGTCGTTGATTTTAATTATCTTGTTGAAATAGGCGGTTCTTCTTTAACTGATAAAAATATTGAAGTGATGAAAGCCGATCTTTCCAACAAAGAAATTCCAAGCTCTTATGTTCCTTTCAGGAATTCAAATATTCTTTCGGCTTGTGTAAGCTGGGCAGAAGTTATTAATGCGGAAGCGATTTTTATCGGGGCTGTTTATGAGGATTCATCGGGTTATCCGGATTGCAGACCTGAGTATTTTTCTGCGTTTGAAAAAATGGTTGATCTTGGAACAAAACCTGAGACTAGAATCAGGATTATTACTCCTGTTATTCATTTTTCAAAAGAAGAAATTGTAAAAAAAGGGATAGAACTTAACGCACCCTTTCATCTTACATGGTCCTGCTATAAAGATGAAGAAACAGCTTGTGGAGTTTGTGATAGCTGCGCTTTAAGATTACGTGGTTTTCAGAAAGCAGGAATTGAAGATCCTTTAGAGTATAAAGTAAAACCAAATTATGTCTTACAAAAAGTATAGGTATAGGGTATAAAGTATAGGGTATAAAGGAAATTTTTAAGAGCCTTTGAGATATTAGAAAAACCCATATATCAAAGACCCTATTCCTTTATATCTTTAGGAATAGGTATAAAGGAAACTTTCATTATTCCTTAAAGTATTAAAAAAACCTTATACCATATACCCTATACCTTTATACCTAAAAAGCGAGAGCAAGATGGCGAACAAAAAGTTACTTGAAGTTTTTAATAATGCTTATCCTGACAGGGATTATAATATAATTCACACTGCACCTGAATTTACTTCTGTTTGTCCTAAAACCGGGCAGCCTGATTTTGGTGAAATAACAATTGAATATATTCCCGATGAACTCTGCATTGAATTGAAATCCCTGAAATTTTACCTTAACTCTTACAGGAATGATGGTATCTTTTATGAAAGCGTAACGAATATGATATTAGAAGATTTGGTTAATGTTTGCAAGCCGCGTTATATGCTAATCACTGCGGAGTTCAATGCCCGTGGTGGTATATCTTCTGTGATTGAAGCAGAATATGTAAAGGAAGGATTTTTAACCGAAGAAGAATGATATGACAGTTTCAATAAACACAAAAGAAGAATTTACTAAGAGAAGAGATCACCTCTTTCAGAATGTTCTGAAACATAAGGATGATCTGAAGTTCAGCATGGAGTACAGCCTGCTTGTTGAGGAATTCATACGTTCAGTTACACCAAATAATAAGTATAATTTCGCTCTTGCTTCTGCAGGAAGTTTCAGCCGCAGAGAACTTTCTCCCTATTCAGATATTGATTTAATGTTTATTACGGAAACTGTTGATGGAAATGAATCGGATATTTCCGGAATTATTACAAAACTGTGGGATTATGGAATTGAAGTTTCTCATACAGTAAGAGATTATGCTGATCTTGCAAAATATCTTGAAGATGATCTTCACACATTCACGCAGTTTATAGAAACACGATTTCTTTTAGGTTCAGAAAAAATCTATAAAAAATGGAATGAACTTCTTTTTGCTTTAATAACAGATGATATAAAAACATATCTGTTTGAGAAACTTTTTGAAGATACCGAAAAAAGATATGAAAAATATGGCAGCACACCTAAAATGCTTGAACCGAACGTTAAACTTTCTGCTGGCGGATTAAGAGACTTCCAGACAATTGAATGGATGTATATCCTTAAAGATAAAACCCTCCTTAACAAACAGAATGAAAGTACTCAAGCTGAGATTTTTATAAACCAGATGAAAGAAAGTGGTTATGCCTCTGCAAAAGAATGTGAGACACTTTTTAAGAGTTATGATTTTATTATCTCTTTAAGAAATCTGCTTCATATATTTTCCAATCAAAAGAATGACAGGCTTGAGTTTAATGCGCAGACAAAAATATCAGAATTATATGATAGTCACGGGAATTCTCTTTCTGTTTTAATGCAGAAATATTTTTCTGCAGCAACTGCAATAAACAGGTTTTCAAAATCCATCTCCAGAAAATTCCGTGAAGAATTTTTAAATCCCTTACCTGATTCACTTTCAATTGAGCTGGATGAGGATTTTTCATTAAAAGGAAAAACCATTTACTATTATGGTAAAGCTCCTCTTTCATTATCAGATGTGCTTCGTTCTTTTTATTACAGAGGTCTTAACAACGCTCACTTCGATGATAATCTTCGTTCAATGATAATTGAAACTGCCGACAGGTACAGAAATGAAAAAAATCCTGAAGCCGAATCTTCCGTTTTCTTCAGAGAAATTTTAAAGCTTCAAAGGAATGTTGGAAACACTTTACATGTAATGAATGAACTTGGAGTGCTTTCGGCTTTTATGCCTGAATTTAAAGACCTTGTTGGATTTCTTCAGCATGGTGTTTATCACTGCTATACAGCAGATGAACATACACTTGTAACAATACAAAATATTGAGAAGCTGGAAAAGGATACTTCAACATTGGGGAAAATTTATAATAATCTTAAAGACAGGGAAATTCTTTTTCTTGCTCTCCTTTTCCATGATATTGCAAAACCTATTAATGTTTCGGGGCATGAAATAATCGGTTCTGAAATGGCTTCCTCCGTTATGCACCGGCTTGGATACAGCGAAGATGAGATTGAACAGGTTACTTTCTTAGTGAAAAATCACCTTATGATGGAACAGGTTGCTTTCAGAAGAAACTTAAATGACCCTGAAACTCTTAATAACTTCACATCAAAATTCAGCTCTGTTCAAAACCTTAATTACCTTTACCTTGTTACTTATGCTGATCTGTCTGCAGTTAATCCTGCTGTTTGGACATCCTGGAAAAGTGAGCTTCTTTCAGAGTTATACTTAAAATCAAAAGCAATGCTTGAAGAGCAGATAACCGGCGAGGAGCTTTTAATGAGCAGCACTTATGTTGTTCCCAAAGAAGTTACAAAACATTCTGAGTTTATTTCGGAATCTCACGTTCAGGAACATATTGATTCAATAAATGATATTGCTTATGCTCATCATTTTTCTGAAGAAGAAATAGCAAGACATATTGAGGAGATTCAAAAAGGTGTGAAGATTTCCACTTTGTTTAATGAATTGCCGAACTTTACAAATATAACTGTAATCACAAAAGATTTCCCTTCTCTTCTTTCAAAACTTTGCGGAGTTCTTTCCATTAATGATGCAAATATTCACGACGCAAAAATATTTACAAGAAAAGATGGTATTGTTATAGATACTTTTAATGTTACAGATTTCAGAACCCATAAAAAGATTGAACCTGAAAGATATCTGAAAATAAAGAATGACTTGTTCTCTGTAATTTCCGGGCCGCTTGAGCTGAACCAGGAATTTGCAAAGATGAAGAGCCGGTGGTGGAGAATTGAAAACAAATTTTTCAAAAGATCCGGGAAAATAAAAATCGCTTTTGAAGATCATGAGAAGTATACAATTATTGATGTCTTTTCACCAGACAGGCTTGGGTTTCTTTACCAGGTAACTAAAAAGATGAACGAACTTGGACTAATAATTTATTTTGCAAAAATCTCCACTAAAGGAGATGATATCGTTGACTCATTTTATGTGCTTGACAGGAATGGGAAAAAAGTTTCACAAAATGACTATGAGCTTATCATAACAGAGCTTACCAGTACAATAAACCAGCTTTTATAAAGTTGAATGATTTTTAGATACCATTCCTAAATCACATTTTAAATAATTGTGTTTGAAATAAAATTTATTTTTAATATTAATATAAAGGGATAAATCCCAATAAGTGAAATAACTAACATTTCTATTTAGGAGGAAGGTTATGCAGATGCCTTTGGAAATTTCTTTTCGTGATGTTCCCAAAACAGAAGCAATTGAAAATTTAATCAGAGATAAAGCTAAAAAGCTTGAACAAGTTTGTGATCATATCACAGGCTGCAGGATTGCAGTTGAAAAACCTCACAACTATGTTAAAACAGGCAGCCAGTATCGAATAAGAATAAATCTTACCGTCCCACCGGGACATGAAATTGTAATAAGTAAAGAGCCCGGCAAAAATGATATGCATGATTCTTTAACAACAATTATAAGAGATGCATTCAGTGCCGCGCGTAAACAGCTTCAAAAACTTTCTGAAATTCAAAGAAGAGAAACAAAAACTCATCCTGAACAGGAAGTAAGAGCAATAATATCAAAAATATATCCTGATGAAGGATATGGGTTTTTAAGAACAATAAATGGAAGAGAAATTTATTTTCACAAGAACAGTTTGCTGAATGAGGAATTTAATAATCTGAAAGAAGGAAAAGGAGTAAGATTTTTTGAAGAGGAAGGAGAGAAAGGTCCGCAGGCAAGTACTGTGCAGGTAATTAATTAAAAAGCAGGCTTGAATGAGATGAATGATTGAATGATTTAACTATTCAATCATTCACTAATGATTTTCAAAATATTAATAATAAATTTTTGTTACGATTTCTGTTTGAAAAAACTGATGAGGGCGAAGAAGTGGCTTTATATATTAGATCAGAAGTTGGAAATACGACTGTTCTGAATTTTGTGCTGGCTTCTTAAACCTCGGAGGTTTTACATAATTTACTTTACAAAGTTTACTTCATTAAGATCATTTTGTTTGATGAAATAAAACCATTAACTAAAATTTTATATACATAAATACCAGATGATAATCCTGAAGAATTAAATAAAGCTGAATACTCTCCAGCTTCTTTTTCTTCATTTACCAGAACTCCAACCTCTCTTCCCAGTATATCATAAACAGCCAAGTAAACTTTCCCTTTTTCAGTGATTGTATAACCGATTGTTGTTGATGGATTGAATGGATTTGGGAAGTTTTGCTGTAGAGTATATTCTTTAGGGGCAAATACTTCTGCCTCAATTTCAGAAGAATATTCATAAGCGCCATCGTAATCTATCTGCTTTAATCTATACAAAAATTTTCCCGATGGAGGATTGTCAACGAATGAATAATTTTGAGTTTGGGTAGTAGTTCCTTTTCCTTCAACAAAACCAATAGTTTCCCAATCTTGTAACTTTTCAATTTTGTAATCTTTTGATCTTTGAATTTCAAACCCTTTATTATTAATCTCAGTAGCTGTAACCCAGTTAAGATTAACCTTGCGGTCAACTACATTTGCGGTAAAGCTGATTAACTCGACAGGGATAACAGAATATATATAAGCTGTAGCTTCGTTGGTAGTCTGGGGATTTTCGCCGACTTTATAAGTATATATTGTAGAATCTTCGACAGTGGTATCAATATAACCGGTTGAACCATTAGTAATTTGTTCGATTTCCTGATATTCAGTGTTATCTTCCGGAATACCTTCTTTTCTGTAGATAGTAACCCCAGGTACTCCGAAATTCTGTTGCCAGGTTAAAAACACTTCATTGGCTTCTTCGTTTACTTGTGTATGAAGATTGGTGATAACCCATGGTGTAAGTGCGCCGGACCATGCCCTTACTAAAAAGTTATCAATTGCCCACCAGCTTTCACCTCCATTCTGAATCGTCCGAAATCTTATTCGTACATTATCCGGGTGGTTCCAATCATTAAATATTTCAATATTTACATGAGTATTCCGATCACTTACGCCGGCTTTATTCCATACTATCTCCCAAGAATTTCCCTGATCAGTGCTTAACTCAACTATTGCCTCATCATTAGAATAATATGCTTGCCAGTCTGAATCAAATTCTATCCAGACTCCATAAGCAAATGCAAGATTATTTATTTGAGCAAATTCTGCCGTTGAATTTACTGTTGTGGCGCATTGGGTATTATCTGCTTTCAAAACTTTTCCATAAGCAGGGGGTGGTAAAGTGTAAGTGTTTCCGAAACCAAGCTCCCAATGACAACCAGTACCCGTGATTGTCCAGTTGCTTAATCCATTTCTAAAATCATCATTAACATAATACTCTGTATAGTTATCAGGACTTGTTATGAAATTCCATATTGGCCCCGGCGTATTTGAACTGCTTCCATACTCTACTACACTCCAATAATATCTGGTTATTTTATATAGTTGAGGCAGAGTAAAAGAGTTGTACACAGTAGATGGAAAACCATTAGCAACTCTAACAGAAGTATCCATTGAAGCTACGAGCGCAGAATCATAGCTGAGGTAAACTTCATTATATATTACACCTGTTGGGTTTAACCAATTCAAAGTAAAACCTCCAGAAGGAACATAAGATGCACAGTTAGCAGTTTCAGGGAAATATGGTGAACCGGGATCTTGGGCAGAAGCAGGGAAAGTAAAAAGCAAAACGAAAAGCAAAAAACCTTTAGCAACATTCAATAACATAAATCCTCCACCTGTAGGTAAAAAGGAAAATATTTAGTTCACTTTAAATTAATTAAAAAATTATTTTGTCATAATTCTTTTTTAAGAATAAGAATTTCACATTAATATTATGATAAATTTATTCATTAAATTAAATTGAATAATCAAAATGAATGAAATAGTTAAAGATAAGCCAATAGGCGTTTTTGATTCTGGTATAGGCGGACTTACAGTAGTAAAAAGATTTTTATCTACTCTCCCAAATGAAAATATTATTTATTTCGGGGATACTGCAAGAGTTCCTTATGGTTCTAAATCAAATTCAACTGTTATAGAATATTCTCTGCAGGATGCAAGATTTCTTATCAATAAGAAAGTTAAAGCTATTGTGGTTGCCTGTAATACTGCATCATCTGTTGCGATTGATGAGCTAAGAAAAACATTTGATGTGCCTGTAATCGGGATGATTGGTGCCGGTTCAAAGTCTGCAATTCAACATACAAAAAATAAAAGGATAGGAGTTATAGGAACGAACGCTACTATAAGCAACAAAGCCTATTCAAAAAGATTAAAATATCTTGATCCTTCAATAGAAGTTTTTGAAAAAGCCTGTCCTCTTTTTGTTCCTCTTGCTGAGGAAGGATGGACTCATCATGAGGCAACTTACAAAATAGCTGAAGAATACCTTGCAGAGCTCAGAGAAAAAGAGATTGATACATTGGTTCTTGGATGCACACACTATCCAATTTTATCTGAAGTAATACAGGAAATAGTTGGTGCTGATGTAAAATTAATTGATTCGGGAATCGCTTCTGCTGAAGTTGTAAAAAAGGAGCTTCAAAAAAATGGTTTGCTTTCAGCGAGTAAAATCAAAGGTTATTCTGAATTTTATGTAAGCGATATTCCAACAAAGTTCAAAGAAATTGCGGAGTTGTTTTTAGGTAAGCCTGTAAAAGAGGTTCATAAAGTGGAACTTGAAACTCTTACTGTCTGAATTATTCTCTTTTTAATGGATTTTACTGCATTTACATAGAATTCTAAACGAAAATGGAGTTTTCACAAATAGTTTTCAACTCCTGTCTCTATCTATATATAGTAGATCTTTTGAATTCAGGGATGAGACTTTGTTAAATTCTTTTCAATCCCTCAAAAATTCAACTTTCGAACATTTCCTTTAAGCGGTTATAATCTTTTGTAACACCAAGAGCCAGCATTAATTTTATTCTTGCCTTCTGACCATTTAAATAATCTGCAAAGATGACTCCAATTCTATGCAGCCATTTACCTGCACCGGGATAACTGTAAATATCTTCAGTTTCTCCGGCAGGACATCTTGATACTAATACTACAGGGATATTTTTTTCAACAGCATATTTTATTCCTTCAAAAGCCGCGGGAGGAACATTACCAACTCCAAGCGCTTCAACAACAATTCCTTCAGCTCCGCTATCAGCAGAAAATTTAAAGAACTTTTCATTCATTCCTGCATATACAATTAATATATCAACATTTGAAACAATTTTATTTGTATCAATTATTTCAAGCTTTCTTGGCAAACGATTTAAAACCACATCTCCATCTTTCACAAAACCAAGTGTACCAAAATCGAGTGAACGGAAACTAAAGACTTCTTCTGTATAAATTTTTGTTACTTCACTTGCCGCATTTATTTCCCCATTTAAACAAACAAGAACTCCAAGGTTTTTAGTTTTTGGATTTAAACAAATTTTTATAGCATCAGTCAGATTTTTTGGTCCATCCCAATCAGGTTCCGAGCTATTTCTCATTGAACCTATGACAACTATTGGAATTTCAGTTTTTATTGTAAGATCAAGAAGATAAGCAGTCTCTTCAAGTGTATCAGTTCCATGGGTTACAATAATTCCTTTATACTTATTCTCTTTTAAGAACTCTTTTATTTTATTGGAAAGATCTAACATAAGTTCAGGTGTCATATGAGGACCGGGATATTTCCCGAAATCATAGCAGTCAATCTCTGCTAATTTTCTTGCCTGAGGAATTTTTTCAAGAAGCTGTTCACCTGAAAAGTAAGGAATTGCGCCGCCGGTTTTCTCATCAATCATCATTGAGAATGTACCGCCGGTAAAGACTATAAGTATTTTTTCCATAAGGTAAAAGTATACTATTAGCATATTTTACGCAAAGCTTGGTTGGTATAAGGTATAGGGTATAGAGGTATAAAGTTATAAATAAAAAGTAATTTTTCATCCTTTTACACCATATACCTTTATACCATATACCTTTGGGACTTGAAGTAGATCAATAATAGCCATATTTTTACAATAACTATTAGGAGAGATAATATGTTAATGGTAGAAGACGTTGATTTAACTCCAAACCCGCATGCACTTAAGTTTGTCTTAAATGAGAGGCTTCTTAAAGCTGAGACAAGACAATTCCCCGAAAAAGATTCCGCTCAGGACGATCCTTTTGCAAAAGGTATTTTTGAAATAAGTGGCGTTGTTTCGGTTTTTTATATGGATAAGTTTGTTACGATTGAAAAAGCCAAAGATGCTAATTGGGGACAGATACAGAGACCTTTTGTTGAATTATTAAAGTCATTTGATGTGACTCTTATTCCTGAAGAAAAAGAAGTTATAGTAACTGAGAATGAGGATGAATTAATAAAGAAGATAAATGAAATTCTTAACCAGAGAGTAAGACCTTATCTTGCAAGTGATGGTGGTGGACTCGAGGTTTTAGGTGTTGAAGGAAATAAAGTTATGATTAGATACCAGGGCGCTTGCGGAAGCTGTCCGAGTTCAATAAGCGGTACACTTGCTGCAATTGAAGGTTTGCTTAAGAAAGATTTAAACCCTGCTTTAGAAGTTGTCGCTGCATAATAGCCAAGCGTCTATTTAGAACTTCACCCTTCTCCAAAAACCCTTCCTCTTTTTTATTCTTTTCCGTAAATTATCTCCCACATATACATTCTTTAAAATGAAAAAGAAAGATAAAGAAAATCTTTTCTATGCGACTCAAAAAATAGCCGGGGTTAATGTTAAGGTTTTCACATCAGCAAAAGGAATCAGGAAAATCATCTTAAACAATAACAGCGAAACTATAAAGAAAGTAAACCCCACAAAACTTCACCCAGATGACCCTTATATGTTCAACGTATTCAATCAGCTTGAAGAATATTTTAACGGTGAGAGAAAAAAGTTTAATGCTCCTTTAGATATCAAAGGAACGGATTTTCAAAAGAAGGTTTGGAATGAATTAAATAAGATTCCCTATGGCAAAACAGTTTCTTATAAAAAAATTGCAGAAAAGGTTGGAAATAAAAAAGCTTTAAGAGCCGTTGGGAAGGCTGTTTCACAAAATCCTGTTTGTATAATAATTCCCTGCCACAGGGTAATAAACAAAAACGGTAAGCTTGGAGGTTATTCTGCCGGACTTTTATTAAAGGAAAGACTATTAGAGCTTGAAGGTAATTTAAGTTTAGAATTGTTTGCGTAAACAATAAACCCCGATCCTAAAGAAATCGGGGTCTATATAACTAACTAATCAAAACTTCCCATAACAAAAAAAAATTTTATTTAAGTTCTCCGACCTTACTTATATCATCTAACTTGACAAATCTCTCGTTAAATTTATAAGTACCTTTCTCGGTTTTAATAGTCTTAATAAGTTTTACTGTAACACTACTCACTTTTTTCTTAGCCTTAGCTTTATCGGCAAAGGATTGTTGTTTAGCCATTTTGTTTCTCCGTTTTTTTCTGGTGCAAATATAAAAAATTACGGTTCTTCAGACAATTCAGCAGGAATGATTATTGTTTACCATTGCTTTATTAGCCTAATATCAGTAGTTTAGCAACAAATTTAGAAGGTTTTTAATGTTTTTACTTGCAGCTATAATCGTACTTTCTTACCTCATCGGTTCAATTCCTACATCAATTATTGTAAGCAAAGCAGTTAAAGGAATTGATATACGAAAGCATGGCAGCGGCAATGCCGGCGGTACAAATGTAATGCGTGTACTTGGCTGGAAACATGGGCTTTTTGTTATTCTTTTAGATGCGGTTAAAGGTGTTCTTGCTGTTGTTGTTGTTGCAAGACTTCATTACGGTAACATCCCTTTTCAGAACATAACTCCTTTTGATGATTTTACTTTAGTTCAGATAATTGCCGGCATATCTGCTGTAGTAGGACATGTCTGGACAATCTTTGCAGGCTTTAAAGGAGGAAAAGGAATTGCAACTGCTGTTGGTATGCTGTTAATGATTATTACTGTTGATATGCTGATCGCTATTGGGGTGTTTATTATTGTTGTAACTATATCAAGATATGTTTCACTTGGTTCACTATTAGGATCTGTCGCTGTACCTCTTTCACTTATCATTAGAGAAAATGTCTTTAATGTTGATATCCCTAGCTATCATACAATTCTACCTTTTATAATTGCAGTTTCACTGTTTGTAGTTTACACTCATCGTAAAAATGTTGTAAGAATTCTGGACGGATCTGAAAACAAACTTAGCTTTAAAAAGAAAAAATCCTCCTTAATTTAAATGAAGATAGCTGTTTTAGGTGCCGGGGGATGGGGAACTACTCTCGCAATTCTTCTTCACTATAATGGTCACGATGTAACTCTCTGGGAATACAAAAGAAATTATTCCAAAGTTCTTGATAAAACGCGAAAGAATGAGAGATATCTTCCCGGAATAAAAATTCCTAAAGAAATTAACATTACGCACGATCTTGATGAATCCTCTGAAAAGAAAAATATGATTGTGCTTGCAGTACCATCGCAGTTCTTAAGAGGAGTTGTAAAAAATATCAGCTACTCAACAATTAAAAATTCAATTCTTGTAAGTGTTGCTAAAGGAATTGAAAATGGAACCACGATGACAATGTCCCAAATGCTGAAAGATATTTTCCCTTCCTTAAATGAAGGACAGATCGGAGTAATTTCAGGTCCGAGCCACGCAGAAGAAGTAAGCAGAAAAATTCCTACAGCAGTAGTTGCCGCTTCAAGTGAAATCGAAACGTCGAAATCAATCCAGTCTGCTTTTATTACAGCATACTTTAGAGTTTATTCTTCCGTAGATATTGTTGGTGTTGAACTTGGCGGTGCTTTTAAAAATGTAATTGCAATTGGCGCAGGTATTGTTGATGGAGTTAAGTTCGGAGATAATACAAAAGCTGCAATAATGACAAGAGGAATAGCAGAAATTTCCAGGCTTGGTGAAACAATGGGTGCTCAGCCTGATACTTTTGCAGGACTTTCAGGAATGGGAGACTTAATTGTAACTTGTATGAGCAGACACAGCCGTAATCGTTATGTTGGTGAGCAGGTTGGCTCTGGTAAAAAGTTAAAAGATGTTTTAAAATCTATGGATATGATTGCTGAAGGTGTTGAAACATCCCGCTCAGTAACACAGCTTTCCAAAAAGCATAATGTTGAAACTCCTATTGCTGATGAAGTATATAAAATTCTTTTTGAAGATAAAGACCCCGTTAAAGCAACAACTGATCTTATGACAAGGGATATGAAGAGGGAATGAAGGATTTTGGAATTCGGATTTACGATTTCAGATTTGAGAGAGAATATGTAAATTAAGTTTAGAATGATAAAGAAATTCAAACCAGCAGATGAATGGCTAAAACAGGCCGAGTATGATTTTGAAACTGCTCAGGCTATGTTCTCAAGTGGAAGATATATCTACACTGTTTTTATGTGTCATCTTTCAATTGAGAAAGGATTGAAAGCTATTTATTCAGATTGTTATTCTGATAATCCACCCAAAACTCATAACCTGCTTTATCTCTTAACAAAAATCAGAGATAAAAAGGTTTTTGAGGTAACTGAAAAATATTTTGAAACGCTTAAAAATTTGAATACCATCAGTGCACCTGTCCGCTATCCTGAGAACCTGTTTGATTTGATGAAAGATTTCAATAAAGAAGAAACACAGAAATTACTTTTAAAAACTGAGGACCTGTTAAAATGGTTGAAAGAGAATATCAAAGAATAAAAGAAATTATTCAAAAAAATTTTCGTTCAAAAAATCTTTCACTTGAAAAGGTAATCCTTTTCGGTTCTTATTCAAAAGGTGAAGAAACTTCTGAGAGCGATATTGATCTTTTAATTTTATCAAAAGACTTTAGGAAGAAAACTATTTTCGAAAAAGCTGAAATAATGGGGGATCTCGATTGGGAACTTGTTTCAAATACCAAAAAACCTTTTGATATTATTTACTACTCAGATGAAGAATGGGAAAATGGCCAATCCCTTATCATCCGTGAAGCAAAGCAGCATGGGAAAGTTATTTACGGATGATAGGAACATTAGCTTAGAGCTATATTAAATGAATTGAATGATTTCGGATTGAAAATTTTCTCTTTTTTAAATACTTATCTTGATACTTTCATTTAAATAGAATAAATTCTCTAAGTGTTAATTTGGATGGGCACTTTGAGAATCCAACTTTTACTTCGCAATATCAGATCTTCTTTATTAACGGCTAATTATTATTATCCGCTTTCAGCAGCATTATATAAACTTTTAAGATTTGGCTCGCCTGAGTTTTCATCTTTCCTGCACGATATCGGTTACAAGCTGAATGGTAAAAGCTATAAGCTTTTTACTTTCGCGTTAAGATTTGAAAAATTCAAAATGCAGGGTGATAAAATAAATCTCCTTTCTCCTATTGCACAATTATTTATTTCTTCCCCACTGATTGATGAGTTTATACAAAATTTTGTTATAGGAACTTTTGAATCTCAGAAAATTGAAATCGCTAACAGTAATCTAAAAACTGTTTTTGAAATTACACAGGTTGGGAGCCTGCCGGAAATTGAATATAAAGATGAAATGCATTTCAAACTTCTTTCCCCTCTTATACTTTCCACAAAAAGAGAACATAATGGGAAACTGACGCCATATTACTTCCGCTATAATGATGATATCAATGAACTGAATCGCATCTTTAATGGTAACCTTAAAAATAAATATGAACTAATAAGCACTCGTGGCTCTGATGATAAAGAAGTCTCATTTGAGTGGGACAACATTTATATAAAGCATTTGGAAGCTAAAGGAAAAAGATTAACAAAGAAGCAAACAATAAAAGAAGGAACTCCTGAGGAAACTGAAGTAATCGGTAATCTTATTCCTTTTACTGTTAAAGGCAATTCTGATTTGATAAGAGTTGGATATGAGTGTGGTTTCGGAAGTATGAATTCACTCGGATTCGGAATGGCAGACACTAATTTCACTAATTAACACGAATTGAATTAGTGACAATTCGTGTAATTCGTGTCTTGTGTGTGTGAGTTACCGAGCGAAGCTGTGCTTAAGCAATTAACAAAAAAAGATAATCAAATTTTTTTTTAATGGAGGTGTGATGTGAGGTTAACAATTGATTATGAAATGAGCGGAGATAAAATTCCTAAGGACTATCGAAGGGGTTTTGCTTCACTCATAAAGAATGCAATTCAAAATTGTAATCCGAAATTGTATGAATATTATTACACTGGTGAATTTAAAATGAAACCATTCACATTCGGAATTTACTTTCCTCAAGGGACAAAGAAGAACGGTGATGGATTTTATGTGGGGAACCAATTCAAATTAAATTTTTCAACATCTTCAATAGAGTTAGCGACATACATTTACAATGGGTTTCTCAGAATAAAGGAAAAAGGATATCCGTTATTTAAATCAAATATTGTAAAACCTCAAAGAACATTTCTTCACAGAAAATTTGAAGTAAAAAAAGATGAACTTTTGTTTAAAACACTCTCTCCGGTACTAGTAATAACTAAAGGAAGTAATATCAAAGAATATCCTAAATATTTACTACCGTTTGAAGATGGATTTAATGAAGGATTAGAATTTGCCGTCAGAGAATGTGCAATAGAATTTTTAGGAATAGAAAATGATTTTGAATTTAAAGTAGAAGTGAAAGCATATAAGAAAGTTCCAGTGTGGCATTACAACCAATGGATGTCCAGCTTTAACGGATTAATTGAAATAAAAAGCATTCCCGAAGTTTTGCAAATGATTTATGATATTGGTTTGGGTGTTAGAAGGAGCCAGGGTTTTGGAATGCTGGAGGTGGTAGGATGAGCGAACAAAATAATACAATTACTCTCTATCCTTCTAATTGGCTTTATAATGCGGGGGTGGTGGGGTTGATGAATATTCTTGAAGAGAACAATGTCAACTTATCAGAGGTTTTGAACAATGATGGAATCCAAACTGAAAAATTAATTAAAGTGATAGAAAACTTATTAGATGAAGTAAGTGATCAACCATTACGAGTTCCTTTTAATCGATTCTCCAAATGGCATTGGGGTTATATAGACAAAAGTTTTAAGTCAAATTATGGTTCGATAGAAAATACTATAAGACAATCATTAACAAGAGCAAAATTCCCAACTGGACGCACGCAAGTAAAGAAACAAATGAAGATTGATAACTTAACGTATATCGACTCTAATAAAGAATATGAAATCAACTTTGATAAAAAAAATGAATTTGTTGACAATGCATTTAGCGAATTATTTGGTCGAAACCCGACAAGAGATTATGATAGTACTGTAAAAGAACTTGCTGAATCTTTTCTTCAAGAAAAAGAAGCTTTTATTTATAGAAAGACTATCGGAAATTTGTTTTCAAAGGGATCTCCTTATCAGAATCTTTTTAATATAAACTACTATAAGAAAATAGATAAGTTTTTAGAAGTATTCACAAAATCATTCTTCTTGAATAATAGCTCGAATGGAAACAAATGCAGTTTTTGTTGCGGCTCTAAATATGAAGTCGAAACATTAGATACAATGTTGATGGCTTCCTTATTTCCAGCTTTTTCACAATTCCCAAATGCATTCTGGAATAATGACCCAGGACAAGGTACTAAAGTATGTGGCTTATGTAAGTTTTTAATATTACATCATCATCTTGCATTAACGAAACTTTCTGATTACACAGAGATATTCATTAACGCCCCATCATTCAAAATAATGTTCGAATTGAATAAAATCATTAAAGAAGCATACGGTTCTTCAAACAGCGAAGAAGCAAGGAGCAAAAGGGAAATTCTTGCAACAACTGTAATTGAGTATTCAAGAAAGTTACAAAGCACAATTGGTTTATGGTCTGGAATGAATATAGAAATAGTTACGAAGAGTAAAGAAGGAGTTGATTTCTTTTCTCTTCCCTATGACGTAATAAAAATAATTTCAGATAGAAAAATCGCTTCTACGCTTTCGGATATTGGGGAATTTAGAATACTTGATATTGTATTAAACAGAAAGTATTCTCTATTAACTGAGATTGCATACAAGCTTTTGCGTGAATCAACAAAGAGCAAAAAGAATGATGATTTGTTAAAAAAATTACTTTACCGCAGCTCTAACCGGTTTAAATTAACTGAAACGGCAAATAAGATTTTAATGCTTTATACATTAATTGAAGAAAAAATTAAAAGGAGTTAATTATATGACAGCAACAGAACAAAAAAATCAAATGATTGATTTGTTGAAGCCACTTGAGGAGCAATTTCACTCAGGAGAACTTAATTATGAAGACTTTGAAAATTTCTTTTTTGAACTGAAAAATACTCGGAAAAAGTTACAAAATTTACTTGAGTATGCTTCTGATATCAAAAAAGATGAGAAAAAATTTAAAGACCTTCATAGAAGATTAGCGGGCGCAAACGCAACCGATTTGATCGAAAATCTTAAAAGAAAAGGATATGCTTATAAGAAAGAACTTGGAGAGGCTTTTGAGAATATGGGTTACCGTTTGTTAGAGCAAACGAGAGCCGGAAAAAGGGATGATGTTTACTATGGATTACTAAGAATATTTGTCTCCTACAAGAAGAAATTCCCGGATGAATTAGTTGAAGCATTCAAACCTATTTACTCTGAGGAGATGTTCAAGGTATTCATCTTCTCTTTCTTAAGCGGCATTATCGGTAAAGAACAACAAACAGAAAATAAAAATTAAAGGAGTACTAAAATAAATAACATAACATTAACAATGATATTTGAAGGTTCAGCATTGAACCGTGACGAAAAAGTTGGCGGCAACATTCTTTCCATAAAGAAAATGAATGTGAATGGAGAGATAAGATCATTTATCAGTAAAGTAGCTATAAGGCATTACTTATTTGAAACTTTACATAAAGTTCATAACTGGGTTCCAGCAAAAGTAAAAATCACAGAGGAAGGGCAGAATAAAGTTGTTCAATTTGATACCACAAAAGGAGATATTATTGAAAACGCAGAACTGGATATTTTTGGTTTTATGCATACTTTGCCGAAAGAGACCGGTGATGTTACTATCACAAGGAAAGCTCCTTTAGGAATTACAAAAGCAATTTCTTTATCCACCTATGAACAAGATTTGGCTTTTTACGCTAATCACGATTTGGTCCATAGAGTTGCAACCCAGAAAGGTGTAATTACAAATCCAAATCCATACAACAAAGAAGAACATACATCCTTATACAAGATTAGCTTCTCTTTGGACAGTTTATTGGTTGGTCAAGATACTTGGTTATTATCACGTCAACCAACTTATGAGAATAATGTCCTTAGAATATTTATAGGAAGCGAAGAAGAATACAGAGAAATTGTGTGCAGAATTGACGAACAAAATCAAAATAATTTTTCGATTCAAAAAACTATTATTGGACAATCAACCGAGATAGCTACAATTGATTACGAGCAAATTAATAATGGTTTATTCAGAATCCGCTTTACACTTGCTCCAGAATTAAAAAGACAGAGAATAATTCAAGTTCTTGAAGCAATTAAAAATGGTCTCTATGCTCAATCCAGCGGCGAAGCAAACACCATTTTTCCAATGTTCATTATTGCAAGCGGAGTAAAAATACCTTCTCCGGTTTTCCACTCTTTCATTGATGTAACAAAAGAAAATGGACAGATGAAAGTGATTGGAATAAACGATTGCTTAAGAAATTCTTGGATAGACAGTACTGTTTATATCCAAGACTGTGAAAGGTTAGCGGTAGATTCTTTACTAAAAACAGAAATTGAAATGAAAGAAAAAAAATTGACTAATAACTGGAAAGTATTTCTAAGTTCCGTGGGTTTAGGAGAAAACAGCAATGCAAATACTCAAGGTTAAAATCTATCAACCCCAGGCACATTACAGAATACCGTTTACATATCAGCGGAGGCATACATATCCGCTTCCGCCTTATTCAACTGTAATCGGTTTTCTTTGTAATATACTTGGTATTTATGATCAGAGAACAGAGTTGTATCAAGAAGGTATTCTTAATATGAAAATTTCACTTGCCGGAAGATTTGAAAGCAAGGTAACCGAATACATCTGGTTTAGAAATCTAAAAAAAGAAAAGCATATTCAAAGATTTGGCTTTGTTGAGAACAGAGAAACAAATGGACATATCGAGCATATCGGCGGACAATCTCCAATGCGCATTGATGTTCTAAATGAAGTTCATACAGTGGTTTATATTGCTCATAAAGAAAAAAAATATCTGGACGAGATAAAAGAAAATTTGATGAATCCGATTAAACGTTTAGAAGTCTTGCATCTCGGAAGAGCAGAAGATTGGATTGTGTTAGAAGAAGAGCCAAAATATTTAGATGATTCGGAAATCAGTTATGAAAGACGTGACGCTGACTATAAACATTTCTTTTGGATACCTAATCAATTTTTTATCAAGAATGGAAATGGTTGGGAAGAAATAAAAAACAATAATTATGAAGGGCTTCTTTATAATCTTCCAACCTTTGTTACAATTAAAGATTACGAAAAAACATTTAATAGACACGGCGAAAGAAGCTTTGATTATGTCAGAACTAAATTGAATGACGGTTTGATTAAAGAAGAGAAAATATTGCTTGATATATCCGATAAGAAAAACATTTTACCAATCTTTTTGGGTGAATTAAATGGAAAATGAAAACAAAGTTTGGGCAAAAAGCATCAAGGATGAAGATAAACCTCCTATTACTCTAAGAGAACATACCGACAATGTTCTTAGGGCATTTCTTCAACTGGAAAACAAGCTTGAAGATGAGAAGCTAAAGGAAAGCATCAAAACAGCTATTGAGTTACACGATCTTGGAAAGGTTAATTCTTATTTTCAAATACGAACTCTGGGCAATAAAAAGTATAAGCCGTTTGATATTAGCCACAATATTTATCATTCTCTTTTTTCCGCACTTTGGATTGATAAAGAAAAGCTAAAGAATAAAGTTGGAGATGAATACCTTACAAGATTCATTCTTTCGGCTGTAGCATATCATCATTGGAAAGACAGCTTTGAAGATTTACTAAGATTCGGCGGAGATACTTTTGAAAGACTATCCGATTGGCTATATGAAAATAACAATATAGTACACTTAGAAAAAAATCTTAAAGCTGAAGGTTTTACTGATGAGCTAATTTCATTTGACCATAAAATGTTAGAAGGGCTTAAAAATGGCGTATCCCTTGTTGAATATGTTACTCCTCTTTATAATCTTTATTGGCTGCCTAAACGTATTGGGATTGATGAAAAAAAGAAAAGGAATTGGATCTTACTCTCCGGTTTATTGATGCGAAGCGATCATTTTGCTTCATTCTGCGAAACTGAAGAAGAGGATCATAAAATTGAAGAAGATGGTATTTCATACTCTATAATTAAAAGTAATATAATTGCTCAAATAAAGAAAAAGAATAACAGCTTTAATGAATCTCAATTTTGGCAAGATTCTGTTGTTAAAGAATATAGAACTGAAAATACAATTATGATAGCACCCACCGGTTCCGGCAAAACCGAGTTTTCTTTTTTGTGGAGTAATGGCGAAAAGTTCTTTTATACGCTTCCTCTTCGTTCTGCTGTTAATCAAATATTTGATAGAGCAAAAGGAGTTTTCGGAGAAGAAAAAACCGGATTAATTCATTCGGACGCTGATGTTTATTTGATGGATGGAAAAGACGAAGCAAACACAATGAAACTTTATGATTTATCACGGCAACTCTCATATCCGGTTATGATCTCAACCGGCGATCAATTCTTTCCTTATGCATTACAGCCACCGGGATACGAGAAAATATTTGCAACATTTTATAAATCAAGACTAATAATAGATGAAGTGCAAGCTTATGATCCTAAGGCAGCGGCTATCATTGTTAAGTTTATAGAATCAGTTGTTAGAATGGAAGGCAAGTTCTTATTGATAACGGCAACCTTGCCGAGTTATGTTGAAGAAGAAATTAAAAGTCGTGTTACTCTACCTAAGAAACTTAATCTTTATGATGATAAGTTTAGTAATGGGAAATATAAAGAATTAAAAAAACATCGTATTCAACTTATTGCTATTTCTAATTCTGTTAATGCTAAAAAAACAGATTTCACAATACCAGATGATATACTCCAACGAATAATCACGGAAGCAAAAAAAGGTAAGCGGGTTTTAGTAATACTCAATACAGTAAAGCAAGCACAATTTGTTTTTAATGAATTGAAAAAGAAAGTTGAAGAATTAAAGGATAAATTATGGTTGTTACATTCAAGATTTACACTTGAAGATAGAAGAAACAAAGAAATAAATATATGTGGTTCAGAAAAAGAAAGCATTACTGGGGAATTTCAAAACCCTAAACCAGATGAAGAAAATACCCCAAAGATTCTTATTGCTACACAAGTAGTAGAGGCATCTCTCGATATTGATGCAGATGTTTTGTTTACAGAAATAGCTCCGATGGATGCTCTTGTTCAAAGAATGGGCAGAGTATTAAGAAGGCAAACTGAAGCTTATATTCATAATGATGAAGTTAATGTTAATATTCTTGTTTTTCGTCAAGGGTATCAATCAGGAGGTGATTATGTTTATAAGAATGAATTGATTGAAAAAACTTTTGCAATATTAAGTTCAATATTAGAAATAATTAATGCTGCAGATGAACAACTATCGGAAATCATAAAAAAGTATTATGATAAGGATGGTTTCATTGGCTTGAAAACAAAGTCAGGTGATGAAAAGCAAAAATCAAAAAAAGGAAAGAGCAGAAAGAAACAAACAGATATTGAAGAAATTCCGTCTGATCAAATTAATCAAACAAATCCTTCACTCTTATTATCTGAATATGAAAAATATTTATTGGTCTCAAAGCTTTATTTGTCGTTAGATAAAAATGGAAAGTATTTAACTAAATTTTATGATACTCTTAGTTTGCTCGATTCTGGATATATGTCGGATAGAAAAACAGAAGCACAAAGAATGTTTAGAGAAATATCTTCAATCTCAATAATACCTACTGATAAAAAAGAGAAATTCCAAAACCAAATAATTTCTTTTTTTGAAAACATACCTAAGCAAAAAGAAAAGCGGAAAGGATTATATACAAAATTCAAGAAGGATATTTTGACAGCATTTGTTATATCTGTCCCCAATAATCCTTGGAAAGATAAGCGGGAATATATAAATAGTGTTGAATGTTGGGCTGATTCTAATTCTGAATTTAATTATAAGCTAAAAGAAAAACTTAAACACTGGTGTAGAGAAATTTATTTTGCTGATTATGAATATGATAACTATTCAGGGATTGATACAAATAATGAAAAACAAAAAGAAAATGATGCGGCATTTATTTAATTCGTGCAATTCGTGTCATTTAAACTTTAAGCTAAGGTTCTTGAATACAAAACATTCCCAAATGGTTTTTACATAAAAATAATTGCTTATCTAAAGAATCAATCTGAACTTCATATAAGAGAATATTCCGATCCTATCGAAAGAAATTATTCTTATCACTGGCAAAACAAAAACGGTGAATTAATAATACGTTGGGATAATTCACCGCATTATCCCGATCTTTTTAATGCACCTCACCATAAACATATTTCCGGGAAAGTTGAACCATCCGGTGAGATTATACTTGAAGATATTCTTAAAGTAATCTCAAAAACAATAAAATAGAATTTGTTCTGGGATTGTTTTCTCAGCGGCACAACCAATTAATCTTTCAATCTTGCAATTTTGCAATCTTGTAATTAAATGACCGGCACTCAAATAAACTACTACTTCCTTTGCAAAAGAAAGCTTTGGCTTTTCACTCACCATATAGATCAGGAACAAACCTCCGATACAGTTGCTATGGGTAAATTCATTTCGGAATCTACTTACCAGAGGGAAGAGCACGAAATAAAAATAGACAATATTGTTCTGGATTTTTATGACGGTAAAAACAAAGTCATTCACGAAGTAAAGAAATCTGATAAGATGGAAGAGACTCACATCTGGCAGGTTAAGTATTACATCAGCGTTCTGGAAGAAAAAGGAATAACCGGTGTAACAGGAGAAATAGATTATCCGAAACTAAGGCAAAAAGTAAAAGTAGAGTTAACAGAGAGCGACAGGATAGAGTTGAGCAAGATCAGGAGTAAGATCAAAGAAATAATAGAAATGCAACAGCCGCCGGATGTAATTAACAAACCATTCTGCAAGCAGTGCAGTTATTATGATCTTTGCTATGTTTAATAAGGTGAGCATAATTTGAAACGTAACTACTACATCTTTAGCAGCGGCAAACTTATCCGCAAGCAGAACACAATCTACTTCGAACCTGGGGAGGCAGATGAACCGGAAGAAATAGAAACTGACACAGATGAGATAGAAATATCAGATGAATCGGTTTCTGAAGAAGAAGAAAAATCTGCAGAAGAAATGGAACCCAAAAAACTTCCCCGCCGTCCTATTCCTGTTGAAGACATTGAAGCTATTTACTGCTTCAGCGAAATGAGATTTAATACAAGGTTCCTCAATTTTATAGCTCAAAAACAGATCACTCTTCATCTCTTTAATTATTACGGATATTACACAGGCTCATTTTATCCAAGAGAGCCTTTCATTTCCGGCAGGCTTTTAATTGACCAGGTAAATTGTTACAACGATCGGGACAAAAGAATTGAAATAGCCAGAAAACTTGTTAAAGGAGCTGCCGATAATATCCTAAAGAACCTGCAGTATCATAATGCAAGAGATAAAGATATGAGCGTCTTTATTGAAAAGACAAATGAACTGATGCAGAAAATAAATGAATGCAATGATGTATTTGAGCTAATGGGAATAGAAGGTAACATACGAAGCTTATACTACACTTCGTGGCATCTTATAATTAATGATGAAATTAATTTTAAAAAGAGAGAGAAGCACCCCCCTACTAATCCGATTAATGCTTTAATATCATTTGGCAATTCATTGGTTTATACTTCAGTGTTAAGTGAAATATATAAAACACAATTAAATCCTTTAATAAGTTTTCTCCATCAACCTGGAGAAAGAAGATTCTCTTTATCACTGGATCTTGCTGAAATTTTCAAACCTCTTCTTACAGACAGAATTATATTTTCCGTTCTTAACAAGAAGCAAATTCAGGAAAAACATTTTACTAAAGAGTTAAACTTCTGTCATTTGAATGAAGCGGGAAGAAAAATTTATCTTAAAGAATTCGATGAAAAACTAAAAACTACAATCAAACATAGGAACTTAAAAAAATCCGTCAGCTACAGGCACTTGATCAGGCTTGAGTGTTACAAGCTTATAAAGCATATATTAGGAGATAAAGAATATCAGCCATTTAAAATCTGGTGGTAGTTTTATAATTGCAAGATTGCGAAATTGCAAGATTACAAGATTATGAAAATTCAATCTTGCATTTTTGTAATCTTTTAATTTCATATGTACATTATAATCGTTTACGATGCTGTTCCTAAAAGAGGTGTTAAGCTGCTAAAATTTTTAAGACAGCATTTAACATGGATTCAGAATTCTGTATTTGAAGGTGAAGTTACAGAATCGGGTTTTGCAAGAATAAAAGCTGGAGTAAAGGAAATTATAAATGAGGAGAAAGACGGCGTAATTTTTTATACATTTGATTCACGAAACTATACTTCAAGAGAAGTAATTGGACTTGAAAAGAATGAAACAAGCAGCTTTATATAAAGAAGTCGTCGAACCCCCGGTATATTTGCATTATTTATGGTCGACGATAGAAAGGCAGAAAAATCCTTCTAATATAGTCTAATAAGCTAGTTTTTTCGACGGTTTTAATCGAACTAATGTAGAATTGAAATGTCTAATATTAAAACCAGGCTTGAAAAACTTATGCGTTTTAATCGAACTAATGTAGAATTGAAATCAACAATATACCTATATTACAGTCTTTATTTCAATTAGTTTTAATCGAACTAATGTAGAATTGAAATCTTTAATGGAGCTTATTTCTGAATTTACTCCTGTAATGTTTTAATCGAACTAATGTAGAATTGAAATATAAAAAATAAGCGAGGGGAATGATGAATAAAGTAAGTTTTAATCGAACTAATGTAGAATTGAAATATTGATATAAATGGCGGGTATAATATGGTTATTAAGTTTTAATCGAACTAATGTAGAATTGAAATACTGTACTCTGCTACTGCAATCTGAGAGTTGTCGCGTTTTAATCGAACTAATGTAGAATTGAAATAAGAAATTCCCGTTTGAATACCAATTGGGTGGAAAAGTTTTAATCGAACTAATGTAGAATTGAAATGTGTAATCCTGGTTGTAATCTTTCGCGGGTGCTTAGGTTTTAATCGAACTAATGTAGAATTGAAATTACTTATCTAAGCCAGGTAATCAATGGTCACAGGAAGTTTTAATCGAACTAATGTAGAATTGAAATTTAGTCCCATCAGTCTGTCCAAATGTATTACTAAAGTTTTAATCGAACTAATGTAGAATTGAAATGAAATCATAGACGAAATAAATACACCAAAAACATTGTTTTAATCGAACTAATGTAGAATTGAAATTAATTAAAACTGTTGAATCTGTCTGTCCCTATTTCGTTTTAATCGAACTAATGTAGAATTGAAATTTTGCATCTAAATCATCATAAGTCGCAGGGTCATTATGTTTTAATCGAACTAATGTAGAATTGAAATATTGAAATAGATACGATTTATGTCAAAGGCAAGGAGTTTTAATCGAACTAATGTAGAATTGAAATGTACAATGGATGGAACGACTCAGGAGATATTTTTCGGGTTTTAATCGAACTAATGTAGAATTGAAATGTGAATATTCCTACTATAAATTTGATACTTGTTATGTTTTAATCGAACTAATGTAGAATTGAAATCTTAAAAAGCAGGCTTGATCCTACAAGGATATTCGGGTTTTAATCGAACTAATGTAGAATTGAAATGCTTAAGGAAGTCCACTTTTAAGATTGCATCTTTAGTTTTAATCGAACTAATGTAGAATTGAAATAAGAAAAAAATAATTTTAAAAAAGAACAGTCATTTTGTTTTAATCGAACTAATGTAGAATTGAAATTCTTCTTAAAGAATTTGAAAAAGCAGTGCTGCTTAGTTTTAATCGAACTAATGTAGAATTGAAATACATTTCTTTCTGAATTAAACGAAACAATTAAAAAAAGTTTTAATCGAACTAATGTAGAATTGAAATCTGAACTAAGGCTGCTAACATTCTTCTTGCACCTTCAGTTTTAATCGAACTAATGTAGAATTGAAATCAGTGTGCACATTTCTCTTGTTCATAATCATCAGGGGTTTTAATCGAACTAATGTAGAATTGAAATTTGCCATGATGGGCAGCGTAAATCTCTTTTATCTGGTTTTAATCGAACTAATGTAGAATTGAAATGAGTAATATCCTTGCCCTGTAAAACCCCTGCATCTTGTTTTAATCGAACTAATGTAGAATTGAAATTAAGAAATTGAATCAAGTAATGATGTGGTTGTCCCAGTTTTAATCGAACTAATGTAGAATTGAAATAACTTTAACTGTGCAGGGGACAGCAATTGTTAATGCGTTTTAATCGAACTAATGTAGAATTGAAATATTGTAATATAATTAGCTGCGGTTCCTTTCACACCGTTTTAATCGAACTAATGTAGAATTGAAATTCCCGAAGACATACCCATTAAAATTAATTTGCTGAAGTTTTAATCGAACTAATGTAGAATTGAAATTTACCAAGTACAATCTTATTATTACTCATTATAGAGTTTTAATCGAACTAATGTAGAATTGAAATTATTGTGGCTGCTGACTGTGCAGCACAGGAATTATGGTTTTAATCGAACTAATGTAGAATTGAAATTGAGAATCATCCTTCATATATCTGAAAGTGACTGGGTTTTAATCGAACTAATGTAGAATTGAAATTTCTTTTCATCAGCTTGCAGGCACACTCGGTAAACTGTTTTAATCGAACTAATGTAGAATTGAAATATCAGTTGAACGTGCTACAGTTGTATTCGCTGTTAGAGTTTTAATCGAACTAATGTAGAATTGAAATCTGTTTGTTGCTCCCGTACACTCGATATACTTTACTGGTTTTAATCGAACTAATGTAGAATTGAAATTCAGTCTGTGCGAATGTTGAAGTACCTGAAGTACAGGTTTTAATCGAACTAATGTAGAATTGAAATATTACAGTGGTATCGGTATAAGAAGTTAAACCTCCTGGTTTTAATCGAACTAATGTAGAATTGAAATAGCAACAATGCTATATCATCTACTGCATGAGATTTTGGTTTTAATCGAACTAATGTAGAATTGAAATGTGTCAATAGCCGAGGATAATCTCATTATTTCCTTCGTTTTAATCGAACTAATGTAGAATTGAAATATGGCAGGTATGACTTCTTAATTGTTTCTGTTTACGGTTTTAATCGAACTAATGTAGAATTGAAATGAAAACAAGCTGGGGAGTTACAGCAAAGCTAAGATCGTTTTAATCGAACTAATGTAGAATTGAAATTAATGTTGAGGGTGCAGGCAAAGGAAAAGTAATACGGTTTTAATCGAACTAATGTAGAATTGAAATTTTCTTTTATGATTGCATTTGCTTGGTTGATAATAAGGTTTTAATCGAACTAATGTAGAATTGAAATTTCTTTTACTCCTTTCTTATTAGGCCTGATAATTGAGTTTTAATCGAACTAATGTAGAATTGAAATCAAATTATAAGCCTTTCACCGGGAATAAGCGATCGTGTTTTAATCGAACTAATGTAGAATTGAAATTACTTTATGAAACTCCATCCTTCATAAAAAAACCAAGTTTTAATCGAACTAATGTAGAATTGAAATGTGATACACAAAACAAGTAAGCAGGGTAACACCTATGTTTTAATCGAACTAATGTAGAATTGAAATGAAGAAAAGGCTCAGTTACAAGATGAAGTATTAGAAGTTTTAATCGAACTAATGTAGAATTGAAATAAAGTTCACTGTTTAATTTGCCCAGTGCATTGGCCTGGTTTTAATCGAACTAATGTAGAATTGAAATTAAGCTCCGATGTCATAAACACCATTTACCGGTCTTGGTTTTAATCGAACTAATGTAGAATTGAAATTTCTTTAACCTCTTCATAGCAAGAATAAATTTCACCGTTTTAATCGAACTAATGTAGAATTGAAATCTGTATAATTGCCGGTTGTACGGTTTGTCATCTCTTGTTTTAATCGAACTAATGTAGAATTGAAATATAGGTTTGTAAACGTTATATAAATAAGTCTTAGTAGTTTTAATCGAACTAATGTAGAATTGAAATGAATGTAACAGGTTCTGAAATTCATTCCTGCTTATTGTTTTAATCGAACTAATGTAGAATTGAAATTTCAGATTTCTCCTAAGTTAAAATTTGGCTTTTAAGTTTTAATCGAACTAATGTAGAATTGAAATCTGTATAAAAAAGTATAACCCTTTACTTTGTCAAGGTTTTAATCGAACTAATGTAGAATTGAAATAAAGAAAAAACACGATCATTCTTCTGATAAAATTAAGTTTTAATCGAACTAATGTAGAATTGAAATATAGGCATCCGGTTTTCGTATCTTCCCAACGTGTAGTTTTAATCGAACTAATGTAGAATTGAAATGTAATAATATCTGCGTGGCTCCTATAACCCCCTGGTGTTTTAATCGAACTAATGTAGAATTGAAATATGGTATTACTGGGCACGGTATGTATTGGGGATTAAAGTTTTAATCGAACTAATGTAGAATTGAAATTTAAGGATTCAATCTGCATACTTGTAGATTTATCCCCGTTTTAATCGAACTAATGTAGAATTGAAATAAAGTTAAACAAGTTGATTCGTGGTCAACTACTTTTCGTTTTAATCGAACTAATGTAGAATTGAAATATACTAATAATGAACCTGCATACACGCAGCACCCTCGTTTTAATCGAACTAATGTAGAATTGAAATACTGTATATAAAAATGGTTCTGCTAATTCTCTGTCGTTTTAATCGAACTAATGTAGAATTGAAATACTACAGAACAATATTACATTAACATTAACATAGCCAGTTTTAATCGAACTAATGTAGAATTGAAATATATCAGTTCTATTAACAGAGCAAATAATTCTCCTTGTTTTAATCGAACTAATGTAGAATTGAAATATAGAGACCCGGCTATGAGAATCCAGCACAGGAACTTGTTTTAATCGAACTAATGTAGAATTGAAATACATTATACAAGCCTTCATAAAAATCTATTACATCAGTTTTAATCGAACTAATGTAGAATTGAAATGGAATGATATAATCATTGCATCGGATGGAAGTACAAAGTTTTAATCGAACTAATGTAGAATTGAAATGGGTATGAAAGTGTTGGAGGAACTTGGACAGGGGTAGTTTTAATCGAACTAATGTAGAATTGAAATCTTGATTTAGCATATATAGCAGTAGATGATTCATCGGGTTTTAATCGAACTAATGTAGAATTGAGACTTTTTAAAGACACCTTTAATAAAATCGGCAACTTCAGTTTTAATCGGACTATAATAGAATTGAGACTTATGCTTACAATCTGCTTGGAAAAATTCATTAGCAATGTTTTAATCGGACTATAATAGAATTGAGACGCAACCTTTAGCTATCATTGTTTCCGATTTGTTCAGTGGTTTTAATCGGACTATAATAAAATTGAGACAACTATACATTATATACCTCTTGATATTTTTTCTAGTTTTAATCGGACTATAATAGAATTGAGACGTAATAAATAAAATTGTCATTATCATATGATGCTTTAGTTTTAATCGGACTATAATAGAATTGAGACTTAGCTAATCCTTCACTTAATTTGGGGACTGATGTTTTAATCGGACTATAATAGAATTGAGACGTGCTTAATCCTTCGTTAATAGCAAGCACCGCAGCCGTTTTAATCGGACTATAATAGAATTGAGACCTATTATAAGTCTTTCACGGAAGGTTAAGCCAAACTCTGTTTTAATCGGACTATAATAGAATCCGTCTTCATTTCTTTACGCCGGACAAGTTGAGACTTAACAGAGGCGATACTAATTTATATTTGTGTTTTAATCGAACCATCTGTCCCGGCTGAACGAAGTGAAGCAGGACTTTAGAATCCGCCTGCATTTTATTTCGCGGATAGTTTAAGACTTTCCCATTCACTTCCATAAAGGGGGCTCTGTACCTTCTTCCCTTGAACTTACACTTGAACTTGAACTTATTCCCAGCTTCCTGAGGGTTGTAATTCCCTCCTTCTTAATTTATTTTCCCAATTGTGAGCAAAGAAGATATTCTAAACAGTTCGGTTCAATACATTAAATCTGTTGGACCAAAACGTGCTGAAGCATTTAATAAGATCGGCATAAAAACAATCAGAGACCTTCTCTTCTATTTCCCAACAAGGCATATAGACAGAACAAATATCCTCACTGCTTCAAAAGCTTACGGCTATGTTTTAAATGGATATGATGGAGAACTTACTGTTATAGGAAAAGTTGCTGATAAAGAAAAAAGAGGTTTCAGGCAGAGAGAAGTATTTAAAGTTCAGTTCAAGGATCAATCAGGATTTTTTGAATGTGTCTGGTTCCAGGGAGTAAAATTTTTTATTAATGTTTTTAATGTAGGGGATATTTTTGCAGTCTCCGGTAAACCAACTGTTTCAAAATATGGCAACCTGCAGTTTGCTCATCCCGATTTTGACAGGATAAGTGAGAATGAATCACAGAGTTTTCTTAACACGGGAAAAATTATTCCTATCTACAGAATTCCAAAAGAACTCCGTACAACCAACATCGGAGATTTTTCACTAAGGAAAATTATTCACAACGCTGTTGAAAATTATTATGAATACCTTGAGGAAAACCTTCCTTCACAAATTATAAACAATCACAATCTTCTTGATATAAAAGAAGCTACCACAAATTATCATTTCCCTTCAAGCAAAGAAAATCTTGCAGAAGCAAAAAAGAGATTTAAATTTGAGGAACTCTTTTATCTTGAGATTTTAGTTGCGTTAAGAAAGAAGAACTATAAATCAAAGCTTACCGGAAATTCTTTAAGCATTAAAACAAGCTTAGTTAAAGATTTTCTGAAAACACTCCCCTTTGAATTAACAAAAGCCCAGTTAAAAGTTCTTTCAGAAATTAAAAATGATATGATGTCCGCTCTTCCGATGAACAGATTATTGCAGGGAGATGTTGGAAGCGGAAAAACAATTGTTGCGCTTATCGCAATGTTGATCGCAATTGATAATGGTTTTCAAACTGCTTTAATGGCACCGACTGAAATTCTCGCTGATCAGCATGCAAAAAATATTTCTGAGTATATGAAAAATTTATCGGGGCGATCCCGACTTCAGGCGGGGAAGGAACATGCTCAAAGAGATATCAAAGTTAGTCTGCTAATTGGCGGACAAAAAAAATCTTTGCGCGAAAAAAATCTGACTGATATTGAATTTAAAGAAGCTGATATAATAATTGGCACTCATGCTCTGTTTGAAGAAAAAGTAAAGTTCAGTAATCTTGGGTTAATAGTTATAGATGAACAGCATCGCTTCGGAGTTGCTCAACGCGGAAGATTGCATGAGAAAAGTTTATCTCCACATGTAATTGTGATGAGTGCAACTCCAATCCCGCGAACTTTAACAATGACTGTTTACGGAGATCTTGATCTTTCCATAATTGATGAAATGCCTTTGAACAGAAAACCTGTTAAGACAATTTTGAGAAATGAAGAAAAACTTCCCGATATTTTTAAATTCATTAAAGATAAAATAAAAGATGGTTACCAGAGCTTTATTGTTTATCCGCTTGTTGAAGATTCTGAAAAGCTGGAGTTGAAAGCCGCATTAACTTATTATGAAATGTTAAAAGCAACTTACCTGAAAGATCTGAAAGTCGGTCTTGTTCATGGAAGAATGAGCTGGCAGGAAAAAGAAGAAGCTATGCTCTTGTTCAGGAAAAAAGAATTTGATGTTCTTATAGCGACAACTGTTATTGAAGTAGGAATAGATATTCCCGGTGCAAATATTATTCTTATTAATGATGCTCATAGATTCGGACTTTCTCAGCTTCATCAGCTTAGGGGAAGAGTTGGAAGAGGAGACAAGCAGGCTTATTGCATCCTTGTAACAAAGGAAAATATTGTGAAAATAAGCGATAAAGCCAGCAAAGAGCTTGATTTTATGTCTTCATCCGAAATTGAAAAATACAAAGCTGCAATAAGATTACAATCTATGGTAAAGTATAATGATGGATTTAAAATTGCCGAGATTGATTTAAAGTTAAGAGGCCCCGGAGATATTTTTGGATTAAAGCAAAGCGGTTTCCCTGAATTCAGACATGCAGACATCATAACAGATTCAAAATTAATTCTCCAGGCAAAGGAAGAAGCTTTTAAATTAATTGATGAAGACCCTGAGCTTAAACTCCCTTCAAGCCAATCAATAAAAAAAAATCTCACCAGCTACTACTCCGAAAATCTTAAATACGCAGACATCGCATAAAATATTTTCTTCAGCTTACCTTTTTTACTTCATGAAATTTTCCTGAAGACATGCTTCACTAAAATATTTTGCTCAGGCAAAAAAAATATTGACTTAGAAAAAATTTTTACTGAAGTTTGTTGTGAAAAATATTTTAAAAATTGTTCTTAGAAATTTTTTCATGAGAAGAAGAGAAAAAAAATTTTGTGCACAGTTTAAAAACTTGTTGACTTATATTTATTAATAATTATATTTGCAAAAAAATATTAAAGGAAAATTTATTTTAGCAGACTTTTCTGATATCAAACTGAATGTGATATTAACATTCAATGTCAAACCTGAAAGTGAAAAAACTTTCCCCGAAGACTTATTCCCAATTTCGAATTTATCCAATGAAGCAAGTCAGTCCGCCACAGGCGGACAGGTTCAATCTCAAAAAGCAATGGATACTTATGCTGAGTGGGATACATGGGAAACTATCAATGCAGTTAAAGCAGCAATAGAAACAGAGCACAATGTAACTTTAATTGAAGCAGACGAAAATGCTTTTGAACAGTTAAGAGAAATAAAACCGGAAATCGTATTTAACATTGCAGAAGGTTTTAACGGGTTAAGCCGTGAAGCTCAAATTCCTGCAATACTTGATATGCTTCAGCTTCCTTATACAGGCTCTGATCCATTAACACTTGCAACCTGTCTTGATAAAGCAAGAACAAAAGAAATTTTATCCTATCATAAAATTCCCAATGCAAAATTTTTACTTGTTGACCATCCTGAACAGGTTAATGTTCTTGATTTCAGTTATCCTTTAATGGTTAAACCTGTTTCTGAAGGTTCAAGCAAAGGTATTTTCACTTCTTCGTTCGCAAAAAATTCAACTGATCTGATGAATGAAGTAAAAAGAATCTTTGGAGAATACAATCAGCCGGCTTTGATTGAAGAATTTTTACCAGGAAGAGAATTTACGGTAGCAATAATCGGGAATGGAAATGAAGCTGAAGTTCTTCCGATAGTGGAAATAAAATACAATGATTTCCCGGAAGACTTTATTCCTATTTATTCTTATGAAGCTAAATGGATATTAGACACAAAAGAAAATCCTCTTGAAGTTTTTAGCTGCCCGGCAAAAATTGATAAGGGGCTTGAGAAAAAAATAAAAACCATAGCTTTACGAACATACAATATCCTTCGCTGCAGAGATTGGAGCCGGATTGATATACGGCTTGATAAAAACGGAGAACCAAACATCATCGAAATTAATCCTCTGCCCGGAATTCTTCCTGATCCTGAAGAAAATTCATGTTTCCCGAAAGCTGCAAGAGCAGCCGGATTGGATTACAACGCGATGATTAACAAAGTTCTTTTTGCTGCTGCGAAGAGATATAAATTAATATGAAGACTGATAAGAAAATTCTGATTTGCTATAACTCGCCTGCAAGTATTTTCCAGGTTTACAATGGTAAACCTTCCGACCTTGCCTGCCGGCAGGCAGGAAGCAATCTCCCCTTAAACGATCTTTCCGAAACGGGATTTTTACAAAACATCAGTAAAATAAAAAAATACCTTCATAAATATTTCTCAACAGTAGAAACTCTTTCCATTAACAGCGATGTTCAAAGGATTGTTAATAAGATAAATAAATTCTCACCTGACGCAATCTTTAATTTTGTTGAGTCCGTTGAAGGTATATCTTCATTTGAATATTGCACAACAGGTCTTTTTGAACTTTTAGGTTTTGAATACACAGGTAACTCTCCGTTCTGTCTTGGTAATTGTCTTAACAAAGAAAGAACAAAGAATATTCTCCGTTCGTTTAAAATCAGAACACCAAAGTCTTTAACATTTAGTAAAAACCCGGGAATCAGGTTTAATAAATTTGGTCTGAAATTTCCTGTAATTTTAAAGCTGCTTAATGAAGATGCAAGCATTGGAATATCTGAATTCTCAGTAGTTAATAATCAGGATGAATTAAAAAAGCAATTTGAATTCCTTGCTGAAACTTATAAGCAGGATATTATCGCAGAAGAATATATAGATGGAAGAGAGCTTAATGTTGCTATTCTTGGAAATACAGTTCTACCTATATCTGAAATAGATTTTACCGGTTTACCGGAAAATTTTCCAAAGATTGTTACTTATGATGGTAAGTGGATAGCCGGGAGCACTTATTATGCAAATACAAAACCAAAGTGCCCCGCTGAACTTGATAAGAAATTAAAAAAGAAAGTTACGGCACTTGCTCTTGAAGCTTTTAATGTATTAAGCTGCAGGGATTATGTAAGGGTTGATATCAGAGTTGATAGATCCGGTAAGCCTTATGTGATTGAAGTAAATCCAAACCCTGATATCTCGGAAGATTCCGGATTTGCAAGAGCCGCTGCTGCGAAAGGAATTAATTACCCGGAATTGCTTTTTACAATAGCAAACTTTGCAATAAACAGAAAGAAGAATGATTCGAAGAGTAAAGCAAGCTGATGCAGAAAAGATTGAAAGGATTTTAAAAAAAATTCCTCAGTTTACTGAAAAAGAAATTGGTGTTGCAATGGAACTCGTAAATATTTCTGTGAATAATCAAACGCAAACAGATTATAACACATTTGTGTTTGAGGAGAATGGAAAAGTTCTCGGTTATCATTGCACAGGTAAGCGACCACTTACTGACGCTGTGTTTGATTTATACTGGATAATAGCTGACCCGGAATCAGAAATTAAGGGAATTGGCACAGAATTGGTTAAACATGCTGAAAATTTTGTTAAAGAAAAAGGTGCAAGGTGGCTTCTTGCAGAAACTTCATCTAAAGAAAGCTACAGCAGAACAAGAAATTTTTATTTGAGAAATAGCTTCTCAATCGTTGCCGGGATAAATGACTTTTACTCGGCTGACGACAACCTGATTGTTTTTGGGAAATATTTTAAGTAAAACAAACAAAAGGTTAGTCATGGAACTGTGGCAGCAGATGATAAGAGACAGTATACATACTGTCGATCAGCTTGTGGAAAAATTCAATATAGACCGGAAGATTGCAGAGGATCTGGATGAATTTTTCCAGGCAAGGATCAACCCTTATTACTTTAGCTTGATTCGCTACCCGGGTGATCCGATTTGGCTGCAATGTGTACCCGATAAGGCTGAACTGGAAGACTTTGATGCAGAAGAAGATCCTTTAATGGAAGATGCAATGAGTCCCGTTCCAAATATTACTCACCGTTATCCTGACAGAGCTCTATTTCTTGTTACAAGCCAGTGCGGACTTTACTGCCGCTTCTGTACAAGGAAAAGAAAAGTCGGCAATTATGAAAAGATCTCTATGAAAGGTCTCGAAAGTGCTTTTGAATATTTAGAGCAGCACTCAGAGATAAGAGACGTTATTCTTTCAGGCGGTGACCCTCTTATGCTTACAGATGTAATGCTTGAAAAGATTCTGAAAAGATTAAGAGAAATTCCTCACATTGAAATAATTAGGCTCGGGACAAAAATGCCTTGCGTACTTCCCCAAAGGGTTACAGAAAACCTTTGTGAGATGATTAAGAAATATCACCCTATTTATGTGAACACACACTTCAATCATCCATGGGAAATAACTCCTGAAAGCACCAAGGCCTGTGAGATGCTTGCAAATGCAGGATGCCCTGTTGGTAACCAAATGGTTCTGATGAAGGGAGTGAATGATGATCCTGCAGTTGTAAAAGAACTGATGCAGAAATTATTGAGGATGAGAGTTCGTCCTTATTACATGTATATGGCAGATGAAACCAAAGGTGCAAACCATTTCCGCACTTCAATTGAAACGGGATTAAACATAATTGAAAACCTACGCGGACATACGAGCGGTCTTGCAATTCCTCATTTTGTTATTGATGCACCAGGCGGCGGCGGAAAGATTCCACTACTTCCTAATTATGTTCTTCATTATGATGAAGACAGGATTGTTCTGAGGAATTATAAACATAAGCATTATGCTTATAAAAACTATAAGGATAAGCTTAATCCTCCCAAACCAGAGACCGAAAAGAAAATTGCCGCTGTTAAAGAGAATGGTACGAACGGGAAGAATGGCAATGGTAAATCAAAACTAAAAGTTATTGATTTTACAAAGATTGAATTGCCTGTTTTACAGTTGGAAGAAGTGGAGAATTAGCCCCTTTCTGTCATGCCGGACTTGATCCGGCATCTCTTTTTTTGTAGAGACGCTCTGTTGGAGCGTCTTTTTTATTTCAACAATAATTCATCTATAACGATAATTTTAAATATCTGACTTTATGCATAAAAGACGCCCAGCGGGGCGTCTCTACATTATCTCATCCGCCGTGGCGGATTAGCGAAGAAGGACCTGTCCTCCGTAGCTTTCAGCGTAGGAGGATCATCTTTCTTGTTTGATTAAAACTACCGGATGTAAGCCTGTAAAAATAAACCCCGCTTGGTAATCCGGAAGCATTAAATGTAAGGGAATAATTCCCTGCAGGTTTTTCTTCATTAACTAAAGTTGATACTAACTCCCCGATTGAGTTATAAACTTTTAAGGTAACAAAATTGCTTTCTTGCAGAGAATAGTTTATTTGTGTAGTTGGATTGAAAGGGTTGGGGTAGTTTTGGGATAAATTATAACTGCTTAATGGATTATCATCATCCACACTTGTTATAACTGTTGATGTATCACCCCAAAGTTCTCCATTAATTACTGCACCAACTAAACTTCCACCCCTAGCAAGGGAATTTGAACCATATCCCAACACACCCAAGTTGTTAAAAAACCAAACTTCTCCGCTCTGATTTGCAGAGGTTAGCATTTGATAATCCACATAACTTTCATTTTTCTGCATCACAGTCCAAGGTTCATTATAAGTTTCATAAAAAATATTGCTATAGAATGTATCACCTATACAAAAATTGGACTGTAATAAAAATTCAGATTTATAACCATTACTAACGTATACACCAGATTCATCTATTCTTTCATAAGAAAAATCAGGATATAAATTAGGGACGTTAATCAATTCATATTTAACCTTTTTGTATTTAAGTCCATCAATCAGGGTTGTATCTTCTAAAACTCTTTTTATAATATAACCCCACTCCGGAGGCGTTATAAAAAATGTACCATCTTTATAAACAAAAATATCCCCAGTGTTTAAAGGATAATATTGATGTGATAAAAATGTATCCTTAATGGAAAACAATTTCCCTTTCCTAACCCCATTTATTATTGAGGCCCAATAATCAACTCCATATTCAAAGACAAGTTCATCTATTACTATATTACTATAATATATCGGTCCGATTTCTTTTTTAAAGTTTATATACTGAACCCAATTTTCTTTCTCATCCATTAAAATCATACTGATTGTTTCCATATCAACTTGAACAATCTGCCAACTTAAATTTCCATAGGGAGAAGGATAAATTGTCCCTGACTCCAAATTAAAATCATATAAAAGTACATCTTCATTGTCATAGTAAATATAGATTTTCCCGTTTTCACCCTTTCTTTCAATGGTGTATGTGGGTTCTAAATTCAGAGTACCATTACAACTGCAAAGTTTAACAATTTTATATGTTAATCCATTTGGTAAAATAGTATCAGACATTACTTCCCTATATATTGTCTGTGAACCGACTTCGTAAGAATAAGTTTTATATTCAATAAAGTCCCCAACTTCCAAAGGATAGAAATCCGGAACAGGATCCTGCTGGGCTTTTACTAGACAAGTTAAAGATAACAGAATCAGGAAAAGGGAATATTTAATTTTTCTCATTTTGTAACCCCGGTAAATAATGGTATTACTACGAAAGACAAACTAGATACCAGCTTTATAAGGCAAGAAATGATTTTCCAGGTTGGATTTAGGAGACTTTTATCTTTAAAAAGTAAGATTTACAAGTAATACTTCAATCAGACTCAGTAATGATACTCAATATATCTTCTTCAACACTTTGTTTTGGTGCTTCAACAATTCTTTCCAGCTCAGAATTATTTCTATAGAAAATAATTGTTGGGACTAAATCTACTGCAAGTCCTTCAATCTCATCGCCTTCTGTTTTTTTATCTTCATTAACAGCAATGAGAATAATCTCTTCAGTTGGATAATTTATTTCATCTAATATTTTGTAAAAACGCGGAACATAAATTCTGCTGTCATCACACCAGGTTCCCATTACTAAGGTAATATCAACATCCTGCATTTTTTCTTTTAACATTTCAGCGGCAGAAGAATCAGGTTTATAGTTTTCATATTCAGTATTAAACCACCATGCAAAAGCGGAATCAGAGAAGACTTCTCTCGTACAATAACCAATAACCATTGGCTCTGAGGTTTTATCTTTTATAATTTTATTTTTATCCTGTGAAAGAATATTGATTGAAAGCAGTAATATCATCAGCAGAGAATATTTCACATATTCTCCTTTTCAAAATTTTTTCTTAAATCAATCCCCCATAGAAGCTTATTCCTAAGCGTTTCAAAGTAGCTTGAGAAAGATGTGTGAACAAGCTTTAACGGTCTTTTACTTTTTTTAACTTTTATTTCAAGCGGAGGAGCGAAAGCAAAAACTCTTTGTCCATCGCAGTTAACCTGCACTTCCTTATGAAACGATTCGGCTTTGATTACAATTTCCTGATCGCCTGGAAGAACAATAGGCCTTACAGATAAACTGTGAGGTGAAACCGGAGAAAGCGTTATTACATCTGTCTTGGGACTTACAATCGGTCCTCCTACAGAAATTGAATACCCGGTTGAGCCGGTTGGTGTAGCGATTATCAAACCATCGGCAGCAAAGGTTGTAACATACTCACCATCAACTGTAACAGTCAGCTCAATCATTTTAGGCCAGCCGCCTTTATCAATTACAATATCATTTATCGCATATAGCTTTTCAACTTTATGACCTATACATTCTCCCTCAATAACCATTCGTTCATCAATAGAATACTTACCGTTTTTCAGTTCTTCAATAAATATTTCAAGCTGATCAACATTTGCATCAACTAAAAACCCAAGCTTGCCAAGATTAACACCAAAGACAGGCTTGTTATAGAACTGGGCGTGGAAAGCGCTCGCAAGCATAGTTCCATCACCGCCAATAGAAATGATCAAATCACTTTTTTTACTAAGCTTATCTTCATCAAGAAATTTGTTTTCTTTAACTCTTTCTGTTAAAAGTTTTTCATATCTAAGAATATCATCGCTTAATAAATAATCAAATCCGTTTGCCTTAAGCATCTTAATCAATTCTGAAATAACTGAAAAAACTTTCTGCTTAGTTGTATTGGCAATAATGCCGATTATCATTTTTCGTTTTTTAAATTTAGCCATGCTCTTATTTCAGTAAAAAGAATTTCCGCTCAATTAAAAACAATACTTTTATTATTTTTCTTCCTTCTTCTCTTCTTTTTTCTCCTCTCCCTGTTCTTTATTCTCCTTCTGATCTTTATTCACTTCATCAACATAATTAAGCTTAAGCTCCCTGATTACTTCATCAAGATATTTCTCCTCATAAGAAGAGAGGTTTCCTTTTGTTTTTATCCTAAGCATATCAAGAGTATCAATTGATATTTTTGCAAGCTCAAGGTTTCTCTCAATTTTATCGCTCACCGGATGTTTCAGTTTGCCCATTGACATCATTGCAATCTGCTGGTTCTGCATTACAAGCTGCATGAAAAGTAATTCGTTAACATTTGTTAGATCCATCTTTACTCCACGATATTTTGTGATATAGGGTATAGGGTATAAAGGTATACGGAAAATATTCTATTTATATAACTACTACCTCTATACCTTATACCTTTATACCTTATACCTTATACCTTATACCTTATACCTATTTAGTTTTCTTTCCCATAACTTACAATATTTTGTAAAAACATATGCAGATGAAAACATTGCTAAAATAAATCCTTGTATTCCATCAAGAAACCCCTTTCTTATAATAAACATTTTTATAAAAATTGCCGGTGGTCTAATAATCAAATCAAATACTTTAAAAGGTTTTCCTTTTTTAACAAGTTCGTCTGCAGCAAGTGTTGTATAATTATTAAACTTTTCAAAATAATGTTTGATATCCGGATCAGTATAATGCTCAATATCATTTTTAAAATGGCCGGTTTTTCCAGTTATAACAAGATGTTCATGTACATCGCTATCACTGAAGGTAATTTTGTTTTTGGTAAAGAGTCTTGTTACTCTTGCAGGATACCAGCCGCTGTGCAGAATCCATCTTCCAAGAAAATTTGCTTTCCTTGGGAATGAATATGCATCGTATTTTGGTCCCGATTTCTTGAATTCAATTAATTCTTTAGACAGTTCAGGAGTTAAAGCTTCATCAGCATCTATCCATAATATCCAATCGTTTGAAGCAAAAGTAACGGCATATTTTTTTGTTGCAGAAAATCCCTGCCATTTAACAATTTCAAATTTTACTTTTGCAAAAGATTTAACTATTTCAAGAGTAGAATCTTTCGTTCTATCATCAATAAGAACTATAATTTCATCAATGCAATCAACTTGGCTCTGAATACATCTGCCGATATTCTTCTCTTCATCTTTAGCAATTATTATTGAGGAGAGATTCACTATTTCCCTTCAGGTTTTATATAAACACCGATTAAATAAGCGCTAAAAATTTTTGAATTAAACTTTCTCAGAAATTTGAAATTACTATGTAAAAGCAGAGAAAGAATTTTAGTAACGACCTTAAGCGTAAAGCTTTTTATATTCTTTTTTTCCCAGCGATTTAAATTTTGAGGTTCAAATCCTCCGATATAATCCTTAAAAATTATTTGAAGATTAAATTTCTCTTCAAAGCTTTTCCAATTGTTACTATCCATCGCTGCTAAATTATGTATAGATAAAAGTTTCGGGGCAAGTCTCTTTAAGAACCAATGATTAATTCCCAGATAGTTTGGAACACCAATTAAAAGTATCCCATCTGGTTTAAGTAATTTCAAATGTTTTCCGATAACCAGATTCAAATCATAAAAATGTTCTATAAAACCAAGTGAGTACACAATATCAAACTGCGGTAAATTAAGCTCATCTGAAAATAAATCTTTGTTATATACTCCTGCAGGGATTTGCAGCAAATTAAAATTCTCAATTGTTTTCTTGTATCCTGTTTCCGAATAATCCAGGCTATGAATTTTATATCCAAAATTTTTATACATATAAGCCAAGTAACGTCCCGGGGATCCGCCAATTTCCAAAATTGTTTTGTCTTTTGTTTTTGGAAGATATTTATCAAAATTATCTAATAATATATTTAGAAACAGTTCCCCTTCAGTTTTTTTAATCTCTGCTGGTAAAGGATAATCTTCCCAGTAATCATCCCAAAACTGCTCGCTGGTTAGTTCTTCTTGAATCAATTTATTAATTCTTTTCTTCCAACACTTTATTAAAAGTTTCGGATAGTTTCCCTGTTAAATTTTTCCGGCTGTACTTTTCAATGTTTGATCTTTTAAATGATTTGTCTAATTCATTGCTGGCAAAAAGATCAAATAATTTTGAAATGCCACCCGCTATTTCGTCTTCACTATCTCTTGATACAACTACCCCAGAATTAGTATTGTGTATAACTTCTGCTGCCAACCCATTTGGTGGAACTACAGCGAGTATTGGTCTTCCCGAACGAAGATATTCGAATATTTTGCCTGTTAGTATTCCTTCGCCTAAAGGATATTCGCCTATAAATAAAAGCAGAACCGTCGCCCTGCACATCTCATTAATTACATAGTGATGCGGCTGATATGAAACTAAATCTGAATATTCTTCAAGCCCAAGCTTTTTAAAGAAATTAATATTTTCAAAATCTCCGGGATTGTCTAATTGACCGATAAATTTAAGCTTAATTTTGTTTCTAAGATCAGATCTTTGATCAATTAATTTTTTTAATGCAAGAAATACCTTTTGGGGATTCCGTTCTTTATTAAAGACACCTGTATAAGTTATTCTGAATTCACCTTCCTGTGGGTTTAATTCTGGCATACCAGCAAAATCATCTTCATCATATCCGTTTGTAATCGTAGTATATTTTTTACCCGGATAAAGTTCATTGAAACGATCAGCCATTAACGAGGTAGCGGTTACAACATGATTTGCCTTTTCAACTACCATTTTTTCAAGTTTTCTATCTATAAATAATCGCCATTTATTTTTAGGAAAGTTTGGGCGATCAACCCAAAGATCCCTAAAATCTGCAACCCAGGGAAGTTTACATAGTTTTGTTAATATTAATGCTATCAAATGATCTGTATATGGAGAAGCGGTAGAATAAATAATTATTGGATGTTCTTTCCTGATTACTTTCCAGCCTCTCCAAACTGCAAAAGGCAGCCATAAAATTTCATTGTCAGGTATTAATAAATAAGTTTTAAGTTTTACAAGGAATCCGGGCTTTAAGGTTTTTGGAGATAATTTACTTTCTTTTTCTACACTGATTTTCTTTTGCCATCTTTTTTTAAGAAACTTTCTCACCCACTTCATCGGTTCGATGGATAAGGTTCTATAAATTTTGCAATTCTCCTTAACATCCTGCAGCAAGCTTTCATCACTATAAAAATCATAAGGCTCTTTTACAGTAAGAACGAGCGGCATCCAGCCAAAATAAGGTAAGTACTTAACAAATTTGGATGATCGTTGTACGCCGCCGCCTGCTACAGGAGGAAACAGGTAAGAGATAAATAAAATTTTTTTGTTGTGATTATTATTCATTAAAAATCCATAAAACAAAAGTGGTTTTTAACTATTATTAAGCTAAACCATCTTCAATTTTTTTAAATCTCCTTTTTTTAATAATAGCAATTCTCTTGCAGAAACCTTAGTTATCCGTTTATAAAAATATGTTTGAAAAATCAGAGCAGCGCTATAAGAAATTGTTGAACTAAGTGCAGCACCAGCAATCCCGATTCTTGGAATCAGGATTAGGTTTAAGCCAATATTAAGACAAAAATTTAATATACTAACATAGGTGCTATATTGCGGTAATCCCCTTGCGCCAAGATCCGCCGAAAGCAATTTAGATACAGACAAACTAATAATTCCCGGAAGAATAATTACCAAAGGTAAAACTGAGTTGGAATATTCCATAGAAAAAAATAAGGGCACAACCCAATAAGCACTTAAACCAATAACTAAAGAACCAATAAGCACAACTGTAAAATTTAACCTGGATAGTAATGGAGTTTTTCCCCTTTGTTCTTCAGAGCTGCTTGCTGCAGGTAATAAAATTGTTGAAGTTGCCTGGGTTAAAAACAATAACCGTTCTGCGATTAAAACTGAAACATAATACCAGCCAATTTCGGTTTGTGTAAAGAAGAAACCAATAAGAAGAATATCTGCCCTGTAATTTAAATATTGCAGAATTCCACCAAACATCACCTTGGTTCCATAATTAAGAGATTCCTTAGTAATCTCTTTGTTCCATTTAGTTTCAACAGGTAAAGCCAACCGCCAGTAGAAAAGAGCAGGAACCAGAAATGAAACACCAACTAAAATTAATACAAGATTAAGGTTGACTTTAAAAATAATTGAACAACAAATTAAAAGAATGAAAAGCATTATTGGTCTAACTAACTGAATTTTATTGTACGATTTAAATTGCAGAAGACCCAAAGGGATTTTAATTCCAAATTCATATTGAAGAAAAGCAAAAAAGTAAAAAGCAATACCAATAAAATTTTCAGAGATCAAATGCAGGTTCACGGTATTGGAAACAGAAGCTAAGATTTTAATATTCGGAAGAATGAACAGAAGTAATAATCCCAACAGAAATACTACAAATCCATTAATAAAATATGTGCTAACATAATTTTTAAAATTAAATCTCTTATTACTAATAAAATATATTGCGGAGGTGTCTAACCCGGGATTAACTATTTTATAAACTAACTCTATAATTACTATAATTGATGCAAATATTCCAAGTGTTCCGGGACCGAGCCAGCGGGAAAGAATTACATTATTTCCGACTCCTATAAAAAAAGCAATAAGCTGAACGAGAAATGTTATCCCAATTACGGGTGCTAATGCTCTGTTCATTTATCCCCAATTAATTTCTGACATATACTTAGGTAATCTTCTAAGATATTATTTGTATCGAAAATTTTTTCAACAAATTCTTTACCTTCTGAATTTGGGAAAGTATTTAATTTTAATTTATTCAAAACAGTAATACATTCGGTCAGGTTATTGACCTTAAAACAATAAGGAAAAGATTCGCTCCATAAAACATATCTGCCGTAAGAGAGTGCTTCCAAAACCATTTTAGGCAGACCATCGTGAACTGTAATTCTCAGCAAGGCAGAACAATCATTATAAAATGGAATTACATCCTCAATAAAATCATAAATGAAAACGTTATGCAGCTTAGTTATTTTTTTCCCTGCCGCTAAAAGATGGAATTCAACTTCCGGTATTTTTTGAGCTAATTCCAAAATTAAATCTCCATTATAAAAATCCCATCTCTTTTCCGGCACATAAGTTAAGACTGAAAATTTTCCTGGTAATGGCGGTATCTTATCTATAAAATTTAATTTCGTTAAAGGCAGCAATATCGAAGAGATGTTAAATTGATTTAATTCCCTTTTCAGATTTTCAGAAACAACAAGGCTATTTACATTTGCAGATTGAATGAGAAATTTCTTAAGTGCTCTTTTAACCGGCGGATCTTTTATAAATCTGTATACATCTGTTCCGATCCAATGGAATAAAATTGGTTTATTATACTTTTTTAACTTCTTTATTACCCTAATCGGCGGTGATACCAGATGAAACAAGTCAAACTCATTGTAATTCAGTTTCGATGTCAGCTCATCAAAATATTTAGGTTCAAAAATTCCTTTTTCATAATTTTCGAGTTGTTCGCAAAACACTTTGGCATGGTATTCCTCACCATGTAGTAGTATTTTTATTTTATTGGGTTTAATGCTCAATTTGATATATGAAGAATAATTCTAAATCTATAATAACTAATATAATCAATAGCTTAAACGAAATGATCATCAGTTGAACCCCGAAAAGAAAAAGATAATTTATATAACAGTAAGATCGGATTTTGGCGGGGGACCTTATCATATTGATTTGTTAATTAATAATCTCAGCCAAGCATTCGATATTTACGCGGCAGCGCCTCTGAATAAACCGTATGGACTTAAATGGCAGGAAAGCCTGGGAGATAACAAATTTTTTGAATTGCCTTTTCGTTCATTCAAACTAATGAGCTTTTTAAAGCTTATACAGTTTATAAAAAAAAATCGAATAGAAATTCTGCACACTCATGGCAAAGGTGCCGGTATATATGGAAGACTAATCAAAATATTTTTGCCGAAACTTTTTGTTATATACACCTTCCACGGATTTCACATTCTAAATTATAATTTATTGGCGAGAAAGTTTTACATTTTAGTGGAAAGATTTCTAAGCCAATTTACTGATCTTTTTATCAATGTTTCTCAAGGTGAAAAAGAAATTTGTTTACAGCACAGAATTTTTAAGAATTCAAAATCTTTAGTCGTGTACAATGCTATTAAGAACGCTGAGAGGAGTGGTTGGGATAAAAACCAACTGAGGAATAAACTTAACTTACCTATAGAAGCATTTTTAATTATTTCAGTTGTAAGATTCAATCAGCAAAAGAATATAAAAGCAACTGTTACTATTGCTGAAAAACTATTCGGGAATCCGGATATTCTTTTTTTAATAATAGGAGATGGAGAAGAAAAACCTGAGATTGAAAGATTAGTCACCAAGAATAATCTTAAAAATATTTTACTGTTAGGTTACAAGAGTAATATTGATGAGTATCTTTCAGCGAGCGACATCTATCTTTCCACTTCTTTATGGGAAGGCATGCCTTATTCATTAATTGAGGCTTCCGCAAATGGTATACCTACTGTCGCCAGCAATGTAACCGGGAATAATGAAGTAGTAACCAATGGCAAAAACGGTTATTTGTTTTCTGTAAATAATCCGGACGATGCTGTTGATAAAATATTGAGAATTAAAAATTCTATTTCCGAACAAAAACTTTTAAGCGATAATTCATTAAAAATATTTAATGAGAAATTTCAATTGGACACTATGATTAATAAGATGAAAGAGATTTACAAACATTTGGGAACATAAAATTGAAAATAAGAGGACAAAAAAAATTAAAGCTGCTTGACCGTTATCTTGGTGTTCCACTTGTTTTCTTATTTGGCTTTTTAAAAAGAAAAAAGGAGTTTCCACAAACAATAAAAAGCATCGGCATACTTTTAACACCGGCGATCGGGGATACAATTTTAATAAGCGCACCTCTTAAAGATTTAAAGGAAAAGCTTAGCTCTCCCAAAATTATCCTTTTTGTACCAGAAGAAAATCGTGAAGCAGCCGAATTAATAAATATTGCCGATGAAATTATCTCAATAGATTTAACTAAAATTCTAAAAGCTATAAGAATAATTAGAAGTCGCTCTTTTAATATTTTTATTGATTCTTCTCAATGGGCAAGGATAAGTTCACTTCTTACTTTTTTTTCCAGATCAGAATTAAAAATAGGATTCGATACGAAAAATCAATATAGAAAAAACGTGTATGATCTAAGCATAGTTCATTCAGATAAAGTTCATGAAATTACTAATTACAGGAACCTGATCTCTCCAACAGGAATTAATTCAAACAGACTACCCGAAATAGAATCCGGAAACAGCAAATATGATGATAAAATTTCAATTCACATCAACGCGGGAGGTTATCTCTCTTATTTAAAAGAATGGCCTGTTGAAAACTGGATAAGCGTTATAGAGTATTTAAGATCTAAAAAGTTTAGGATCTTTTTTACAGGTTCACAAAATGATTACTACTCAATAGAAAATCTTTTGAATAATTTTACAACACAGGAAAATCTTTATAATCTTGCAGGGAAGTTCACTTTGAAGGAAACAGCAGATCACGTAAAAAGCTGTAAACTTGTCTTGAGCGTAAACACAGGGATAATGCATATAACTTCTGCGGCAGGAACTAATTTAATTGTTTTACATGGGCCAACAAATCCATTGAGGTGGGGACCACTAAATAAAAATTCTGTCTCAATTAAAAGCAGCTATTTTTCCGCCCCGTGTTTAAACCTTGGTTTTGAGTATAATTGTAAAGATAGATCAGGAGAATGTATGAAGGCTATAACGGTTACCGAAGTTATAAACGCAATTGATCATTTTATAGATTAACGGGGATGAATTTATTTATATGATTGTAAACAGAAGATCAATTTATTATTTACGCTTATTCACTGATTTAGTTCTGTTGAATATTGTTTTTATTGCTGCAGCGATACTTGCTCAATCTTATGATATACTGATGGACAGGAACCGGATGGTTATTCTTGAAGCGGGGTTGAACTTTGCCTGGTACTTTTATGCAAGCACAACCAATTTTTATGATGACTTTGCTTCAAGGCTTTTTGTTTTTCAGTTAGTAAACATTGGTAAAAGTGTAATTGTTCAGATACTCATTTCTATTATCTTCATCTTCACTGTTAAGGAAGATCTTTTCACAAGAAATTTTATTATCTATTATTCTGTTTTTCTTTTTGTCCTTGTAAGTCTCCGTTCAATTTTATTCAGAAAAATTATGAAGAAGCTGAGACAAAGAGGAATCAATATTCGTAAACTTCTTATCATCGGAACTGGTGAAGTTGCAGGAAATTTTAGAAAGCTGATTAAAGAAAATCCCGATTTTGGTTACAGGTTTGCCGGGTTTTTAGGAAGAGATAGTGAAGTTAACAATGAAATTCTTGGTGATTATGATCAGCTTGAAAAAACTCTCCTTTCAAATAAAATTGATGAAGTAGTTCTTGCATTACCTCAACAAGATAATTTTTTGATGGATGAAATAGTTAAAACCTGTAACAGGAATGCAGTCAGAACTCATATCATACCTGATTATTTCAGGTTTGTTTCTCAGCGTTTCAGAATAAGTATGATAGGCAATTTTCCTATTATCACTTCAAGGAATGAACCTCTTGAAGAAGTACAATGGCGTGCAATTAAAAGAATTTTTGATTTTATTTTTTCTTTGTTAGTTGTGGTTTTTATTCTGTCAATCTTTTTCCCTATAGTAGTTTTAATAACAAAAATTACATCCTACGGACCAGTTCTTTTTGTCCAGGAAAGGATTGGGGCAAGGAACAAGAAATTCAGATGTTATAAATTCAGAACTCTGAAAGCAGATGAATCATCCGGAAGTTTTTTCCAACCTGTAACTGAAAATGATCCGCGCATTACATCGTTCGGAAGATTTTTAAGAAAAACAAATATTGATGAGCTTCCTCAATTTATTAATGTTCTTAAAGGTGAAATGTCAATAGTTGGCCCCCGTCCTTACCCGATCCCTTATGATAACAGGTATGGAAAAATTTTTGAGGAGATAAAGCTTCGGCATAATGTAAAGCCGGGCATTACAGGATGGGCACAGATTCACGGTTTAAGAGGTGATGTTGTTGATGATGAAGAGAATAAAAAGCTTATTACAAAAAGAATTGAATACGATCTCTGGTATATTGAAAACTGGACCTTCTGGCTGGATATTCAGATAATTCTTTTAACGATTCTGCAAATGTTAAGAGGAAAGACAAGAACGGTGTAAGTGAAAAATGTGAAAAGTCAAACGCAAAAAAGTTTATAGACTATTGATTGCACTTCACGATTCCCCGTTTGACTTTTAACTTATTCAACTTCATATACATATAATTTCTCTTCCTTATCCGAAACGACGTAAATCAGATTATTCTCATCATCAACAGCAATTCCTTCAGGTTGTTCTACTGTAATTCTATATTCTTTTATGAACTCACCTTCAAGAGAAGATTTAATGATTTTTCTATCTTCATCGCTTAACAGCCAGAGACAATTTTCTTTAACCGAATATGAAATCCCGGATAAATCTTTTACACCTTTTACTTTTTTCCTGCTTATCTCTTTTAAATTTTTATCTGCTTCTATTAAAAGAACCGGATCCTTTTCATTAACAAGATAAAAATGTTCATTAGCGGGATTATAAGTAATTCCTTCAAGGCCTGAATTTCTGCTGCCATCAATACTTAATGAAGTACGGGAAATTTCATTACCGGCTAAATCTAATATCAACACTTCTCTTGAAAACTCTAAAGCAATTGCAATCAATGAATCATCAAAAACTGTTATTCCTTCAAGATCAGTTTCTTTAATTTTAAAACTAAATTCTACTTTACCTTTTAGATCAGTTTGATAAACAGTGCTTTTCCTATCACTTATAATCCAAAGTTTACCATTTGTTAATTCTAACCCCGATGGTTCAGAAATTTTAAGAGAATATGCTTCAATCGGTTTTAATTTTTCCGGCTGATCTTTAATTTTATCACAACTTATGAAGCCAAGCAGCAAGTAAGAAGTGATAATGATTTTAGGAATAGAATGTATCATAATAGATTTAGTTTATTTTGAACCGGGGTTTGGAATAATGGAATGATGGAGTATCGGAATTTATAAAAACTATATTCCATCATTCCCTGACTCCAATATTCCATCACTCCAATATACCTTTATTTAGCTACCATCTTCTTAAGCCTGTTCACTTCATCTCTCAAAGCTGCTGCTCTTTCAAATTCAAGATCTTTTGCAGCCTGGTGCATTTGTTCTGTCAATTGTTCAATCAAATCTACCTTTTGGTCTCGACTCATATATTTCAAAACAGGTTCAGCAACTTTGGAAAAAGAGAATGTTTCCCTTTCTTCTTTTTTTCTAACATCAGCAATAGAAGTTGAAGCCATAATCTCTTCCATACTTTTATAAATTGTCATAGGAGAAATATTATTTGCAATATTATATTCTGTCTGCAGTTTTCTTCTTCTGTTTGTCTCATCAATGGTTTTTCTCATAGAGTTTGTAATTATATCTGCGTACATAATTACTTTGCCGTTTACATTACGTGCTGTTCTCCCCGCTGTCTGCATTAAAGATCTTTCACTTCTAAGGAAACCTTCTTTATCAGCATCAATAATAGCGACAAGAGAAACTTCCGGAAGATCAAGCCCTTCTCTTAATAAATTAACTCCAACCAAGACATCGAAGTCGCCAAGTCTTAAGTCTCTTAATATCTCAACTCTCTCAAGAGCATCAATATCGCTATGAATATACCTGACTAAGATTCCAATCTTATCAAGATAATCGGAAAGATCCTCAGCCATTTTTTTTGTTAATGTTGTTACCAGAACCCGCTCTTTTTTTAAAGCCCTCTCTCTAATTTCTCCGATAAGATCATCAATCTGCCCTTTAACAGGTCTTACCTCAATTCCTGGATCAAGTAAACCTGTTGGACGGATAATCTGCTCAACAACAACTCCACCACTTTTCTGCAATTCAAAATCTGCAGGAGTAGCGCTTGCAAAGATTACCTGGTCAAGCATACTTTCAAATTCTTCAAACTTCATCGGCCGGTTATCAAGAGCGGAAGGAAGTCTGAAACCATATTCAACAAGATTTTCTTTTCTTGCACGGTCGCCATTGTACATTCCTCTTACTTGAGGAATTGCAACGTGGGATTCATCAACAACAAGTAAGAAATCTTTTGGAAAATAATCCATAAGGTTGAAAGGACGTGTACCCGGAAGACGACCATCCATATGCCTTGAATAATTTTCAATACCTGAACAGTACCCAAGCTCTTTCATCATCTCAATATCAAACTTGGTTCTCTGTTCAAGTCTCTGGGCTTCAAGATATTTTTCCTGTGAAAAGAAATATTCTAGTCTCTCTTTTAATTCCTGTTCAATATTATAGATTGCTTTCTGAACCTGCTCTCTATTCGTTACAAAATATTTTGCAGGATAAATTGCTGCCGAATCTATTTCTTTAATTACATCGCCGGTAATCGAATCAATAATCGAAAGCTTTTCTATATCATCATCCCAGAATTCTGCTCTTATTGCTTCTTCATATTGATAAGCAGGAATTATCTCAACAACATCGCCTCTCGCCCTGAATGTTCCCCTGCTGAATTCAGTATCATTTCTTACAAAATGAATTTCAATCAGATCACGCAAAAGTTTTTTCTTTGATACCTTCTCCCCTTTTCTCAAAAAAATAATTTGCTGTGCAAACTCTTGCGGTGCACCAATTCCGTAAATGCAGCTTACACTTGCAACTACAATGACATCTCTTCGTCCTTCAATTAAAGCAGTTGTTGCTTTTAATCTCAGCCTGTCAATCTCTTCATTAACTGAAAAATCCTTTTCAATATAAAGATCGCTTGATACAACATAAGCTTCTGGCTGGTAGTAATCATAATAGCTTATAAAAAATTCAACAGCATTATTTGGAAAGAATGTTTTGAACTCAGAATATAATTGTGCGGCAAGAGTTTTATTATGCGAGATAATAAGAGTTGGTTTATTTACTTCTTTAATTACATTTGAAATGGTAAAGGTTTTACCACTGCCGGTAACTCCAAGAAGAGTCTGGTATTTATCACCGTGGTATAATCCCTCAACAAGCTCTTTAATCGCTTTCGGCTGATCCCCTGCCGGCTTGTATGTTGAAATAAGTTCAAATTTATTCATAAAATTTAATCAATTACTACATCGTGAGCATGAAAACCACCCTGGCTCAGATGCCCTTTAAGTATAATGGTTCCCGCTGATTCAAGTCCTTGTGGTACTTTATCAGCATTTACCTGTACCACGGTATTATTTTTATCTTCTGCAAAAAAAACTGCGCCTCCCTCCGGTGTTTTGTTAATCCCCTGATTCTGAACAATTTTTACACGAATGTCTTTTACAGCATTATTATTCGGATCAAAATCATCAAATGAGCCAAGCCCTTCTTTTGGAGAGAAATAAAGGAAGTAAACCAATCCAATTAATGTTAATATCAGAAGTGGCAGTATTAATTTTTGAACATTTTTCACATTTATTCTTATAATTTTTTTAATAAATTTTTCAAATGTAGCAATTTTCTTTCTAACTATTAAACATAAATTGCTATGAATGGTTTCCAAATTTTTAAGCTGGAGTCCCTGAATTTACTGGATTTTATTTATGTGGAAATCTCTTAAAAAAATGATTTTATTATTTAACAACTCTTAACTTAAAATAAACCTCCTCAGGCGAAAATATCCCTGCAAAAAATCTTTCATAAATAACGGGTTCAATATTCACAATTAAATCCAACCATTTTAAAGCAGCAAAGTGAGAGGTTATAAATCTTTTTTCCAAAACCTCATATTGAGCTTTGCCTTTATAGTTTGTTCTGTGGTTAAGTTTCCACTTTTCATAAAACTTCAGCTTGCGGTTTCCTATATATTCATAATTATCAAAAGATCTTATGGAGAAAGGGATTTTATGGTCGGGTTCCCCAAAATATTTTGTATTGAGAAAAAAAGGCACATAAACCTCAATTATTGCATCAGGTTTGCAAATCTTGTATAGCTCAGTAACAGTTTTGTGGAAGCTATTCAGGTGTTCAAGAACGTGGGAAGCATAAACTTCATCAAAAGTATTTTCCTCGAATGGATAAGGAAATGAATTCAGGTCGTGAACCTGGTTCCCTCCATAATCAACAATATCGAGATTTATATAACCCTGTTTAATATCATTTCCGCAGCCAAGATTAAGTTTCATTTAGAATAACCGAAATCCCTTAAAATTATAAGTTGGCTGTAAATTTAATAATTCTGGTGTTTCTTTTTACATTTAAAACAAAAAAGCCTCCAGTAAGGAGGCTTAAAAAAGTTGAATATTTTCATTTAGTTAAGCGTAATAACCGGCAGATTTATACCTTTAAGTGTAATCTCCTCAACTTTTAGCCTGGCAACGCCTTTTTCTATTATTTCCAGTTCCAATGCTGCAGCTTTAGAGATATCAAGCTGTCTGCCTGATGTGTAAGGACCACGGTCATTTATCCTTACAACAACCGATTTATTATTCTTAGGATTTGTTACCCTAAGTATAGTTCCGAATTTCATCTTTTTATGAGCTGCTGTAAAAGCCATTTGGTCAAAAATTTCCCCATTAGCTGTTAATCTGCCGTGGAATCTAGGCCCGTACCAGGAGGCTTTCATTGTGCCTTTATCAATAAACTCAACCAAAGATGTCTTGGTTAAAGATTCGTTTTCATTTAGATTTTCTATTTCAGAATTACTCACTGGTTCCATTATTACTTTCTCATTTGCTATATAAGTGAATCCAACCAGCGATATCATAACCAACATTATAAACGCTTTGGTTAATGATTTCAAATATTACCTCGTTTTTTGTTAATTGATTCATTACAAAGATAACTCATAATCTGGCTACATTCAGTATGGATTTACCCAAATGGGGCTATGAGAAGTTTAACAAACATCCGACTTTATTAGTATTAAAGTCGGGGATAAAGTTTAATTTTAGCCTGAATTTGATTCAAATAAAAAAGTGCGGATAAATTAAAAATCACATAAAAAATTTTTATGACTTATTTCACATAAAAAACTTCATAAGCATTGACGGAAAAGGTTCACTTTCATTTAAAGCAATGAATTGAAATAAAAAACCCAGCCTTTTGGGCTCAAGCAATCTTTTCTCAAGATTGTCCGTCAATCCTTTGTATTTAAACCCTTCTTCGCTTTGAATAACATAAACGTAGTATTTCATAGTCGTAAAATAAAAAAGCCGATATAACTCGGCTTTTTCTGATTTGTAGCGGGGGCAGGACTTGAACCTACAACCTTCGGGTTATGAGCCCGACGAGCTACCAATTGCTCCACCCCGCGATATTTAAGTGGTTAAATATAGCTAATCTAAAATAGGATGTCAAATTAGGATAGGTTTTTTACAGAAGCAACGCTTCTGATTCTTCAATAGATTGAATATCTTACTAAACAAACAATAATTAAATACGTTTATTATTAACTCAATTATTAACATGAAACAATTTAAAATCTTTATATTCTGCATTCTACTAATTCAATTAGCTGGCTGCCAAATTTTTAATCAGAAAACAACCTCAAAAGTAAACTCTCCAAATGACGAAATGGAATTAGTTTTTTCTTTAACAGAAAAAGGGGACCCATTCTATCTTATAAACTTCAACGGTAAAAGAATTATTGATACTTCTTCCTTCAGCTTTGATTTTAAAGGTGCGAAATCTTTTGGGAAGAATCTTAAAGTTATAAACTCATTCACTTCTTCTTTTGATGAAAATTGGGAAACAGTTTGGGGAGAACAAAGATTTATCCGCAATAATTATAATGAATTGAAGGTTGAGCTTGAAGAAAAAGAAGAGCCTCAAAGAAAATGCTTTCTCGTATTCAGAGTTTTTAATGATGGTGTTGGTTTTAGATTTGAATTTCCCGAACAAAAAAATCTTAAAGATGTTGTAATTACTGATGAAAGCACTCAGTTCAATTTAACCGGGGATCATACCTGCTGGTGGACTCCCGGAGACTGGGATATTACTGAACATCTTTATAATACATCCCGTATTTCTGAAATTGATGCTTTATCTAAACGTGGACATCCTAATCTTATACAAACTTACATTCCAGAAAATGCAGTTAACGCTCCAGTTACATTGAAAACGGATGATGGAATTTATATAAGCATCCTTGAAGCTAACCTGACCGATTATTCCAGCATAACCTTAAAAGTTGATAAAGAAAAACTTCTATTTCAAAGTGAGCTCGTTGGTAATGAGGTGGGTATAAAAGTAAAAACAAAAACTCCCTTTGTTACACCCTGGAGATTGATTTTAATTTGCGACGAAGCCAAAGATTTAGTAGAATCAAGAACAATTCTTAATCTGAATGAACCGAACAAACTTGATCCTAACAAGTTAGAATGGATAAAACCAACAAAGTATATGGGCATCTGGTGGGAAATGCATCTTGGTAAAAGTACCTGGGATATGGCAAGCGGAAAACATGGTGCAACAACTGAAAATGCTAAACGATATATTGACTTTGCATCCGAAAATGGAATTAAGGCTTTGCTTATTGAAGGATGGAATACAGGCTGGGAAAGGTGGATCGGTTTTGAAGATCGTGAAGGCGTTTTCGATTTCGTTACTCCCTATGCAGACTATGATCTTAAAGAGGTTGTTCGTTACGGAAAAGAAAAAGGTGTTAATTTAATTATGCACCACGAGACTTCTTCAGCGGTAAGAACTTATGAACAGCAAATGGATACAGCTTTTGCTCTGTGTAAAAGTCTTGGCATTCATGCCATAAAAACAGGATATGTTGGTCCTATAATTCCCAAAGGTGAATATCATCATGGGCAGTATATGGTTAACCATAACAGAAAAGTGATTGAGAAAGCTGCTCAATATCAAATTATGGTTGATATTCATGAACCGGTCACTCCAACAGGATTAAGAAGAACTTATCCGAACTTAATGAGTGGAGAAGGACTAAGAGGACAGGAGTTTAATGCCTGGAGTATTGATATGAATCCGCCGAAACATCTTACAATTGTTCCTTTCACAAGAATGCTTGCAGGACCAATAGATTATACCCCGGGAATTTTTGATATAAAATTTGATAAATACAAAGATAAAAACCAGGTTAATACAACATTAGCACATCAGCTTGCTTTGTACGTTGTTATTTATAGCCCCTTACAAATGGCTGCAGATCTTCCTGAAAATTATAAAGGAAATCCTGCATTTCAATTTATAAGAGATGTTGGTGTTGACTGGGATACTTCAATTGTGATTAATGGTGAGATTGAAGAATATATCACCACAGTCCGAAAAGAAAGAAACACAGGGAAGTGGTTTTTAGGAAGCATTACGGATGAAAATGAAAGATCATTAAGTATTTCATTAAACTTTTTAGATGAAGGGAAAAAATATACCGCTACTATCTATTCGGATAAAGAGGATTCCCATTGGGATAAAAACCCAACTGTTTATAAAATAGAAAGCAGGATTGTTAACAAAACAACAAATTTAAATTTACAATTAGAGCCTGGCGGGGGAACTGCAATAAGCTTTATACCTGTTTCTGAATAAACTCAGATTTAGATTTAACTATAAAAATTAATCGGGATTATCTTAGAAAGAGGGTACAAACCGAAAAAATCCAAAGCCCAGATTATTGTAACAATTCCAAGTATAGTATTTATAATCATTATCAGCATTGTTTGCGGCTTCATCATCCAGGTAAGTGCATAAAGAACACCGATAACCGCGACTGCCAGAACTTTCTCATTTATTATACCCATAACACCTCCGTATTATTTTTTTCAGTGTCTGAAACGGGATAGAGAAAGAATTAAAGAAATAGTTTTATGTTTTAATCAAAAAGGTCTATATCATCAAAAATAAATTTCACCGGATCTTGTTTAACTCCATCATGCTCAACTTCATAATGAAGATGAGGTCCTGTAGATAAACCCGTATTTCCTGTTGTTGCAATAAGATCTCCGCGGTTTACTGTTTCCCCTTTTTTAACAAGCGACCTTGAAAGGTGAGCATACAATGTTCTGTATCCAAAACCATGATCAATTTCAACTGTTAAACCGTACGATCCTCTGTATCCCGCAAATGCAACCTTACCTTTTCCTGAAGAAATAACCTTGGTTCCAACTTCGGTTATAATATCAATTCCTTCATGCATTCTTACTTTATTTAGTATAGGATGCATTCTCATTCCAAAGCCGTGGTAGGCAAATGAGCCGTTGCAAGGTTTTAGAGCAGGCATGGAAGAATAAAACTCTTTATTCTCATTTAACTTATTTGCTATTTCATTATAGTTGGATTTTTCAAAATAGATTTTCCGTGTTAACTCCTCGGTAAGTTCCGCAGCTTTTTTAATTTCAATAGAATTAGGTGAGTTTAAAAATTCAAGTGAATTATCAAAAGAGCCGCCGCCAAAGCCGAGCAATCTTTCTTCTTCCGATACAGGAGGAAGATTTGCGGCTATTCTTAATTCTTCATTTTGAGTAACAAGGCTATCAAGTTCTTTATTTAAATCACCATAAAGTGATACAATATCCGCAAGCCTTTCTTTTAATATCTCGTTTTCATTTCTTAATAGATTAACATCACGATTTGAATTAATTAAGGAAAAGATGTATGAATAGCCCCCACATAAAATTAAGCTAATTATTACAACTGCTGAACCTATTGTTACAGCAAGCTTAAACTTAAAATTTTTTATTTCTAAATATTGCAGCTTTTCTTTTGAAAAGTAATATACCTTTTTCATAGTGACTCCGGGATTGTATCAAACAAAAACTTTACTTATTAAACGGCGTTTTTTCTCTCAGCCTAAAATGAGATTAAGAAGATTGTACAGGAAATTTTTACCCCTGAATATCCTTTTTGCTGTTCAAAATTTTTAAGATGTTGTCTCTCTGACTTAGTTAACTTTAAAATTAACGCTTAACCAAGATTTTAAGCAGAGATATAAGAGTGTTTATATATAGAAAGGCAAAATTGATACCATTGAATATTTGAGGATGTATCAATTTTTAAAAGTGTGTCCCGCTTTTGGGCGGGATGAGAGTGTGGTTAAATCTGAGATTTGATTTCTATCTGTATATATCCTTTCTTACAGAAAAAGCATTCATAAAACCAAGTTTTCCAGCTTTAAGAAAATCTTTTTGACTACCTTCAACATTACCTTCATTCATTTTTGTAATACCCCTGTTGATTAAAGCTTCAGCAAAGTATGGTTTCAATTCAATAGCTTTATCATAATCTCTTTGAGCTCCGTTTGTATCATTCAAAATTAATCTGGTATTTGCCCGTTTGAAATATGCTTCTGCAAATTTTGGATTATATTTTATTGCCATGGTAAAATCAGCAATTGCTCCTTTATAATTGTTAAGCAATTTTTTGCAGTTGCCTTTACTGTAATATTCGAGAGCTTTCTGATACAGCTTATTAGCTTTAGATTTTATTTTCATTCTGAGTATTCCTTTTTACAAGGTGAGATAATTCCCCTCAGAGTGTTTTGACATTCTTGCGGAAGTAAGAGGTTAGCAAGGTATAAGTTGATCAAATTTAGTCTTCAGTATTCTCATAACATCCTGAAGCTCCTTCTGGTGCCGGTATATGCAAGGCATCCTTATCAATCAGAAGGTTCCAGATTTTATTGGATACGGAACGTGAATCTAATAATCCTTTGTTAAGGGCATTCTTATATTCAAGTTCAATAACTTTTTTTATCAACTGACGAACTTCTTCCATTTTTTGTCCGACGTACATATAAGTCTCTTTTTTGTTTAACTCTTTTAATTCTTTTTTCATTCTGTTAGGTGAAAGACATGAATTATGCCACTGCTCTTATTTTCTATTTACGTAAAAGCTTAATTTTATTACAATTATATCTGTATCATATTGTTATGATTTATACATTTGGGTCAATGAATAATTGATAGAGAGGGGTTTGCTGTTAATCATTTACGAAATATTTTTCTATAGAAGGGCGTAAAATTTACCCTGCTATTTACTTCAACTTAAACAATCTCTGATCAAAGAATAGTTTCTTTATCCGGAGTTTTTAAAGGATAAAAATTTCTTAAAGGAGGTTCAAAAACTTTAAAAAAATTTTAATGCACTTTATTAGGAGAGGCTTTATTTTAAAGAAGCAAAAGGGTATTACTTATTCTATTTTCTTATTAAATTAAAAGTGGTTCAATAATATTGCTTAGTACTTGAAATAAAGGTTTGGAGAAGACACTAATGAGCGAAATTCTGCCGCCACGCGGATATAAAAAAGAAGATACTGAAAAAAGAAAGGAGTGGCTGGAAAAGAAAACCGGTTTTCACCTTAATGAAGCTGGTCCTGATAACCCGGAAGATTTCAGGGGAATAATCGAAAATCATGTTGGTTTTATGCATCTTCCTTTGGCTATAGCCGGACCATTATTAATCAGTGGTACATATGCTAAAGGAGAATACTACATTCCTCTTTGCACTCTCGAAGGGACTTTAACAATGTCTATGACGAGAGGTTTATTTCTTACACATCTTTCCGGAGGCATTAAAACAAATCATATAAAACAGGAATTATCAAGATCTCCAATATTTATTTTTAAAGATATTGATAAGAGCAAACCGTTTACTTCCTGGATTGATGAACATTTTGAAGTGATTAAAAGAGAAGCAGAATCCACTACAAATTACGGCAAACTTTTAAGAATTGATAAATACCCCTCTCAGAACAGTGTTATTCTGGATTTTGTTTATAACACTTGCGAAGCTTCCGGACAAAATATGGTTACAATAGCTACACACAAAGCCTGCAGGTTTATTAATGAGAACTATAAATGCGATTCTGGTTTCAGATATTATATTGAGAGCAACTTTAATGGAGATAAAAATCCTGCTTATAAATCGTTGCTTCTTGGGCGCAGTCATTATGTTGTAGGAAGTGCTCTTATTGAAGGAAGGTTTCTAAGGCGACTGCTAAGAGTTACTGCAAAAGAATATGTTGACGGCTGGATACAATGTACCAGAGGTTCGCAGGAAGCAGGTATATTCGGAATGAATATGCATGTAGCAAATGCTCTTACCGCAATTTATATGGCAACAGGTCAGGATGTTGCAAGTGTTGTTGAGAATGCAGGAGGAAGTATCTCGTACGAAATAAGAAATTCTGATGATCTCTATGCAACTATTACAATGCCTTCAATAACAGTTGGTACGGTTGGCGGTGGTACAAGATTAAAACAGGCAAGAAAAAATCTTGAGCTTTTAGGATGTACCGGCAAAGATTCTTCAAAGAAGCTTGCCGAGATTGTATGCGCCTGTGCTCTCGCACTTGAATTATCTCTTGGTGGTGCTATTGTTTCTGATGAATTTGCTTTTTCACATGCCAAGTATGGGAGAAAATGAGTGATTTCAATTCGTTCTGAACTGGAGAGTGCAATAGTTCCTCCTGAGTATTCTCATGTTTTGAAAAAACCCGATCTTCTTGGTAAATCAATAAAAAAAATTTTTGAAATCTATTGTAAAATCCTTTTTACAGTTTATTGTCCATTAAAAATAATTGGCAGAGAAAATATTCCAAAATCTTCTTCGTTTATTTTTTGCAGCAATCATAACAGCCATATGGACAGCGGGATTTTAATGGTTGCATCAGGATTGCCTTTTAAAAACTTTGCAATGATGGCAGCTAAAGATTATTTTTTTGATAACGATAAAAGAAAATATTACCTTAACCTGCTGATGAACTTAATACCTATTGACAGGGAAGCTGACAGGAAATCCATGATCAATTATCTTGCAGCCTGCAGAGAATTTACAAGAGCAGGAAACCGCAGCCTCATAATTTATCCTGAAGGAACCCGGTCATTAACCGGAAAGATTTATCCTTTCAAAAAAGGACTGGCAATGATTTCCGCTGAACTTGGTTTGCAAATAGTCCCTGCTTGTATTACAGGATCATTTAACGCCTGGCCAAAAGAAAAAATTTTTATGAGGCCTTCAAGAATTACAATAAGGATTGGCAAGCCTATTTTACCAAGCGAATATGTTTGTAATGATGACTCTGAAGGGAATAACTTTCAGGCTTACAAAAAAATAACTGAAGAGCTTGAGAAAAGAGTTCATGAATTAAAGAATGATGGTGAGAGGAATGCTTAGCGTAGAGCAAATGAAATGGTGGGGATGGGGAGGCGAAAATATCGGGTTCAATATGGATGATAAACCTGAGCTTTGGCCCTATATTAAAAATGTTGTGGGAATTGAAGGCGAAGTTAAATTAACTCCTCCATTCAAATTTGAAGAAATAGAACTTCCTCAGCAAACATTAAATGATAAATTCCTTAATCATATAAAATCTTTTATTGATCCTGATAGATTTAAATTTGATAAGAAAGAGAGAGTAATTCATTCTTACGGAAAAAGTTTCAGAGATCTTTGGAGAATAAGAAACGGTATTATTAATGCATCTATAGATTGTGTTATTTATCCTTTATCTGAAGATGAAATTTCAAACATAATAAAAGCTGCTTTAGATTTTGATGTAGTTGTTATCCCTTTCGGTGCAGGTTCAAATATTGCCGGATGCCTTGAAGCAAATAACGGCAGCGGAAGAATGATAGTTTCTCTTGATATGAAGCTGATGGATAAAGTTATCAGCGTTGATAAACAATCAAATACAGCAAGAATACAAGCCGGTGCTTTAGGCCCTTTAATGGAAAAGCAGCTTAATTCGTATGGAGTTACACTTGGTCATTTTCCGGATTCATTTGAGTATTCAACTATTGGTGGTTGGATTGCTACAAGATCAGCGGGAATGCAGAGTGATAAATATGGAAAGATTGAAGATATGGTTCTCTCTCTCCGAATGGTTACACCAAACGGCACAATAGTTACACGCACTGTACCTAAATCTTCTAACGGAATTGATGTTAACCATATTTGTATCGGAAGTGAAGGAACGCTTGGAGTAATTACAGAAGCTGTAATGCGCGTGCATAAACTTCCTCAATACAGAGTACCTTATGGATATCTTTTCCCCGACTTTGAAAGCGGAGTTAATGCTGTTTATGAATGTGTTGAAAAATATTGTGCCCCGGTTGTTACAAGATTGAATGATCCTGGTAAAACAGCTTTATCTTTTGCTTACAGATCAAAATCGTCATCATCATTAAAATCTTTACTTGGCAAAGTTGTTAAATCTTATTTAAGGAATATTAAGAAGTTTGATTTTGATAAAGTTTGCCTTTTGCTTACTGTATTTGAAGGAGATAAAGAAAATTTTTCTGATATGAAAAGAAAAGTGAATAAAATTTATAAAAAGCATGGTGCTTTTAATCTTGGCACTGAACCAGGCAAAGCTTTTGAAAAAGGGAAATATGATTTCCCTTACCTTCGCGATTATGTTATGGATAGAAATATAATGGCTGATGTTAGTGAAACTTCAACAGTATGGAGTAATCTTCTTCCACTGTATTATTCCACTGTGGAAGCGATTGAAAAGTCAATTAAGAAAACAGTAAAAACAGGATTTTTAGGATGTCATATAAGCCATACGTATCATACTGGTGCGAGTCTTTATTTTACTTTTGGCTGCCAGCAAGTTTCTGGATACGAGCTTGAACAATATCTCTCAATCAAGAAAGCGGCTGAAGATGCTTTTATAAAAGGAGGAGCTACTTTATCACACCATCACGCAGTTGGGTTTGAACATATGCCCTGGATTAAAGATGATATTTCTGAAACCGGAATAAAAGCGGTTAGAGGATTGAAGCATTCTCTGGATCCAAATAATATTATGAATCCTGATAAGATTATTCCGCCGATTGATAAACCATTTGACTGGGGCTTACAGAAAAAAGATTTAGAAAATGTTTTTAAATAAGAATATTGTTATTACAGGGGCTTCTTCAGGACTTGGTGCTGCTCTTGCAAATGAACTTGCATCTTTTAAACCGAATTTAATTCTCTTTTCCCGGAACATTGATAAACTGAATGAAGTTGTAGTATCCTGCAATGAAAAAGGGGCTAAAGCAATTGCCGTTCAGGGAGATGTAACTAAACCGGAAGATTGTAAAAGATTAGTTGAAACAACAATAAATAATTTTAGTTCAATTAATCACTTAGTTCTTAATGCCGGAATAAGTATGTGGGCAAAGTTTGAAGAAGTTACTGATCTATCTTTGTTTCAAAAATTAATTGAAACAAATTACCTGAGTGCAGTTCGTCTAACGCACCTTTTTCTCCCTTATTTAAAAAAAAGTAAAGGTTTGATAACCGCAATCTCATCTATCCAGGGAGAAATTGCAGTTCCTTATCATTCAGGATACGTTGCTTCCAAACATGGATTAACCGGATTTTTGAACACTTTAAGAATTGAAATAAAAGATAAAGGCGTAGATGTTTTGCTGGTTAAACCTCATTGGCTTAGAGGAACCGATTTAAGAAAAAATGCTTTCGATAAAAATGGGAAAAAGATCGGTGAATCTAAAAAAGAACATAGCAAAGAATCCATAAGTCTTCAGGAATGCAGCAGAAAAATTCTTAATGGAATGGTAAACAGAAAAAGAGAACTTGTTATCCCCAAAAAATTAAAAATATTATTATGGTTGAATTTGATCAGACCTGGAATGGTTGAAAAGATTGTTTCGGGAAAAGTGAAGGAACAAGAATAGTTTGTATAAATCCTTGAAAATTTACAAATTATATTCCTCTTGAAATAAAAATCTCTCTAAATCTTCTACAGCACTATCCAGAATTTCAGATATCTTCTTTTCAATTTCATTAGTAACGAAATCACTAGTAAGATTGACCTCAACTTTCCCAATATCTATCAGATATTCTTTTACTATTATATCCACATATCTTTGGAATAAATATTCACGCCATCTAACAGAGTCAGGCCCAAATTTTTCTAATATTTGTTGGGCAAATTTTTTTGAAGTATTAATCCAATAAATTCCCCTTTTTACATCTATGGGTCTTTGATATGTAGCGTTATGTCTTGGGTCGCATTCAACAATTTCACCAGTTTCCGGATCACTGTCTATTCCAGAGATTAAAACTTCAGGGAAAGTACTCCCTCTTTTCTTTTCTGTTCCACCTCTATCTCCGACCTTCTTCTCATTTCTATTTTTAGATGTTCCTTTACCAGAAGCACTCCATCCTACTTCTTTAGAACCATCAACACCAAAATTGCCCACACCTCCCAATCTTTCTTTTAAGAGTTTTTGTAAAAATCTGTTTTTCCACTTATTAAGTAACTTATTAAGTTCAGATGTTTGCTTAAGGTTAAGATGTTTGTGTTCTTTTTTCACTTGTTCTTCCATTTTATTACAAACATCCTCAATACAGCTACGAATCCATTCTAATAATACTTCTTTCTTTGGTCCATCTGAAAATTTGCTTCTATCATTCCGAACATAATCTTCTTCTTGCATAATTGGGCAGAAACACTCCCCATATACAAAATCACTATATAAAAAAGATTTAAAATAATCCCCAAGCTCATGAATCTCATAGTTGGCTAAAACACCAACTTCCCCAAGAAAATCAATACTGTTGAGACCTTTATACTTGAAACCCTTCAATGGTTCTTCAGATGTATGCAAAATCAATGTTATTTGTTCTGAAGGGTCTTTATACATTATAATTTCATCACCATAAACCAACTTTTGTGGGCAAACAAAATAGAAAGGTTTTTCAAAGTTTTTTTTAGGAGTTAATTTTGGTACTGTAAGCTGAATTGGATTTGAAAGATAGTTTGTTGAATAGTAAACTTTTTTCCTTTGGATAATTCTTCGAGCTTGAGGATGTGAAGTCAACTTATCAAATAATATTTTAATATTATTTGTTCCATGAACAGATTTTGGTTCTTCTCCAATTACCATACTAAATTTTTTCTTCTTAATGATAATTTCTTTAATATGATTAAAAATATGGGGATATTTCTCTAAACCTGATGATATTACAGCTTCATCTATATTAGATTGAATATCATTATAACCATGGTAAATTCCATATTGCTTATCTATATCAAACCCAAAAACATTAAGTTTACCATTCCTGTAAGTAACAATCTTTGAGTATTTAAACATTTCACGTAAATAAAATTTGCCACCATTTCCATGTCCACCCAATGTTTGTTTTTCTCTTTTAATTGCTTCAGCATCAATCTTTGAAGCAGAAGGATCAAACCATCTTTTGTATGCTTCATCTATCTTTTTTCTTGTCATCCCTACAAAATCTAATACAGCAATTGACTTAATATTTTCCTTTTGTAAAGAAAACAAGACGAAAATTTGTTGTTCTTCGTCCGAAATATCTTCTAAAGTGTATGCATCAACTGAATTCTTTAATAATTCTGCAATACCCTTAGCATGGTCAAACTTAAATTCCTTTCCAAAGAGATCCAAAACATTTTCATGAATGTATGGTTTCTCAGCTATTACTCTCATTTTTTTATTCCTTCATATAAATGGAAAAATTTTTTCTTCAAAAAGATCGAATATTCGTATAACAAATTTGAAAGTCTTTTATTCATTTTTGAATACCCATCAATTTCGCTTTCTATTTGGCTGATATTTCCAAGTAATTCTAATGGTTTTGTACGCACACTTGATTTAAAAAAATCAAAAAAGTCCTGATCTATAATTTTTTCTTGTTTTTTTTCTTTGAACATTAAAAAACCTTGCAAATTAATTAATCTCTCTATTTCTTGATTAATTAATAATCTATCTGCATTATAATTATCTCTTCCCTCACCTAATAACTCTTTTGAAAATTTGATTCCTAAATCAGTTAGAATACATTGTTTGTTTGCTATTCTTATTAAGCCAGCAGGCTTTAATTGGAAATAGATAATATATCTAAATACATCAGAATCGGGATATTTAGGATATAGTTTTAATTGAAAATCATTTTTATAAGAAAGAAATGTTTCAACTAACAAATCCTCATAATGAACAGTTTTTTTTCTACCACTTGAAATTTTATAAAGTGTAAGTAATGTTTTTTCTTTCTTTGATAATTTTTTGTTCATTTAATAAGCACTAGATTATTATCAGTAACTATAAACCTTTCGTCTTCCTTAACCGCCACCATGAATTGAGAAAAATTAATTTCATCATAAACGTAATTTTTTACTAGTTCATACATTTCATTTAAGTTAAAAGAGCTAGCTGAATCATTTATAAAATTGTAACAATCATCTAGCACTGTTATTAACTCTATGGGAGGAAGTTCTGTTTTTATAAAAGAATATTTGTGATTAGAATAATTAATTGTTGTTTCATTTCTAATCTTGTAAAAGTCATTTTTTTCTGCGGTTATTCCCAAGTCCTTTAACATCCAATTTAACTGCTCTTCGAAAATTGGTTCATCAATATTGAACAATAAACATTTAACCTTTTTAATTACACTCCAATTATTATTTAATATTATATCAATATTCATATCAGAAGAATATATATATAATGTGTTTGAAGAATATATTACGTCAGAAGCATTCTGTTTTAACTCTTCCGAATCAAAATAGTTTAGAACCCTATTTACTTCCGTATTAGGGAAAAAATATTGGCTTACTAAGTAACAAATAAATTTCTCTCTCTTTGAGAGTGCTATTCGGTTGTAGGCAGCAAGTTCCTTAAGCCCATAAAATCCACCAGGATATTTTTCAAGAAAATCTTGATTACTTAATAAAGTTCCAATCCCTTCATCTCTTATATATCTGTTTTCTTTTAATTTCTCGCTTATTTCGTGAAAATGTTTAATGCTGGGTTCTTTATTAAATATTTCTTTTATTAGTTCAGTTACTTTTATTCTTTCTTCTTGATTGAAAGAAGTGAGAGTGAAATTGAAAAATCCAAGGTCCTTTATTTCTGGATCAGTTCTTAAAATATATACCAGCTCATATTTCGATTTTATTAGAGGAAAGTCTGTACATACTTTTTCTAATATTTCAGTAATATAACTTTGTCGTTTTATTTCCGACAAAAATATCTTAGCAATTGAACAAATTAATAACCATTCGTCTCTGGAATATGAAAAATGTCTCTCAATCCCAAATTTGTACCGATCAAATTGTATTATTTTTTCATCCTGTTTTATATTGCCAATAACTGAACCTAATGAGTCATATTTTGGTCCATCATAGTAATACTTACGCATTTCACTTAAAATTTCATCAATACTCAAGGGTATTTCACTACTATTAAGAATTGTATAAGAAATATCTCTAATACCTCCTCTACGCAATAAAAAATAATTGGTCCCTTCTTCGAAGAAGAAATACTTTTTTAATCCCAAAATAATTTTAAAACATAACAATTGATCTGAAAGACTAAATCCTTTTGATGAGAGTATAGAGACTATATTTGAGGGTGTTATTTGTCCAAGCATGGGAGGAATGTTATTTAATGTTTCTACTATTTTTGCCCACTTTGGATTAGAAATAATTTTACGTTTATTTAACTGCTCAAAACTTTTAGGCATAAACTTATCGAACGGAACCTCTTCAAATACTTCTGAAAATAAACCTAAATAAAGATATGGTGAATATTTAAGATTATACTCTGTAAGAATATCTTTATTTATTGGTTTTGGTTGCTGAACCAGTCTATCCAAAAGCAATTGTCCCCACTCATTAAGATAATATCTGTATTTAGTCTTAAGATTTTTTATTATCTGATATAAAATTTGTCTGACTCTTTCTCTTGTTATATTATATTTTTTCCCAATCTCCGCATAATGAATTAATTTTCCATAACTCCATCTTTGTAATGCAATTTCTAAGTCTCTTTTATTAATCTCTGAAAATAAATCCTCAATGGCTGTTACAAAATTAAATGTTGAGTTTACTTCACTATTCTGAATTGACCCATGAAATTTCTCTTCTGTTACAATTTCTTTTTCCTTTGATTCCGGCACCTCTAAAACTACCCCACCAGCGCTTCTATCATCTAAAAGTACATTAAAATTGTTATTCACAAAAAAAATAACCGTTTGCCTTGCATCATGAATAGTTTTCTTTCCACAATTACTCAGTTTAAAAAATTCTTCATAATCTGTATTCAATAAATCTTTTAGGAATACAATTTGTTTGCAAGTTGTTAAAGCGTGAACAAATCTTACTGGCCATTTACACCTATTTACTGGGATTTTACCGAATAAAGAATTTTCATTGAGTTGGGTTCCAGATTCTTTGCCAATAAAAAAGTATGTGCTTCTAATTAATTCAATAATTTCTGTTTTCTGATCAGTTGATATCATAGAACTTTAAATCCAACTAATTTTAACCTCAGATTCCAAAGCTTTAAACTCTTTGTCTCCGGTAACAAGCAAGGCCTTTTTCATTTTTGCCAGAGCAGCCGCAAAGGCATCTGCATAAGAAATTTTATGAAATGCTTTGTACTGGGCTGCTTGCAGAGTAAGTTCTTTATTTGCTTCAACAATAGTTATCGGATAGCGGGCAAAAGTATTTTTATATAGCTCTGCTCTATCCTTTCCACCCTCACGCAATGCTATGTAATACATTTCCCCCCAGTTAATTACACAGAGAAATAGTTCAGCCTGATCATTAAGTGTCTTTTTAAGTAAATCTTCTACGGTGTCAGCTCCCTTTTCATTTTCAGCATAAGCCAGGAGTGCGTAGCTATCTAATACATATTTCTTCATAGCTCTCGCTCTTTCTTTTTCTCATCCATTAAGGCTTTCAACAATTTCCCTCCTGTTTTCATAAATCCTTTATTTGCCTCGATTATTTCTGAAGTAACCGGAATTATTTTAATTCCGTCATCTTCTTCAAAAAAATTAACTCGTGTGCCCGGTTTTATCCCATATCTTCTTCTCATTTTAGATGGTATAACCAACTGCCCCTTAGATGTCACATATCCTACTTCCATAACTTTCTCCTTATGTATTATGAACGTTTGTAAAGTTAGAAAATTTATAAATGTAAGTCAAATTTAATATGTAAGATTTTTAATAAATGTGTGATTATTGGGAAATGTTATAAAAATATTAAACTGGTGAGATCGAGATCGTGATTTTGGGTTAAAACTTATTAAATCTCATCCATTCTCTTCATAATCTTTTCTTTTTCCTCATCAGAAAAATCATTTCCATAAAAGCGAAGGAATAATCTTTTTCTTATTTCATTTTCAGGAAGGTTTTCAGGGAATGATGATAGTACAATCTTTCTGGCGGTTTCAAACATTTCCAACCCCATCAATAATCTTTCTTCACCGGAAAGTTTGGCAAATAGTTCATCCTGGATTTTTTTTGCTTCGGGACTTGTATCATTCATAATTGAATAGATTCCTCAGCATAATCATCCACAGTTTCATAAATTCGGACTGAAACTTTCTTAATATTTTTCGGCAGGCTGATTTTCTTTATCTCATTAAGAAAATGTTTGCAGATATTCTCAACTGTTGACTGGAATTCAACTACCACCATTTTTGATTTCATTTTTTTGAGGAAAGAGATTATCTCTTTATCTTCTTTATAAACCATAAAAGCATGATCGAGCATTTCAATTATTGGATTAATTATTTTCTTTATTTCATAATAATCCATCACCATTCCGGATTCATCTACTTCACCTTCAAGCTCAATTATCATTTTATAAGAATGACCATGAATACTTTTGCATTTATCAAAATGTTCGGGTAATCGGTGCCCCATTTCCCATCTGAATTCTTTTGCAATCTTCATCAGACACCTTTAGCTGCCGGATCCCAGATAAATTTATGCATCTGAAGCTGAAATCTTACATTTAATTTATCTTCCAAAATCCATTCAACCAATGTCACTGGCTCCAACTCACCAAATACAACAGAAAAGAGAATGCTGCATTTACCGATGAGGCTATATTTTTCAATTATCTCTTTAGACCAGTCGTAATCTTCCCTGTTTCCAATCACAAACTTTATCTCATCAGTTGATTTTATATAATCAATGTTCTCATAAAGGTTTTTTTTCAGCATTCCGCTTGAAGGACATTTAAGATCCATTATAATCATTACCCTTGTATCAACATTTTTTACAGGTAAGCTTCCTCCGGTTTCAAGCAGAACTTCATAACCTTCATCGCATAATCTCTTCATCAGGTCAATACATTCCTCCTGAACAAGCGGCTCGCCACCTGTTACTTCAACAAGTTTGCAATTATATTTTTTTGTTTCATTAAGAATCTCTTCAATCGTATAATCTTTTCCTTCATAAAACGCATATTCAGTATCGCAGTAAGTGCATCGTAGGTTGCAGTAAGTGAGTCGTATAAAAATACAAGGCAGCCCGGCTTTTGAGCTTTCTCCCTGAATTGAAAAATATATTTCATTTACCTTAAGCAAAGTAATCCTTAAAGTTATCTTAAAAGCAATTATTATTGTCACACTGAGCGAAGTCGAAGTGTTTACTGCATTTCAAAATGTCAGTCTTCGACTCCGCTCAGACTGACATCTTACAATGCAAAACTGCCACTAGTAATTGTTTTTATTGATAAAATTACGAAATCTAATATTTGACATCAAACCCGTGAATGGATATATTTGGACTCAATTTTTCAATATTATAAGGTTAATTAATGGCATCGCATAAATCAGCTAAGAAAAGGATTCGTTCAAGCGAAAGGAAAAGAGAAATCAACAAAAGAGTTGAGTCAAGAATAAAATCTCTCTACAAAAAAACACTAAATACCACTGATAAAGCCGAAGCTGAAAAATTATATAAGGAAGCTGTTTCCATTCTGGACAAGAGTACTGTAAAAAATAAAATTCATAGAAATAATGCTTCGCGTAAAAAAGCTGCTTTAACCCGCCATCTTAATAAGCTGCAAAAAGAAACTTCTAAATAAAACTATTTAAAATAATTTATGTTGGCACAGAATAAATTCTGTGCTATGGTTTATTTTCTTTAACTATTAATCCAAATCTTCTATTGCATCAATACCTTCAGGCATAGGGAGATAAAATTTTATTGGCTGAACAACACCCGTCTTCTTTTCCAATCTTTCTACTTTCTTCCTGATAATTACACTATGTTCTATTTGAATTCCATCTTCAATGATGGAACCAAAAACATAGCTTGTTCCTTTAATCAGAACCCCATCCCCGATCCGTAAAGGATGTTCATCGCTGCCTGTCATATTAACACTTGATTCGATCCTGGTTCTGTCTCCAATAATAATATTCCCTTTTATGATATCTCCTGAAAGTATCTGAACATTGTTACCGATTTTAAATGTCTGGTTTGGAAAACATGAAAGATGAACGTTCTGCCCAATCTCAACATTCTGCCCAAAATGGACATTACCATTTACATAAACATTTTTATGCAGCACAAGATTATAATTAAGCTTAACATCTTTACCTATGTGAACGCCTCTCCCAATATAAATATCAAGAGGAATGTTTTGCTTATCCATTTTAATAATATCTTCAACAACATTTTCATGAATGAAGAAATCATCCGGATCATTTATTTCAATTATATCTTTTAATTTTTCATAAACATTACTGCGCGCTAAATTCTCCATTTCTTTAAGTACGGATTTATTATTAAAACCCATTACAACGTGAGGTTTAATAGGACTAATTGCATTTACCGAATATCCCTTCTTATTAAAAAGAGATATCATATCTGTTATGTAAATTTCATTCTGAACGTTATCACTCGAAAGTGAATTTATAAGTGATGTGAGTTTTTTGAAATCAAAGGCATAAACGCCTGAGTTGAACTCGTTATTCTCCAGCAGCTCTTTCTTTATATATGAATAGGTTTTCCCGTTGAATTTTATTCTATATGGCTCGTTATCATCAAGTGCAAGAATGTCCTTATGTTCCATAATCTCAATAACTTTTCCTTTATCATCCCCTGAGGGATTTTCTTTTTCATCAAAATCTTTAACTCTGATTATTCTCCCATAAAAATTTTCAAAAGGATTGCCATTAAAAAGTCCGGTTAAAACAAGCATCCCGGATTTTGTTTTTATAAATTCATTTCTCAGCATTTCCATGGTTTCTTTATCAATCAAACCCATGTCACCCGGCAGTATATAAACAATTCCATCAGTAAAACTGCTGTTTAATTTTTGCAAAGCCACCTGTACAGCATGCCCGGTTCCATTCTGATTTTCCTGGTAAGCGAAAAGAGTTGATTCTCTTTTTCCAATAACTTCAATTACATCCTTGGCTTTTATTCCAACAACAACAATTATATTTACCCCATCAATAGCCTGCTTACAAGCATTATAAACACGCTCAACCGTTGGAACATCCCAGATCTTATGGAGCATTTTAGATTTTTGGGATTTTATCCTTTTTCCATGACCAGCAGCGAGAATGATTGCTGTTTCATTTACATTTGAATTTATTGGAGAAGAAAATTCATCGATTTTTTTATAGATCTCACCACTTTCAGAATTTTTCATTAAAGCTCCATTTTCAATTATTTTTTGATTCATCATTATTCCGGCGGTCTAAGGCTATATTAAGTGCTAAACTAAAATAAACAAGAGTTATTATTTCATGATCCCAAATGTTCATCTCTGTTAAACCTGATATGATAAAAGCAGTAAGAGCACCTATTACTCCTAATGAGTAGGATGAAATAAATTCTTTTTCCTTATTCTTTTTGTATATGCTAAAGTTAATAATATACATTTTAACTAACATAAAACATACAGCAAGAAAGCCGAACAGCCCAAGTGCAGCAAGTACATGAACAAAATTATTATGCAGATGACCATGAATTTCTTTTTCATAATATTTTCTGTACTGCTTATGATATTCCTGCAAATGAATATCTCCCACACCAAAGATCGGATGATCTTTAAATATTTCCCATCCTATTCGCCACAGGGATACCCTGACAGCATTGGATGGATTTAATGGATCCCAGATACTATTCAGCTTGCTTCTTTTTACATAAGTAAAATATATTTTCCCTTTAGAATAGCTTAAGTATTGCGGGAAAAAATCAAGAGAATTTTTTGAAAGAACTTTTATCCTGTTATCTTCAATTGATATTTCATATATACTGGCAGGCGTTCCGAGGGCGAATAATTTTTCCTCATCTTTCTGAAATTTATATATACCCTTTGTTTCAACAGTTGAATCAATCAAGGTCAGTCCTTTATAATCAACTTTGAATAGCTTAAGCATTTTATCAGTTGATAAAAGAAATTTCGAGTTATCATAATAAACCCAGTTAACATCTCCGGTTAAGGTTGAGTCATAAATCTGATTAATTAATTTGCCTTCATTCAAACTAAATATGGTTACTCGCTTATTGGGAGAATAAAACATTGCAAAGCTGGAATCAATACAGAACGTGTAATAGTGTTTTATTTCAGGGTATCTTATAGTGTCGGTAAGATTACCTGGATTATTAAAAATAGTAAACCCGCTGTCTGAATCTAATACATAGAATTTCCCATTACTTATAAGTGATTTTTTTGTATTACCCGTTGAAACAAATTCACTTTTAATGTTCCATCCTTTAGATTTTTTTTTGAGCAGAATAAATCTGGTATCAATCAGGTTTGCTATAGAATAATTATCCTTCCAGTCATAATAATTTATAACCGGTGCAGGGAGGGAAAGTTTATTAACAACAGAAGTATCTTTATAGACAACAAGCCCATTCTCATAATCACTAAGAATAAATCCCGAATCAGTAGAGAAGATGTTGGCTGCTCTTCCGGTGGTTTCAATTGTATTCAGCCTTTGTAGCTTTGAATCTTCGTATTTATATATAAAAACTTTGCTAACATCTTCCTGGATCAAAATTAAAACTATAAAAAGAATCAGACCGGGAATAATAATTCTCCATTCTCTTTTTAAAAGGAGTATGATAAATATCCCCGCGAATGTTCCTATCCACCCTGTTCTTTTATATGTGGCAATTAAAGAAAGACCTGCAACTCCTGCAGCAGTTAAAAGAAAAAGTTTGTATTTCCAGTTTACTTTTTCATTTATCAAAAAAGCAAAAAGAAAAATTACTGAAAAGCTAATTATCTCGCCGGCTGTTATAGGATATTGGAAAAAAGATGTGGCTGCTTCATCAAGTCCATAAACACCATGGGTATAAGCATCATAAGCGAAATAAATGTAGATTAAAGAAGTGATAAGAGAAGCCCCGATATAAACCCAAAAAAATTTTATACCAGTTTTGAAATTTTTTACACTCGCCAAAGTAACATAAACTATGGGTATAAGCAGTGCTCTCTTTAACCCCTGATTTAATGCAACAGGTTGATTATTTGAAAGTATTCCTGATATCAACTCTGCAAGAACAAACCAAATAAAAACAAGCTCAAGACCGCATCTTTCAAATGGTTTTTCTTTGGAGATAAAATATCTTAAAAGAATGAGCAGCAGGCTGCCATAATACCCCAATTGATTAATGAAAATAGAATTGGTGAGGCTGAGAAGGAAGAGCATCATAAATAAAATTATCAGCTTATCTATAATATTTATTGCTCTGTTCTTCTCCAATTATCCTTTAAGCCTATTTTTTTATTCCAAATTTAACCCTAATCTTTTCCTTTTGCCAATTATTTCATCTACATCTTAAGTAAGAAGTAACTATTTTTGTTTATTCAAAATTAATAAATACAGATGAAGATTTTCTTGCGGTTCTTTAAATATCTGAAGCCTTATGTCAGATCAATGCTAATTGCTAATGTAAGTATGCTACTTTTTGTATTATTTAATCTCCTTTCAATTGGTCTTATAATGCCTTTTATTGATCTCTTATTTAACCCGGGAAAACCTGATTTTCAGCCGGGACAGGATATAAGCATCTTTGATATTAAAGATTATCTCACTTACAAGCTAAATGAATTTTTAGTTCAGTATGATAAGCATGATCTGCTTGTATACCTCTGCATACTGATTGTTTTAATCTTTACGCTAAAAAATCTTTTCCAATATCTGCAAACATATTTTATGTCAACAGTTGACCAGGGAGTAATCAGAGATATTCGTCTTGATCTTTATGCTCACTTTCACAAACTCTCACTGGGATACTTTACTGAAGAGAGAAAAGGAATTTTAATTTCCAGAATTATGAATGATGTATTAATAATACGTGATTCAATAACTGCTGTGATAAACAGCTTTTTCAGAGATCCTCCTTCAATTATTTTATTTACAATTGTATTATTCATCTTCAACTGGAAGTTGACTATCCTCATTTTTGCAATGCTCCCGCTCATTGCTTTTTTTCTTGCGAGAATTGGGAAATCATTAAGACGAAAAAGCACACGTTCACAGGAAAGAATTGCAAACACAACCTCAATACTTGATGAGACTTTCGGTGCTATGAGAATCGTTAAAGCTTTTGGTACTGAGGAATATGAAGTAAGCAGGTTTCGGGAAAGTGAAAGAAATTATTTTAACCTCATAATAAGTCTTGTAAGAAGAAGAGGGCTTGCATCTCCAATTACAGAGGTAATAGGAGTATTTGCGGTTGCAATTATACTTTATTTTATAGGAATACAGATTATTACCGGTCAAAGTGATATGACTCCGGGAGCTTTCCTAGTATACCTTGGGATATTTTTTCAAATGATGCCCACATTGAAATTGCTTGGGCAAGCCTTTAACCAGGTTCAGGAAGGAAGAGCAGCTGCAGAAAGAGTATTTAATATCCTGGATACTGAACCGAAAATTTTTGATGCACCGGATGCAGTTGAATTAAAATCTTTTAATGAAAGTATTAAATTCAGAGATGTATATTTTAAATATGAAAAGAGTGACCGAATTCTTAAAAATACCAGCCTTGAAATAAAAAAAGGTGAGATTGTTGCAATTGTGGGTCCTAGTGGAGCTGGTAAATCAAGCCTGATAGATTTGATTCCACGCTTTTATGATGTTGAATCAGGAACAATTTTCATCGATGGTGTTGATATTCGGAAGATCAAAATTAAATCTTTAAGAGAATTAATGGGAATCGTTACGCAGGAGACAATTCTTTTTAATGACACAATAAGAAATAATATTGCTTATGGAATTATAAATCCTTCCATTGATAAAATAATTGAAGCTGCAAAAGCTGCCAATGCACACAATTTTATTTCCGAACTTGACATCGGCTATGATACCTTGATTGGTGACAGAGGAGTTAAGCTTTCTGGAGGAGAAAGGCAGAGATTATCAATTGCCCGTGCTCTGCTAAAAAATCCTCCCATATTAATTCTCGATGAAGCCACTTCTTCACTCGATACCGAATCTGAAATTCTTGTTCAGCAGGCAATAGAAAGACTGATGGAGGGAAGAACCTCAATTGTAATTGCACACAGGTTAAGCACTGTTCAGAATGCAGATAAGATTATTGTTCTAAATGTGGGAGAAATCGTTGAACAAGGGGCTCATAACGAGTTGTTAAAACTTAATGGTCTTTACAGCAAGCTTTATAATATGCAGTTTAAATTATGAGCTATGAACTCATTTAAAAAATGAAATTGTTAGTTTATTCTTGATTGCCAGTACCAAGGTTTTCTATGCATGTGAGCAATAGCCCAAATAATAATATTATTTTTATTTTCTATCGTAAAAAGTATTTTGAATGGAAATTTAGGAATATACGCTTTGTAAATATTATCATCTTCAATCAAATACCATTTCGGGTTTCTTTTTTATTTTAGTTATCTGTTCAATAACGGACCTTTTAAATCGCTTACCAAGTTGTTGTGATTGAAGTTCATACCATTCAATAGCTTCATCAAATTCTTTAGCAGCTAATTCATGAATTTTAACCTGCATTATACAATTCTTCAAAGTCCAACAACTTGGCCTGACCTTCTTTAACTGCTTTCATCCGATCATTAACCTCTTTAATCCATGTAATGCGAACTTCATCCTCTTCATATTCTAAACTTGCAAGAATTAATTCGGCAAATGTTAGCCTTTCATTTGGAGGCATCTTTAATACTTTCGCAAATAGTTCTTTATTCATAAACTTCTCTCCTTCTATTTGATTTTATTCATTTACTATAAAAAACAAAATTGTATTTATCTATTTATAGTAATATAAGTTTTTCCTACCTGTAAATTTTCATTTTCGAATTACTTCTTTGCTTTTCCCATATCTTCACATAAGTAAGCATATTACTTACTGAATGAACAAATGAAATTATTAATCCATGTATTCCATCCTTAAAACCTTTTAAAGAAATATAGTACCTGAGAAATGCAGAGAATGCATGAGATAAAATTGTAAAAGCTGTTACTTTACTTTTTGATTTGTAAATTTCTTCGGCCCTTAAAGAAGTATATTCATTTACCTTCTTCAGGTAATTATGAAATGAAGAGAAAGTATTATGGATAATAACATTTTTAAGTTGTCCGATTTTCCCGTTTACTTTAAATCCTTCATTCACCTTTCTTTCTATCAACTCTGTTTTTGATCTTCGGAAAAGACGCAGTTGAAAATCCCTATTCCATCCGCAGGTTGTTATCTCCTTACCAAATAAATAATTTTTTCTTCTTATAAAAAACCCATCCCTATCAGGTTCTTTTTTAATAATTTCTTCTTTTAATTCTGGTGATACTCTTTCATCTGCATCAATATGAAGTATCCATTCAAAGTTTGCAAAGCTAAGAGCGTATTTTTTTTGAGGGGCGTAACCTTCCCACTTTTTTATAAAGACTTTGTCAGTAAACTTCTTAGCCAGTTCAACTGTCCTGTCTTCACTTTCTGAATCAACAACAATTATTTCATCAACCCACTTAATGCTTTCTAAGCAATGCCCAATATTCTTTTCTTCATTTTTCGTTATTACTATTGCAGAAATTTTTTCCATAAGATGTTAAGAATTATATGCTGGAATTTGAGGAATGTTCTTTAACCCGCATCCGTTTTTAATTTTTATTTCATCAACTATCTTGCTCGGTCTTAAACTAAAAATTACAATTTGAGAATCTTTACCAAAACCATTATCAAAGATTAGAAAATCACCTGTTACAAAAAAAAATTTTATGCCCTCACCTTCCCACAATCTTAAAATTTCATCCTTCTCTAAGGAGTAAATAATTAATTTTGATGTTTCGGGATTTTGAGATTTCAGACTCTCATTTTCTGGATTTACATTAATTGTTGAAAGGAATAACAAATCATCATCCCACTGTAACTGCTTAATTTGCTGATTGCTTTTGATTATCAATTCCTCTTCTTCATCTTCTTTAAGATAAATCCCGATTGAGTCATCACCTCTGCTTTCAATTAAATATTTCCGCTGAGGAGAGAAATAATCAATTTTCTTTTCGGAAAGCCGCGGGTAACCTTGTTTTGTAATATCATAAATTTCAGTAATATCCTCTAACTTCTTGCCGTAAGTGTTATAAAGTATCTTCCTGTGGTTAACATAATTCAAAATTTTTTTATCAAAAGAGTTGATGGTAATTCTGAAATTGTTTTCATCTACCCATTGTGAAAAAACCTGAATTCCGCTTCCAAACTCTTCAATAAAATCTGCCTTTCCGGTTTCTGAGTTTACCATGTACAATTTAATATTATTAACAAATGGGAATGAACCGGTTTTTCCAAAATTTTTAGCAGTTAAAAAGAAAGAATTCTGCATTTTTTCAGAATAAGATAACTCCACAACTTCTTCTCTCTTATCTGACCAAAAAGGTTCATAAGTTTTTTGTTCAAGATTATATTTGTAAATACCTGCTTTATCTTTAATCATTCCAACAAAAAGAAAATCTTTAAGCATAGGTTTAGAAGAATCATAAATGGTTTTTTGTTCCTCCTTTTTATCATTGCAGGATAAAAGAAGAATTGAAAAGGCTATAATAGCCAACCGGCAAAATATCATTCAGCCTCTTGGATGAAAATCCCTGTGAACCTGTTTAATATAGTCTCTGTCAATGTGAGTATAAATTTGAGTTGTTGAAATGTCTGCATGTCCAAGCATTTCCTGGACTGCCCTCAAATCAGCACCACCTTCAAGAAGATGCGTTGCAAATGAATGCCTGAAAGTATGAGGATGTACATTTCTTTCAATTCCCGCTTCTTTTGTATAGCGTTCAACAATTTTCCACACACCCATTCTTGAAAGCTTTGTTCCCCTATTATTAAGAAAAACTATTCCTTCACTCTTTGATCTTTTTTCAAGTAAAGGACGGCTCTTTATAAGGTATTCTTTCGTCCATTTTATTGCGCTGTTTCCAATCGGCACTAATCTTTCCTTTGAGCCCTTGCCAAAAACCCTGATAATTTCTTCATCAAAAAAAAGATTTGATATTTTTAATTCAATTAATTCTGATACTCTCAGGCCGCAAGCATACAATACTTCAAGCACACTTTTATCACGCAGACCAAGTTTATCATCTACAGCAGGCATAGATAAAATTTTGTCCGCTTCTTCAACTGTCAGAACTGAAGGAAGAGTTTTTGATAATTTAGGCGGAGAAACTTTTTCTACAGGATTTGCTTCGATATATTTATTTGAAAAAAGATAATTAAAAAATCCTTTTATTGATGAATAATATCTTGCTGCAGATGTTCTGCTTAGACCTAACTCCTGAAGTTTCTTAAAGAATGAATTAAGGAGTTTATGATCAACCTGCGAAAAATCATTTGTCTTTTCAGATTCAAGAAAGCCAATAAGGGAAACTAAATCATTCCGGTAGGATGAAATTGTATTTTCAGATAAGTTCTTTTCAAGCCTGAGGATATTAAGGTATTCTTTAAGGAAGATGTTCATACCATGGTTGTCATTGATCATTTGTCATTTGTTCGCATTCAACTGTTTTTGCCATCTTACATTTTCCATTTACCATCTTACATTTTTTCATTCTTGCTCTCCTTTCTCAATCTCTTCCTGCTTTGGATATTTTATTCTTTTATGATGCTGTCCGAGTAAAATAATTATAAAAGCTTCTTTTATTTTATTTATATCATTGAATGTAATCGGAGACTCATCAAGCTGCTCATCTGCTATTCTTGCTTTAAAAATATTATCAATAACATTTTCTACCTTAGCTGTATCCGGTTCCTCAATAGATCTTACAGCAGATTCACATCCATCTGCAAGCATAATAATAACTGTTTCTTTTGTATTTGGTTTGGGACCAGGATACCTGTAATCATTTACATCTACTTTTTCATCTCCATATAGTTTTTTTGCTTTCTCGTAAAAGAATGACATTGTCATTGTTCCATGATGCATTGGAATGAAATCAATTATCTCTTTGGGTATGTCATGTTCTTCAGCTAATTTTATCCCTTCATTAACATGCTGAAGAATTAATTTAACACTCTGTTCCGGTGAAAGGTCTTCATGAATATTCCGGTTATTCAACTGATTCTCTACAAAGTTCTGCGGCGTAAGTGTTTTCCCAATATCATGGTAATAGGCACCAACTCTTGCCAGCAAGGGATTTGCTCCGATTTTTTCAGCAGCAGTTTCACCTAACGTTCCCAATGTCATTGAATGATTAAATGTACCGGGAGCTTTCCTTGAAAGATCTTTTAACAAAGGTTTATCAAAATTAGATAATTCCAGGAGAGTCAGATCCGTCGTTATTTTAAATAGCCTTTCAAAGAAAATAAGTAAACCATAAGTAAGCACAGGGCTTATTAAAGCATTACTGCCCGCGAATGCAAGCTCAACCAGTATATTTTCCCATGGTGCAAACCTCTCAAAGCTAAATCCTAAAACAGTTACGGTATAGCCAATTAATATAAAAAGAAACGATCTGAATATTTGTGAGCGGTTTTTAATATCACGTACGGAATAAACAGCAAGGGCGCCTGCAAAAAGATTCATAACAGCAAAAGTATAATCGTTTCCTCTTAAAGCTCCGGCAATAAGAACCATAATTACTGTAGAATAAAATCCCACACGCGAATCAAAAATAATTGTGAGAAGCATTGATGCAGAAGGGATAAAAATTAAATATTGGATCGGTGTTTTTATTGTAATCTGGTTTATGAGAAAAGTGATGAAAGAAATAAAAAGAAAATGAAGAGCAATCAGCAGTATTTTTTGATTATCATAAAAGATCTTCTTTCTGAAAAGAAAAAAATAAATTATAATAAGAGTAACCAGAGATGCTATATGGAGAAAATTTCCTAAAATCTGGATTAAAAATCCTTCCTCACCTATTTTCTCTCCTTTCGCAATCTTATATGAATCAATCTTTAATTTTGCTTCTTTAGTAACCCTGTCGTGCTTTGCAATAATTCTTTCATTCTCATTAACAATTCCTGTATACCTTGAAACATTATTTTTGATCTGTTCGGTTTCCTCAGCAGTTTGTTGGGGGCTATAAACAAGATTTGGGAAAATAAAATGTGCAGCATACTCAGTAAGTGCATCTTTTATACCGGATGAATAACCGGTTTTATTTATTTCTCTGATTAATTCTTCACGTGCTTCATTAACAGAAAGAAAATTTTCTTTTGCTTCTATTTTATCTACATTGCCTTCTCTTACAGCTATACTGTCTTTTTCAGGGACTTCACTTAAAATACCTTTAACAGCAATCTTGTTTAAAATCATCTCAACTCTGCCGAATAAAGTTTTAAGATTGAACTCTTTTCCCTGTAAAAGATTAATCTCACGTCTTCTCAATTCTAAAAATTCATTAAAAGATTCTGTGCTTAGGAAGGTAGGATTAATTACTGTCGAAGCAGCGGATTTAATTGTCTCATCAATTATCCTGATTAGAAATAGATTGTAAGAATTCAGTGAATCAATAATTAAACCTGAGCTTCGTCTATAATTAAGATAAACAGGATAAACACTTTGCTCAGCAGATCGCAATTGTCCATGGTAAACAATCTTATCTTTTATTACCGGGAAAGTAAATGGTGCAATAAGATCATCATGAATCCATATTGAGCCTACTGCAACTTCGGATTCAATTGATTCGCCTTTTGGAAACATAAAAGCAATTGCAAGGATTGTAATGAATCCAAGAAGGATTTTTATTCTGAAACTTTTACTGAAATTGAATTTTTCTTCCAAATTATTTCAAATTTTATTATTGAGTTATCATTATGCATACACAATATAATTACTCTTAACATAGCTTTCTTTACAGAAAGTTTCAATCAGCAGGGCACATTCTACACTGTATTCAAATGTTTGAAATTGCAAGAAGGAAGGGAATGATTATCATATAATCGGCAAGATTGCCTTTCAAAAGGGATTAGTCTTTTTCATTTTTTAGTTCTTCAAAAGCTTCATCAACTGTATCGCATACAGTAAGTACACGGTCAAGTTGTGTAATTCTTATAAGTGAGGAAACCTTTTCACTCGGTGCAGCAATTCTCATGCTTCCGCCTGTAGAATTCAGAATTCTGTTTGCTACAAGAATTGCACTCAGGCCGGATGAATCGCAGGTTTCAACATCACTTAAATCAATAATAAGCTTGCTCGCTCCTTCAACTTTAAGAAGCAGAGTAAATTCGCCTTTAACCAACCCTGATATATTAGTATCGAGTCTTTTTTCATTCAGCTTAAAAATTGTTATATCATCTACTTTTTTGATTTCATAATTCATTGGGTTATTCCTGAAAACATTTTAAGACAATTTAAGAAATTTTCGTATGAAATCTCAGGATTATCCTGCTCATTTATTATCTGGAGGTTATAAAATTTATCGGAATCCGGTTTGGCAAAACCAATCTTCAACGGAGCCTGAACTAAGTTTGAGGAATAGCTGTAGAAAAGATTTTCTTTTCTGTTTAAATCAATAGAAACATTGAATTGCATATCACTAAGTTTATCAGCAAGCTTTTTAGTAGGCAGCTTCAATTTATTAATATCTTTTAGGGAATACTCAATTGCACGTCCCCTATACTTTTGTGGAAGGAGGCTTACTTTAAAGTCTTTTGTCATAACCATAGCACTTTTTTTATAATCTGCAAGGAAGTTCAGAACAATAAGAGAATAAGTAAAATCCCTGTCATCTTCAGGCATTGCTATAAAAAAAGTAAAAGCTTTATCAAAGAAATCAGTAAATGTATGCGGCTCAAAGTGCTGTGCTTTTAGCTGCTTATCAACTACTATTTCGGCAATCTTATGTTTAAGAAAATCGAGCATTCGTTTTTATTTTAATCTTTAAACAAAACCTGTTGGGTTTAGTTTAGAAAATATTTTTTTAAAACTTTGGAGCTCATCCCAACCCTTCTCTTCTAAAGAGAAGGGCTTATAAAAGCTTATGACTTAATGTTTATATTCTGTCAAGAAATATTTTTTATTGTTTCCTAACCAATAAGTCTCTCTCTTTTTTAAGAGAGAGATTAGAGTGAGTTCCTTTTATTTTGTACAAATAGACTAATTAATATTATTTTAATTTACCCAGCTCTTTTATAAAGTCCATTTCAGTGAGAGTTTTAACTCCAAGACTTTTTGCTTTATTTAATTTAGAACCTGCATTTTCACCAACAAGCAGAAAATCTGTTTTATTGCTTACGCCCGAAGTTACTTTTCCGCCATAAGCAACTATTTTATCTCCGGCTTCTTCTCTTGAAAAATTCTCTAATGTACCTGTAATTACAAAAGTTTTATCAGTAAAGAAATTCTCTTTTACTGCTTTTCTTTCTGATTCAAATACAAGTCCCTGTTTTTTCAGCCTGTTAATTATATCAATATTATGCTTATCAGAAAAGAACTTCTTTACACTCTTACTTATGCTCGGGCCAATTTCATGCACAGCAGTTATACCCTCTTCAGAAGCATCAATAAGCTTATCAATTGAAAGGAAATGGTCTGCAAGTTTTTTTGCAGCACCTGCACCCACATATCTTATTCCTAAAGCAAAAAGAACTTTAGCAAAAGGCTGCTTCTTACTTGCTTCGATTGCAGTTAAAAGATTATCAACGCTCTTTTCACCCAGTCTTTCAACATTAATTAATTCTTCGCGCTGATTCTTTAAATCATAAACATCAGCATAAGTATTAAGAAAGCCCCCATTGACAAATAAGTTTATCAAAGCTTCTCCCAAACCTTCAATATCCATTGCCCCGCGTGCAGCAAAATGTTCAAGTCTTCCTCTTACCTGGGCTGGACATTCAGTATTCTCGCAATAGTAAGCAACTTCATTTTCAGGTTTAAAGATAATTGAACCGCAGACGGGGCATTTACCCGGAGGCTTCGGAGCTTTGCTGTTTTTAGGTCTTTCATTTAATACAACTGAAACTACTTTAGGAATTACATCTCCGCCTTTTTCAATTATAACTTTATCACCTTCTCTTATATCTTTTCTTCTTATCTCATCTATGTTGTGAAGAGTTGCTCTGCCGATTGTTGAACCTGCAAGAAAAACAGGCTCAAGTTCGGCAACGGGAGTAATTGTACCGATCCTTCCTACCTGCCATTTAATTTTATTTAATTTTGTTATTGCTTGCTTCGCTTTGAATTTAAAAGCTACTGCCCATCTTGGAGATTTTGCAATACTGCCAAGAATTTTCTGCTGTCTTAAAGAATTAACTTTTACAACCGCACCATCAACTTCGTATTCAAGAGAGCTTCTGTTTGCTTCAAGATCTTCGCAGTATTTAAGTACTTCTTCTATATTCCTGCACAGCTTGTATTCCTTGTTTACATTAAAGCCAAGCTTCTGAAGTATCTTAAGATTTTCAAAGTGGGTATCAAAATTTTCTTCAAGGCTTATAATGTTGTAAACAAATATGTTTAATTTTCTTGATGCAACAATCTGCGGGTCCTGCATCTTTAAGCTGCCTGCAGCAAAATTTCTCGGGTTAGCAAAAAGCTTCTCTCCTTTTTCTTCTTTCTCTTTATTTAGTTTGAGAAAGTCTTTAATCTTCATGAAAATTTCGCCGCGTACTTCAAAATTACTTAATAAATATGGAATGGAAGAATGTTTCTTCAGCTTAAGAGGAATTGACCTGATTGTTTTGACATTATTGGTTATCTCTTCCCCAACAATACCATCTCCTCTTGTTGCTCCTGTTTTTAAATAACCATCAACATATCTCAGACTTACAGAAGCACCATCAATTTTAAATTCAACAACATATACAACTTTTTCTCCTTTAGGCAATCCATCTTTTATACGCCTGTCAAAATCATAAAGCTCATCTGCATTATACGTATTTGCAAGGCTGAGCATTGGCACAATATGCTGTACAGGTTTAAATTGTTTGGTAAGATCTTTCCCAACTCTTTGTGTGGGCGAATCAGGAGTAACGAAATCAGGATTTTCCTCCTCAAGCTTTTCAAGCTCTTTTACTAACTTATCATATTCCTTATCGCTGATAGTCGGTTCAAACAAAACATAATATTTGTAATCATGTTCTCTGATTTTATCTCTTAATTCTTCAATTCTTTTTTCAAACTGCTTACTCATTTTTCTCTAAAGCCGGCGGATTTTCTAAATAAGTTAAACCTTTCCTGTTAATCTGAATATAGGCTATTGAGCCTGGTTTCCCGGTGTAATTAAGAGGAGTGTTGTTCATCTGGAATTTAATAACACCGGAATTGCCTAAAGTAATTTTAAAATTATTTTCTGCTTTAATAGTTTTTTGAGAATTAGGAAAGAGAGTAAATTCTCCCTGATTTTTATCATCAAAAATAATCTGAACCCATGATGTATCACTGGATAAAACCGTAAGGCTCATGCTATCAGAGGGTTGAGTATTATCAGCTATATTTTGAGCTGGTTCTTCAAAACGCTGCTGCTGGTTTTCTTCAATGATTTCTTCAATAGGCTTTTCTGCAACTACTATTTCATCTGAATCTTTAATAAAAATGAGATATAAAACAAAGATGAATAAAATTCCGCCGCCAACAATCAACCCATTAAGAATAATGTTTTTCTTCAGCTTTGAAACTACTTCCGCAGAGGTCTTAGGCGGAGTTGCATCATATGTTTGAACCTTTTTATGCGGAATAGTTTTCTTTTCAGTAATTTCAGGCTCGCCTCCGGTTATTTCTTCAATCTGCTTTCCTTTTTTTGCGGCTTCATATTTTTGAATTGTTTTATTCTCATCCAGCCCAACCATTTTAGCATAATCTTTTAAGAAAGCTTTAACATAAGGTTCAGGCAGGAAAGCAAAATCGCCTTTATCAATTGCATCAAGAAATTTAATATCAACTCTTGTCTTCATTGCCATTTGCTGAAGAGTTAAACCGCTCTTTTCCCTGGCATCACGTAATTCTTCTGCAAATTTATCTAACATATCTATCCAAATTTATTTCTTAGAAATTTATTGAGATTAAACACTGTTATTTTTATCGTCATTGCGAGTCCCGCCTTGCGGGAAACGAAGCAATCTCCAAATTATTCTATGGATTGCTTCATCCCACTAACGTGGGATTCGCAATGACAAAACAAAACTCTATATTAATGTGCTGATGTTTCCTATCCAACTCTCCAGATTTTGGCTGCAAATGCTCCATCCATCTGGTGAACGTGAGGCAAAGTTTGAATGCATCCATGTTCATCAACTAACTCATCAGGAAAAATCCCTTTTGCACTAATGAGCTGATAGTTTGTATTATTATTCAAAAACTTTTCAACGATGCTGAAATTCTCTTCGGGTTCGATTGAACAAGTGGAGTAAACAAAATATCCTTCCGGTTTAACAAGCGAAGCTGCTTTTGTAATATATTTCAGCTGATTTTCATTCATCCTGCTTATATCGATCAAATCTCTCTTCCATTTAATATCAGGTTTTTTGGAGAGAGTTCCTGTACCTGAACAAGGAACATCTGCAAGAACTCTGTCAAACAAACCATCATTTCCCGACTGAAGCCGGGATCCCGGCGAAAATTCCATTGCATCGGCAGCAAATGTTTTTATTGATTTAAATCCTAATCTTTCCATATTCTTGTCAAGAATACTGAGCCTGCTTTCAAACCTGTCCATAGCCGTAATTTCACCTTCATCATTCATTAGGCTGGCAATGTAAGCTGTTTTACCTCCCGGAGCTGCAAACATATCAAGAACTTTCATTCCTTGTCTTACATCAAGCAGCCTGCATGCAAGTCCTGCGCTCTCATCCTGAATATTAAAATATCCTTTCCCATAATATTCCCATGCAGTAATGTTTGTGAGATTCTGAAGTTTAAAAAATTCCGGGAGATACTTTCCTGGTAAAAATCTGAGATTAACAGAATCGAGCAGGGATTTAAATTCAACAGGGTTTGTTTTAACAGAATTAATTTTTAAAGTAAGAAAAGGTTTTTCATTATTTGCTGTGAGAAGCTTTTCCGTCTCTTCTCTTCCAAACCTTGTAAGATATCTTTTAACCATCCACGATGGATGAGAATAATAAGCGCTGAGATAGCCAATTAAATCTTCATTTGGATCAGGATAACGGATACCGTTCTTACTTCTTACAATATTTCTTAAAATAGCATTTGTAAGATCGGCAGGTTTCTGTCCCTGGAGCTTTTTTACAAACTCAACAGCTTCATTTACAGCAGCATAATCTGGAACCCTGTCTAAAAATAAAATCTGGTAGAGAGCAACACGAAGCCCGTTCTTAAGATTTGGAATTGCTTTAGAAAATTGCCCTTTATAAAATCCATTCAGCACCCAATCCAATCTTCCCATCCACCTGATTACTCCATGCACGATTTCAAATAGTAAGGCTTTATCAGGACCAATGAGTTCCGAATTTTTCATTTCATAATCGAGTAGCTTATCAAGATAGCTGTCTGTTCTTTCAACCCGGTTTAAAATTTTTACTGCTAATCCTCTTACACCGTCGTATAGATCTTTTATTTTATGTACTTCAAGCTGAGTCATATAATCAAGCTGTTATTACACTATTTCGTTCTATCTCTGTTAATTCAAATATCTTCCTGAAAAGATTTTCTTCATCCTCACTCATAATTTTATTTCTTCTTCCCATAACTATTTTTGCAGTTGTAATACATTTTTCAACATCATAAACTTTTGAATTCTCAGCACCTCCCCAGGTGTATGATGGTACAAATTTATTTGGGAAACCCGATCCGAAAATATTACAAGAGAAGCCTACAACAGTTCCTGTATTAAACATTGTATTTATAGCTGCCTTTGAATGATCGCCCATAGTTAGTCCTAAAAACTGAGAACCACTGTCAATCATTTGGCCATTTACATAAGCTTTTACGTTGCTGTAATTATTTTTTAAATCGCTGTTGTTTGTATCGGCTCCAAGATTTACCCAGCTTCCGAGATAGGCATGTCCTATAAATCCGGCATGCTGTTTATTACTATAAGGCATTATTATAGTGCCTTCAACTTCTCCACCTACTTTACAAACTTTACCGATACTGGTATTCTCATATATAGTTGCAGCACTTTTAATTTTTGATGCTTCACCAATATAAGCTGGTCCCTCAATTACAGCATTGGGAAATATTTCTGCATTCTTATCAATAAAAACAGGACCCTTTGAAGCATCAATTACAACACCGGGTTTAACAATTGCACCTTTTTCTATTATAATTTCTTTTTTATTTACTAAATGAACTCCGTTAAAAACTTTTCCTGAAATTTTCTTCTGATTTTTTTTCTTTCTTTTATTGAACTGTGTTTCAAACTCTTTAGTTAATTCTTTTCCATTAAGATTTATAATATCCCATATATAATTGATGGTTTTAATTTCAATTTCTTCAACAGGAATTCCATCAAAATCTTCTATGTCAATACTATCTTTAAGATTGTTTTTAAATGATTCTAACTTTGTACCTGATAAGAAGGCAGCTATAACAGTATCACCAGAAACATAAACAACATTTTCTTTTCCCTTTTTAGAAAAGACTTTAGCAAGATTGCTGTCGGCTATTATTCTTCCATTAATAAATAAACATTCCTCATCTTCAAAAGAATTAATTAAAATCCCCGGATTATTTTGTGCAGTAACATTACTCAAGTAACCTCTGCAATGAGTTGAATGCTTTAAAGATGGGAATACTCTGAATATCTTATTTTTTAAGGAAGAATACCCGCAAATAAGATCATATACTGGTCTCGAATAAGTTAAAGGTAAAAAGTTGGAAGCTTTTTTATCCTCGAAGATACAGAGTTGCATATTGCCCTTAAATATAAATTTTATTTATAAATTTAGCATTTTTTGAAGTAAGAATCCTGAGAGGATTTTAGAGATCAACTACGAGCAAGCTATTAATATTAACAATTTGGTCTGTTTTCATTGCGTTAATTTCAGTAATTAAGAATTTAAAAAGGCTGTTGTAAAATAATTACAACAGCCTTAAACTGTAAAACGAATCTATCACCTTAATAAGATCATTTTATGTACTTTAACAAAATCACCCGCTTTAATCTGGTAAAGATACATTCCGCTTGAAACTGGATTGCCAAAATTATTTTTACTATTCCATTCAACTGAATAATATCCTGCTTCCTGATCACCTGATGAGCTAAGCTTAGGCAAAGCAATTAAGACAGCTACCCGGATAACAATCGAGATTATTAAGATAAATTTAATTCTCTTTTTCATATTCAAAATTAAGAAAGAATTTGGATTAAGTTCTGTAAATAATTTTTATTAAACAATCCTAAACATAAAACAAGATATACTTTAAAATAAAAAAGCCAGAATAAACCTGGCTTGTTAAATATTAAGATAAAATTAAAAATTACTTTGGGGCATATTTCTTTTTGAATTTCTCAACTCTTCCTGCAGTATCAACAAGTTTTTGTTTTCCTGTAAAGAACGGATGCGAAGCACTTGAGATTTCCAATTTTACAACAGGGTAAGTTTTTCCATCTTCCCATGCAATTGTGTCGGTAGTTTTGATTGTTGAACGGGTTAATATTGCAAACTCAGCTGAGGCATCCTGAAAAACTACAGGTCTGTATTCGGGATGAATTCCTTTTTTCATTTAATTCTAACCTTGTTTAATATTCAAAAATGTAGGGTTAAATATATAGATGTTAGAAATGAATTCCAATGCTAAAAGAGGGGAAAAAACTCAGAAAATCAATTATTGCCCTTACTTTTTAATAGAATTTTGAAGCGCTCTTTCAGTTCACTTAATCTTTGCTGTTCTTCTTTTGTTAGATTAATCTGCCTGAAGTTCAGTCCTTCTTTGTTGATCAAATAATAATCATTTGGGACATATAAATTATCATCGCTTTGCAGCGTGGCATTAGTTTTTTCATTTCTGCGCTCACCAATATTTGTGTATCCTCCTTCAACATTTCTTTGTTTACTCTTATTATAATTCCCTGGGAGATAAATTACCAGCATATTATCCGGACTAATAACATCTTCGCGTATTCTTGGTTCCATTAACAATGGATCTTCAGGATCATTATTTGTATTTATAATAAAAAATAAAACGACTGCGCTAACAGCAAGTGCTACAGAAGGAATTAATTTTGATGGCAAAAATAATCTTTCCCAGAAACTCTGCTTATCTTTAACCCGCCCAAGGCGGTCTGAATTAATTCTTCTCATTAAGTCAGCCTCAAAGTTCCCTGGGGCGTTTACTTTTGGAAGTCCTTTTAGTGTATTGATTACATTTTTATATTTTAGTTCATCATCATTTAGTATCATAACAACTATTCCTTATAAATATCTTTTAACATCTTCTGCAATTGAACCCTGCCTCTGTTAATTCTTGATTTTACTGTCCCAATATTTAAACCTGTTATTTCAGAAATTTCTTCATAAGAGAGATCCTGTATATCACGAAGTATTACTACTTCCCTGTACGCTTTTGAAACTTTCTGTAGTGCATCCTGAATTATTTTATCTTTAATACCGCTGTCGGTAATAATATCAGGGCGATAACTCTCATCCGGTATATCGTAAATTTCATTCTTTTCTTCACCGTAAGCATTTATTGAAAATGTTCTTTTCCTTTTTCTTCTTTGGTATTCTGTGCGTGCCAAATTTCCTGCAATGGTATAAATCCAGGTTGAGAATTTTGCAATCGAGCTATAAGAATCTTTATATCTGTAAACTTTAATCATAGTCTCCTGAACTATATCCACACAAGCTTCATAATCACCAATAAATCTGAACACATAGTTCGTTAAAGAATTTTTATATCTCTGTACCAGAATTTCAAAAGCTTTTATAGTATTGTTTTTCTGATATTCAATGATTAATTCTTCATCAGAAAGATCATTAAGGTTTTTATCCGTCAACTCGGTTTATACTTTCGGGTTTGTTAATTGTTTCCAGAATTAGACAATAAATTAATTAAAAACTTTGCTAATTGGAAAGAATTCGAATTTTTGAATTTACAACTGCTGCGACTGTATATTAAAATGGTCGGTGCAGATTTATTCCAAAATTTCAGCTATAAGAATTGCGATTACATTTTTAGAATCGGAAGAGGTGGTTTTGGTTAAGAGTTCTGCTTTAAATAAAGCTTGTGCAGCTTTAAAAACCTGTACATCTGAATAAAGAGATCTTGCCCTTAAGTATCCATCATAAAAAGCATAATGTGTTCCTACAATTCTTGAAGCAGCATAAACATTCAGCTTTTGCTCTTTAATTTCATTAACCCTTGAAAGCCCTGTAAAAAATCTTGTAAGCATATAAATGATATGAGTTGATTCTGTTCCGGCATCAATTAATTTTAAAGCAATTTTAAGAGAATTCTGTTTATCCTTTTTTGCCAAAGCATTCTGGAGATCGAAAATCGAAAACTCTTTTAATGCAGATGTAACTTCATTTATAACTTTATGATTTATCTCCTTTTCTTCACCGAGAAAAGTAATGATCTTTTCCACCTGTGTTTCAAGCAAACTTCTGTTTTCGCCTGCAATATCAATTAAAAGCTGTGCGTTATCTTCTGTAAGGATTTTGCCTTTCGATTCAGCGTAATCAATAAGCCAGTCAACAAGATTTTTCCCTCTTAATTCTTTTGCCTCAAAAAGAAAACCGGAATCAATCAGGCTTTTATAAACTTCAGAATCAGGGTTAGATATTTTCCCATAATGAAGAAAAACTAAAACTGTAAAATCCGGTGGAGAAGCTGCATAATGTAAAAGGCTTTTTTTATCTCTTATCTTCTCACTCTCTTTTACAATCACTAATTTTTTTGATGAACCAAACGGAAAGGCTGAAGCAGAATTTAAAATATCCGGCAGAGTTTTTCCTTCACTATAAAAAGTTTCTCTGTCGAAATCGGATGTTAATAATGGAGTTACTTTCTGCTCAAGTAATTTGAATGCCGTATCAATACCAAAAGAATCATCACCGGAAAAATAATAGAGAGGTTTTAATTTTCCTTTTTTAATTTCTTTTACAGCTTCAAGTATAGATGGAATATTTGTTTTATTATTCGCCAAACTTACCTTTCCTTTTCGCAAAAGCTGTTTATTATTCAAAGGAGGCTGTCTCAAGAGCTCAATTTTGTCAAGTTGAACTTGTTTCAACTTCTGTTTTTAATATATATTGAGAGAAAAAGATTCCGAAACGAGTTCGGAATGACAGTTTCAAGACAGCCTCTTAAAAATATTTTACTCTCCCTTAGAAGAAGCTCTTTTTTCTATTGTTACTTTTTCCATCACAACATCTTTAACAGGTTTATCACCAGGACCTTTCTTTACCTTTTCTATTGCATTTACCACATCCATTCCATTTATCACTTTTCCAAAGATTGTATGATTCCCGTTAAGATGCGGAGTTTTTGCAGTAGTAATAAAGAATTGGCTTCCGTTTGTATTAGGTCCGGCGTTTGCCATAGCGAATAGCCCCGGCTTATCAAATTTCAGTGTGTCAACTATTTCATCTTCGAAAGCATCTCCCCATAGACTTTCACCTCCTCTTCCGGTTCCTGTCGGATCACCACCTTGTATCATAAAGTTATCAATTACCCTATGGAATATTATGCCATTGTAATAACCCTTCTCTGCAAGGCCTGCAAAATTTTGTACAGTTTTAGGTGTTGCTGCAGCAAAGAGTTCTACTTCAATTGTTCCCATGTTCGTTTCTATAACTGCAACGAGAATAGAGTCTCCTGTTAGTTTTATATCCATTGTTAAATTCTCCTGTTTGGATTGATCTGTATTGCCGTTTGTATTTAGCTCTTTATTGGTATTTGAATCTTTACATCCAAAAATAGCTGCGATAAAAAACAATGACAAAAAAAGATATTTCATACATCCTCCTAAGGTTGAATAATATTTAAAAGTAACATAATTATTATTGTAAGTCCTAAAGCTATTCTATAATAAATAAAAATAAAGGTTGTATTCTTTCTTAGATATTTAAGAAGAAAATCTATTGCCGCATACCCACTTACAGCAGAAAAGATTGTTGAGACAATGAGATTAAAAGCCATTGAAGAATCAATAAACTTTAGCGCTTCATAAAGCTGAAGCAGTCCGCTTGCAAGAATTGCAGGAACACTTAACAGAAAAGAAAACCGTGCAGCAGATTCCCTGTTCAAACCTACAAATAATCCCCCGGTAATTGTTGTACCTGAACGTGATGAGCCGGGAATTAATGCAAATGCTTGCGCAAAACCAATAATTAATGAATCTAAAATTGTAATGTCTTTAATCTCTTTTCTGAACCGGGCAGTTTTTTCTGCAACAGCAAGAATTATTGCTAACCCGATAAGACTTGCTGAGATAACATATAAATTTTTTGTTAGTGAGCCTTCAATTATATCTTTGAATGCAATGCCAATAACTACAACCGGAATTGTCCCGATAATTATCAGCCAGCCAGATCTTGAATTAAAACTTTGCTTTGAAAAAGGTTTTTTCTCTTTAAGATTCTCAGTAAAAAAATCTTTACTGATATTCCATAAATCGTTCCGGAAGTAAATTAGTATAGAGACCAATGTCCCCAGTTGAATTACGGCTATGAATGCAGTCCATTGCTCAGGAGCTTCCGGGGAAATAAGGTTCATTAATTTTCCCGCAACAGTTAAATGTCCGGTGCTGCTTATAGGTAAGAATTCAGTAAATCCCTGGAGAATTCCGAGAAGTATGGCTTCAAAAAGATTCAATAAACACTCCAAATAAACCGTAACACAGATTACTAATCTGTGCTACGCTAACATTTGCATAAAAGTTTTTAAAATATGTAAGACACGCCAAGGCTTAATCCTATTGAGAGAGAATTGAAATTAACATTTTCATTTGCATTGGTAAGATGGGTTCCATTATTTTCAGGCTCACCATTTAAATCATAGCTTGCCTGTGCACCAATCTTTGCATATATGTTTCCACCAAGCAGAGTATTGCCCTCTGCTCTTAATAAAAACCCATATCCTACAGAAGAAAAAGTTTGTGTTATTCCGGTAGCAGGACGTTTTTCATCGGCGCTAAGAAATCTCAAACCTCCTCCTCCGCCTAGTTTAAAATTATATCCTTCCCCATTAATTACATAATAATTTAGTATTGAAAACATCAGGTTACCATAAGACATCTCATACTGTCCATTTAAACCTGGTGATGTATAAGAATTAATAAGGTAACCAATTTCTATTGCCGGCTGATAAGATTCACTAACATTGTATCCAGCTTCTCCTGAAAAAACAACTGAAGCATTAAACCCTTCAATAATTTCACCTCCGGACTGAATATAATTTTGATTTATATAATCAAAAAGAGAAGGTGAGTTAATAAAGTTAATCCCCATTGAAGCACTTAATTCCACTTGGGCAAAAGAAAAATTGCTTAGGATGAAAACTATATATAAGTAATAAATCAATTTCATAATTCTTCTATTTCTGTTTCAACTACTTTTAAAAGATTATCGTGCTGCTTGTTCAGTATAAAGAAAATTATTATGGAAAAGAAAATTGCAAAAAAATATGAAATTATATGTGTGACAAAAGCATATGCAAGGCTCACTGCATCTCCAAAACCAAAAAGCAAAACAAGTGTTGATTTTGCCAGGGTATGATATGAACCAGTTCCGCCGGGTGTTGGAATTACAATGCCAATAGCGCTGATGCTCATTACTATCCATCCCATTTGATAATTTACTTCTTTTATATCCTGCAGCCCGATTATAAAAAATCCAACATAAGAACCGAGTGCATAAAGAAATATTAGTAATGCACTAAGCAGGAATGAAAGAAAATAATTTTTTGTTCCTCTAAGACTTCCAAATCCTTCCCCCAGCATTTGAATCATTTGAGCTATCTTATGAGCTAACTTTTCTGAAAACCGGCTGAAAAATCTTACAATGAAACTATAAAATTTTTCTCTATGCCTAATAGTTAAGTAAAAAAGAAATATAATTAAAGCAATAAAGATAATTGTAAAATAGAGAGTAGATTGCAGCCAGGGAAAGTTTGCAAGAAGCCTTTCGCTGTACATTAAGATCGCTACAACTACTGCAAGACCAAGAAAAATTACGTCAATAACTCTTTCAAGAATAATTGTCCCGAACATTGAAGAGCCTGAAAGATTTTCCCATTTACCGACAAGCACTGCTCTTGTTACTTCACCAAGCCTTGGCACTACACAATTTACTCCATACCCAACCATCAAAGCACCAAATAAATTTTTAATGGAAGCTTCCGGTTTTACCGAATTCAGAATCACTTTCCATCTGAGTGCCCTTATGTAATGGGCAAACATCTGAACAATTATAAAAATGATCATCCACATTATTGAGGATTCAGAAGCAATTCTGAAGACTTCATCAATATCAACGCCTTTAAAAGCAATATAAAGGAACAAAGCAGTTAGAAGAAGTGAGAGAGTATAATTCAATATACCCCTTAACCTGCTTTTCTTTTTTGGCTTACCTGAGATCAATAATTGTGCTTCCTTCCGGCGGGGTAAATTTGAATTTTGAATCGGCTATATTTTGATTGAGCTTGTAATTTGAAAAACTGATCTCTGTTTCACCGGTTCCTTCGTTTTCAAGAGTAATTTTAGTTACGAGGTTTTCTTTATTTATCCACAGCTTAGCTTTGCTAAAATTTAGATCTGAATTTTCTTTCGGCGTTAAAACCAAAACTTCTCCATTTTGCTCAGAAGTTAAAGTGCATTGGGATGGATACGTGTACACAATACTATTGAAAGAAAAATATGATGGATCTGTTTCATCAACATTATTAATGATTACTTTATTTTCTCTCTTATTGTAATTCCAGATTGTCGAGCCATCTGAGACTATAAGATTATTTTTTAAATCCAGATGAAATTTTCCCCCAACGGCGGATTCTTTTTTATAAGATAATTTTCCTGATAATCCGCCAGTGGCGGATTCTTTACTTCCGGATTTTTGAACAACATCAACGGTAAGATCATTGATTGTTTCAAATTTATTTTGAAGGGATTTTAAACGCTGGTTTCCTTTATCCTGTGCATTTAAGCTTACGGATGGCGAAACTACAAGCAGTATAAAAATAACCATCAAAAACAGTTTTACTATATTATCTGAATTCATTTCTTTTTTGCTGCATTTATTATAGCATTCATTTTATGCTCTTCGGCTTCCTCAAAGGTTTTGAATTTGAATACGCCCTTTGGATATGAGAATTTAGAAAGCTTAGCAAAAAGCTTATAAAAAGATCTCACACTCTCATAATATTCCTTGTCAGGATTAAAATTCCACAAAGCTCTCTCTGCTTCCTCAAAGCTTTTGAACTTTTGAATCGGCATTATTTTTTACCATCTAATATTTGTTTCAAAAAAATTAAATCTGTTTTATCAATTGCTCTGAGAGTTTTTTCTTTTAATTTATACAGTGTTTCAACAGAGGCAATTTTTATTTGATGACCATCAACATTAATCATTTCATATTTTAAATCTTCAAAAGAAAATGCTGTTCCCAGCTTAGATAGAACATCTATATAAAATCCTTCTTCTGCCCCGTAACGGATTACACTATAATCTTTAAGTTCAGTATGATTTATTTGAAAAACACTTTTATCATTGAACAAAGTAAATAAAGACTTTTGAAGCCTTTCAATACTTTCTTTTTTGTTTTTTATAAATATGCCCATATCATTAGTTGCTCTTGGCATTCCATAAAGAACCATAGCAAATCCACCAATCAAAATATAATCTACATTTTCTTTTTCCAGTGCATCAATAACATCTAAAAATCTTTTGAACAGATCATCTGTTTGCATAAATTTTTCTTATATATTCCTCAAAATTGTTTCAAGCTGCTCTTCATTTTCAACAATAACCGTTCGTGCTTTACTGCCATCATTTGGTCCAACAATGCCTGCTTCCTCAAGCTGGTCAACAATTCTTGCTGCTCTTGAATAACCAAGCTTTAGTCTTCTTTGAAGTAGAGAAACAGAACCCTGCTGATGTCTTACTATTACTCTTGCAGCATCTTCAAACATCGGATCGAGATCTGCGAGAAATCCACCCGAAGTACCCTTCTTCTTTTCATAAATAGAAGGCAGATAATATGGTTTTGAATATCCCTGCTGAGAATAAATAAAGTTAGTAATCTTTTCCACTTCATCAGTTGATATAAAGGCATTCTGCACTCTTATTGGTTTTGGAGAACCGGTAGGAAGAAAAAGCATATCACCTTTACCAAGAAGCTGCTCTGCACCATTCATATCAAGAATAGTTCTGGAATCAATTTTAGTTGCAACCTGGTAAGCAATCCTTGCAGAGAAATTTGCTTTTATAACTCCCGTAATAACATTAACAGATGGACGCTGTGTCGCAAGCACAAGATGAATTCCAACTGCCCTTGCTAACTGTGCAAGTCTTGTAATTGGTTCCTCAACTTCTTTGCCTGCTGTTATCATCAGGTCAGCAAGTTCATCTACTATAACAACAATGTAAGGCATCTGGTGATGTTTCATTTCAACTGAGTCTTTTGGTTTTTTTACAGGATCGGAAACTTTTATATTATAATCAACAATATTTCTTACTCCCGCTTTAGCAAGTTTATCATACCGTTTTTCCATTTCCATTTCAACAGATTTTAAAAGAAGAACAGCGTTCTGAGGTACTGTTATAATCTCTTCATCAAGATCAGGGCAGACTGCAAGGAAATGCCTTCTTAATTTTTTATAAAAAGAAAGTTCAATTTTTTTAGGGTCAATCATTGCAAGCTTAACTTCCAGTGGATCTTTCGCATAAAGTAAACTGCTAATGATCATATTAATCCCAACGCTTTTACCGGATCCTGTTGACCCGGCAATAAGCAAATGCGGCATCTTTGAAAGATCAGTTAAGTAAATATCGCCGCTGATTGTTTTTCCAAGTGCCATCGGAAGTTCATATTTGGATTCTGTTATCCTGTTTAAAACAGAACGGGCATTAACAAGTAAAGCTTCTGCATTTGGTATTTCCACACCAATTGCACTCTTGCCAGGTATGGGTGCAATAATTCTGATTCCTCTTGCTGCTAATGCGAGAGCAATATCATTTTCAAGTCCAACTATCCTGCTTATCTTAACTCCGGGTGCGGGAACAATTTCATAAAGAGTTACAACAGGTCCCGGTGTAACGGAAATATCCTGAATTTCAATATCAAAGAGTTTTAGTTTTTCTTTAAGAAGCTCAGCGTTTCTTTTTAATTCTTCCTCTGCAACAACAAAATCTTCCTGTGGATTAACTTCAAGAAGATCGAGAGAAGGTTTTTTGTAATTTATATTTTCTTCCCACTGATTAGGTAAAGAAGATTCATCAGTTTTATCATATTCCGATTCAGATATTTCACCAACTTTCTGAAGATCAACTTTTTTTATTTCATCTTCCTGAACAGCATTTTTAATATGCGGCTCAGGTTCATTCTTTCTTATAATTCTGATTCTTGTCTGCTCTTCAGTTTCTTCATCCATTAAATCAGCTCCGTTTAGAGCAGGTTCTTTTTCACGCTTTACTTTTTTCTTCTTAGCTTCATTAAGCTCTTTTATCTTAGACAGGTTTGAATTTTTTTCATCAATTGATTCTTCTTTGCCAGCAAGGTTACTTTCAAAAATATTTTTTACAAAATCAACTATACCATCAAGCTTAATATTAAAAGTGAAAATTATAAGAGCAGCAAAACCTCCAATAAGAAAGATAATACTTCCAACTCCGCCGAGAAGTCTGCCGAAAACTTCTCCCAGATAATTTCCAACAGAACCAGAAAGTTCAATCATTCCCGGAAAAAGATTATAATTAGTTCTAAGAAGTCCGAAAAAAGCAGAAAGAATTAATCCAAAAAGTATCAGGAAGTTAGATGTTTTTATTAATGTTTTATAGGTGATTTTGAAAAAGAGTGCAAATCCCCAAATCAATAAAAGTATAGGAATAATAGCAGAGAAAATACCGAATGTTGACCTGATGAAGAAACTTGAGATATGTGCACCAAGTACTCCAAGCCAGTTGCCTATGCTGTTAAAATTATTATCGCTGCTTAAAGAAGCAAAAAAATCTTTAAAAAAAGTTGAAAGATACGCCTCATCAAATTGTGAGTAAGAAACTATACTTAACAAAAGAAGAAATGAAAATAAGATAAGGAGTATGCCCAGTATTTTTTTCTTCTGGTCAACGGAAAAGATGTATTTATTCTTTCCACTGCCGTTTTGTTTTATTTTAGATTTTCTCTTCAATTCAAATAATCCTGATAATCTTGAAAATCCTGTGAATCATGGTCCCTCTTTTGAATTTTGCCAGACTTTAAGAACGTTAGCAGAAAAATATGGAATAATACCGGAAGTGTTCAGCATACTGCAGAACTTCAGGTCTTCTTCAAACCCATTTTCAAGAAGAATTTTTCCATGCTCAGTTTCCATTAGCATCTTCAAAGTATTTTTCCCAAAAGTTTTATTCAGAGCAATACATGATTTGGCAGAATCAGATAGTTCAACATCTTCTTTCAGCTTTTGAATTTCCGAAGTAAGCTTTCCTGCACAAACAGAATCTTCCATAGAATAATAATTATTTCTTCCCGAACATAAAATTTCAAAATCCTTATCAAGCTTAACAAGATGATTTGCTAAAGATTCAAGATTCAGAAATGAGCAAACAAAAAGATTTTCAGAAAATTTTGCTTTAACAACTGCTTTGGAACCGTTTGTAGTATAAAGAATGATCGTTTTCCCGGTTACCAATTCAGGAGTATATTCCAAAGGAGAATTGCCAAGGGCAAAGCCTTCAATCTTTTTTGTGTTTCTTTCACCACCGAGTAAAGTCTGTCCGCCGAACATTCCACCTGAGACTTTAACCGCAAACTCTATTGATGCGACAGGAACAACTTCACGTGCACCGTTAGAGAGCGCAGCTACAATTGTACTTGATGCCCGGAGAACATCTATAACTACAGTTGTTCTGCCGGTAAATGAAAGTTCATCTGCACCTAAAGGAGAAAAGAGAACATTAATTTTCATAAATTCAATATTCGTAGCTCAGTTCTCCAGAACTGAGCACTGTTATAAAACATTTTTCAGGACTGGAGTCCTGAACTACGAAGTTTTACTTTTTAATAAAAGGTAATTTAACAACACTTGCCGATACTTCTTTTCCCCTGATTAAAATACCGACTTGACTTCCTTCATTGGAGAATTCTTTTTCAACATAACCTAAAGCTATTGGTTTTTCCAAAACCGGACTTACCGTTCCGCTTGTTATTTTACCAATTATTTTCCCGTTACTGTTGATATCATATCCATGTCTTGGGAAAACTTTTTCTTCACTGATTAAGCCGCAAAGTTTTTTTGTTAAACCTTTGCTTTTAATTTCAACTAATTTTTCTTTGCCGATAAAATCACTTTTATTCAATTTTGTTATCCAGCCAAGCCCCGCTTCAAGCGGATTAGTTGTTCTATCAATATCGTTTCCGTATAAGCAGAAGCCCATTTCAAGTCTTAAAGAATCCCTGGCTGCAAGTCCTGCCGGCTGAATATCAAATTCTTTTCCTGCTTCAAAAACTTTTTCCCAAAGCTCTTCTGCTTTCTTTTCATCGCCTGTAAAATATAATTCATAACCAAGTTCACCGGTATAGCCTGTTCTTGAAAGGATTACATCCATTCCTGAAACCTTAGCTTTGATAAAATAATAATACTCAAGATTATCAAGATCAGCATCAGTTATTTTTTTTAAAACTTCTTTTGATTTGGATCCTTGAACTGCAAGCAAAGAATATTCATCGCTTTTATTTATTAACGTAACACCAAATTTGTTACCTGCCTGCCGGTAGGCAAGGTTATCATTCATCCACTGAAAATCTTTATCAATATTTGAAGCATTAATTACAAGCATAAATTCATTTTCAGAAAGCCTGTAAACAAGAAGATCATCAACAATTCCACCATCAGGATAACACATAGCCGAATACTGAACTCTTCCCGGGATAAGCTTTGAAGCATCATTAACAGTAATATGCTGAACAAAATCGAGAGCACTTTTTCCGGAAACAAAAACTTCACCCATATGCGAAACATCAAACACACCAACTGAATTTCTTACGGCTTTATGTTCTGCAATTATTGAAGTGTATTGAATTGGCATTTCATATCCGGCAAATTCCACAATTTTCGCCCCAAGTTTTTTATGAATGTTATAAAACTTTGTCCTTTTCATTTTGTTCTTCTTTAACTCGCTTCTATTGTAATTTCTTTATCGGTTTTCCGGGAAATAAATTTAAACTTATCAGGCGGTAATGTGTCATCGGCCTGAACTTTTAGAGTAATGAAATACTTAAAACGAAGTTTGGTTATAGTTTTAGGAAACCCCTCGGTCAATTTATCAGCAACTATAGAATGGCATTTAATCGTGAAGGATCTTTCTTTTGTCTGTCGTTTCAATTTTTTGATTAAATCTTCAAGATCATAAACAAGGTGGGAATGTTTTGTTAACAAGCCCGTGCCACCGCAGTAAGGACAAACTTCTTTCATTGCCTGCATAATATTCTGGCGGATCCTCTGCCTTGTAATCTGGATTAATCCGAAATCAGACATAGGAAGAATGGAGACCTTTGCCCTGTCTTTCCTGAATTCCTTTCTTAGTTCATCGTAAACTTTTTTCCTGTTTCTTTCATCTTCAAGATCAATAAAATCAATGACGATTATACCACCGATATCCCTGAGCCTCAATTGTCTTGCAATTTCCCTTGAAGCTTCAAGATCAGTTTTAAGAGAATTTTGTTCCTGCTCTTTGCTTTTTGCATACCTGCCGCTGTTAACATCAATAACCACCATTGCTTCCGTATGCTCAATAATAACATAGCCTCCGCTTGGCAAAGGAACTTTCCTTCCCATCAGCATTTTAATTTGCTCTTCAATCTTGAAGGAATCAAAAATTGAATCAGAGGAACGGAAATTTTCTATTTTGTCTACAGCTTCCGGTTGTACAAGCTGAACATAACTTTTTATCTGCCTGTATAATTTTTTTGAATCAATAAAAACTTTTGAAACATCAGCGGAAAAAAGATCTCTTATAACGCTTGACGTTGTATTTAAATCCTGGTAAACCAAAGACGGCGGTGTTTCAGATTTAGCAGTCTCTTCAATTTCACCCCATGCTTTCATTAAATTCTTAAGATCATCACTTAGAGCATCTTCAGCCTGGTTTCTTGCAACAGTTCTTATTATCAAACCATAATTCTTAGGAAGGATGCTTCTTGCAATATGCCTGAGTCTTTTTCTTTCTCTAAAATCAGATATTCTTTTTGAAACGCCTACTTTATTATCAAAAGGAAGAAGAACACAAAATCTCCCCGGAAGAGAAATTGAAGATGTAACACGTACACCTTTATTATTAACCGGCTCTTTAATTATCTGAATAAGAATATCCTGCCCCTTACTTAGCTTTGGTACAGTATATTGTTCTCTTGCGGGTTCACTTTGAGTTTTACCAGTTTGAGTTGATTTATCGTTAGGACTTTCATCATCATCGTCATCAACATCGGAATCATCATCGCCAAGCATTTCCTGGAACTGCTGAGTACGTTCGCCAATATCTGAAAAATGAAGGAAAGCATCATGCTTCATCCCGATATCAATAAAAGCTGCTCTTATACCGGGCAGTACTCTTGCAACTTTCCCCAGATAAATATCCCCCACCATCCGGCGGTTTTCAGGATAGTCGACAAAGAAGTCGACAAGGTTTCCATCTTCGGTTATTGCTACACGTGTTTGAGTAGAAGAGGAGTTGATTATAATTTCTTTTGTCATAAAGAATAAACTCTTTGATTGAAATAATCCCGCTTAAGCGGGATAACAATTCTTTTAACGGAAGACTATAGCTGTTACGCTTTTCAATTCCTATAGAGGATATGAATCCGCTGATTACAAGGAAAGAAAAAAATAAAAGAAATTTTTGCACAGCTACATACTTCCTTTGTTTAAATAAAAACTTAATTGATCCTCAGCAAATCTTTTGGAATAATGGAGTATTGGAATTTTGGATTGATGTATTGAGAAATTTTCCACTATTCCAAAATTCCATTATTCCAGATATTGTTTAATATGAATAATAATTAAAATGAACTTACTCAGTTACAGTCCGCCTCAGGCGGATTTAACTTCTTCAACAGGTACTTTTTGTTCATTAAGAAGTTCTTTTCGGCTTAATGAGTATTTGCCGTTTTCTATTCTTAAAAGCTTAACTGTAACTTTATCACCTTCTTTAAAATAATCAGAAACTTTTGCTACTCTCTTATTATCTATTTGTGAAATATGAAGCAATCCTTCTTTACCCGGAAGGATTTCTACAAAGGCGCCGAAATCCATTATCTTTGTTACTACGCCATCATAAACTTCACCTACTTCAGGAGTTGCTGTCATCTGCTTGATATATTCTTTGCATTTAGCAGCGCTTTCACGGTTTGGCGAAGCAATACTAACTGTTCCATCATCCTGAATATTAATATCAACACCAAATAATCTTTGCATACCCTGAATAGTTTTTCCGCCCGGACCAATTATTAATCCTATCTGATCCTGCTCAACTTTCATAGTAAGAAGTCTTGGTGCATAAGGAGATAAATGCTCTCTGGCAGTATCTAAGGAATTATTCATTACGCCAAGTATATACATTCTTCCTTCTTTTGCCTGCTGAAGTGCTTTCTCCATTATATCGAACGAGATACCTTTTATTTTTATATCCATCTGGAAAGCTGTAATACCATCACTTGTTCCTGCCACTTTAAAATCCATATCACCAAGATGATCCTCATCTCCAAGAATATCTGAGAGAACTGCATAACGGTTGTCCTCTTTTACAAGGCCCATAGCGATACCTGCAACAGCTTTTTTAACAGGAACTCCGGCATCCATCAGAGCAAGAGAACCTGCACAAACAGTAGCCATAGAAGATGAACCATTTGATTCAAGTATATCTGAAATTACCCTGACTGTATAAGGGAAAGCTGATTCATCCGGGAAAACAATCTTTAATGATCTTTCAGCAAGATTTCCATGACCGACTTCTCTTCTGCCAACGCCCATCATCCTTCCAACTTCTCCAACACTAAAAGGTGGAAAATTATAATGAAGCATGAACTTCTTTGTGTATTCTTCTACCAAGCCTTCAATTGTCTGCTCATCATTCTTTGTGCCGAGAGTTACTGTTGTTATGCTTTGTGTTTCTCCTCTTGTGAAGAGAGCTGAACCATGAGTTCTAGGCAGTACACCAGTTTCAATTGAGATGGGACGGATTTGAGTTGTATTTCTTCCATCAAGCCTGATACCTTCCGAAAGGATTCTTTCACGCATCAGGTTTTTTTCAATATCATGCAGCAATTCTGCAATAACTTTTTCCTGCTCAGGGTATTTTTCTGCAAGCGAATCTTTAATAAATTGAGTAAGCTCTTTATTCCTTCTGCTTCTTTCTTCTTTTGCCAGGATTGAATAAACTATTTCTTTAAATTTTTCAAAGGCAAGGTCATAAACATCTTTCTTAAGACTCTCATCAACAGCAGGAACTGCAACTTCCATTTTCTGCTTATTTACTTCTTTAACAAGCTCTAACTGAAGCTGCACAAGTTTCTTTATCTCACCCTGTGCAAACTTAAGAGCAGCAAGCATATCGTCCTCGCTTACTTCCTTTGCTTCTCCTTCAACCATTAATATTGAATCTGAAGTACCAGCCACAATAAGCTCAAGCTCGCTTTCCTTCAACTGCTGGTGCGTAGGATTAACAATTAGTTCGCCATTAATTCTGCCAACCCTTACTTCAGCAACTGGCCCATCAAAAGGAATATCTGAAATTGATAATGCAGCCGAAGCACCTGTTGCAGCAAGAACATCAGCATCGTTCTCGCCATCATAAGAAAAGACAAGAGCGATTACCTGTGTTTCATTATTATAATTTTCTGGGAAGAGCGGCCTGATTGGTCTGTCAACTAATCTTGCGCTAAGTATTTCTTTTTCAGTCGGTCTTCCTTCTCTCTTTATATAACCACCTGGGATTTTTCCTGCTGCTGATGTCTTTTCCCGGTATTCAACCTGAAGAGGGAAATAATCTATACCTTCAGGTGCGGTCTCTGCAGCAACTGCAGTAACGAGAACCATTGTATCCCCATATCTAACCATAACAGACCCATTAGCCTGCTTTGCAAATCTTCCAGTCTCGATAGAAAACTTTTTCCCACCTAAATCTGTTTCTTTAATTAAAACCATTTCAAATCCTCTTATTTTCTGATATTCAGTTCTTTAATTATACTTCTGTATCTCTCAATATCTTTTTTCATAAGATAATCGAGCAGTCTTCTTCTTTTACCAACCATCATCATCAAACCTCTTCTCGAATGATGATCTTTTGCATGCTTATTAAAATGATCGGTAAGATCATTAATCCTTTTGGTAAGCAATGCAACCTGTACTTCAGATCTTCCACTATCATTTTCGCCTGAACCATATTTTTTAACTATCTCAAGCGTTTCTTCTTTTGTCATTTAACTATCCTTTTATTTTGTTATATGATGTAATCCCAGAAACAGCCAACAAGCAGAAACCGGGATTAATTAATTAACTAATTTGCTTAAAATTTCTAATCCAGCTTCTTTATCTTTATTCATTTGCACAACAAGTTTTTCAACAGAAGAAAATTTTTCTTCTCCTCGTAATCTTTCTATAAGATTAACGGTTACATATTCATCATAAATATCTTCGTCAAAATCATATATATAAACTTCGGGAACAATGTTTCCTTCATTATAAAATGTTGGCCTTTTCCCTATGCTTAGTAAACCATAATGCTTATTGCCGCTCACAAAAAATTCCACCACATAAATGCCGAGAGAAGGTAAAAGCTTATCTTCATCATCTGTTTTAATATTTGCTGTTGGAAATCCAAGTGTCCTGCCTCTTTTATCTCCCTGTACAACAGTTCCGCTGAAAGAATAATTTCTTCCAAGCAATTCATTAGCCTGCTGAATATTTCCTTCAGTTAAAGCTTTCCGGATTTCAGTGCTGCTGATTTCATTTCCATTAAATGTAACTTCTTCAACTTTATTCACATTGAAGTTATTTTTTTTACCCATTTCAATTATTGTTTCTATACTTCCGCTTCTTCCTTTTCCAAAATGAAAATCATAGCCGATAATAATTTCTCTTAATCCGATACCATTTATTATATAATCTGAAAAGAATTTTTCTGCAGGAAGCTGGGAAAATTCTTTGGTAAAGTTGATTACAAACAAATTTTCGATTCCCAGTTTTTGCAAAATTTCTTCTTTCTCCTTCAATGTGCTCAAAATCTTAACGCTTCCCGGTTCTGCCAAAACATTTCTCGGATGTGGGTTAAAAGTAACAAGAAAACTTCTGGCTCTTAATTCAGCAGCTTTTTTCTTTACTTTTCCAATAATTTCCTGGTGACCCAAATGAACGCCATCAAAAGTCCCGATTGTTAAAACAGTATTTTCATCCTTTTTTATAGAAAACAGGTCATTATATACTTGCATATTCCGGTTTATTGGGTACAAATAGCTTGCAAATATAACTGAATTATGGCTTAAAGTGAAATTGATTGATGGGTGTGAAGTAATTGTATTACAATATCTCTTTCAGCGAAAAACTTTCAACAAACTCATCAACCGTTAAAGCATCCTCAACAGAATAATTCCCAATCTTTGTTCTTCTTAAAGAACTAAGTAAACCACCGCAGCCAAGCTTTTCTCCAAAATCATTTGCAATTGCACGGATGTAAGTTCCTTTAGAGGAGGTTATTTCAAAATCAATATTGGGGAGATTAATCTTTGTAATTATAAAATCATAAATAGTTACTTCTCTTTCTAATCTCTCAACTACCTTTCCTTTTCTTGCAAGATGGTATAAGCTTTTTCCTTTAAATTTTATTGCGGAATACATCGGGGGAATCTGTTTAATTGTGCCAACAAACTCATCCTTTACTCTGTAAATATCTTCTTCAGAAATATGATCAAACGGTTTTTCGGAAATGATTTCTGTTTCAAGATCCATTGATGGGGATGCTTTGCCGAGAGTTATTGTCCCAGTGTAGGTTTTTTCAAGAGCCTGGTATTCATTAATAGATTTTGTTTTTTTACCTGTTGCAACAATTAAAAGACCGGTAGCCATCGGATCGAGAGTTCCTGCATGACCAACTTTTTTAACACCAATTGCATTTCTTATTTTTCTTATAACTTTGAATGAAGACCAGCCGGCAGGTTTATCAATAAGAATTACTTCTCCCTCTTTGAAATCAATCCCGGTCGGAACGATCCCGGCTTTAGTCGGGAAAAGATCATTGGTTCTCTTTGTTATCATCCTTATGTATCTTTTTAATCAAGCCTTCTATTTTCTCAACATAGTCAAGCGTGTCATCTATAAAGAATTTCAGTTCGGGTATAAATTTAATACTTATTCTTGAAGCAAGCTCTGATCTTATAAATCCGGATGCTGATTTAAGCTTCTCAAGAGATGTTTCTCTTTTTTCTTTTTCAAAAACTGAAATATAAATTTTAGCTAACCGTAGATCAGGACTAAGTTTAACATTCGTTACTGTAAGAAACCCAAATGCCGGATCCTGAAGTTTCCGGAGAAAGATTAAACTAATTTCCTGTTTAATAAGGTTTTCAACTTTTTCTGTTCGGTGAGACATTTTACAAAATCCTTTCTGAACTAAGAGGTACGATAGCTAAGTTTTAGTTCAAGTGTAAGTTCAAGTTCAAGAAAAACTTTTAAACTTCTTGAACTTACACTTGAACTAAAACTTTCTAGGCGAGCTTTTTCTTTGTTTCCACAAACTTATAAGCTTCAATAATATCACCGACTTTAACATCATTATAATTGGCAATGTTCAATCCACATTCATAACCCGCATCTACATCTCTTACATCATCTTTAAATCTTCTTAATGAGCTTATCTCGCCATCGTGGACAACAATTCCATCTCTTATCAACCTGATCTTACTATTCCTTGTGATTTTCCCTTCCTGCACATAACATCCTGCAACTGTTCCGGATTTAGGAACCTTGAATGTATCTCTAACTTCAAGTGTTGCAACAACCTCCTCAGAAACTATTGGTGAAAGAAGACCTTCGAGTGCTGATTTAACTTCATTAATTGCATCATAGATAACATTATATAAACGAATATCAACTTTCTGAGACTCTGCAAGCTTTCTTGCATTAAGGTTTGGTCTTACATGGAAACCAACAATAATTGCATTGGAAGCAGAAGCAAGGAGAACATCACTCTCCGATATTCCGCCAACTCCTTTATGGATTACTCTTACAACAACTTCTTCGGTAGATAATTTCATTAATGAATCTGATAAAGCTTCAACCGAACCATCTACGTCACCTTTAACAATAAGAGCCAGTTCTTTAACTCCACCCACACTTATATTTTTAGCAATTTCATCAAGAGTAATATGATGAACCTGTTTCTGATCCTGCTCTCTTTTTAGCTGCTGTCTTTTAATGGAGATTCCTCTAGCATCTCTTTCGGATTCTACAACAATAAAATTATCACCGGCCTGCGATGCACCTTCAAATCCAAGAACAAGTACCGGAGCAGAGGGGGAAGCTTCATAAACTTTTTTCCCTCTTTCATCAAACATAGCTCTTACTTTCCCGAAATATACTCCTGCAACAAAAGGATCCCCAACTTTTAAAGTTCCCTTCTGAATCAGGATTGTACCTGTTATGCCTTTCCCTTTATCAAGCTCTGATTCAACAACAACTCCTCTTGCTTCCCTGTCAGGATTTGATCTTAAATCAAGCAGTTCAGCTTCTAATAATATTTTCTCCAGAAGTAAATCAACGTTCTTACCTGACTTAGCAGAGATTTCAATACACTGGTATTTTCCTCCCCATTCTTCAACAAGAATATTTCTATCTGCAAGCTGTTGTTTTATTCTTTCAGGATTAGCTCCGGGTTTATCAATCTTATTTATTGCTATTACAATTGGCACATTTGCAGCTTGGGCATGGTTAATTGCTTCAACAGTCTGAGGCATAACTGCATCATCTGCAGCAACAACAATAACAACAATATCTGTTAGCTGTGCCCCTCTTGCACGCATTGCTGTAAAAGCTTCATGACCAGGAGTATCGAGAAATGTAATGAATTTATTATCTCCAACATCAACACGGTATGCACCAATATGCTGAGTAATTCCGCCTGCTTCGCCAGCAACAACATTAGATCTTCTTATATAATCCAGCAAAGATGTTTTACCATGATCTACGTGTCCCATTATTGTAACAACCGGTGGGCGCGGTTTTAATGTTTCTATATCATCAGGAATATCTTCAAGAACTTCTGAAGTATATTCCTTCTGGAATTCAACTTCAAATCCAAATTCATCTGCAACAAGAGTGATTGTATCTACATCAAGCCTCTGGTTTATTGATACCATTAATCCAAGCTCAATACATTTTGATATTACATCACTAATCTGAACATCCATCAGGTTTGCCAGTTCGCTTGCTGAGATATATTCATTTACTTTTATCTTTTTTCCTTCAAGCGATCTTAATTCCTCCTGCTTTTCCTGTTCAGCTTCTCTCTCTTTCCTTTTTCTCTTTCGCTGCAAAGCTCTTCCGGCCATTACAGAGTCATCCATACTGAGAAGAGTTTTTCTTATTGCTTCCTTAACTTCCTTCTGATCAATTTCAAATTTTTTAATCTTCTTTCTCTTTTTGGCAACTACAGGATCTTCAGGAGCTGCTTCGGCAGGTTTCTTTCTTGGCTTTGGTTTCTTTTTCTTTTTAATAACAGATTCTTTTTCTTCTGCTTTTCCTTCAACTTTCTTTTTATCCCCTCCGAGATCTATCTTACCAACAACTTTAAGCCCTTTTCTTTTATCAACCTCTAACTCTTTTGGAGCTTTAAAAGCTTTTTCGCCGCCTAATGCTGTATCAACCATGGCGGGCTCTTTAAGAATAACCTGTTCTCCAGGTTTGAATTCAACTTTCTCTTCAACAGATGGGATAATCCTTTCTTCAACGGATTCTTTTTCTTCAATCTTAACAGCCTTTTCCTTCTCTTCCTGGTCAGCTTTTTCGGTTCTTTTCTTATTAAATTCAGCAACCTTTTTCTTATGCTTTTCAGATTTTTCAATATCTTTTTTAAAATGATCATTAATGTCCTGGATCATTTCATCGGAAAGTAAAGAATTACGGGATTTAACATCGTGTCCTTTTTTCTGCAAGAATTCTAAAAGATTTTCAGCAGATAGATTATACTCCGATGCAAGCTTAACTACTCTTAGTTTCTTTTCTTTTACTTCAGGCATAGGCTGTCCGTTTATTCTTCCTCTTCTTCAAATTGTGATTTAATTATTTCAATGATCTCATTAATTTTTGCTTCATCAAGAGCTTCTATTTCTTTCAGTTTTTCAGGACCTGCTGTTAAAACTTCAATCGCAGTATCATAGCGATGATTAATTAAGAGTTCATAAATTTCTTCACCAAGCTCTTCTTTAAGATCAATCAGCTCAATATCCTCTTCATATTCTTCGAAGGGTTTTTCCTCTCTTATAACTTCAATATCATAACCTGTTAATTTCATTGCAAGACGGATATTCACACCATTTCTTCCGACCAGGAGAGATACCTGATCACTATCTGCATTAACAGTAGCTTTTTTTAGTTCCTCATCAATTTCAATCTTCTTTAACTTAGCCGGAGCTAAAGCTTTCTGAATAAAAGTATATGGATCTTCAGAATAATTAATAACATCTATGTTCTCATTGTTAAGTTCTCTTACTATTGCATGGATACGTACCCCTTTCATTCCTACGCATGCACCTACTGCATCTATTCTTGAATCCTGTGATTCAACTGCAATTTTAGCTCTTTCGCCAGGTTCACGGGCAATTGATTTAATTTCGATAATACCATCATAAATTTCGGGGATCTCAATCTCGAAAAGTCTTCTAAGAAACAAGTTATCTGCACGGGAAACAATAATTACAGGACCACTGGCCCCTTTCTTAACTTCTTTAACAATTGCTCTTACTGTTTCTCCTTTTTTATAACGCTCAAAGGGAATTTGTTCAGAACGCGGGAGAATAAGTTCGTTCTTATTATGATTAACAAGTATATCGCTTTTCCTTATCTGATAAATATCTCCAACTACAATTTCACCAAGCAATTCTTTATACTCATTATAAATTACATCCTTTTCAATCTCGCGTATCTTTTGATTTAAACTTTGTTTTGCAAGAGTTATAAGTCTTCTTCCTAAAGAAATCAACTCAATTTTTTCTGAATAAGCATCCCCAATATCCAAATCATCCTCATTTCCTTTCCTGTTAACATCTTCAAGGCTTATTTGTGTATTGGGATTCTCAACTGTTTCAACTATTTCACGTTCAAGGTATAACTCAATATCTCCTCTATCCATATTAACAACAACATCATATTTAGCATCCTCGCCATATTTCTTTTTAACCAGCAATCCAAATACTTCTTCAAGAATACCGCCCAATACATCTTTATCAATACCTTTTTCCCTTACCATCTGGGCAAAGGAGTCAACAATATCTACATTCATTTTATTATATCTCCTCTATGAAAAACTTAATAATACTTTTGCTTTAATAATATTTTCGAATTTAATAATAATTTCTTTTTTATCCTTTGTTAAAAATTTCAGTTCATCACCCTGCACTTCAATTAACTCAGCCTCAAACTTTTTTGTTTCATCATCCTGTTTATAAAGGATTTCAAATTTTTTATTTAGATGTTTCGGAAACTGCTCTATAAATTTTAATGGTCTGTCAACTCCCGGAGAAGAAACATCAAGCCTGTAGAAATTATCTGGCCCAATTATATTTTGTAGTCTGTTATTTAATTCCCGGCTTACTTTAGAGCAATCATCGGCATTAATATAATGTTCTCCATCAATATAAACTTCAATAACCTGGTTTCTGCCATGCCCCCTGAGATTGAAATCAACTAAGAAATACCCGAAGTCTCTGACAACTTCTTCGGTAATCTCTTTAATATTTCCTGGATTAATATTCATAGAAACAAAAATCGCCCACTATGGGGCGAAAAGAACTATGATAAAATTACAAGGAAATTAGTCAATATGCAAGGAATTTAAGGTAATCTTCCCCTCAGGTATTTTTTGGCATCTCTTTGGATTTTTTGAAATATTCCTGTAAGTCCCATATTCTTTCCCATTGATAAGTTTTCCCCAAAAATTTTGATAACAATATCATCGGGAATACTCAGAATATTTTCGGGAGTTTCTCCTGATAGTGTTTTATCTAATATAGCTGACAATGCTTTTGCGGAAATACCTTGTGGATTTTCTACAGCAAAGTAAAATTTTAAAGTACCATTTTGCTGAGGCTTAGTCCAAACATAAGCTCCCGATTCACAAAAAGGTACTTTATTCTCGTCTGGAAATGGACGCAACGCTATTTCAGAAGGGACCTCTTTGAATTTATCTGCATAATCAATGAGAAAACCCATTCTTTCATGCTGATCAGAAATGAACGAGAAATTTTCCAGAAGATTATTCAGTCTCTCAGGATAATTACTCATAGTTTTATTCAATAATAAACTTTTCATAAAGCAATAATAGATTCTGGATATGGATTTAGCAAAAGATCAAAAAAAACCATTATCCAGAATCAAGAATCATTTCTCAATAGGTACGCCTACAAGATTACCCCACTCAGTCCAGCTTCCATCATAATTACGAACATTTTTGTAACCGAGTAGATTTGTAAGAACGAACCAGGTATGGCTGCTTCTTTCACCTATCCTGCAATAGGCAACAATATTATCATTTGGTTTTAAATTATTTTCCTTTTCATAAATTCCTTTAAGCTCTTCAGCAGTTTTAAAAGTTCCATCATCCGGATTAATTGCTTTTGCCCATGGAATACTTTTTGCCCCGGGAATATGTCCTCCTCTTAAAGCTCCTTCATTAGGATATTCCGGCATATGAAGACGTTTACCGGAATATTCATCAGGGCTTCTTACATCTACAAGAGGAAGTTTTTTATCAACATGTTTTAAAACCTGGTCACGGAATGCTCTGATCTTTTTATCATCCCTTTCGGCAGCTCTGTATTTGGTTTTAGGATATTCGGGGATATCACGAGTCAGTTCTCTTCCTTCCTGCGTCCATTTTATCCTGCCGCCATCCATTATTTTTGCATTCTTATGCCCAAAAAGCTGAAACACCCAATAAGCATAACATGCCCACCAGTTGTTTTTATCACCATAAAAAACAACTGTTGTTCCGGGAGTAGCTCCAATACGCGACATCAGAGCCTGAAAACCTTTTCTGTCAAGATAATCTCTTCTTAACTGGTCATTTAGATCAACTGTCCAGTCAACATGTACTGCGCCCGGAATATGTCCGGATGAATATAAAAGCTGATCCTCGTTGGATTCAACTACACGGATGTTTTTATCTTTCAGATGTTCGGCAACCCAATCAGTTGATACAAGAACATCCGGGTTTGCATATCCCCTTTCTTTTATTTCAGCCATAACGCCCTCCTAATTAATGATTTTTAATTAATTAAATCGTTTAATACGAAAAGTAAACTAATATTTTTTCTCCTCTCCTGATATAACGGAACTCATGGGTTTTAATTTTTCCTCTGCATGCTTTTTCTGCTTATTCAATACAGAAGTAATGATAAAGCCTAACAAAACTCCAATCACCAGTGTAACTGTGAGCAGAATGATTTTAGGAAGTTCTGCTATATGCCAGAAAAATAATTGCATATTTACAGGTTCAGTATTCTGAACAACAAAAATTGTAAATAAAACAATAAGCAGCATCAATATGATTAACTTAAAACGCATTTAAACACCTTTAATTTTGTTTTTCTCCTATTTGAATAAAAATCGGGGCGGAGCTGCTCTTTAAATGAATATCTCTTTGGGGGTAAGGGATTTCAACTCCATTCTTTGCAAACTTTTCAAAAACCGCATAATATATTTGGCTTTTTAAAACCCCCGGACGATTAATATATTCGCGGGTCCATATTCTGAGATTAAAAATTAATGAATTTTCATCAAACTTATCGAATAAAACATCAGGTTTTGGTTCTTTAAGAACCCCTTCATTTTCACGAGCAACCTCAAGCAAAAGCTTTTTTATTTTTTGCGGATCCTCTTTGTACGAAACAGGAACAGAAAAATTTAATCTTATATTCCTGTCTATATGGCTCCAGTTTATAACCTTAGATGAAATAAAATCTGAATTGGGAACAATAATGGATATGTTATCATTAGTAATTATAGTAGTTGATCTCATTGAAATTCTTACAACATCTCCTGAGACATCCCCGACTTCAATTCTATCTCCAACTTTAATTGGACGCTCAAATAAAATTATTATTCCGCTTACAAGATTATTGGTAATATTCTGAAGCCCAAACCCGATACCAATACCAAGAGCACCGGCAAGAATTGTTACAGTGCTTAAATCTATTCCAACAGTCTGAAGGACAATTACTAAACCGATAACAAGAATTATATATCTGAAAATTGTACCTACGGCAACACGAACACCAAGATCAATTTTACTTTTTGCAAGAATCTTATATACAATCCATTTTCTTAGTTTGCTGGTAATGTAAAAAAGCAGAAAAGTAAGGAAGATGAAATAGACAATTGTCCAGAGAGTAATTTCGGTTTTACCAATTGAAGTTACAGGTATATTAAGATACTCTCTTATCTCTATGAAAAAATTTTTTATATCCTGCCACATGGTTGTGCGTTTAGATTCATTCTATAGGTTATAGGTATAGGGTATAAAGGTATAAGGAATTTTATAGCCTATATCATATGCCTTCTTCAAATTACTTAAAAGCATCTTCAAAAAAAAGAAAAGCTGATCTTAAAACAACAAAGAAATACACCAATTGCTTAATTAAAAAAGATTATATTAAAGACCATTTATTTATTTTCCACTTTTTTTTATTAAACATTAATGCAGAAAATTACAATTATTGGCGGCGGTTTAAGCGGAACTCTTGTTGCAATAAATCTTCTTCGTACTAATTCAAGCAAAGAAATTGATATAAAGCTTATTGATAAAAAACCTGTTGGCTTTGGTGTTGCTTTTTCCACAGAGCAGCCGTTTCATCTCTTAAATGTTCGGGCTGAAAATATGAGTCTTTTCCCGGAAGAACCGGAACATTTTTCTAAATGGCTTCAGGAAAAAAAATTAAAATTTACAGGAAAAGATTTTGTTCCGAGAAGGTTATACGGAAGATACATCTATGAAAATTTCGAAAAAACTATTTCAAAAAGAGTAAGTTCAACCAATCTTGATATCATAAACGATGAAGCATTGGACATCATACCAAATAGTAAATCATGCTTAATAAGATTAAAAAGCGGAAATGAAATTGAATCAGATAAAGTTGTTCTTGCTTTAGGAAATTTATATTCGGTGGATCTTAATTTAAAAGATAATTCATATTTAAATAGTCCGCGCTATTATTCAAATCCCTGGGACAGCTATCTATATGAGAATTTAAATAAAGAAGTAACCATATTAATTATCGGAACCGGATTAACGATGATTGATATTGTATCAAACCTTTATCAAATAAATCACAAAGGGAAAATTATAGCAGTTTCAAAACATGGATTTATGCCTTTCATCCACCAATTAACAGAAGCATACCCTGCTTTTTATGAAGAATTGCAGAATAAGAGTCTGGAGGAAATTCTTAAGATTGTTAAAGATCATATCAAAAAAGAAAATGAAAAAGGTAATGATTGGAGAGGAGTTATTGATTCACTAAGACCGCATACTCAAAAAATATGGCTTGACCTTCCTTTAAATGAAAGAAAAAAATTTTTAGGTCATCTTAAACATTTCTGGAACCCGGCAAGACATAGAGTCCCACATGAGTGCTTTAATATTACTGAACAATTGATAAGCAAAGGACAATTAAAAATTGAAGCGGGGAGAATTAAAAAAATAACTGAGCTTAATAACTCGTTTAAAATTGAATTAAGAAAAGGAGAAAAAAAAGCTGCCCCTGATACATCAGTAAATAAGATTTTAACAGCAGATGTTATAATTAAATGTGCCGGAACTGAAAATGATTATGAAAAAATAAATATTCCTATTGTTAAAAATTTATTATCCCGTGGTTTAATCAGAAAAGATCAGTTATCATTAGGGCTTGATGCTCATACCACTGGCAGAATAATTGATAAAGAAGGAAACAGCTCAAAATATTTTTTTACATTAGGCCAGCCGCTGCTGGGAATTCTATGGGAAACAACCGCTGTTCCAGAAATCAGAGTTCAGGCACAGAAGCTTGCATCTTTGCTTCTTGAAAGTAGTTTATAAAAATCATTTCATTCAGCTTCAATAATTGCAGTTGCTTCAATCTCAACAATCATTTCAGGATCTATTAAGGATTTCACCTCAACCATTGCTGTAGCAGGTTTTATATCTTTAAAGTATTCTCCATGTGCTTTTCCAATTTCCTCCCATTTGGAAATATCCGTAACATAAATTCTAGTCCTAACAACATCCTTCATCGCTGAACCGAGAGATTCAAGTGTCTTTTTAATTTTTTCAAGAATAAATTTTGTCTGAGCATAAGCATCTCCTTTACCAACAATTTTTCCGTTATCAACAGCAGCAGTTCCTGAGACTTCAATAACATCTCCAACTTTTACAGCACGGGAATAACCAACTACATCTTCCCAGATTGTTCCCGCAGGAATGCTAATTCTTTTCTTCATAAAATTTATTTGTACAGTTTATTGGATGTTTATAAGAATTTTACAAAAAATCCCTTGAACCCCGATTGTCATCGGGACAGGCTTACACTTGAACTTGAACTCTGCTTTACCAGGTATCTCCGCCTGAAGGCGGAGGCCAATTACCAATTATTCTGCTCAGCAAAACTATTTCACCAATGTGGTAGGAAATGTGTGAAGCCATTGCCTGCAAAACATCATAACCCGATTTATATTTTTGTGCTTTCTTGCTCAATTCAGTTTCACTAAGGTTTACCGCTTCATTTAGGTATAAACTGAATCTTTGAATTTCATTTTGCAGCTCTTCTTCATTCAGGGGAGATTTCGGAAAAGACCAGCCTTCTTTTGCTGATGGTACCGGAGGAGTTGATTCATCTTTTATATAGCTTATAAATTTTCCCTGCCAAAAATTTATATGCTTTAATATCTGCCAGATTGTATATGGTGAGTCCTTAATTTCTTTGCCCGCGGTTTCAGCTTTTAAATCTTCCAGAACATTTTGCGGATTTAGATGTGCATTAACTCCCTTTAGTGCATTAATGATTATTTCATATAAATTTGCAGGCATCAGATTTTTCCTCGCAGGTATGCTTGTCTTTTTATTTCCGGGAATTTTTCAATTGCATAGCGCAGCATTGTTCTCGGCATATTTTTGTAATGTATTTTTAGAAAATCTTCTTCGGCATTAATATCTCTTTTCCCAATTTCACGCATCATCCAGCCGACAGCTTTATGAATAAGATCGTGTTTATCCTTAAGCAGCAATTTAGAAATCTTTAAGGATGTGCTGTAATCATTCTTCTTTATAAAATTGAAGGTTGATATAACCGCAATTCTTCTTTCCCACATATCTCCTTTTGCAAGATCAAATAAAATTTTTCTTTCTTTATCGAATAAATATTCTCCAATTATTTTTTCTGCTGAAAGATCAACCAGATCCCAATTGTTTACGTATCTAAGGTTTTTAATATAAAACTTAAAAATCTTTTCTTTCTTCTTTTCATCAGCTTTCTTCATCTTATCAACAAGAATGAAAAGAGCAATTAATCTTTCTTCATGTATTTTTGATTTTATAAGTATAGAAAGTTCGTTAAGACTAAGATCTTTAAATTGCCTGGCGATTTTTCTGGAGACAGGAACTTTTATTCCTGCAAAAACATCTCCTTCAGCATAATCTCCTTTTCCTGTTTTAAAGAATCGTTGCAGAAATTCGGAAAGGTATGCGTTGGAATTTTTCTTTACTGTTTTTTTAAGTTCAGCTAAGCTCAATTTTATTTTCCCTTTTCACCTTCTTCTTTAACTCTGAAAAAAGCTGTTCCAAGCGGAGCGAATTTATCAGGAAAGAAAAGCGAATCCCCTTTTAATTGAAAATAAATATCACGCAAAGTAGTCCCCGGCATTATAACTGTTAAAGAATCTCCATTAACAAAATAATTTCCTTGCCTTTGTTCAATAAGAACATTTACAGATGCTTTACCTCCGGGATGATATTCAGAAATTGCATCTCTACCCGATTGATGTGGCCATATCCAGAAACCTATGATGCCTTCTGTATTTGTATAAACGGAATCATACCTTTTCATAACTGTTTCCTGCTGATCGCCAACTTTTCCACGAATAAGTATAAGTGTATCACCGGAAATAGTAACGAGTGCACTATCTATTATTTCCTTTCCGGAAAATCCATCAAATGAAGCAGAGATTAGAGTATCTCCAACAAGTTTGTAAGTATAATTAACCCTAGCCTCTTTTATTACTGTTAACGAACTGTCATCTTCAAATATCAATACCGTACCAAGATTATATGGTCTTGTAACCGGTTCCTATTGGCCAATAAATGTTTCTTTTTTCTCTTCAGAACATGAGATCATAACTAAAGAAATTATCCCGCAAAAGGTCGCGATCGTTACGAAAAACAAAAATAAATATGGGTTTATTCTACACATTACTCTTTACATCTTTTAAAAAATATTAATGTTTAAGTTATACGGATTACGAATTAAATAGCTTAGGCATTTAAAAGTCGCGGCAATTTAAAAATAAGATTTTGCATAACTTTTTATTAAATGAATAATAAAAGTTAATGATTATAGAATTTAATTCCGATTACAATTGAAGGTATTAAGGCGGGAAGAAATTTTACTTATTTAAATTAACAATCCTAAGTTTTCTGCAAAATTTTCCTGTAGGTTAAGCATAATATAGTAATGATGTTTTGAATCCTGGAAATCAAAAAAAGAAACTGTATTTTCTTTCATATCACCATAGAATACTTTTTTAGATTCATAATCAAACCCTTCAAAGTTTTCACCATAGATTTTCAAATCAATAAATTTAGCCGTTGCAAAATCATAAAGTGTAACACCTTTTTCGTCTCCGCTGCCGGTAATCATTTCATTTTTTTCAGTATCGTAAACATTTATACTCTTTGTTGATACTTCGCCAGCTATCTCGTTGTAAGAAGAAGTCGTCTTATCAAAAACTCTGGAAATTTCTTTCCCCCCTATAAGTTTTCCGATAACGTAAGCAACAATTCTTCTTTTATAAATATTCACACTTATTTCAACTGCTTATAAGATAATTTTTATGCTTTATTCTTAAAGCAACTACAATGCCGTTGGGAAATTAAGATTTGGAAGAATTTAGGAAGGTATTTTGAGTGATAATTTAAATTTTTACGAGAGTTTAAGTTAATATTATCTCATTCCCCTTTTGCGCAGCAAAGACTTTTACACTTTTATTTTGTTTAAGGATATTAGCGCCAACCCAATCAATTGATGATGGATCTCCATGTACAAGAATAACATTTTGTGCTTTCAGCTTTCTAACTATTTCAAGAAGTTCTTCTCTTTTGGAGTGGGCTGTGAACCTGAAATTCTTTACTGAACATTTAACATCAACAGGTTTATCATATTCAGTTAGTTTTATTTTATCTCCTTTTTTAGCATTCGCAAACTTATAACCGGGAGTTTTGGGTTCCATATAACCAACTGTGAATATCGCAGAGTCTTTCCGGTTAAGCCATTTCTTACCAAGTTTAAAAGAGATTGTCCGTTCAAGCATCATTCCGCTTGGTGCAAGAATTAAGGAAGGAATCTTAAAAAAATCGTTATGGTCTTCAACCTCATAAATATTTTTTTGAGGGATTGCCATTAATTGAAAATCAGGATTAGAATATTTAACCACAAACCTGTTATAATCATAAACCCGGCTTATTTTTCTTCCAAGTCCACCTGTGTAAATATCAGTTTGCATAAGTTTTCCTTTCAACATGAGGTCACAAATTACTGCCAATACTTCCTGAGTTTTTCCAAGAGAAAATACAGGCAGAAGTATTGATCCTCCCTGGTTCAAAATTTTGTTAGCATCATTTGCAAATCTTTCTTTTTCATCTATCCAGCTTTTTAAAGTTGACGAATCTGTGCTGCCGTAAGTGGTTTCAATTATTAAAGTGTTAATGTTTGTTTTGGGAAGTTCAGCTCCTGTAAGAAGTTCCTGATGCGTTAAATTTATATCCCCTGTATAAAAAAATTTTTGTTCTCCATGTTCAATTAATATTCCTGCCGAACCCAGAATATGCCCTGCATCAAAAAAGGTTACTTTTATTGGTTCGGACGAATTGTGATTATACCCGCTAAGAAAGAATTCTTCACCATAAGCTTTATATTCGATTGATTGAATAAGCAGATCAATTTCTTCATGAGAATATACTTTAACATCTTCCTCATCATTTATTTGCTCTTTCCATATTGAAACGGAATCGTGAAGAGTAAGTTCAGCAATTGCACGAGTCTGGGGAGTAGAGATAATTCTTATGTAAGGATGTCTTTGGACAAGAAAAGGAAGTGCACTTAAATGATCCTGGTGAGCGTGTGAGATCAGTAAAAAATCTACAGGCATATTTTTGATAAGGTCAAATGAAGGCAGTGCTTCCAATCCTGTTTTTTGCGGATGCATTCCACAGTCAAGGATTATTCCCGTTCCGGCAATGTTTAAATAAAAACAGCTTGCACCAATTTCACCTGCACCGCCGAGGGGAAGAAAGCTGGACATTAGTTCTGTTGGTTGTAATTAGTCACTGGTTGTTTACACACTATGCACCCCACATTCCTTCGGTATAAGGTATAGGGTATATGGTATATGGTATATGGTTTTATCAATCGCAAATTTAATCCTGCAGACTATAAGAAGACAATAAAAAAAGGAGATTATTTCTCTCCGGTTTTAATCTTGTAATCTTGCAATTTTGTAATCTTGCAATTTACTTAATCAAAGTCATCTTCAAAGATTTTGAAAAATTGAAATTACCTTCTTTAGCAGTTGCATTTATTTTAGCTATATAAATTCCGCTTGAAAGATCCTCACCATTAAAATCTACTTTGTAACTGCCTGATGAATATGTATTATAAGCAAGAGTAGCTACTTCTTTTCCAAGAATATTATAAACCTTTAGCTCAACAAAAGATTCTTCAGGAATAGAAAACTCTATTGTTGTAGATGGATTAAATGGATTAGGATAATTTTGTTTTAGCGAATATGCTGAAGGAATCTGATCAACCGGTTCAACATCTGTTGGTCCACCGAAAGCAAGATCATCAATAATAGCTGAAGTACCAATATTAATATTTCCGCTTGAAGAATCAGATATAATTATTGATATAAAAGCTGTATCCGGTATATCAGGTAACGAATAAAAAATGGGCACATTAAATTGTGTGTAAGAAGAAGAAGCACTACTTATAAAAAGAAACCCTCCCCCGATAGCATCTGAGTTCTTATACATTACAAGATTTAAAACTATAATATCATCATTCACCGGGAAGAGTTTATAAAACCCTGTTAAGCTGCCATACCTTTCTGAAATTGCAAAACCCTCACTGCTTTCTCCGGAATTAACCAGAGGCAGATATGGATTACCACCGAAATCCAGTACTTCAAGTTTCATAGCCCAGGAACCAGAATGAGAATCTGTTGATTGCGAAACCGCATCAACAAACCCTGGTATATCTATTGTAGCCCAATCATCCGGATCGCTGTCAGTCCAGTTCTCAAATCCTGCATTCAGAATTTGCGCAAAATGGTCTGAAGAAATAAGAAAGAAGAAACCCAAAATAAGTATAAGCTTTTTCATAATTCCTCAACTTATTAATTATTATTAAATGGAGAACTGATGCAAGAAGATAAAGAATTTTTGTTATAAAACATTCCTCAATATCAACAATTTTCTATTCGACTTAATTCAACCCCGGAAGAAGGTAAAAAATAAAAAGGCTGTTTAATTTTTAAAACAGCCCTTATTAAAAAAAATTATTTTAAGTAATTGCTACTTAAGCAATGTCATCTTCAAAGATTTTGAAAAATTGAAATTGCCATCTTTAGCAGTTGCATTTATTTTAGCTATATAAATTCCGCTTGAAAGATCCTCACCATTAAAATCTACTTTATAACTGCCTGAGGAATAAGTATTATAGGCAAGGGTAGCTACTTCTTTTCCAAGAATATTATAAACCTTAACCTCAACAAAAGATTCTTCAGGAATAGAAAACTCTATTGTTGTAGATGGATTAAAAGGATTAGGATAATTTTGCTTTAGCAAATATGCTGAAGGAATCTGATCAACCGGTTCAACACCTGTTGGTCCGCCAAAGCTTAAATCATCAATAAGTGCATAAGAGCCAATTCCTCCGGAACCATCCTTAGAGGTATCCACCACTACAAATTCTATCCAAGCCGTGTCTGGAGTTTCGGAAGAGGAGTAAGTAATTGGAACAGAAAATTGAGTATATGTAGAAACAGTACCGCCTAATTCTAAAAAACCTCCTCCTATAAAATTAAAAACCGAACCATCATACATAATGACAAGTATATCTAAAACATCATTGTCACTTTGAGGAATGAATTTATAATAGCCATTCAAGCTGCCATGTCTTTCGGATACTCCAATACTATCTGCGAACATGAATGAGTAAACCGGATTGCCGCCAGAATCTACTATTTCCATTTTAGCAGCAGATGAGCCTGAGTGGTTATCGGATGATTGACTAACAGAGTTTGCGAAAAAGTCAAAAGTAGTCCAGCCATCCGGATCTTCCATTGTCCAATTTTCAAATCCTGCATTAGGAATTTGAGAAGAAGCATTAATCTGAAGTAACATGACTAATGCTAAAGAAAGTACCACTGTATAAAGTTTCATATATCTCCTTTATTTTTTTTAATTAAATTGAATAGATTTAAAATAGTTTTATAAAAGTAATCCTACAATACCATAAACAAACTATTTTATTGCCCAAATTATATCAGAAAGCGTTTCATTTCCTTCCTCAAGATTAAACTTCATCATGTAGTGAGGATTGAATCCGATCATGTAATATTCAATTTCCTTTTTTAACCAGGAGATTTCTGCTTTTAGTTTCCAATGCTCACCCATTGTTGAATAAAGAACAACAAAAAGCCGGTTCTTTAAATGCATTCGTTTTTCCTGAGACTGATTTCTGTATAGCCACCTTATAAGATCATCAGTATTAATAATTGCTTCTTTAAGAGTTTTATCATAGTTCTTTGGATAAACAGAAGTTTTATGATCGAAAGTAAATCCCTGGATTGTGAAATCAACAAGATGGTCCTTTTCATCAAGTGCAGGAGTAACATTTGGAAGTGAGCAGAAAATTTTTTCAACAGCTTGTGCAGACCAGAAATTATACCACCTGTTCAATGCATAATTTAAATATCTTTCATAATCAGGATTATTATTGAATTTGGTTTTTATTTCAGATAATAAATTTTCAAATGAAGAAGTGTGGTAAATAAAGTTAGTTTGATTATCAAAAAAATCATTCTGCTTCTGTCCCCACTCATAAGGATAAGAAAGACGTTTTTTAAGTTCAGATTCTATTTGGGAAATAGTATTATTCATAAGGTAGCCTCAACCTTTAGGTTGAGATTTTAGTTTGATAAAAATGTATTCCGTAACCTTAAAGGTTGCGGCTACCGCAATAATTATCAAACCTAATTCCATTCATCCAGATTATAAATTGATGAGCCTTTGTATGGATATTCTTTCCAATAATCAACTAACCCTGCTCTGACTGGATTATTTAAAATATATTTTAAGTGTACAATCAGATTTTCTTCACTTCTTAGAATATGATCATTAGTAATCCTTTTACCATTTTATTTCTTTACGGTTTTCGTTAAGCCAGTAACCAGATTTTTGCTTAAACATATCAAGACATTTCTTAATACTCGCTTCTGAATCATTCCCTGTTAAAACTAAATGAGCATGATCGGGCATAAATAAATAAATATAAGAGGAGCAATTAAAAATTTGCAGTTCACTTAATAAAAATGCTTCAAATATTTTAAAGGTTTTAGCATTAGTGAAAAAATTATTTCTGCTTTTTATACATAACGTAAAAGAAATAATTCTTTCACCTATATAAACTTCTTTATATAGTCTGTGTTTCTTTTCCCGAATAGATTTTTTATTCATATTGTAATTTCTATATACCGCAAGCTAAAAGCTTGCGGCTACCTTTTTAATTTTGATTTGGTAGCCTCAGGCTTTTGGCCTGAGGAGAAATGATTAAATGTATACCAGAATCATTTTTGAAATAAAAAAATGTATTCATGCTTGAAAATGTAAAACCCTCCGGCCAATGCTCTGTATCTCCATAATTCTTTCTGTGTCATCTTTCCTTTAGTCTCATCAAAGTTCTTAACAATAATTGATTTTAATTTGTAACCTCTTTTAAGAACTTCCTGCATTGCATAAAAGCCAAGAGGTATCCATTCCCCTTTTGAATATTTATCCCCAATTACTAAAGCAAAGAATCTTCCTTTGTCGAGAAGCGGATATGTTTTATCAACAATCTTTCCAAATAATTTTAAAAAATCCTCTACCGTTTCAGCATTGGAAAGATCATTTTTATTCTTACTGAACTTAATTATATCCCAATATGGCGGATGCATAATTAAGAACTGAACTGATTTAATACCAATTCTTTTTAATTCAGTTTTATAATCAAGCTCAGAACTATCTGCATTAATAATTTCTGTTATTATCTTAGCAGAAGCTTTTTCCTGTTCAACAACTTTTTTTGCAGATGCAGCAATATTCTCAAGCAGCTCAATTCCAATCCCGTTTCTTTCGAGTCTTTTGCATTCTATTAAAGTAGTTCCGCTTCCGAGAAAAGGATCCAGAACCCATTCATCTTTTTTTGTATATCTTCTTAAAAGCTGGTTGGGTATCTGCGGAATAAAATTCCCCCAGTAAGAAGCTTTATGTTCACCTGAACGATCTCTTTTTCTCAAAACCCAAAGGCTGTCAGTTAATATATCTTCATATTCTTTCCACCTGTTCAGGTTAAGATCATTTATTCTTCCTGTTTTTTCTACAGTAAGACTTTTAATTAGTCTTTTGAGATAATATTTGCTTCTTTCCAGTGTGAAAGTATTAATTATCTGGTTTAATTCATTTAGAATATATTCAGAATTAATTTCTTCCCATTCTCCATTTAAAATTATTTTTGTTGAGATCTTATTTGAATTGGAATTCTCAATTCCCGATTTGATTTTAGATAGTTCACTTTTAAGAAATTTTAAATCAACTGAATCAAGAAGTGATTCAAGTGAGCTTAGATGTAGGTTTTTCATAAATGCTTGAAAAGTTTTTTCTAAAGATAAATAAATGAGAATAAAAAGGTTTGATAATCCCGAAATTATTAAGTGGTTTTGAAAAGTGAGCAGTAATCATAATCATACCCTTACTCGATTTTGAAAAGGTTATGATTAAGATTAGGAGTACAATTACGAATTAAGTTTATACTTCAGCAGTAATTTTCCTTCCGCTTATATATTCTTCAAGCTGTTCAATTACAAATTCTTTCTCATCAATAATAGCTTTAACAACATCACCAATGGAGATTATTCCAATCAGCTTATCATTATCAAGTACAGGCAGGTGCCGTATTCTTTTATTAATCATAATAGCCATACATTCCTCGGCAGTTCTATGGGGCTGTACGTACAAAACTTTTTCGGACATAATTTCTCTTACTTTAGCTTCTCTTGAAGATTTGCCAAGAAGAATAACTTTTCTTGCATAATCTCTTTCCGATAATACGCCAACGAGCTTTTCTTCATCAAGAACCAGCAAAGCTCCGACACTATTATCCGCCATAATTTTGAGTGCTTCAAAAACCGTTGCAACCGGCGAAATGGAACAAATATCATAACCTTTACTTCTGAGAATACTGGCAACTGTCTTTGTCATGCTTATTACCCTTTCATTTTAGAATTTTGAAACTGGTAAATGTTTTAGTGCTACTATAATAAGCGATATCTAAGTGAGAAGGAACATATTATTTAAAGTTTTTATTGTCAAATCTTTTTTTTGTGAAATAATGAAAGAGTTTCGAAAATTACAATCGGGGCGCGGTTTTTAAGTTAGAAGAAAAATAAAAAAGGCTGCCTTAAAATTTATCAGGCAGCCAAATAAGGGGCATCTATTAGTTAATTATGAACATCAAGCCAGCCTTAACTATAAAGAAGTCGCTGCTTATTTCACCAGCGCCAGGCACTTCCTGGAATTCATAATCAATAAATGTATACCGGAAGTCGGTTGTAATAAAAGCCATCTGGCTTATTGGAATATCAACCCCTGCCCCAAAATGCCAGCCGAACTCTTGTTTGGTTTTATCAGCATGGTCTATTACAGCATTATCGAATTCTATTTTCGTGTTGTACCATCCCACACCAGCCAGTCCATAAATATTTGGGGTTACATAAAATAATCCCGATAACAGAACAGGCCATTGTGAAACTGTGATTGCTCCATTACGGTAGTCTTCTTCACGATAATTAATTGAGCCTTCAAAACCAAGAGCATTTGTAAGTTTTAATTTTAACGCAGCTCCATACATAAATTGCCCGTTATCTGCATCAGCTGCTTTATGCCAACCAACCTGGGGACCAATTGATGTCGGATTTTTAATTTCCTGCGCATAACAAACTGAAGCAAGAAAAAATATCGCAACTATCAAATATATTTTCTTAAACATAGCATCCTCTGCTTTTATGATTAATATAACCAGCGAATATATCGGCGAAAGACTTTAATATTTGTGATACTAATTAGCAGGTGTGATACAGAAAAAAAATCTGTGTAAGTTCTTTTTATTTAAGGAGGAAATATTGTGAGTTGAGCCACTATAGTGAGCTAATTTCTAAATTTGCTCATTAAGAAATTTGCAATTGGACAAAAACGAAAGCGTTTCGGGAATAACAATATAAAAAGAATACAAGTTATTCTTTCTATCAGAGTACTCTTCAAGTTTATAATGCGTCAAGCGAAGTGCTGACTTTGAAAGTTGTTTCATTCGCTAACTTCACTAAATCAACACTTTTATTTTTCAATTCACTTAAGGAAGGCATTTTGTTATTGAGCATTAAAAATTCTATTGCTGCCATTTCTGTGTCCCTGTTACTTCCAATTGCTGCAGCAACTTCATTATTCTTAGCTAAGAATAGTATAAACTCTTTTGAATTAATATCACCCCAGGTTATTGTTTCATCCCAATCTTTTGCATGACCAACATACCTGATGTTTAACCCCGCTTGTTCTGTCCAGAAGAAAGGCTGCTTATCAAATTTTATTTTCTTTCCAGCCATATTAAATCCTGCAATACGGCCTTGCTGTTCAGCAACACGCCAATGTTCTATTCTTATATAATTTCCATTGTAAGGAAATGCAGCAATATCTCCCGATGCAAAAACATCCTCGGCAGCCTGAAGATATTCATTAACCTTTATACTGCCATCTTTTTCAAGATTTATTCCTTTGATAAAACTTGTTGCTGGTTTCACACCGATTCCAATTACAACAACGTCACAATTAATTTTTTCCCCGTTTGATAGAACAACAAAATTTACTTTCTCATCTCCTTCAAACTTTACAACTGATGAGTTGAGTTTAAATTTAACACCATGCTTTTCCTGTTGGTTTTTAATAAGACTGCCAATATCATTTCCAAAAATATTTTTAAATGGGACATCTTCCGGTGAGGCAACAGTAACATCAAGTTTTCTTTCATGAAGATGGTACGCAGCTTCCATTCCTATAAAGCTTGAACCAATTACAACTACTTTAGAAATATTTTTAACAGCCTCAATTATTTTATCACAATCATCAAAGCTTCTCAAATAAAAAATATTTTTAAGATCAGAGCCTTGAATATTAAGGGTGCGTGGTATTCCGCCAGTTGCCAGGAGAATTTTATCGTATTTTAAAATATGGTTATCATCCAGGCAAATTTCTTTTTTATCAATACTAACTTCTTCAACTTTATGACTGAAAAGAAAATCTATGTTATACTTTTTAAAAAATTCTTTGTCTCTAAGCGGCATCCATTCAGATTGTGCTTCGCCTGAGAGATACGCTTTACTTAAATTAGGTCGGTCATAGGGTGTTCTCGCTTCCCGGGTTATTATGGTAATCTTTCCTTTATAACCGCCTTCACGTAGAGCCTGTGCAGCAGCATTACCTGATGCACCGCCGCCAATAATAAAATAATTTCTTTTATCCGACGAATCGGCTTTTACCATTTCGGGAATTCTTGACGATTCCAATTCATCAGGAAGCATAACTATAACATCATCGCTATTTATTTTTGTTTCATATTTAGGAAGAGAATCTCTTGCCGGAGGATTATACATATCGCCGGTTTTTGCATCAAAGCATGCATGGTGCCAGGGACACATTATAATTCCATTGCATAAAACTCCTTCAGCAAGTGGTCCACCGTAATGTGTGCAATGAGCACCGAGTGCAAAATAATTTCCATCAATCCTTATAAGAAGTATCTCTTTGCCATCTCCAACAGAAACTGCTTTCATCTCTCCATCTTTCAGATCTTTCACTTTTGCAGCTTTGAATTCTTTTAAGCTCATTGTCTTCTCCGGATTGTTTTCGGTTAAAATAAATTAAGCCTGGTTCTAATAATAATATAAAATCATGTGAAGGTTTAATTCAAATTCAAACCATGATTTAAACCATTCTGTGCCCTTCGGCATCAAAAGAGCAACAACAAAACAAAAGGAGGTTCAAAATGAAGAAGGGATTAATTATTCCGTTGGTTTTATTTATCGCTGCAATTGCTTTCGCAGGTGGTTTCCAGCTTTCTGTTGAATCAGGTTCAAGCAGGAGTGAAGCATTGATAGTAAAAACTTTTGGCTGCCACGTTCCATCTGATGCAAAACTAACAGGCACTGCAGAAGGTATTGTAAATGGGGAAAGAAAAACCGTTAACCTGCAGTTCAAGCATGATGAGAAAGGAATTTTTACTGTTGCAAAACAATGGGCAGATGAAGGTGTATGGGTAATTACGATTAGAGGGAAATATAATGGGATGAATTCAAATGCTATTATTGAGGTTGATTCAAAATCTAATTTAAAGCTTGCAAAAGGCGAAACCGCTTATGATATGAAAGTGAAGATTGTTAACAGGGATGTGAAATCTGAAGAGATAACAAAACTGCTGAATAATCTTAATAAGAATTACACGGGAGTGTAGATTGAAGTAACCTTCGAGGTTAACATCTGAACATAACATTATAATCTCGAAGGTTCCCACTTATTTTATAAGCTCAAATCAAACTGAACCATTGGGATTATAAAAGTTGAACTTTGTGAATCTTCAATATCAAGTTCAAAGAAAAATCTTACTGCAAAAACCAATCTGCTCCATTCATTTAAATTAGCGTAAATGCCGGGAGAAATATTTATAAAAGCTGCGTAAGCCTCACTTCGTAAATCTTTCACATCATAATATGGATCTGAGATTGGGAAGAATAAATAATAAGAATCATCAGTGTCTCTTGGTTCATAATCAATAAGACTCTGCCCGCTATAACCAACATTCACTAAAAAGTTAACTGGAAGAAGATCATAAATTGTATTTATAGTAAGACTCAGATAATGATTCAGATTCGTAGATGATCCTTTATCCCTGAAAAAAATCACTTCACGGGTAGAAGAACCATCATCACGAATAATAACCGACGCAGCATCGTAAGAATATTTTTGCCATATTACCCCACCATCGAAACGAACACCAACATTTTCTGATGCAGAAAAGAAACCAAGCCCAAACCTGTAACCATAAAGATTAGTTTTATCTTTACTTGATATACTGAATCCGCCCGAAAGAGCTATCTTTCTCGATAGTGCAATATCAATATCAAGCCCAACTAAATAATCGGGCATTGACCAGTGAAGGTTTTCCTCTTCAAACTGAAAGTTGTTAACACCGGCGGTTTCTCTGTAAGTTACCTCATCACCATTCCTGATAGTATCCACCTGGAAAAAACCTTCCGAATTAACCTTTGTGTGTCCTTCGACTAATCCATCATAACTTTTCTTTGTGTTGATAAAAAATTTTGGAGTGATGGTAAAGGATGAAGAATCTTTTCCCGTTACCCGTATTGGCGGTTGGTTAATTGGACCCTTAACATTTACATCCTGCACATATAAAGTATCGGTTATTTGTGAGCAGGAGCTTAGTGAAAATAGTATTGGGATAACAATTGTTATTCTTAAATAAAATCCAGATGACAGGATTTTTATAATTTTCATATTAACTCCCAAGGATGTTCAAAAATTAAGAAAAGTTTTCCTTTACTTGCTGTAAAATATTTCAGCATTTCAGATGAGTTGTCATGGAAATGTCAAAAAGTTGGTAAAGGGGAAGTATAGACTTAGGAAACCGTGACTTTAAGTAAAATTATGTTTGCTTCATATTAATACCAATCATTATCCTTCGGGAACTTTTTTCGATCAATTCCGTCATGTCAGAAACAACATAAATAATTTTTGAAAATGGAAACTATGATTATCAAAAAAGTTGACACTGCAGCACTGGAGCAGAAAGTAAAAAAAATGTACCGTGATGTAGCCCTTAATCCCAATGGCGAATATCATTTTGAAATGGGTCGCAGACTTGCTGAAAAATTAGGTTATGAAAGAAGTGACCTTGATAATATTCCAACTGGTGCTATAGAATCATTTGCAGGAGTAGGGTATTATTTCAACATAGCAAACCTTAAAATGAGTGAACAAGTACTCGATTTAGGAAGCGGTTCAGGTATGGATGTTTTTGCTGCAGCTCTTAAAGTTGGAAAGACAGGACATGTCTTTGGAGTCGATATGACTGATGAACAGCTGGATAAATCACGCCGTCTGGGTAAGGAAAATAATTTCAATAATGTATCATTCCATAAAAGCAATATTGAAAAACTTCCTTTTGAAAATGAAAGCTTTGATGTTGTAATAAGCAATGGTGTAATCAATCTTTGTCCTGATAAAGATAGGGTTTTTGCCGAAGTTGCCCGGGTTCTCAAACACAAAGGGAGAATGGTTATTGCCGATATTGTAACTGAAAAACAATTACCTGAAAATATAGTTTGCAATTCTGCGTTATGGGCTTCTTGTATTGGCGGTGCTTCACAGCAAGACAGTTACCGTGAAGCTATTGAAAAAGCAGGAATGGAAATTCTTTATATTAGAAATAATGACTCTTACGGCTTTATTTCCAAATCAGCAAAGAATGCTTCTAAAGATTATGGAGTGAAAAGCGTTTCGCTATTTGCTGAAAAAAGCAGTCAAGCTTTGTCTAACAACTTGTGAAAGGAAGTGTTTTCTGTACTATATAAATAATGATTGAGAAAAATAAAAAGTTGAGGATATTAAGCAGGGATGATAAAAATTCGCTTACCAGCATAGTGTTGTCACATGCGGCAGGACTAAAACGTTTTGCCTTCAGCTTATGCAAAAATGAAAATGACAGCGAGGATCTTGTAGCTGAAACGGTTCTGAAAGCATTCGAAAATTTCCATCGCCTTAAAGATCGCAGTAAAATAAAATCCTGGTTGTTTCGCATATTGAACAACCATTTCATAAGCATCTATCGCAGTAAAAAGAAATTTGTTGATTTAGATTTTTACACTGGAAATAATTCTGACGAAGAATACCCATTTTCTTTATTTGAAGAAATTGCTAGGAGTAATTTTGTTGACGAAGGAAATCCTGAAAAGAAATTTATAAGTGAATTAACACAACAGGACATAAACCAGGCAATAAGAAACTTGCCGGATGAATTTAAACAAACGCTGGTTCTTCGTGATATAGAAGATTTTTCCTATACTGAAATTGCTGTCATTACAAAAGTACCCATTGGAACAGTAAGAAGCCGTATTGCACGAGCGAGAAGCATTCTGCAAAAAAAATTATGGATTCATGCTCAGGAACTCGGAATAAAAAAATCGAAAGAATCAAAAATTAAAAGTGATTATACCTGCACCTGCGGTACCGAAGAAACAATGAATATAATTTCAAAATAAAATAGAAATGAAAAAAGCAAAAATCAAAACAATCAATTGTGAAGAAGCTGTGTCCCGTTTCAATGAATTTATAGATAATTACATTAAAGGTGCGTCAAGGGAGGAATTGGTTAAACATATTTCCGAATGCCGCCACTGCTTTGAAAGATTCGAATTCGAGAAGTTGCTCAAATCTAAAGTGAAGCAGCTTTCAAAGAATCCAAAGGATAAGATTTTCTTTCGTAAAATTGAAAAAATTATTTCTTCATTATAAAAATTTTTATGAAAACAATAACAGCAAAAGAACTTAAACAGAGAATAGACTCTGGTGAGCCGATTAAACTCGTTAATGCACTTGAAGAAAATAAATTCTGTCTCAAGCATATTCCCGGTTCATTGAATCTTTATCGCAGGGAAGACCTTGAAAATAATCTCGGTAAGGAAGATAAAATTATTGTTTATTGCACCGATACTGTCTGCAACAAAAGCATCATTTTATATCAATTACTTGAAGCATTGGGATATAAAAATGTATTCCGATTTTCCGGAGGCTTGAATGAATGGGAAAGTGAAGGTTATGAATTAGAAGGTGAAAAAGTAAATTAAACAATGGAAATATTAGACAGAAAATTACACTGGGAAAAAATTTATTCTACTAAGAAGCCAAGAGAAATGAGCTGGTTTCAGGAAGTCCCTTCAACATCAATCCAACTGATTAAAGAATTGAATTTACCTTTATCTGCAAAAATTTTTGACAATGGCGGTGGAGATAGTTTATTTGTTGACAACTTGCTTGAAATGGGTTTTGAAAACATCACTGTCCTCGATATCTCATCTAATGCTTTGGAAAGAGCTAAACAACGTTTGAATGGCAAGACAAAAAAAGTAAAATGGATTGTTGCCGATGAAGCACATTGCAAACCTGGAGAGCAATATGATCTTTGGCATGACCGGGCAGCGTTTCACTTTTTAACTGACGAAAAGGAAATAGGGAATTATATCCGCACCATAAAAAACTGCATTAAGCCCGGAGGCTATTTGATTATTGGAACATTTTCAGATCAAGGACCCAAAAAATGCAGCGGGTTAGAAGTAAAACAATATTCTGAAAAATCATTAACCGAAAAATTACAGGATGATTTCGAAAAAATTAAGTGCTTCACCATTGATCATCAAACCCCATTCAATTCCAACCAGAATTTTCTTTTCTGCGTTTTCAAACGAAAGGCTGCAAGAAAGCTTTCCAAACAAGAAATTGAAAAACTTGATCCTTATCAGCTTATGGCGGCTCTTTGAAAAAAAATTATTCATCCGGGAGGGAAAAAATCAACAAAAGAACTTTTGCAAATGGCAGAGTTGAAACCCGGGCATCATGTACTTGAAATTGGTTGCGGAGTTGGAACGTCGGCTATAGATTTGTAAATCATTACGACTACACAGCAGTCATCACCGATATTGATGAAAACATGATTGGCAAAGCCCGGGAAAACGTTAATGCAGTTTCATTGCAGAATAAAATCTTAATTCAGAAAGCAGATATTCAACAGCTTCCTTTTAGTGATAATTCATTTTTAGTTTCACCGGCATTTACAGTTATACTGGTCAGCACTAGAGGACAAACATAAGGATTATCAAAAATAGTTTCATCTGACAATTTTATTCTGAATGCAAATTGACAACCTGTTGAAAAGTGAAAGGTTTTATTTGCACCGGATAAATTTGTAACCACGATTTTAATATTTATTAAATCAGGTAAATGATATTCCTTTTTATCAACAACTAATTGAAATGTTATTCCATTAATAGTTTTGACCTCGTCAGGTTCTAAAGGGTTTTCACAAAATTGCAGTAAGAGTGAAACAGCGATAACAAGAACGAAAAGAGAAACTTTTGTTTTCATTTCTAACCCCGCTTAAAATTGTTACCTGTAAATTAAGATGAAATAAAATTAAAAATCAAAATTAAATTGAGTGATTTAGGTGAATTTTATTTTAACTATTATCGTAGTCATAGTTCGACTTTGCTCACTATGATATTTATTAAAAAAATTTGAACGGAATTACTTTCTATCTCTTATCAATTCTAAAATGCCATTAATAAATGTAAGCGGGTGAGGAGGATTTCCCGGAACGTAAAAATCAATTTTATATTTCTCTAAAAACTTTCTGCTGAGAGCAGGACTATCGGCAAAAATCCCTCCGCTTATGGCATCTACTCCGCATAAAATAATTATTTTCGGTTCAGGCACAGCATCATAACATATTTGAAGCGGCTCAGCCATGTTTTTTGAAACGGGACCAGTGATAACTATTCCGTCAGCGTGGCGTGGCGAAGCAACAAACTCAATTCCGAATCTTCCCATATCAAAATTAACGTTGCCTGCGGCTTTTAATTCAAGTTCAGCACTGTTATCTCCTGCGGCGGATACCTCTCTTAACTTTAATGAACCGTGAAAGAATGAAGATATTTCCTTTCTTATCATTGCGGGATTTAATTCGATTGATTTATCTTCGCCTTCTATAACAATTAAATTATTTCTGTCGTTAGCAGAAATTTTATAATCGGTTGTAAAGGAAATTTTATTTGGGAAAAGGAAAGAACACTCTCCGCAAAAAGTACATTTACCCAGATCAATCTTAACAGGATTGGAAGAGATCGCTCCGGTTGGACATAAACTCACTAACTCATTCTCATCAACTTTTTCTTTTGAGATTATTGGTCTTCCGCGAAACGGAGGTAGGAGAGTTACTTTGGAAACATCTTTTATAAACTGCCTGCCCTGATGTTTTAATATTTTAACTGTGTTTATCATTTGGTCTCTTGTACAACAAGTCTCTCTCCATTACTATGAGAGGATTTACATTCGATAGATATAAATTTTTCTAACTTTTCTAAAGTCTTATCTAAATTTTTTTCTATATCTTCATTCTCAAATCTTAAAACAATTAATCCAAGTTTACTCAATATCTTTTCTCTACTTTTATCATCAGCCAGTTTATACTTGTGTATAATTCCATCTAACTCGATAATCAGTTTATCTTCATAAGAATAAAAATCCGCTATGAAGAAGGATTCCTTGCCAGTTAAATCATAAAAGATGGATATTGTCTGTAAAACTTTTTATTTAGAAATTTCCTTCCTCTAACTGCTTCCCAAAATATTTGCTCTGCCCTTGTAGATTTTTTTCTCAACTCTCTGCAAAGACCTTTTGCTATCACGTTTAGTTCTTTCTTATTGTTAAGGCTCATTACTATGTTGTCCCAGCGTTTATTAACTCATCCTAATCCTTCTCTTGCAAAGAGAAGGACTTTTTGGGAAGTTATGTCTTAGATTTATTTTTTTTGTCAAGATATTTCATATTATGTTTTGTTGATAATAAAGTCTCTCTCTCTTCTCGAGGCTGTGTTAAAATTCTAAATATATCGGTAGTCGCAACCTTCAGGTTGCGAAATAAAGCCGTTATCGCAGGCTGAAGCCTACGGCTACCATCAATATTCTTATTCTCACACAGGCTCTTCTCAAGAGAGAGATTAGAGTGAGTTCTCTTTGTTTTGACAGATATATTCATTTCAATTCCTATAGATCAAATCCGCAGTAAGAAAGGTTAAAACTTTTATTGCAGACAGGGAAATCGGATATTTCATTTTTTCGAACTGCAAGAGCAAGTGCAAGCCAATTATGAAACGATGGATCTTTTATTTTGTAATATATTAACTTACCCTCATCATTTGTTACAGCACAATGGCATATCTCTCCGCGCCATCCTTCAACAAGGGTAACGGAGAATGAATTCTTCTTCGTCGGTTGAAGTGGTGCAGAATTTTGTTCAATAACTGGAATGTTTTCCAGCATTGATCTGATATATTTAATTGATTGAAGAATTTCTTCTCTTCTTACCTGGGTTCTGGAAAAAACGTCGCCGTGATGTTTTATTATTGGTTCGTGTTCAAAATTTTTATAAAGGTAAAAAGGATGCGAAGAGCGGACATCACGGTTTAATCCTGAGGCTTTTGCAGCCATTCCCACTGCACCAATACTATGTGCCTGCTTAAAAGTTACTACTCCTGTTTTTTCCAACCGCGATAAGCTGCCGGGGTTATGAAAAACCTTTTTGATCATTTCCTTAAAATCAGGTTCGTATGCATCCAATAATTTCAAAAGAGAATCTTTTAATTCTGATGTAAAGACAAAATTATTTTTAGCAGGACGAATTAAACCTTTTGCTAACCTGTTTCCGCACCAGCTTTGAAAGAAATTTATTATTGGAGTTCTCAATCTTCCAAATACTGCACTGCCAAGCTGATAAGCGATATCGGCGCAGATAGCACTAAGATCACCGGTATGAACAGCAATTCTTTCAAGTTCAAGAGCGAGTGTTCTTACAAATTGTAATTCATCACCAGGCTCATATCCGCAAAGAGATTCCCAGTTATTTGCAAATGCAGAAGCATGTCCAACCGTTGTATCTCCGGCTATTGATTCTGCAAGAGTTACTCTTTGCAGTAAATTATTTTTCTTAATAAACAGGCTTTCAACTCCACGGTGCTGATAGCCAAGCTGAATTTCAAGATGAAGAATCTGTTCACCTTTGCAGATAAATCTGAAATGCCCCGGTTCAATAATTCCAGCGTGTATGGGCCCTACACCAACTTCGTGCAGTTCTTCGCTTTCTATTTGATAGAAAGGATAATTGGAAATCTCAGAAGCTTTATCATAACGATTAAAAGAATAGCGGACAGGTTTTAACCATGGATGATCTGAATATTTTATTCCGAAGTTTTCATTTATCTCCCGCTCAAACATATTAAAGGAGAGATTGTGTGCACTAAGTGAAGGATAAACTTTTGATTGCTGTAAATCTATTTCGGAAGAAGTAAGTTTAATTTTTGCTTTGCTGTCATTGGCAATGCAGCAAATGAGCTTCAATTTATTACCGGAAGGAACCCCAAAATAATTCACACAATGATTGTTCACATCTTTTAAGAACAAAGCATTTGTCTCTAAAAAATTATCATATTCCAAAATTGGAATAGAATGAAAATCAATCGTTTCATTATTTTGAATTGTTATGTAATTACGTACCATCTTTTCAATAACTAAAAATTTTAACTGCCTGGTTTATCAATTGAATTAAGAAATTGGGAGGATTAAAACCGAGATAAATTACTAAAGCCAATAATGCAAATTGCGGAACTGACTCCCAGAAACCTTTATTTTCTTTATTGTCTCCATTACTTTCAACTGCTTCTGCTTTATGAAAAAGCAGCTTGAAAATATTTTCACCCAGCGACCAGATAATTACACTTATTAATATTACAGCTATGATCAATAACCAGATATATCCCTTTTCAAACATGGATCTGAAAATATAAAATTCACTTATAAACATTCCTGAAGGCGGAACAGCAGTAATCATAAAAAATCCTAAAAGCAGAACAAGCGCGCCGGAAATATTCTTTTCAAAATAATCTCCCGCATCCTGAATAAATTTACTTTTAATAACCCGGAACACCGAGCCGTACTGATAGAACAAGCTGGCTTTGGTAAATGAATGAAGAATGATATGCAGCACCGAGCCAAAATATCCAACCCCACCCATGGCTAAACCAACCATTACAATTCCCATATGTTCAACACTTGAATAAGCAAACATTCTTTTAAAACTTTTTACGTGCATCATATAAGCCGCAGCTATAAACAAAGAGAGCACAGCACTTATTATTAAAACTATGCTTGCCCATTGGTGAACACTTGTCTTTGCAACTATCCCATACATGCGGAAGATTCCGACAAAACCAACGTTCATCAGTGCGCTTGAAAAAATAGCTGATGCCGGTGAGGGGGCTTTATCTTTAGCATCAATTCCAGCTGTGTACATTGGAACCAAACCGGACTTTGCAGTATAACCTGTAAAGATGAAAAGGAAAGACGCCTTAAGCCAGAACTCGTCGAGCAGGTTTGCGTTGTTAAACAGATTGGAATAAAATAAATCTCCAACCTTTGCCTGCTGCGTAGCTAATCCTAAAAATAAAATTCCTATAAAGATAAGCGAAACACTTATGGAGCAGATGAAAATGTATTTCCAGCTTCCTTCCAGAGTTCGCTCAGTTCTGCGGTGATAAATTAATACTGAAGAGCTAAGTGTAGTTATCTCAACAAATATCCACGCAATTGCAACATGATTAGCAAGGTACGCACAGCTTAGTGCAGTAATTAGAAGTATTAAAGCTGATAAATAAGTGCTGATTACTTTCGGGCTGTCTCCCCTTTCTTCAAGATAAATATAACTGTAAAGGAATGACGATGCAGCAATAATACTAAGTACCGCAAGAAGAATTATTCCAATTGCATCGGGAGTAAAATATTCAAGTTGAGTGTTGTCAAGATTCAGATATTCATAAACTGTTAAAGTCCATTGCAGTAAAATGAAGATAACTGTTAATGAATAACTAATCTTTTTATTCTTGAAAAGGAAAACAGCAGCAGAGATCAGAAGAGATAATATCAGATAAATTCCTATCATTAAAGTTTAATCCCTCAGTCTGCTTAAGTGATCCACCTCTGCTTCCTTAAATATATCGCCAATCTTGTTTACAAAAATTCCGAGCACCAAGACCGTAACAAAAATATCCAGCAATATTCCTAGGTTAACAAGCATTGGCATTTCTCCTCCAACAGCGAGGGAAAGGATAACAACACCATTTTCAATAATGATAAAACCCATAACCTGAGTGATTATTTTTCTGCGGGAGATTATAAAATACAAACCGGCAAAGATTGTTATGCTTGCAACAACAAAATAAATATTTTCAAACACTCCGCCTCTTAAAGTGTTTGCCAGAAAAAATACCGTCATAACAACTGCAGTAATAATAAAAAGAGATGCAAAGTTAGAAACATACGGTTCAGCTTCGCGGGTGATCTTATTCCTCTTGATGAGATAAAGTAAAAAGTATGGAATAACTATTGCTTTGAATATGAGCGTTTCTAAAAGAAGAAGGATAAGATTGATTGTGTTTATCTCATTCAAACGGAGAATGAATATGCCGAATAAAAGCAAACCCTGGAAGGCAATTGCTTTGATGAATGTTTTTAACCTGATTGCAGTGGAGCAAACAAAAAGGGTTATAATAAAAACTATAAGTAATAAGTTTATCATCTATAAATATCTCAACTGAATTTTCCTGTTATGATCATAACACCTAAAAATATTAAAAGAGCAACCGACGAAAGCATAAGAATAAACTGTGGGTTCTGGTTCATCCTGAATCTTGCCATAAAGGATTCTACCGAACCGATAGTGATTGCAAATAAAATTTGCGTTCCGAAAAAGATTATTAAATTGACAATAACTAATTGAGAAGAGACAAAGAATAAATTCGCAATTAAAGAACCGTAAAGAGCAAACTTCAGGCTTCCGGTGTAAAGGATTAATCCGAGGTCAAAACCGCTGTTATCTAGAATCATCACTTCGTGTATCATTGTTAATTCAAGATGAGTTTTAGGATCATCAATCGGCACACGGCTGTTTTCAATAAGAGCAAGAATTAAAAAAACAAATGCTGCGAGCAGTCCAAGTGAATATAAAATGACCGGTGTACTTGAAGCTGAATAATGCAATGAACTGAATATCTGAGAAAAAGAATAATATCCTGTTAATAATCCAAGCGAACCTATAGTTATAAAAAATGCCGCTTCAGCTAACATTGAATATAATGCTTCACGGCTTGCACCCATTCCTTCAAAGCTGCTGCCTGTATCTAAAGCAGAAATGATGTTGAAGAATTTTCCCAGAGCCAGCAAGTAAGCAAATAAAACAAAATCATATTGAAAGGAAATTAATCCTTTATTCTCTCCGAATGGAATAAAGAGTGCAGCAATCAAAAGAGTGCTGAAATAGATAGTTGGTGCAATTTGAAATATAAAGCTGCTTGTCTCGCTGTAAACAGATCCTTTCTTTAATAATCTTAATACATCTTTCATTGGCTGGAAAATTCCCGGACCTTTTCTGCCTGAAAAAATACTTTTGGTTCTGTTTATCAACCCGGCAAAAAATAAACTGACTATAATTATTAAACCTATGCTCATTGATTTTTCTTTGTTAGAACAACTGTAAAAAATTGCTTAGTACTTTCCAGTAGTATTCACCATAAGAAATAAAAATTATCAGCACAATAAAAATCACACCGTAAAGGATATAAAATTGCAGCCTCCCGTTTTGGAGGAAATTTAGCTTCAATAAAATCTTTCTCAGCCATTTTAAATTTTTATCAATCAGGTAAAATTCAAGCTTATCATAAGTGTGGCTGCTGTATTCTTTTTCACCGGGGAATATTTCTTCTATTGCCACATCACTTTTATGCAGACTTAAAACAGGCTCGATTAAATTAGAATAAGTTTTAACAAACGAACTTGCAGTGTATTGCATCTTTGAGTTTGGTGCTACATACCCGCAGCCCCAGGTTGGTGAAACAGAAATAGTTTTCCGTTTCTCAAGAAGTCTTTTAAGTGAATAAACAATTATTATTACGACAAATAATAAAATTCCAATCAAACCAATATTTGAAAGAATAGCCGATTGATTTGTAAAATAAGCACCGGCTGTGGTTTGAATTGTTGGTACAAATAGTGAGACCGGATTTTTAAGAAGCCAGAGGAAAAACTGGGGAAAAATTCCTACCGAAATTATTAATGCAGCAGCAAGATATTTTGGAAGAAGCATTTGGAAGGGAACTTCTTTTGGTTCAGTATGATAATGTTGCCGCTCCGTTCCTAAGAATACAATGCCAAATGCCTTTGTAAAGCAGAGGATTGCAAGCCCCCCTATAATTACTAACGAAACAATTGCAGTTAACATATAAAGTGAAAAAGCAAAACTTTGAGACTTCAAATTAGAGAACAAGCCGGAGTATATGAGAAACTCTGAAACGAATCCATTGAAAGGTGGAAGCCCGCAGATAGCAAGTGCTGCTAATAAAAATAAGCCAGCAGTTTTTGGCATTCTTTTAATAAGTCCACCAAGCTGTTCAATATTTAAAGTATGTGTTTGCTGATAAACGCTGCCTGCGCTGTAGAACAAAAGTGATTTAAACAAAGAGTGATTTAAAATGTGAAGTATCCCTCCGGCAAAACCTGCAATGGCAAGAAAATCGTTTTTCAATCCAAGCCCTATTGAACCGATGCCGATGCCAATTCCGATTATTCCAATATTTTCTACACTGTGATAAGCAAGAAGCTTTTTAAGATTATGCTGAACTATTGCCAGCATAACGCCATACAATCCGGAAATAATGGAAACAAATAAAATAATTCCGCCGATTATTAAGTAATCACTTTTTATTAAAAGCAGTGTGCGTAGAATTCCATAAATACCAAGCTTAATAATTACGCCCGACATCATTCCTGATATATGCGATGGTGCTGCAGGGTGTGCATAAGGCAGCCATGTATGGAATGGAACAAAACCTGCTTTGAAACCAAAACCAATAAAGAGTAATACAAAAAGGGTAACGCCAACCGCTTTCGGCAATTGTTTGGAAAAAGTTTGAACGGCATTAAAATCTGTTGAGCCGGTCTGAACAATAACCCAGATAAATGAAACGATAATGAATATAACTCCAATATGAGACTGGATAAAAAAATTAAGCCCGGCTCTTATTGTTTCTTTATTCCAGTATTCAAAAATAATCAGCAGGAAAGAGGAAACTGTCATCAATTCCCAAACAATAATAAAAACAATTAAATTTTGAACGCTGCAAACAAGGATCATAGAGAGATGAAGAATTACAATCAGCAGTTGGTGAAGCCGTATATTCTTTTGTTTATCCTGGTAATGTTTCAGATAACCGCTGCCATACAATACGCCGGTAATAAAAGTGAAGTTAATGATAAGTATCATCCATGCACTGAGAGCATCAATACGCAGAGGTATTTGTCCGAAGATTTGATTTCCGGAAAGTATAACTTCTGATTGTTCCCCTAACAGAGCATTAAAAGCAATAATTGATGTGCTGACAGCAATTACAATAGTAATTAAAATCAGCACTCCATCATAAATCTTATTCTTCATCTTCTATACAAACACATCGGATTCCAACATAGAGATGTTTTAAGTTTGGCTTAGTATTAATAATTATTTTAAAGATTGGACACTAAGTTAATAAAGATTGGATGAATCCTGAAAGCGATTGAATAGTTCATTAGGAAAACATTCATTTATGTGAAAAATATTTTTTCTTTTTTACCTCACTCCTTAGATAAGGAGAGGATTTACGTGAGGTTAAATTTTTCTTAATCAAAACCAACAATTATTTTGAGAACCGTAATATTACTTGAATAATAGCTAAGTGTTTTTTATTCTTATGAATAACAATGAGAGATAAATATGAAAAGAAAACAATTAAGAATTCCGGATCATTTTAATCCTGAAAAGGTCAGCAAGATATGGAAAGTTAATTACCAGCATCTTGCCGAAGATGCTAGAAAATTTGCAGATGAACACAAGCTTACTCCTGCTGTAGATGATAAATTAAAAATTGCACTTGTACTTGTTGATGTTCAAAATACTTTCTGCAACCCTGAGTTTGAACTTTTCGTCGGCGGTCGTTCAGGAAGAGGTGCTATTGATGATAATATAAGATTGTGTGAATTCATTTACCGCAATCTTGATAGTATCACCGAAATAATTCCAACTATGGATACACACCAGGCAGTACAGATTTTTCATTCAATATTTTTAATAAATGATAAAGGAGAACACCCTAAAGCAAATACTTTAGTTTCTTATGACGATATTAAAAATGGAGTCTGGGAAATAAATCCCGATGTATTAAAATTTCTTGGTTATGATAAAGAAAAAGCTCAGCAGCATCTGGTTCATTATACCAAAACCTTAAAGGAAAAAAGCAAATATGATTTATTAATCTGGCCTTATCATGCAATGCTTGGTGGAATTGGTCATGCTCTTGTTCCATCAGTTGAAGAAGCAATCTTTTTTCACAGTATTGCAAGATACAGTCAGCCGGATTTCCAGATTAAAGGGAGAAACCCGCTGACGGAACATTATTCTGTATTTGGCCCGGAAATAAGAACTGATGCCGAAGGGAATAAAATTGCAGATAAAAATTCTGCTCTTATAAATAAGCTTATGCAATATGATATTATAATAATTACAGGACAAGCAAAGAGCCATTGTGTTGCCTGGACTGTTGATGATCTTCTTTATGAAAAAAAGGAAATAGCAAATAAAGTTTATCTACTTGAAGACACGACATCGCCAGTTGTTATTCCTGATGTAATTGATTTTACCGAAGAAGCAGATAAAGCATTCAAAAAATTTGCAAATGCAGGAATGCATATAGTTAAAACAACTGAGCCAATTGAAGAATGGGAAGGAGTATCTTTGCATGAAGTTTGATCTCATCTTCGACAGGCTCAGAATACAGAAACGGTATCACACTGAGCGAAAGCCTGCCCCGAACTTGTTTCGGGGTCGAAGTGTGTTTTGAAACCTTTAGATTAGACAAGTTTTTTAACCACTATCTCCGCTATATATTTCCCAATGCTTAATGAAGCTGTTGCAGCAGGGGATGGAGCATTAAGTACATGAACCTGTTTTTCAGTTTCAATTATTCTAAAATCATCAACTAACTTTCCATCTTTATCAAGAGCCTGCGCACGTACACCTGATCCGCCAGGGACAATATCATCATCTTCTATTAATGGAATTAATTTTTGTAATGCTTTAACAAAAAGAGATTTATTAAGCGACCTTCTGAATTCATTTATTCCCATAACATAATGCTGCTTAGCCATCTTCCAGAAACCCGGATATAAAAGCATTTCTGAAATATCTTTGAGTGAAATATCTTTATATGTGTATCCATTTCTTTTGAAAGCAAGCACAGCATTAGGCCCGGCTTCAATTCCGCCCTTTATCATTCTTGTAAAATGGACTCCGAGAAAAGGAAACTTCGGATCTGGAACAGGATAGATAAGATTCTTAACAAGATATTCTTTCTCTTTTTTTATTTTATAATATTCCCCTCTGAAAGGAATAATTTTAACATTTGGATTAGCTCCGCACTTTTTTGCTATCCTGTCTGATTGAAGTCCGCCGCAGTTTATCAAAAGCTTGCAATTAAAATCTCCTTCAGTTGTTTCAACAACTAAATGATTTGATGAGCTTACAGCATTCAGAAACTTACAGGAGGTTAAAACTTCGCCATCATTTTCTTTTATTAAATCTCTAAATTTATTTGTAACTCCAATATAATCCACAATACCCGTTTCCTGAATAAATAAACCTTCATCACCGGCAGCATACGGTTCATATTCTTTTATTTCTTCTTTACTTAGTCTTTTTATTTCTTTAAGACCGTTAGCTAAACCTCTTTTCTCTATTTCATTAAGAGATGGTATTTCATCCTTCTCTGTTGCAACAATTATTTTTCCGCATCTCTCATGCAGTATATTATGTTCTTTGCAAAACCTGAAAAGCAGTTCTCTTCCTTGTGAACATAGTTTTGCTTTTAATGAACCCGGCTTATAGTATATGCCTGAATGAATAACTCCGCTGTTATGCCCCGTCTGGTGTGCTGCAAGATTTTTTTCCGCTTCAATTACTAAAACAGATTTTATTCCCTTCTGTTGAAGAGATAATGCCGTAGCTGTTCCAACAATTCCACCACCGATAATAACAGAATCATATATTTTGGAGTTCATTACTCGTTAATAAGTTATTAGTTTTTCAAGTTTAACCTCACCCTCAGTCCCTCTCCTTATTAAGGAGAGGGAAGTTTTAAAAGTCCTCTCCTTAATAAGGAGAGGATTTAGGTGAGGTTAAAGACGACTTAAAATTTTTTACTATAATTAATTATTAGTTTAAATAAACATTTAGTTTTTTATTTTATTAGAACTCTAAAGAAATTTATGAAAAAAAGGGTTACGGTATTTGGCAGTGCATTTCCCAAAGATGGAGAATCAGAATATGGCTCTGCTTATAAACTTGGTTGCCTGTTAGCCAAAAAAGGATTTGATTTAAATACCGGCGGTTATATGGGAATAATGGAAGCTGTTTCAAAAGGTGTTCACGAAAATGGAGGGATTGCAGCCGGAGTTACACTTAGTTATGTAAAAAGTAAACCAAACATTTATCTTGATAAAATAATTTCCTGTGATACTCTTTTTGAAAGAATAACAAAACTAATTGAACTTGGCGATGCTTATATTGTTTTACAGGGAGAAACAGGAACTCTTCTGGAATTAGCCGCTGTTTGGGAATTCCTGAATAACGGACTTATGCGAACAAAACCCATTGCCTGTCATTCATTTATGTGGAAAGAAATTGGTGCGATAATTAATAAGCAGCTTAAATTAGAGGGGAGAGATATTAACAGGATTTCTTTCTTCGATAATATTGAAGAGATGGTTGAGTTTATTGCTGACGAATTAAACCACTCAAAAGTATAAAAGTATATTCTTGTGTTGTCATTGCGAATCCCTACTTTTGTAGGATGAAGCAATCTCACATTAGTTATTTGCTAGTGATTGCTTCGCTCGAAGACTCACTACTAATGACAATCTCTCAATCATTTCCTAAGCTCATCATATCTTTAACTGCATCATAAACCATATTCACATCAATTTCCTTAATGCATTTGAAGAGAACATCATCTCTGTAACATTTAAGAGGTTTGGGAGAATAAAAAAAGCAGGGTGAACAGGATAGATTTAATGAAACGATCCTGTAATCCGTTTTCCAGGGGTGAATGTAAAATCTGTTTGTAGGTCCGATAATCGTCACAACTTTCAAACTTAGAGCAGAAGCTATGTGCATAAGGCTAGAGTCATTTGTAACAAAAACATTGCATCTTTTCATAACTGCTGCTGAAGATGTTAAGCTGTTTGTTTTTACAACAAAAATATTTGGTGAATTGACCTGTGAAGAGATATTTTCTTTAAGCTCATCTTCTTCGGGTCCGCCAAAAATTAATACTTTGGCTTTTTCATTTTCAATAAGAAGCTTTGCAAGCCCAGCAAACTTCTCCGGCACCCATCTTCTTTTAGTATGATTTTTTAATGTTGCACAGCCGGGATGAAAGCCAACAACAAAATCATTCTCAGAAATATTAAGCTGACTAAAGTAATTTTTTGCAAAAGATTCATCCTGGTCCAAAAGAGGAAATTCAAGTGGAGGTTCCTCGTTAAAAAATTTATTAAGAATTTTTTCTACAAGCTTAATGTTTGTCTGAACATTATGTATAGTCTCATTCTCCGGAACTCTGATGTTGTTAAGAAAACCAAAAGTCTGTTTATCCATTCTTAAATAATTTACACTGGCTCTTTTCTCTGCGCCAATCAGATAATTAATAATATTGTATTCCTTCCTGTTTGAAGGATAAACGTTTATTGAAAGATCATATTTTTTGCGGAGATATAAGATAAACTTTAGTGAAGAGAAAAATCCTTCTTTAAGAAAATCAAAAAAAATAACATTGCTGATGTTCTTATTTCTTTCATACATTTCCTTTGCACTGCTAATCATGACAAGAGCATCAATCTCAGCGCCGGGTATTTCCCTTTTAAGAAGACTTAATGCAGGAGTGAACATTAATGCATCGCCAATACCTGAAAGAGCAAGAATAAGAATTTTCATTTCTGTTATTTAAAAAATAAGCGGTAGAAAGTGCACACGAGGTTGTCTAGCTGTCAGTCTGAGCCTGTCGAAGACTGATGTTTCTATCCCACACTTCGACAAGCTCAGTGTGACAGTGAATTTTATTGGTGAGGCATTTTCTTGTTTTATCATCTCAATGAATTTGAGCTATTTACTTAACTGCACCGGTATCTGTAACAATACTATCTTTTTGCGTAAGCTTGCGGTACTTTTCAACATTTGCTTTCACGCTTGGATCATTCGGGTACATCATTTCAATTTTCTGCCAGAGTTTATGTGCATTTTCATAGTCTTGCGTATTTTCATAAATATCAATTAGAACTCTGTAGGGGTTATAATAAGATTGAATATCCTGAGGATTCTGTTCTATAGAAGCAAGTGCTTCCTGCTCTAATTCCTTAGCAACTTCTTTATATTTATCCATGGCTCTGGCATTATAATAAAGATTGGAAATTTCATAAAGCAACCCGAAAGGCATTGGTCTGATAGCTCTTGGAATTTTCTCGTCCATCAGATTAAGAGTTTGTATTGCAAGATCATTCTGGTTTGTATTGATGTAATAGAGAGTTAATCTTACAAAAGAATTACGGTAGTTCTGAATTAATCTTCTATGGTTTTCATCAAAGAAAATTTTAGGATCATTCACACCTCTGAATTTAAACCCGGGTTTATAATCTTTACTGTAACCAGGATTTTCCTGAAGCTGCTTGCTTACGAGTTTGTAGTTAATAAACTCAATACCCGGATTACGTTTTTCAGGAACAAATCGGAATGCCATTCCTTCCATTCTTAAGTAGTCCTGCAGACCAATTTTGCTATCCTCAGAACAAGTTGCTGCAAAATAAATCGGTCTTTCCCAGTTATTAGATTCTATAATTTCCTTAACCATAATATCCTGCACCCGTACAGCTTTTACATCGCCGAATGTAAGAGTATTATCCATTCTGAATTTAATATTTCCCTGCTTTATCACTGAAGAGTCTGTAACTTCATACCTTTGAATCAGATCTTTTATTTCAAGAGTTGATTGAGGAAGTGGAATAGTTATCTCCTGCGGATTCCATTGTATTGGTCTTACCTGCTCAATTTGCGCATCAGACATTCTCAAATTGATTGTTCCGGCACCATAAGGATCATTATTCTTTAATTGTCTTATATACCAGCTTGTGTTTAGCAGACTGAGGTTAGCAACTTTAACATCTCTTCTTACTCCTTCAACATCCTGCAAATACCAGAGTGGAAAAGTATCGTTATCACCATTTGTAAAGAGAACAGCATTTGGCGCGCAGCTTTGAAGAAGATTATAAGAATAATCCCACGGAACCCAATTAATGGAACGATCGTGAGTAAAATAATTAGCTTTTAACATAACTACGGGAACGAGAATAAATCCAAACACAAGAACAACTGCTGTTCCCGCATTACTGAATGTTACATTTTTTACTTTTTCCTGGATCAGGTCTACCAATCCACGGATTGCAATCGCAATCCAGATTGAGTAAACGAAGAAAGCTCCCACATAAAAATAATCTCTTTCTCTTGGCTGTGGCTGCTGTTGATTCTGGTAGAATGCAGTGAGATAACCCATCAGGATAAACATCACCATAAATACAGATGCCATCTTCCAGTCCCGCCTGAAGTGAAAATAAATTCCGAGCAGCCCCAGTAACATAGGAATTCCAAATAAAGAATCCTTAACATCGCCTGAGAACTCAACTCCGGTAACTTTCGTAATTATACTTCCAATACTATTGAACGGTGCAATATTAGCTCCTTGTTCCTGGTCCCAGCCTGCTCTTCCCGCATAATTCCATAAGAGATATCGTGTCATCATATGGTTCATCTGGTAACTCCAGAAGAAATCTAAATCACTTGAGTAATTCGTGAAAACACCCTGCTGATGAGGTTCACTTGAGAATCTTCTTTTAAATATCGGGAAATCACCATACTGCTCGCGGTTCAGATAAGACATCAGTTCGGTTAATGTATCTGGTTCATTTTCGTTCATTGGAGGATTCTGATTTGAACGTATAATTACCATTGCAAAGGTTGTAAATGCAATAAGAACAAATGCGAGTGATGTAAATATTAAATGAAGTGTTCGCTTATTTTCTTTTACTGTATACCAGATACCATAAGCAATCGCTCCGAAGATTAATAACAATACAATTATACCGGTTATTATATTATTTCCTGCTATTTCATTAATAAGAGCAGGAATAAATTTTACCATACCCGGATAAACAGCAAATAGAGCTATCCCCCCGATTATTATAGGGAAGTAAATAGAATTTTTATTCAGAAGCTTCTTCCACATTACTGCTATAAAGAGAACACTAAGGCCAAGCACTAGCATTATAAACCGCTGGTCGTATGCTTTATATTCTTCAGGAGAGGGAGGAACATTTCCTTTTTGTGCACTCCACATTGCAATAGAAATAAGAAAAGCGATTACAGCATGAGCAAGAAAAATATAACCTGTTTTCTTAAGAGCAACTTCATCGTTCATATATTTTCTGAAGACAATGACCATCACCACCGGAACAAGAGCGAGGATGCTCATCAAATGAACACCTGTTGAAAGACCCATGAGGTACGCTATCATAAGAAGATATTTTTCATTATCCTTTTCATCCGCTCTTTCATGCCAGCGCATCATAAGATAAACAGTTACTGCTAAAAGGAAGGTACTGAAAGCATATACTTCAGCTTCAGCCCCGTTAAACCAGAAAGTATCGCTGAACGCGAGTGATAAAGCTCCGATTCCTGCTGCAATAAAAGTAGCAAGAGCATCAAGAACGTTTTTATAAACTTTGCCCCTGTAATTTTCAATCAGCTTAACTGCAATAAGGTAAAGGAAGAAAACAGAAAAGGCGCTTGATAATACAGAGATAACATTGAATTTATAAGCTGTATTTTCTGCGAATGGGATCATTGAAAACATGCGCCCGATTATTAAATAAAATGGAGTTCCGGGAGGATGAGGAACCTGCAGGTAATGACCGGCGGCTATAAATTCACCGCAATCCCAAAAAGAAACCGACGGCTGAACTGTCATAAACAAAACAATTGCAGAGAAAAGAAAAACTGCGGCAGCAATAATTCGCTTTAAAAGCTTATAATCCATTAAAACCTCAAATTGAAAAAAGAAATTACAGAAAATCCCATCTTGAACTTGAACCTGCCTTGCCGGCAGGCAGGCTTACACTTGAACTTAATTTACCCATCTTTCTTTTTGAAAAATGAATCATACTTGCTTTTATCTACAGGTTTATTGTATTTATCGTGAAGTTCTTTAAGCCTTTTCATTGAGAGAGTATCAAAATCTTCATCATCTTTATATCTCTTTAGGAACATTTTAAACTCTTCAGTTTCCTTTTTGTCAAAATTTCTTTCATATTTTTTCAGCACATCTAAATATTTTTGTTGTTCCCTGAATGACATACCAACTATTTTTATAATTATACTTTATCTCTTAAATTTAAGGTATCAAATTAACCAAACCTGCGTTAAGAAAAAAAGTATTATTGAGACTCATTTTAATCTTCATCAGTTCCATATATGGATAAAAAATTATTTTACTTTATTCTGAATAAACCTTATGGAGTCTTATCTCAGTTTACAGATAAGCTCAACAGGAAAACTCTGGCAGGATTATATGATTTTCCTAAAGATGTTTATCCTGTTGGAAGACTTGATATGGATAGCGAGGGATTACTTCTCCTTTCTAATGATAAAGAAATGGTTGATTTTTTATTGAACCCGGCAAACAAACATGAAAAAGAATATTACGCACAGGTTGAAGGAATGCCATCAGAAGAAGACTTGCAAAAGTTAGATGAGGGTGTAATTATAGAGGGGAAAAAAACTTTGCCCGCTAAAACAAAAATTATTAATAATCCGCTGTTCCCTGTAAGAAAGCCTCCGATATTTCCACGAAAAAATAAATCTGTTTGCTGGATAAGTGTTACAGTTACAGAGGGAAGATATCGGCAGGTAAGAAAAATGACTGCTTCTGTAGGATATCCTACTTTAAGACTTGTAAGGGTAAGAATAAAAAATATTCTTCTTGGAGATTTACCTCCGGGGAAAGTAAGAGAATTAACTCTCGAGGAAATTGAATTCTTAAAAGCTCCTTAGTCACTTGGTTCAGCATTTGCTTTCATGAGTTCACGGCTCAAGATTCCGAAACAAGTTCGGAATGACATTTCCTTAATTAAACTCATAAAGGAGAGTTCATTTTATTTTTAACAGAATTATTTATGCACTTAACGCTGATGTACAATGAGCACACTTTGTTGCTTTTAAAGGAATTATCGAAAAGCAATAAGGACATTCTTTTTCTGTGGGTGCAGCAGCTGGAACTTCTTCTTTCCTTTTTAATTTGTTAAAAGCTTTAATTATTAAGAATACAGCAAAGGCTACAATTATAAAGCTTATTACAGCATTAATAAATAATCCGTAGTTTATAGTAACGGCACCAGCTTTCTGGGCGGCATCAACTGAAGCATACGGCGAAGGGATTTCAGTCCCGGATTTTAATACAAAAAACAGGTTTGAAAAATCAACATTGCCTAAAAGAAAGCCTATTGGCGGCATAATAACATCTTTTACCAAAGATTGCACAATTGTACCGAAGGCAGCACCTATTATTATACCGACTGCCATATCGAGAACATTTCCTTTTACTGCAAATTCTTTAAACTCTTTCCACATAAGCCCTCCGAAAAGTTTAATTGAAAAATAATGTTAATCTAAAAACAAAATGACTGGAGAAAATGATTCCATGCAAGTTTCTATTATTGCCATGCAATATATTAAACGCATGCTTAATTATAAATAATGGAAATAAAAGAACTTAAGAAAAATCTGAAAGGCTGGCATAAATCTTACTAATGGGAAACCAAAGAGAAGAGGATTTTTAATCAAACTAAAAACAAAAAAAGGAGTAACTAAAATGGAAATGTTGAAATCTCTTTTTGAACGCAGATCTCTAAGACGCTTTTTAAGTGTCTTTACTGTTGTTTCATTAATGTTTCTTATCGGATGCCAGGATTCTATAACAGATACTGAAGATACAGAACCAACAACCGATCAGGAAGCGATGGAAAAAATTGCAGATGAAGATTCTTCACTTCAATCTTTTGATGAAGCTTATAATGAAGATGAATTCATGGATTTCGGACTTGGAAAAATTCAAACGCCGATTTATCCATTCAGAGTTTGGCATAGGGTTCACCTTGTTAACAGGAATCTTAATATAGATATCCAAGGCGATACGGCTTATGCAACATTAACAAAAACTTATGAAGGTACTCTTTTTATATCAGCTTCTTATGATTCCGGAGCTACAAGCCCCGATACAATAATTCAGAAAATATTTACCGCAACTGTTACCCGGAACCTGATATTTGTAAAAGTTGCAAATACACTTCGACCATTTCTTAATTGGAGACTTGCTGCTATATCTTTACCTGAAGGAGGTGTACTCTCTCCAAATATTGATATAAAGAAACTGACTATCTTTTTGCCTAACGGCGAAACCATTGTTGTTGAATCGCCAAATGATTATTACTTAGTAAGGCATCACGGCTGGCTATGGTGGTGGAGAGATATTCCTATAATTCCAAGATTTGACTCTGTATTAGTAAGAGTTGAATTATTCAGTGCTTATGAAGAAGAAGATTTTGTAACTGTAACTTTTGGAAGGAATAAATTCGGTGGTGAAAAACATAAAAGAAGATTCGAATTTATTTCATCCACACAAGTTGCCGGCGGTTATGAAAAAACTTATGAACAGACTTTCAGAACTCACGGATTCCCAGGATTTTTCCATGCTGTTATAAACGCTTTCCCCAGACAAGTAATATTTGATGATACAGCTCCGGTAGAAAGCTCAATGTGGGGAATACCATATTTTGTTAGACGTGACTAATTAAATGTTCCTCTCTCTCCCCTTGCCCATTTTTATGGGCGGGGGAGGATTTTTATTATGAATTGATATTATAAACAATCAATATTAAGTTTGAATAAAATGAAACTATATATAAAATATTTAATCCTTTTCATCATTCTTTTGATGATTAATGGATGTGATAAGCCGGCTCCAACTGAACTTATTCAGGAAGATGAATCTCCCTTAGAAGTTGAAGTAATTACTAAAGATGCCGAGGATGAATTTTACAGTAATGATTCTTCAGGTGTTGCGGTTGATGATTTAAATAGATTTGTAAATATTATTGCAGTAAGCGGCATTAAAATTACCAGCGGAAACACAACTATAAATGCTTCTTATGCCCAGGCAATTTTCTTTGACAGAAACAGACCATTTCATCGCAGAGGACAAGTGCTAACATATCATACACGCCTGCTTGGAGATGTTCAGTTTAATAATGTACAGGCACAACTCAACCCCTTTATAATCCGGTATAAAGATGGAAATATTCATAATGAAATAAACCTGGGGTTCAAACACGTCCTTAATAGTTTATTTCCGGGACAGGATTTTAATTATGAGTTCAATTCATCTGTTACATTTAATCTTGATTTTTTCCCGATCTTTGGAGGAAGTTCAGTGGGTTTTGATATTCCTACCCCACCTGAAATCACAGGTACTCTAACATTTGAAGGTAATAGAGGAAGTAATAGTTTAAGAGCAATTTTAAAATGGGATGGAAAGTATCACTCAAAATTTGAAATAATAATTGGCGCTTCAGTGAGCAGAAATGAAAAAGTATTTCCTTTGTTCCGGCTCAAAACAAAAGATGATGGTGAATTAATTATTCCTCCTAATCTTATTAATAGAATTCCCCGCGAGTTTAATAATATTGTTTTTAGTTTCGTAAGGAAAATAGAATCCCATCATGAAGGTAATAACAACGATTTATATGTGTTATCACAAAGCATTCACAGTATAGTTGTAGATATTCCTTGAGAAAAAAGAATTTAATTTATTTATATATCATAATGATTTTTAAGTTGAACATATTTGCTCAAAGTTCATTTGAGCTTACAGGCAACCAGGGGTTCAGCAGTGAATCATCATCTTTGCTGAACAGCTTCGAAATTAATCCATCAAATTTTTCTTTGCTTAAAGATTGGGGTCTTACATTATCATACGGAAGCGAATTTGCTGATGAAATTAATTCCAATATTTACCTGCTTTCACTATCTAAAAGATTTTCAAATCATTTTTTATCAATGCGTTATACACCAGGTTATCAAAAAGATTTTATTTTCGGAACTGGCGAAATAATAATTTTTGAAGACTCTTCAACACAACAATTAAACTCACAATTTAGCTATAAAGAATTATTTGGTTCAGGATATTCATATAAATTTTCAGATAATTTCAGCGCGGGCTTTTCCTTAAGATATTTTACACAGGAATTTACAACTGAATCTTTCCTCCCGGTTTTTGGAGATACAAATTATGTAGTAAGCCATAGTGAAACTGAAAAGAATAATTTCTGGAAAGGTGATTTTGGGATTAATTATTCTCCATCAGAAAGAATTTTATTATCTGCTTCATCAGTCAATCTTTTTACTTTTGGTGAATCTAACCTTTCTGCAGAGAACGAATCATTATCTTTAAGAAAAGATAAAGCTGCTCAGTTTGGAATTTCTTATCAACCAATTAAAGAACTTGAGTTGAACTTTATTTATGAAACAACAAATTCTTTTCAAACAGGATTTAATACATATTTTAATATTGGTGAAGGAAAACTTGGTGCCGGATTGACAGCTTTTCATGATAAATTTCAAACTCCATTTATTGTGGGAATAATTCCGGCTTTATCATACTCAAATAATTTATTCGGCGTAACTTTATCCGGAATTAAATATCTCTCAAATAGAGATGCAAAACACTCTTTCTCAGAATTCAGTGAAGAAGGTTTAACAAATATTCTGAACAACAGGTTTAGCTTTGATAAAGCGGTGCTTACTATTACATTCACATTAAACACAATAAAAATTCAATCGGTTGAACTGGCAGATGTTGAGATTATTAATGAAATTTATCCGACTCTTTCAGAACTTTATCTTGATTCTCCTTTTGCTGTTGGCAAAGTAATAAATCTTACTGAAGAACCTATTGTAGTTAGGCCTTATTCAAGAATTGAAGGAATTAATGCAGATAACATTCAATCTCCGGAAATAATAATCTCCGGAAATGATACGGTTGAAGTTCATTTTTTTACTTTAATTCCTGAATCTGTAAGTAAAAGCAAAACGGAAATTTCCTATGCGGATTTTTATGTCTCGGTTTCCGGTGATGAACCTGATGATCAACTTCAAAAAGCTGTTCTTGTAAACGGAAATAATTCCTGGGATGGTAATGTTTCTAATCTAAAATACTTTATAAAAAAAGATTTGAATTTTTCTTTGAACTACAGCAAAGAAATCTTAAGTAATTATAAAACACAATTGGATACTTTGCCAAACAATCTTTCAGATTTTTATAAAACAAAAATCATCTTTAATGAAGTTGTTAAAAAGCTTGTTTATACTTCCGATCCGAGAGCATCGGCAGAATATGTTCAATTCCCGAATGAAACAATAAAGCTCAAAGGCGGTGATTGTGATGACCTTTCAGTTTTGGTTTCTTCTCTGCTTGAAAGTGTTGGAATTGAAACAGCACTGGTTGATTATAAGAATGTTGAGGGAATAAGACATGTAAATGTTCTTGTAAATACTAAATTAAAACCGGAAGAAGCAAACCTGATAACAGAAAATGATACAAGATATTTCTTAAGAAAGAATGAAGATGGAGAAGATGAAATCTGGATACCTGTTGAAACAACTTCTTTAAATAATTTTGATGAAGCGTGGTATGCAGGAGTTGAAAAATTTAATGATGAAGCTCTGCAAAAACTTGGACTGGCAAAAAGAAGAATAGAAATAATAGATATTTATTAAACGAGGTTTATAAAATGTTGAATGTTGAACAAAGTAAAATCCCGCTCCGCGGGGAAATGAAATCCCGCCTGGCTGCCAACAAGGCAGGTTTTGCGGGAAAAAAATTATTTTTTTTAATATTGATAGCAGGCGGATTAACATTCGCTCAAACATATAAAATTGAAAAAGTAACCGGCTCAGCAAAAATTCTGGACTCAATGGATAAATGGATTGAAGCCAAAGTAGGAATTGTTTTATCACCAAATTCAATTCTCGTTACCGAAGATAATTCTTCTGTTAAGCTTTCCGGATATGGTTTAAGCTTTAATCTTAAGGAATCATCCGCTCTCTCGGTTTCCAGCCTTAAGGAGATGACACTTGATGAACTTCTTCTTGCTCTTGCAATGGAAGATATGATGAACGCACCAAGGAAAAAAGAAAACAATCCCGCAGGGCGGGATAAAACCACTGCAGTTTACGGAACCAAGGAAGGAACAGTAGAAAAAATTATTTCTTCAAATGACTTTGGTTTAAAGAGATTAAATGGTGCTTTTCAGCTAGCGGAAAATGGATTTAAAGAATCTGCTGTGGTAACTGCAAAAGAGATTTTCAGAAAATATCCTGAAACAAAAAAGAAAGCTGATTCAAGAATTTACTTTGCGAATTTATTATATGAATTTGGATTATATGAAGAAGCTTACGATGATTTTACTTCAATTAAAGAATTAAAATTATCAAATAAAGAAATGTCTGAAGTTGAAGAGAAGCTTTCTTTGTTGAATAAAAAGCTGGTGAATTAATAAATAATAAGAATCCCTCGACTCCGCTCGGGATGACTGTATAAAGGTTGTGTCACACTGAGCGAAAGCCTGCCCCGAACTTGATTCGGGGTCGAAGTGCGATTATTAAAAAGAATAAAATAATACTAACTCCGTTAAAATAAGGTTGAATAGAAAAACTACTTTCTCCTGATTCAATTTCCTCTTCTTTATTTATTACATACATACCTGCACCAAATCCCAGTAACGCACCCCATACAACATCGGATAAGAAATGCTGATTGTTTATCACTCTTGCTGTAGCAGTTAAAGTTGCCATACCATAAAAACCTAATCTTGCCCAGAAATTATCAATTCTTTCGGCAAGCACTGTTGATAAAGCAAATGCAACACTAACATGACCTGAAGGAAAAGATTGAAACTCATTGCTTATCTCAAAACCTTCAAATGCCCATTCACCTTTTTCATAATAGGGACGTTGTCTTCCAGCTAAATATCTTATAACTATTATACCTACACCCGAAATTGTACGACTTTCGAATAATAATCTTCCGGTTATTCTTATATCATCATTCTTAATAAGCAAACCTGCTGCGCAAGTGTTTAATGAAAAAACTGTTGCATAAGGAGTTATTCCATAGCGTGTAGGTATATCCCAAAAATCATTATTAAGTGTATTGATTGTCTCCCGGCTTACTCCATCTGTTATTTCCTGGTCAACAGAAAATAAAAGAAAAGTCCCCCCTAAAATACCCGCAGTATATAACCATTCTGTTGAAGAGAAATTAAATGGTTCTGAATAAAAAGATAAAAAATTGTTTATAACTATTTCAGTATCATTTATAAAATTTTCAGAAATAGATTTTTCTGCATCTAAAGAGTCCTGGGAAAAACATTTTGGTGATAATAAAAATAAAATTGATAGTATTGATTTAGCCATAATTCTTAAAAACAGTCCTGTTAAATATCCAAATAATAAATCTCCTTCAAAATCTAAAAAAAACTAAAAATACTGACTTATCAATGTTTATTTGTTCATTAAAATTAATCGGGATTTTTATCTTCTTTTATATAAAAATTTTCTACCATAATAAAAAAAATCCTTATCTTCGTCTTGCTTAAAAATATACATCTTAAATAAAAAGGATTTTTATGAAAAAAGTCTTCACCATTATTTTTGTCTTTTGCTCTTTACTAACCTCCATTGAAATTTTTCCCCAGGAAAGGAACATTATCCGGGGTGAGCTTCTTGTCCAATTCAGACCTGAAGCAAACATCGAATCTTTTAAAAATTCACTCTCTCAATATGAAGTTGAAACGGCCCGGCTTCTTTCAAACAGAATGAATATCTGGCTGGTAAAATATAATACTGATCGCATAAGTGATCTTGAAATGTTAGGTCAGATTAAAAGTAACTCAGCAGTTAAAGAAGCGCAGTTTAATCATTATGTTCAATTAAGAAAGGGTGTAAAGCCAAAAGAAATTTTAGGAATTCTGCCTGACAACAGATCTACTTTCCCAAATGATACACAATTTAATGAACAATGGGCTTTAAATAACACGGGGCAAACCGGTGGTTTAAATGATGCTGATATTGATGCACCTGAAGCATGGGATTTTACAACAGGTGGATTAACTGCACTTGGAGATACAATTGTAGTTGCAATTATAGATGGGGGCTGCGATCTCAATCATCAGGATCTAACTTACTGGATCAACTGGGCAGAAACTCCGGGCAATGGAATTGATGATGATGGGAACGGTTATATAGATGACTACCGCGGCTGGAACGCTTACAACAATAATGGTAATGTCCCCAGCGATTTTCATGGAACTCATGTTTCTGGGATATCAGGAGCGAAAGGAAATAATAACGTTGGGGTAAGCGGGGTTAACTGGAACGTTAAGATAATGCCAATCGCAGGTGCTTCCGGAGATGAAGCAACCGTTGTTGCTGCTTATGGCTACGTTCTTGAAATGCGGGCTCTCTATAATGAGACAAATGGAAATGAAGGCGCTTTTGTTGTTTCGACAAATGCATCTTTTGGTGTAGACTTTGGTCAGCCGACTAATTATCCACTATGGTGTGCTATGTATGATTCTCTTGGAGTACAAGGTATATTAAGCTGCGCTGCTACAGCAAACCTTAATATTGATATTGACGTGGAAGGAGATATACCAACAGCATGCCCAAGTCCCTGGATGGTTGCAGTTACCAACACAACTCATAATGATGTAAAGAATTCAGGTGCAGCTTATGGTTTAACCACAATTGATCTTGGTGCACCCGGTACAGACATTCTAAGTACTACTCCTGGTAATTCATATAGTAATTTAACAGGAACTTCTATGGCAACGCCTACTGTTACGGGTGCAATTGCATTATTGTATGCAGCAGCAAATTCAGGACTAATGCAATCTTATATGCAGAGTCCCTCAACAGGTGCTATAGTTTTCAGAGATTTTCTTTTTGCTGGAACAGACCCGATTTCCTCTTTGCAGGGAATTACTGTAACAGGCGGAAGATTGAATGTTTATAATGCTATACTTCCCTTGCTTGCACCTCCCGATACAGTTCCGCCAACAACAATTACTGATCTTTCAACAATTGATACAACCTCAAATTCGCTTACATTAATGTGGACAGCTCCTCTTGATACAACTCAGAATGGTGTTGTTGGTTATGATATAAGAATGTCTTTAAATCCGATTACAGATTCCACTTCTTTTAACAATGCACAACAGGTAGCTTTCCCCGGAAATCCTGGGCCAGCCGGTTCTACTGAAACTTTGCCTATTGAAGGTTTAGATTTTAGTACGACCTATTACTTTGCAATCAGATCAAGAGACTTGTGGAATAATATTTCTGATATTTCCAATAATGGATCAGGTACAACTTATGGTGCGCCTTCAGCATCAGTTGACGCCGATAGTGTTCATGCTACTCTCGTAAATAATACAACATTCCAGGAGACTATTACACTTTCCAATACCTCATCAGGCAACTCAACACTTGATTATGAAATCTCTCTTGAGAACAATACTTTCCCTGAGGGAATGGTGAAGTTGATCCAAACACCAAAGAGCAATAACGTTGAAGGTTTGAGCAGAGATAAAAATAACCCGGGACATCATCACGGGCAAAGCATTGATGGTTCAGGAGGACCTGATGCTTTTGGTTATACCTGGATAGACAGTGATGAACCAAATGGACCACAATATGTTTGGGAAGATATAACTGCAACAGGAACACTGGTAACTAACTGGATAGCATCATGTACATTTGAACCCGAAGACGAAGGATATACCGGACCATTCCCGCTTGGCTTCAATTTCAAATTCTATGGTAATACAAAGATGCAGATATATATTGGTTCAAACGGAGTAATTTTGTTCCAACCTATAAATGAATGTTATTACGTAAATGAACAAATTCCAAATCCAGCCATTCCAAACGAATTCATAGCACCTTTCTGGGAAGATCTCGATGGTAGAACCCAGGGAACAGTTCATTACAAGCAGGATGGCAACAGATTTATAGTTCAGTTTACAAACTGGCAGTTATACCCTGCTACCGGTTCTTATACATTCCAGGTGGTTCTTTATTCTTCCGGAAAAATACTTGTTTACTATAATAATATGAATGCATCACTGGATGGTGCAACAATTGGAATAGAGAATGCAGATGCCAGCATTGGGCTACAAGTTGTATTCGATGCGGCCTATGTTCATAATAATCTTGCACTTCAATTCTCAGCAGAACCCGATTGGCTTGGTGCTACTCCACTCAGTGGAACACTTTATAATGGAAACTCTGTTGATATTGATCTTGAATTCAGAACAGAGGATTTCCCTGTTGGTGATTACTCAATGGATTTAGTAATAAGCAGTAATGATCCTGTTAACCCAACAATAACAGTTCCTGTAACAATGACTATAGTCCCAATACCTGTAGAACTAACTTCACTCTCAGCAGAGAGTGAAAAGAATAGTGTAACACTGAAATGGACAACTGCTTCAGAGATAAATAACAGGGGTTTTGTTATAGAAAGAAAGGATGGAAAATGGAAGATGGAAGATGGAAGATGGGAAGAAGCAGGATTCATTGAAGGAAAAGGAAATACAACTGAAAGACAGAGTTACATCTTTAGTGAAAAAAATTTAAGCGTAGGAAAATACATTTACAGGCTAAAGCAGATGGATTATGATGGAGGTTATGAGTACAGTGGTGAAGTTGAAGCAGATGTGGAAGCACCATCAGATTATACATTAAAGCAGAATTATCCTAACCCATTCAACCCTATGACAACAATAGAGTATTCGCTTCCTGAGAATGCAGAAGTACGAATAGATATTTACAGTACTTTGGGTGAATTGGTGAAAACATTAATAAATAATACAATGGAAGCAGGGTACCAGAAGATAAGCTTTGATGCATCAGAGCTTCCATCGGGAACATACATCTACCAGATAAAAGCAAAAGGAGAATCTAAAACTTTTGTTGATTCTAAGAAGATGTTATTGGTGAAATAGACCTCTCCCAAAAGAGATTGTCTAAAGCCAGTCTGAGCGAAGGTCGAAGACTAACAAGGTTTTTACGGTCACACTTCGACTCCGCTCAGTGTGACAAAGTATTACTTTATAAGGACCTCCTTTATGAATTTAAAAACACGTGAGCCTCAATTAGAGGCTCACTTTTTTTAATTCTATAAATATCGCTTGCAATTTTACATACAGGAAAGAAGATAATTTTAAGTTGTCCTTCCTTCCCTATTTTTCTTATCTTCATATCTAAATCTTAAACTATTCAGGAAAATTTTTAATGAGCTTAAAAAATGATTCCGTCTTCTTCACTGATAAAGAAGATATAAGAAGCTTTTCGCTTACCAACCAGTTTGCTGAGCATATAGAATTCATTCTTGTAAAAGATAAGTTCACTGTTACCAAAGAAGATGCTTACTTCTCACTATCAATGTCTGTCAGAGACAGAATGGTAAGGAGATGGCTGCGCACCCAGCAGAAATACAAAGAGGTAGATACAAAAAATGTTTATTATCTTTCTCTTGAATTCCTGATGGGCAGATTACTCGGTAATGCTCTTATCAATCTCGATTTCTATGAGGAGTGTTTCAATATATTAAAAGAGAATGGTTACAGTCTTGAAGAAATAAGAAACCTCGAACACGATATGGCACTCGGTAATGGAGGCTTGGGGAGACTTGCTGCCTGCTACCTTGATTCACTTGCAACTCTTGAATACCCAGCTTTTGGATATGGAATAAGATATGAGTTCGGGATCTTCAATCAGAAAATAGAAAATGGCTACCAGGTTGAAAAGCCTGATAACTGGCTTGCTTACGGAAATCCCTGGGAAATTATCAGAAGAGAGTTAACCTATACTGTTAAGTTTAACGGCAGGGTAGTTTCGTTTACAGATGAAAAAGGGAAATTAGTATTTAAATGGGTTGATACTAAAGATGTAGTAGCTGTTGCTTATGATGTGCCGGTGCCCGGTTACAAAACAAACACAGTAAACAATCTACGGTTGTGGGAAGCAAAGCCAACAAAGGAATTTGATTTCGAAGAATTTAATATGGGCAATTATGTTGCAGCCGTACAGAGTAAAACTGAATCTGAGAATATCTCAAAAGTTCTTTATCCTAACGATACAATAACTGAAGGAAAATTTTTAAGGTTAAGACAACAATACTTTTTCGTTTCTGCAACATTGCAAGATATAATCAGGAAATATCACATCAATCATAAAAAGTTTGATAAGTTCTCAAAGAAAGTTGCTATACAGTTAAACGATACACACCCCGTAATTGCAATCCCTGAGCTTATGAGAATTTTAGTTGATGAAAATAGCTTAAGCTGGGATGAAGCATGGGATTTAACAGTTGGAACATTTGCTTATACAAATCACACGGTTGTTCCCGAAGCGCTTGAGGAGTGGTCTGTAAAAATTTTGGAGGAACTTCTTCCAAGACATCTCCAGATCATCTATGAAATTAACAGGAGATTCCTGGATTATGTAAAAGTTAAATATTCAACAGATGCTTTGGTGCTTTCCGAGATGTCAATTATCAGGGAAGGTGCTGATAAAAAAATTCGGATGGCTAATCTTGCAATTGTCAGCTGTCATACAATTAATGGTGTTGCAGAGCTTCATACAAAAATTCTTAAAGAAAAAATCTTTTATCACTTTTATAAGCTTTACCCTCATAAATTTAAAAATGTTACAAACGGAATTACCCCAAGAAGATGGCTGAAGACAGCAAACCCCCTTCTGTCGGGATTAATTTCAGATAAGATTGGAGATAAATGGGTAACTGAATTAAGTGAATTAAAGAAATTGGAGAAATTCATTAATGATAAAGATTTTCTTGAGAACTGGAGAACTGCAAAGTGGCTTAGCAAAAAACTTCTTATAGAACATATTGAACAGGAACATAATGTAAAGATAAACCAGGAATCTATATTTGATGTGCAGATAAAAAGATTTCACGAATACAAAAGGCAGCTGCTGAATGTACTTCATATAATTACTTTATATAATAGGATTAAAGCAGATCCAAAAATTAAAATGGTTCCCCGTACAATTATTTTTGCAGGGAAAGCAGCTCCGGCATACTTCCAGGCAAAGATGGTAATCAAGCTTATTAACTCGGTTGCTGATGTTGTGAATAATGATCCTGATGTTGGTGATAAATTAAAAGTAGTTTTTTTAAAAAACTATTCGGTTACACTTGCAGAAAAAATTTTCCCTGCTGCTGATCTTTCAGAACAAATTTCTACTGCAGGATTTGAAGCGTCCGGTACAGGCAATATGAAGTTTGCGCTGAATGGTGCTCTAACCATCGGGACAATGGATGGAGCGAACATAGAAATCCGTGAAGAAGTTGGTAAAGAAAATATTTTTATATTCGGCCTTCTTGCAGAAGAAGTAGAGGAGCTTAAACAAAAAGGTTATGACCCTAAAGATTATTACAAAAACATTCCTGACTTAAAAAGAGTTATTGATATGATAGCTAACGATTATTTTAATCCGAGGGAACCAGGAATATTCAGAGATATTATTAATGGCTTAATGAATGTTGATTACTACTGCCTGTTTGCAGATTTTGAATCTTATATAAAAACCCAGGATAAGGTAAGTGAGCTTTATAAAAAGCAGGATGAATGGACAAAGAAATCTATTCTTAATGTTGCAAGGATTGGAAAATTCTCAAGCGACAGGTCTGTTAAAGAATATGCTGAAAAAATATGGAAAGTAAAACCTGTTAAGGTTGAAGTGGATTAGCCAGTGATTACCAGATCTATTGGGGAATGAGAACACCAGACGTAGCTGGGGGTAGTCCTGCAATTTATAGAAATAAATTCCGCTTGCTAAAGCATTTACATTTCCACCGGAGGCGGATCCGCCTATGGCGGAAAACTCAACTTCATAATTTCCTGCAGGTTTTTCTTCATTAACAAGTGTTGCTACTTCATTCCCTAAAACATCAAAAACTTTGAGTGTAACCTTTTGTGTTTGCGGAATTGAGTAAGTAATTGTTGTTGATGGGTTGAAGGGGTTAGGGTAGTTTTGAGATAATTCAAAATTAATTGGAGGATTAAAATCTACTTCAATAATCTTTGAATAGCTTATTGTTCCATCAAAATCAATTTGTTTAAGTCTATATGAAACTTTTGATTTTTCATTTGGAAAATCAGTAAATGTATAGCTATGTTTTTCTGTAGTTGTTCCATTTCCTGGAACAAATCCTATGACTTCGAATTCAGCATTACTCTTTCTTTCAATTTCAAAGCCTTTGTTAATTCGGTCGCAGTTTCCCAATTTAGAATTATTGAGTTATCAATCACTGAAGCCGCAAAAGATGTTAGCTCAACCGGAACAGAATAGTTTGAATCATTGAACACACTTTGAAAATGAAGAAATTTGCTTATAGTATCAGCTGGAGTTATTGTATATATTTTATTTGGACCGGACTCCCAGGTGATTCCGGATGAAGTTAAATATGCATATTTAAATAGAAGCTCCTCTCCGGCAATTGAATTGTATGACATTTGAATTTCATACTCATTTGGATTGACGATACTTGGTAACAACATAAAGTCTTTATTAAACCATCCCCAAAAATTTGATCTCAAATTTAGAGTATCTGTCGAAGGATTAAAATTATTGTTGTTTATCTCATTAGTCATATCACAAGTAAACTTAAATGTAATAGCAGTAAAAGTGTAAAGACTATCATTATTAAAAAAGGCATAATAGGTACTGTTATTGTTTGGTATTAGATATTGACGATTAGGAACAATTTCCCAAATCTGATCTCCATAAATAAATTTAAATTCTATAAGACTCCCTTCCAGAAATCCAGCTACAACTAATGTGTAAATAGAATCACCGTCAAAGTCAAACATTTGTGTTGAATATGGATCCCAACCATTAAAGGTTCCGGCAATGAATACCTGTTGAGTTGCAGGATTAAAATGTTCCCTGAATATTTGAACTCCCATATTGACTTGGAACTCAACTGTATGAAATTGAGCGTGCAATGAAATTTGCAAAATAAAAAAGGCAAGTATTAATTTTTTCATGTTTTTCTCCAGATAGTATTAATTTATTTAAGTAATATCATTTTATGTGTTTGAACAAAGTTTCCAGCTTGCAATTTGTAAAAGTAAATACCGCTTGCTAAATCTCCTGCATTAAAATTAACTTCGTAGTTGCCAGCAGGTTTTTCTTCATTAACAAGTGTTGCTACTTCATTCCCTAAAACATCAAAAACTTTTAGTGTTACTCTTTGATTTTGTGGAATTGAGTAAGTAATTGTTGTGGAAGGGTTGAATGGATTGGGATAGTTTTGAGATAAATAAAACTTATTGGGAGCCCTTATCGTTTCATTTGCTCCAATGTCAGTAACTGAGGTTGGAATAATGGAAGTGTCAATAATTCCGTCACCATCATAGTCCACTAATAAGGTTAAAGCTGAGTTTAAAACATCTAATGAGCAAGTAGCTACAGTGTTGGGCATTGTAATTACACTGTCAAATATAACTTCAACATTGCTATATCCATTATTTATTTCATTTAGATGCAAATTAAAGCTTGCTGAAGTATCCCTGCTTATAATTTTTATTATTACTGGTTCATTACTGTTTAGAATTATTCCTTTACTACTATTTGGATCATTAATAGAACTAATTAAAAAATAGCTATCAGGAATATTCTCTTCCCAAGTAGAATCACTAGTTGGTCCAGTATGATTGCCAATATAATCATACGCGTGAACTTCTACAGGACTTCCGGCTATTATTTGCCAAACATTTACTGAATATGTTAATGGATAATTTTGTGCTATATCTGGATTATTAAACGGTCCTTTGTATGTAGGTTCGGATAGCAAACCACCAATAATTTCAAGTACTGCCTCATTACCTGGCAAAGCAGTATGATCTGCCGTTCCTCCCAACAAAGTCCATTGATTTGTAATGTAATATGTTGAATCAGCTATATTGATTGAATTGTTTAGTAGTTCGGCACTTCTCAAAGGCACTGTACCATCTCCACTCAGGTTACCTAAAAAAAATGTTTTGCTTATAACATCATAAATATTAAGATAAATAACTGCTCCAATTGTAGGTTTCTTATATCCCACTATATTATATACTTCAATATTACCAAAATCAATGTTTTCCAGATCCTGATGAGTATTATAAGCACTATCAATTAATGTATCATTAAAAGTATAATAATTAAAGATATCTGGATGAACAATTACATCTTTGAAAAATGTTTTTATTGAATTGTAATTCATAGGAGGTTCATTTAGTTCCCTGAAAGTTTTTGAATATCCCTCAACATTATTAGAATACCCGTTAGTTATGCTAGTATCAAAATAACTTTCAGTGGGAAAGAGAGTATATCCAGAAGGAAAATTTCTTGAGAATCGTAATATTTGATATGTAGTGTAAATAGTAAATGGAAATAATAGGTCTCCTGTAAGTGTAACATATAAAGCTTTTGGAACTCCTAGATGAGGTGTGCCTACAAATATTATTTTTCGAATAATATTTGTATTACTACCAAGATTGTTTATAAGCTTTTTGGCTATAAGCCCACCCATACTATGACATATTAAATTTACCTGTTGTGAGCTTGTCCAACTTAAAACATTTTGTACAAATTCTGAAAGTCTTTCACTATTATAATTTATACTTTTTCTCCAATCATAAGTAAAAACAAATAAATTCTTTTGTGCAGTAGTATTAGTATCTACATCTAAGTCATAATTGAGTTCTGTTTCAAGATAATGAACTAGATCATAATACTTACTAAGCGGTAAATTTGCCTGCCCAGTCAACATAGGATCAAGCTCGTTGCGAATTGTATTTCCGGCATCTCCCCTTATAGGTGAAACTTCTATTTGATACTCCTCATCAAATGGAGCTTCCCCATCCTCTGCCAGTCTTAATACATCCAAATTTGAAAGAACTTTAATCCATACACGTTCATTATCTGTTAAGTGCCCTGGATCGTTAATATCATTATATAAAGGTGAACCCATTATTCCAGGAATAAAAATTACTGGAGTAATTGATCCACCTGTCCATCCCCCTTCGTGATATAAATCCAGAATTTCTTGATTGGATAGTTCTCTATTATAAATTCTTATATCATCTATTTTCCCCTGAAATTTACTATTATTATCCTGAGGGTGTCTCCCTATTAATAAATTATTCTGTGATGAATTTATAGTTCCAAATAATGATTTGGTTTTTATTAATTGACCATTTTCATATAGATAGATAGAATCTTGGTCCTTTACTATTGTCAGAAACGACCACGTGTTAAATGGTAATGCAACTTGTGACCTAATATCAATGTTGTTAATATGTCCACTGATACCATCATCAATTGAGGTTTCAACAAATAGATCGTATTGCTCAAGCCCTTTTGAGACGATATGACCGTTGTAGCTGGCTCCCTCATAATTTACCCAAACAGCAATTGTCAAATAAGAAGGGTTTAGAGAGGCAGAATTATTTACTTGAATTGAGTCAGTTAATCCGTTGAAGTAATACGCACTATTTAGATTTCCAAATCTATCTTCTGACAAAGTTGCTCCAAAAACATTTCCATTATTTCCATTTCCACTTTCATCATCCGCATCACCATTAAATGGATAATATGCTATCAAACTCCCTCCCGTTTCATTATAAAGCTCTTGGATTTCTTCTTCACTTAAAGAGCGATTATAAATTCGAATTTCGTCCATCACTCCTTGATAATATTCAATTAATCCTCCTGTATCTCTGCCTATTTCTAATGGATGAGTATCACTTTTCATTTGCACGTTAAATGAATGTGTTGATATTAAAGTATTATTTACAAAAATTTTTGCTGTATTACCATCCCAACTCACTGCAATAAAATACCACTGATTTAATTGAAAGGGATATGAGTTATCTATCCATTGGAGATTATTCGAAGTATCTGTAATTCCAAAACGAATTACATCTATGGGATTTAGATGGAATGTATATTGTGGTAATTCTGTTGTTGAATTATTTTTGGTAAAAAATGGGACAACAATATCGGGAGTAGCAATACATTTAAACCAAAGCGAGAAGGTAAGTTGATTGCTTGGGAGTTGAATGCTTGTAGAATTAGGAATATTAATATATGCGTTTGTACCATTAAAATAACAAGCACTATTTAAATTACCTTTTCTATCTGCAACCCAGGTAACACCTTCATTAGTGCTGCCATTATTCCCATTTCCACTTTCATCATTTGCATTACCATTGAATGGATAATAAGCTACTAATCCCTCTGTTGGAATTTGTGAAAAGGCGAATTGAACAAAAACAATTGCAAAAAAGAGAAGTATGGTAAATATGTTTTTCATAGCATCCTTTTGGTTTTTACTTAATATACCAAGAAAAAAGCTCTTCTCGGAAAAATTCTTCCGTTCTTTTCAAAATTTTTTTATACATTTAGGTATGAACATGAGAGGAATTTATGTTTGAGTTTAAAGAGGAAAGCCCCTCTAAATCTCCCCAAAGGGGAGACATTAAAGAAAGCCTCTGCAATCTCGAAAAACGTAAAACGACAAGTGTAAATCGCTGATATTTATGTTTATCATTTCACATCTACAAGAATAAAAGACTGCTGATTATAATGCTATGATTTGTTATTTTAGAATTAAGTTAAACAAAAGGCTAAAAATGGATTGGAAAAAATTTATTGTTTCTGATAAAGAGATTTTGCTTGGTAAACCAACAATCAAAGGAACAAGAATATCTGTTGATCATATTATTTCACTTCTTGCCCAGGGATGGAGTGAAAAGCAAATTCTTGATAATTACCCCCGGCTCACTAAGGAAAGCTTAAAAGCCGTTTTCTCTTATATTCACGAGTGTATGCAGGACGGACTTCTTTTTGTGCAAACTAAAAAGTCTGCTTAATGAAGCTACTGGCAAACGAAAATTTTCCTTTGCTAAGTGTAAATGTTTTAAGAGAACTCGGTTACGATATTAAAGCAATTGGGGAAGATGACCAGAGTATTTTGGATAAACAGGTTTTGGAAATAGCAGTTAAGGAGAAACGGCTGATTCTTACCTTTGATAAAGATTATGGCGAGCTTATCTTTCGTTATGGTTTAAAACCTCCTGCCGGAGTAATTTTTTTGCGGTTAGACAAATATACCCCTGAAAAACCTGGTAAAATTATTCATAAGCTTTTGAGTGATAAAACTCTTAAAACCGAAAAGAAGCTAACAGTTTACGATGGAAAGACAATACGGCAACGGAAATTTTGATTAGTCTATAGCGAAAATTCCTCTTCACTTTTCAAAATTTTTTTATACATTACGGTATGAACATGAGAGGAATTTATGTTTGAGTTTAATGAGGGAAACTTAAACCCACATATAGAGAAATCTTTCAGAATTGCGGTTCAATATCTCCGCTCAATTCATCAGCGGATTTATAAGCTCCTGAACTATAATGAAAACACAATTGAAGATTTAGCTATAGATGCTATTGCCTCACTCTTTATTCAGAATGGAAATAATGAACTGCCGATTAAGAAAGCTTTTGATAACTGGCAGCCTCCGGTTAAAACAGAAGAAGAATTCTTATTCTTTCTTAACAAAGTTATTGCTAACAGGGTTGAGCAGCATATCACCCATCTTCTTAAAGAAGCTGATCCTTTATTCTCTACAATATTTAATTCTGTAAATTATCTTATAAAGAAAAATGGCAATGCTAAAACCAAGTACCTCGGAAGCATTTATATAATTGAAAGCGGTCTGAAAAAAATTAATGGAAGAGTTATAAACCAGGATTCATTTGATTTAATTCCCGCCAAACAGTTTACTGAAAACTATATGCTGCTTAAGAATTTATTTTTTTATATAAAAACAGAAACCGATTTTTTCCCCGCAATCCCTCTTAATACTCTTGTGCAAAGATTTAAAGAATTAAAAACATCCGGCTATCATTTTGCGGATAAGGTTGAAAGTCCTGCAAAAACCTATGAGATAAATGAACTTGTGAGCAAAGGGTTAGCTGCTGCAAAGGAAAAGCTTAATGACACTTATGTTATGAAAAAGAAGCTTTCACAGGATGAAGCTCAAAATTTATTTAAAGCACTAAAAGATATAAGTGAGGATTTAAAGGATGGCGGTGTAAACCCTGGTATGTATGAATATCTCAAGCCATACTTTGAGGTTCTCTCCATTGAAGATTATAAGAAAAAATATCATAACATACTTGAATACCTGTTTAAGGTGATGAGAAGTACAATTGCAGAAGAATTGAGGAAATGAATAATTGAAAAATTCCGATAGGTAATTAATTATGTCTATTAATCTTACGATAGTGATATGTTGCCGGAAGTGTAACACACCCCTTAATCCCCTCTCAAGAGGGGAAACGGGAAATCCCATCTTTAGAGGGGTGCCGGCTTTAGCCGTGGGGTGTGTTTTTCCTTATAACTAATGAAAATATAAATAAAGTTAAAAGAAGGTTATGGAAATAACAGAAAGAGATTTATTCAATTACGTTTTTTACAAAGAGACGCTTGCTGAAGATAAAGCTCAGTTTTTAAAGAAGACTGATATTTATAAAGATGAAATTGATTTCTTCAGTTCACTAAAAAATTCACTTTCTGAAGAAATATCACCTGAGCTTAAGAAAAAGATTATACAGAAAATCCCAGCTTATCGGAACGAACCAGACCTTAATCGGGATAAACTTTCTAACATTATTGTATTATATCCAGTTGTTGAAAAACCTAAAAGAAAGAAAAAAAGTGAGGGATTGGTTCTTGCTGCTGATTCTGCAGAACTAAAACAACTGCAAGCTTCTCAAACATTTTCTGATGAAAAGAAAGAATACTTAATTAAGCTTGTCAGTTCAGAATCTGAAACTAAAATATTTGTCTTCTCAACTTCCGAAGCTGAATTAAAAAACCTTAAACTTACTTTACACCCAAAAGAAACAGAATATTTCTTAAAAGATAATTCTAATCCTTTGGAGGTGAATGAGAGTGTTTCGGTAGAATCCATTTCACTGGAGCTCACTTAAGAGATGCCGGATCAAGTCCGGCATGACAAGGATTCTTATTTAAAAGTATCTTCTGAGTTTACAATCTTAACTGAATTTACATTTAATTTATAGTTTGCTGCTTCTTCATCTTCAGCTAAAATTTCTGCGGGGAGATTTTCTTTTACCAGATTTGAATAGCTCATTGGTGAGGGTTCATTGTTCTGTAAAGCATTTGAAAGAGCTTCGACTTCACTCCTATCAGTTACAATTGCTACATACATACTTTCAACTTGCAGATATTTTTTAACAGCATTATTTACATCTTCAAGCGTAACCTTTGCAAGAAGCTGATCCATCTCTTTTATGTAATCTTCTCTTCCGTAAAACTTTGAATCCATTAGATAGCCAAGCTGCTCTGCTGGAGTGCTGATGTATAGCTTCATATAGCTTCTCAGGAAAGTTCTTGTTGCTTCAAAATCTTCCTGGGAAATCCCTTCATTCACAAGCTTATCAACTTCCCGGATTGCCATTCTTAAAGCGAACAAAGCATGACCCAGCTTAACATCTTTTAATTCTTCATACTGTGTTTGCAATTGTTTTGCAATCTGAACAGGTCTGACCCATAAAGAAAAGTAATTTGAACTTCTTGGAACGCCTGAAGGGGGAATCATATAGCCACCGCCGTTTTCATACCATTCGATATATGAATAATCGCCATAATTCATTGAGCGGATTTCTCTTATTTTCTGGTAAAGCTTTCCGTAAGATTTTCTATGCTCTCCAAGGTATGAATTGGCTACCATTAAAGCAGCAAATTCATCTTTTGATCTTGTTATATCAATCGGAAATCCTGCAAAGATTGCCGAACCGAAGGCACCATCTTTGGAAACTATTTCAACATTAATTCCTTTTGGCATTTCAATCTTTGGGGCATCCGGAATTTCTGGTTTAGAATCCGGAAGGCTTGCTAAATCTTCTTTTAATTTTCCAAGAAACTGATCGGAATAATTTCCGGCGATGCCAATCATCAAATTATTTTTTGTAAAGAATTTTTTATAATGATTCTTTACATCATCAAGAGTGATTGATTTAACCGATTCTGTTTTACCTTCAACCATATGCTGATAGTTTGTTCCCCTGAAGAGAAAATCTTCAAGAGCCATCTTGCTGTATTCTTCATCGGATGATGCACGAATAACCTGGTCAACATAATTCTGCTGGTTGGCTTTTACTCTCTGGAAATCAGCTTCATCAAAAGAAGGATTAAGAATTAATCCTTTTAAAATAGGATAAAACTCATCAAGCCAATCAACATGAACAGAAAAAGTAAATATGCAAACTTCCTTATCAACATTAGAAGAATAAGAAGCAGCCATAGGATAAATCTTATTCTGAATATCTGAAAAAGAAAGTTCTCCGGTTCCACCCTGGGTTATAAGATTAGCTGTTAAATTTGTTAAACCTTCTTTACCGGCAGGATCGCAAATTGAACCATTCCTGAACATCAGCTTAACAACAATTTTGTTAGAGTTGGGAAGCTTTAGCTGAACTATTTCCTGCGCAAATGAAAATGTTATCATAATTAAACTTAAAATTAATAGTTTTACAGTTTTACTTAACATTAATTTACTCCTCCTTCTGCATCCGGTGAAATTGTTGCAATGGTTAAACCCGTTGGAATGAAATATTTCTCAGCAACCACTTTTATATCATCAATAGTTACTTCATCATAAAGAGAATATAATCTATTCAGAGATTCCGGGTTACCGGTTAGTGTAATATAAAAGCATAATGAATTCGCAATGGTTGAAGGGTTATCTATTCCCATTGCATATCTGTATTTGAGATTAGATTTTGTTTCTAATAAAAGTTTTTCATCCACACCATTTACTTTAACATTTTCAATAGCTTTTATAATTTCATCTTTAACGTACTGCATATCTTCTTTCTTATAAAAAGATGCCTGCACAGAAATTAAATTTGGATCCCGTGAATCAGCAGCTCCTCCACCTAAGAATCTCGCCTTCTGTTCCTGTATAACAAGTTTTTTATAAAGTTCAGAGTTCTGTGAAAAAAGAATCGTATTCAAAACATCTAAAGCAGGCATATCAATTTCAGTATCACTGAATGCAGGACCTTTAAAATTCAAACCTAAATATGGAGGTATGCTTCCATTCTGAAGATGAGCTTTTTTTGTTTCTGTCTGCACAGGTTCTTCTGGTACGTCAACTTCATAATTACCAAGCTTCCAGTCACCGAAATATTTTTCTGCAAGAGAATTAACCTTTTCCGGGGTTACATCTCCAACAACAACAATCGTTGAATACTCAGGACGATAATAGTGTTCAAAGAATTTTTTAGAATACTCAAACTGGTTCGGCATATCAACTATATCCTCAAAGAAACCCATAGTTGTATGCTTATAAGTGTGCTTCTCAAAAGCAGTGTTAAGCATTTTCTCATACAGTTGTGAATAAGGACTCGCATAATTTTTTGTGTACTCACCTTTCACAGCTCCGGCCTCAACCTTGAAGTCATGTTCAGAATAATTCAGGTTCTTAAATCTGTCTGATTCCAGGTCAAACATCTTTTCAAGCTCTTCGGCATTGCCCGTCATATGATAAATTGTTCTGTCATTGGATGTATTTGCATTTGCACCGGCACCAATTAATTTGAGCACTTCATTATACTTTTCACGCGGGTATTTATCCGTTCCCCTGAACATCATATGCTCAAAGAAATGAGCAAAGCCGGTTACCCCTTTTTCAACTTCATTCCTTGAGCCAACTCTTACAACTAAATAAAAAGCTGCAAGATCAGGACTATCGAAAGGTACAGTAACTACATTCAGCCCGTTATCCATTTTATGCTGGTGGATTGGATACGGGAGAATTTTATCCTCATCGGAATTTCCTCTTATCATTCCTGAAAAAATAAGAGATGAAATGATAAGAAACTGCAAAAATATTCTCACAATTTTACTCCTTTTATTTTTCGTGCCGCACTAAATAGTTATTTTACACGTAAACTTCAATTTAATTATTATGAACGGAAGTAATATTTTATAGAATAATGATTACATTTCTTAAATATATCAGTTATTGAGTTTTAGAATTATGCGTTCAAAGAGTTTGGTTTTTTAACTATATTTGTAAAAAAGATTTTGAAAGTGAAAACCCACCATAAAATAATAAATGGAGATAGCCGGAGTATGATTGAAGTGCCTGATAAGGTAATATATATTTGAGTTAAAAATGCAGGAATCGCTTATCCAATGGACCCTATTAAACAATCCAACTGAGTTAGGGGAAATTCTAAATTTCAATATATCTACAATAATTGGAGAAGAAATTTCAACCGACTTCGGGAGGATTGATTTTATATTATCCAACAATAAGAACAAACATTTGATCGTAGAACTTGAAACTGTATTAAATAATAGAAACAAGTTGGACTATTGTTTTAATCAAATTAATAATTATAAAAATATAAAATTTGTTGATGAAAAAGATTATTGCATTTTATATGCAAAAGAAACTAACGAAAAATCGAAAAGGATTATTGAGCAGTATGGAAAACAAAATTCCGTAATTACCTCAACACATTCTTTAGACGAAGCCAAGAAATTATACTCAAGAACAATAAAAAGATTAAGTTTAAATGTTGGCTTGGCATTACCCAATCCTAGAAATTATACGATATGTTATTTAAGGTGGCTAAATAAAATAATGAAGCCATTTCATGATTTTGGAAAGAGTGAATTAACATTTAAAGAAATTTACATCCCGTTTGAAAATTCTAAAAGGAGTCGAACAAATTTCAATTGCTATGAAAGAATCGCATTAGATTTCGAATTGTTTAATATTGTAAATTCAAAATATATTCTTACTTATTATGGCAAAGAATACATTGATAATATTAGTCCGTTTGTGTATAGAACACAAAATGTTTCTTCAATTGACTTAACAAATAAACAAAAACGATTACTCATTAGTGTTTTAACTAATGGTAATTGGGAAAATAAAATTCACAAGGTTAATATTTATTGGTTTTTAAGATTTATAGAAGTGACAGACGGTTCGTGGCTTCCTAAAAAGCACAACTTTGAACAAAGTAAATTGGATATAGCGAGAGGTTTGTTTAAGGTTTCTTATAAAAGTAGAACTATGCAGGAATTTCTAAATTGGTGTTCTAATTATTGTATAGAACTTGGGTTAGTAGAAAGGTTACCATCTACATCTGAATATGATCAAATAATTCTTACACCTTTAGGTATTGAAATAAATAACATTTTCAGCATGGATCTACAGATTAAAAAAAGTAGAATGAACCTTAACTTCAAATATATCGACTGATGCTTGTAATTAATACAATTAAAAAAGAATTTCCACAATTCAGCTTTGATACTTTCGAGCCAGAACTTGATCCTGATTTGTGCGGTGATATTGACTATCTCGGCTGGGTTGGGGATAAAGCATTTGGTATTCAGATCAAGCCTGTAACTGCAAGAGCAAGGTTCGGAAATTATTCTCCTTCAGAAAGAATGAAAGCAAGCTTTGATGAATTTACTGGGAAGTAGGGTGGGAAAGTATTTATTGTCTTTAGTGTTGATGATAAAATAGCGAATGAAGAAGTAATAGAACAAATTTCTGATGAAATTTAAACGATTGAGTAAATAAAATTATTAACGGAATAAAAGTGGAATTTAAAGTTAATCCTGATGTTAGAATTGGCCATATTCATTTAACAGTCTCCGATCTGCAAAGATCATTAGCTTTCTACAGAGATCTTCTTGGATTTGAAATAACAACTAATTACGGTGATTCTGCTGTTTTTCTTTCAGCAGGAGGTTATCATCACCATATAGGATTAAACACCTGGAGTGGAAAAGGAGCTCCTCCTCCGCCACCAGGAACTACAGGTTTATATCATTTCGCAATTCTTTATCCCAGCAGGAAAGAGCTTGCAAGAGTTTTAAAAAGACTTTACGAAAAAAATTATCCTATTGAAGGAGCTTCTGATCACGGAGTATCAGAAGCAATTTATCTTAAAGACCCTGATGGAAACGGAGTTGAGCTTTATACAGACCGCGAGCTTGAAGAGTGGCCCATTGATTCTGATGGACATTTACAAATGAGCACTAACCATCTTGACGTACTGAGCCTTCTTTCTGAGCTAGATGAAGAAGATGAATTATAAATTGAAATCTTTCTTAGTGATTCTTAGTGCCTTGTGATTATATAAATGTTATTCCCGGTAAAGAAAATGAAATGAATCAAATCCTGAAAGATTATAAAACTCTTTACGACTCAAAGAATATTGAAGAAGGGTACAGAGTTTATTTTGGAGGAATAGGAACAGATATGCCGTATATTATTTTTGTTCAGCCGGCAAAAGGAAGAGTTGATTGGGCAACATTATCAGACAGGCAGGATGAACAGCTTGGAGAAGAAGGAAGCAAGTTATTAAAACGTATGATGGCAATAACCCAAAAGTTTGAACATAAAGATGGTATGATGAGACCCGATCTTTTTTATTCGCAAAAAAAGTAAGTTTAATTAATTCCTTTAAGTTAAGAATGGGAGCTCCGGCTCCCTTTTTTATTTTTATGTAAAGCATATCGGTAGGTAAGGAAAATTTATAAATCTGCTCTTGAAATATCTCCATTAATATTCCTCATCCCTTCATCATCAACCATTTCCTAACTTCAGACCATTTTGGCTTTTTGCCTGTAACGAGAATTCCAACTCTATAAATTTTCCCTGCCAGAGGAAAGATTGCAAAGAGCACTGCAAGATTAATTGCAAAGGATAAGGCAAGCTCCCAAACAGGTACATCTACAAGGACAAACCTTGCAGGCATCACCAACAAGGAAGTAAAAGGTAGCAGCGAAGTTATTTTTGCAACATTACTTTGGGGATTAGACTGCAAACTCATTGCAATTAAAAATGGTATAATAACCAATATCATTAAAGGCCATACACCGGATTGTGCATCTTGCGGGTTATCAAATATCGCTCCCACTGTTGCAAACAAACCGACAAAAGTAAATAAAGCAATTGTAAAATTTATTAAGAAGTAAAGTATGAAGCTTAAGTCAAGCTGCAGCATAAATTCTGCAGGCAGCATAAACCAGGAAGTTGAAATAAGCAGTATTACAGGTAAAAGCCAGATAGTCATTTGTATTACTTCAACTATAACAGTACCTATAACTTTGCCTGCCATCAGCTCTGTGCTCGATGCTGATGAGAGAAGAACTTCAACTATCCTGTTGCTCTTTTCTTCAACAACTGAAAGCATCGTTATCTGCCCTGAAAATATCAATGCCATATAAAGAAGAAGTGAAAAAAGAAATAATGCTACAAGATTGCCGTATCCTTCCTCTTCAACCTTTTCATCTTTTGTAACACGGAAGCCGGTTATCTCAACATTGTTTCTTGCAAAATCAACATCTTCACGGGAAAGCTGCTTATCTTCAAAATAAATATTAATGAGGGCTTTATTTATACCCGGTCTTATTTTATCGAAGAAAGTCCTGTTGGTAGGATTGGATGAATAGTATCTTACATTTTTATTAAGCAATGCTTTCTGCGGAACATAAACAACGCCAGTCAGTTTTTCATTAAGAAGATCATCCTTTAAATCTGTTAATCGTTTTGCAAAAGCAGAACTATCAAATGTTCCATAAGTGATCTTGTAATTCCCCAGTTTAACTTCACCATATTCATCAAATTCATTTTTAAGTCTCTTTGAAATATTTTCTGCCTCGGATATCATAAGAAGACTGGGATTCTCGTCTTCGGATGCAGTATAGATTAATACCTGTACTCCAATAAGCCCAAACATAAATACGGGAACAAGAACCGTCATTATAATGAAATACTTATTCATCAGCTTTGTTTTAAGCTCGCGCCTTATTATGACTAGAGTTCTCCTGTTAAACATTTCCTGCCTCTTTCCCTGCTAAGGAGACAAATATTTCATGGAGCGAGATCTCATCTGCGTTAAATTTTTTTATTACAACATTATGCTCAACAAGAAGCCTTAAAAGCTCCTGTGTATGTTCCGGCTTCCTAACTTTGATTCCAGTCGTGTTTCCAAAATCATCTATATGCTCAATTATAGGATTGCCTTTAAGGAAAGAGATGTCGCCTTCATAGTTAATACTTACATTCCTGTTTGCAAACTTCTTTTTGATTTCATCAAGCTCACCATTAAGAATAATTTTCCCCTGGTCTATCATTGCGATATTGTCGCACATCCTTTCTGCAAAATCCATTAGGTGAGTTGAAAAGATTATAACTTTTCCCTCGCCTTTCATTTCAAGTATTATTTGCCTCAGGAGATTTGTGTTTATCGGGTCGAGTCCGGCGAAAGGTTCATCAAAGATCAGGAATTCAGGATCGTGCAATATTGTTGCTATAAACTGGACCTTCTGCTGGTTTCCTTTGGAGAGATCTTCAACTTTAGAATTTTTTCTATCCGTTAATTCAAATCTTTCAAGATAGTCATTAGCTTTCTTTTCAACCTCTTTTCCCCTCTTACCTTTGAGTTCCGAAAGGAAAAGAAGAATATCAATAATTTTCATTTTTTTATAAAGCCCGCGTTCCTCAGGAAGATAACCGACCGAATCTTTAAAATCCTGCCCAACCTTTTTTCCTCTGAAAACAATCTCACCTGAATCCGGCTGGTAGATGTTCATTATCATTCTTAAAGTAGTTGTCTTCCCTGCCCCGTTCCTTCCGATCAATCCGAAGACAGACCCTTCGGGTACAGCGAAAGATGCATTATCAACAGCGGTTACTTTTTCAAAAGTTTTAGTAAGGTTTTTTACTTCAAGTGCGTTCATTTGTAAAGAAATATTTTGTTTGATTCTAAATTAGCAAAATAATTACAGGAATGAGAAAAAGGTTTTAAATTTTGATTAATTAATTAGATGAGTGTGAGAAATAATGACTCAGCGTCATTGCGAGTGATCCCGCTTTGCGGGAGAGCGAAGCAATCTCAAATGATAATATTGCCAATTAATTTATAAGATTGCTTCTCCCGACTTTAGTCGGGAGAAGCAATGACAAATTATAACATCTCTTTCAACTCTTTACTTTTCTCAAGCCCCTTCTTGTAGCCATCAAGCTGCTGCGTAAGCATAAGAAGATAACCCGTAAGCACATTTTTAAATTCTACCTGTTTAACAAAATTTGTGTTAACAGGTTTACCGGTAATCATATCAATATTTTTCCACATAAATGGAATTACATAATCATCAATGTATTTTCTGTACATCTCATCAAACTTCTCTATACGTGAGTAATGATTATACACTTCAACAATTTTATTTCTTAAATCATAATCAGAAATTATCTGAAGATTGCCTAATGCTTTCAATGTTTCAAATGTTATTGAATTCTGTTTAAACTCAAAAAGATAAACCATCCTGACTGAGTAATGAATTATTGTATCAACTTTATAATCATTTTTCGAAATCATTCCAACAATTTTCTGGATTGCATTGTAATTATCTTCAGCTATTTCAATTAAGCCGGTAAGTGCTGTTATGTTTTTATCGGTATCGCTTTTTAGTCCTATTAAGTATTTTTTTTCTAGATTGCCTCCCTTTACTCCCAGCCACCAACTATTCAATCCAAACGCCATCATTATACCAATGAAGACAACAAGGAATTCAAAAAGATAATTTTTAAAAGCTTTATTATTCTGCATCTTTAATGCCTCTCAATTTTCCATAACATATCAAAACCTCATGTTCTAAGTTTAGGGAGAGAGAATTGACGATTAAACTAAATTGATTTCAACTCCTCTTCTTTTTCTTTCTTAAGCCATTTTAAAAACCCGCGAAGATTTATAAGTAAGAAGATAAAATTGCCCACAAGAATTGCAGAGCTTTGAGTTAATACTCCAACTATCATCCATAGGATATTGGAAATGATAAAAAAAACAAATCCATATTTATTTTTATTGCCCAGCATCCAAACGGCAAATAATGTAGCAGACATTGCCATCCAGTCAATTGCATAATATCTTAAAATATCTTCCATAAAGATTTATCCAACATGTATAAAAATGAAATGGAAAGATATGGAATTGGGAAAGAATATCCTTAATGAGTAGAAAAATTGAATTAAATAGTAAACAAATTTATAGATTCCACTAAGTCCTTACAATTTAAAACCTCAGTGATAAAAACCGAACCATTTTTAAATGAATATAGTTGGTGGAATCCTATTTTTATTACTTTCTCCCATAGTGTTTCTTTACCTATTAAGGAGATTTATAAGTGATTTTACAATAAAAAAATACTAAATAAACAGTAAATATTTTACTACCCCAATTCCATAAACCTCTTTGCAAACTCAGGCCCATTTCCTTCTTCTTCATGCTTAAAGAAGATGTAAACTTCATCCAGTTCTATTCTGAGATTCTTAAGAAAAAAATTATTGATTCTTAAAATCTAATTCAACAATTTGCATATAAAAATAAAACACGATGGGGCAAGGCTTGAAAAACAAATCATTAATCCCAGTTGAAAAAATCGCTTCTAAAATATACTTAATCCGAAATGAAAAGGTCTTACTAGATTCTGATTTAGCTGAGTTATATGAAGTTGAAACCAGGGTTTTAAAACAAGCTGTAAGAAGAAATCTGAATCGCTTCCCGGAAGATTTTATGTTTCAGTTAACAAAGAAAGAATACCAGTCTTTAAGATCACAAACTGTGATCTTAAAGAGAGGACAACATACAAAATATCTTCCGTTTGCATTTACAGAACAGGGTGTCGCAATGTTATCAAGTGTTTTGAATAGTGAAAAAGCTGTACAAGTAAATATTGCCATAATGAGAGCCTTTGTTCAACTAAGAAAGTTTCTGCAAAGCAATGAATCTCTTGCTAACAAATTAAAAGAACTTGAAAAGAAACGAAAGAAAGATTTGAAGAACAACAAGAGCAGATAAATTTAATTTTCGAAGCTATAAAACAATTAATAAAGGAAGAGACAAACCCTAAAAAACAAATAGGATTTACAATCTAAAAACTACACAACTCAATAAACTTCTTCGCAAACTCAGGTCCCTTTCCTTCTTCTTCATGCTTAAAAAAGATGTAAGCTTCTTTCCATCCCGCATTGCGGGATTGTTCCACAATTTTTTTATGCCAGTCGGTAAGGTTTTTCTTTGTGTAGTTTATCCTTCTTAAACGGAGATAGCTCCAGTCGGCAGTGTTAATTAATTCTTTAACCGGTTCTTCATCAGTATCGGAAAGGCAGAGAGCAAAATTTCTTTTCTTTAAAAGATTATAAACATCATCAACAAACCATTCTTCATGCCGGAATTCAAATGCAGCTTTTATTTCTTTGGGAACAATGTTTATAAACTCATCAAGCCTCTCAAGGTTAAGCTTAAAACTTGGCGGAAGCTGGAAAAGCACCACTCCCCTTTTTTCCTTTAAAGCTGATGAAACTTCTGCAAAGTATTCAACTATCTCTTTAGTATCAGTTTTTAATCTTTTAATGTGAGTTATCATCTGCGGGGCTTTGAGAATAAACCTGAATTTTGCAGGGACTTGCTCTTTCCAGGATTCAAAAACTTCTTTCTTGGGAATGCGGTAAAACGTATTGTTTATCTCTACCGTTGAGAAATGTTTTGCATAATAGCTAAGCATATCTTTTGGAGAAATGTCTTCAGGATAAAAATTCCCTTTCCATTCCTTGTAGCTGTATCCGCTTGTACCAACGAAGAGTTTCATAAATTATTCCGAGATTTTTATTAAACTTAGTTAAACTTCTCACTGCGCAATTTGACCCACCCCTTAATCCCCTCCAGGGAGGGGACAAATAGAAAAAGAAAAAGCGGGCTTTTCCCCTCTTGGGAGGGGAACGAAAGGGGTGGGCTTTATTAATCAGCATTTTCATCAAGTTTATATCTAATATCAAAATGTATTAAACACTTATCTGCTTTGCGAAAGAAACTTTATTAACGGTTCCGCATTTGGGGCAAATAATTTCAGATTTATTTGTCCCAAAGGCTGGTGGAATTTTTATTTTTAATCCGCACTTGCAGGTTAATAAAGAATAGTTATTCACTGCCATCATAATATCCCCCATCTTTCTTTTTTCATCAATTGCTGATTGCTGCTCTGTCAATTGTTGGTCGGCTTCTCTTAAAGGAATTGCATTGTTATCACTTAACCCTGAAGCAGGGATAATCGTAGAAGAAGATTTTTTGATTGATGAAAATGCCTTTTGATAATCATTGTAATTTACTCCATGCCCGTGCATCATTCCTCTTAGTATTTTTATTCTTTCAGATATCGGCGGATGGGTGCTGGTTAAATCTGAAAGCTTCATTCCTTTCTTCTTTAAAGGATTTGCAATATATAAAGCAGCAGTAACTTTATTTGCTGAAGGAAGTTCGTCGGTACAATCAGAAATTTTTTCTAACGCTGAAGCTAACCCTTCAGGGTATCTTGTTAATCTTGCTGCAGAAGCATCGGCGAGATATTCCCTCTTCCGGGAGATTGCGAAGTAAAGCAGCCTTGCCATAATCGGAGCCAGGATTGCAAAGAGAATTGCAATCACAAGAAAAATTATTTGTGCCTGTCCGCCGCCTTTGGATTTTGAACCATATCTTCTACCGGAGCCGGAATAAAACATTCCTCTTAAAAAAATTTGCGAGATTATAACAATGCTTCCAAGCATTACAGCAGCATAAGTTATAAACCGGGTATCCCTGTTAAGTATATGGGAAATTTCGTGAGCAATAACTCCCTGCAGTTCATCGCGGTTTAATTTTGATAGCAAACCTGCTGTTACTGCTACAGCACTATTGGATGGACTTTTACCGGTTGCAAAAGCATTCATAGCTTCGGTATTTATTATATAAACCTTTGGTATAGCAGGCAGGTTTGATGCAATCTTCATCTCTTCAACAACATTAAATAGCTGTTGGTGAACTGCCGGTGTAACTTCCTGTGCTTTGCTTATGGAAAGCATTAAAGAGCTGCCGGCAGTAAGGCTTACTATAGACAAAACCGTCCAAATAATAATTGCAATTGAAACTCCAAATAATCCACCACCATCAGGAGCGAATGTACTACCGATTAAATAACCGAGTAAAACCAAAGTTACAGCCATCCCTAAAAAAAGAAAGATGGATTTTCTCTGGTTAGATTTTATTAATTCCCACATGACATTAGGATTATATTTGAAATCTTTGTTGAACTCCTACGGAGTTCTATTTACGTAAAGGCATTTATTTCTACAAACATTTAACTCCTAACGGAGAAAGGAGTCTGAATTTGTCATTGCGAGTTACCAATAAAGGGATTGCCTTTATTTATCAAAAGAATGA